>NZ_JARFYN010000011.1 GCF_030272695.1 Martinezella calliandrae
CTGCCGAAGCCGAAGAACGTTACTATGCCATGCTGGACGCGCCAGCCATGGCCGCATAACTTAAACCAAACGGCCTCCGGCAAACCCGGCGCGGTTCAAATCAATAACATCGAGAGAGCATTGGCTGTCGCCCTCGGTGTCTCGTCCAGCGTTGCAGGTTCGCTCGTCACCGATGATGGACGGGGTTTCTTGCGGGTCGGTTCAATAACGTCGGCCTCGACGAAAGTCATTGCCCAGCCCCCCGCATTCAACACCTCCGGAAGCTGCAACACAATTCTTTAAGCTCTCCAAGTTGGCGCTTGCATTGTTTATAAAACTGCGTATTACTAAACATATTGCTAAACATGATGGTCGAGGAGTTCATGTGAGCATTCTCTGAAGTGGGTGAACTTGCGACGCCGGCGGGAGCCGGCCTTTGGTTCTGGGAGGAACTTATGCAAAAGAAATCGAAAGCCCTTCTTGGGCTGGCCTCGGCGTTTGTGCTGTCGTCGGCAATGCCCAATTTTGCAAAAGCAGAAGATTTGACGCTGTGCTGGGCTGCGTGGGACCCGGCAAACGCGCTGGTCGAATTGTCCAAGGACTTTACCGCCAAGACCAAGATCGGCATGAAATTCGAATTCGTGCCCTGGACCAGCTACGCCGACCGTTTTCTCAATGAACTCAATTCGCATGGCAAGCTCTGCGACCTGATCATCGGCGACAGCCAATGGCTTGGCGGTTCGGCGGAGAATGGACACTATGTCAAGCTGAACGACTTCTTCGACAAGGAAGGCATCAAGATGGATGACTTCGTGCCGGCTACGGTCGTTGGCTATTCCGAGTGGCCGAAGAACACGCCGAACTACTGGGCGCTTCCGGCCATGGGTGATGTGGTCGGCTGGACCTATCGCAAGGATTGGTTCGAGAAGCCTGAACTGAAGAAGGAGTTCAAGGATAAGTACGGCTGGGATCTGGCCGCGCCGAAGACCTATGATCAACTCAAGCAGATTGCTGAGTTCTTCCAGAAGCGCCAGATCGACGGAAAAACCGTCTACGGCGCGTCAATCTATACCGAGCGTGGCTCCGAAGGCATCACCATGGGCGTGACGAACGTCCTCTATGATTGGGGCTTCCAATATGACAACCCCAAGAAGCCCTACGAGATGGAAGGCTTCGTCAATTCCGCCGACGCGGTCAAGGGCCTGGAATTTTACAAGTCCCTTTATGACTGCTGCACACCGCCCGGCAGTTCCAATGTCTATATGGTTGAAGCCGCCGATGCGTTCAAATCCGGTCAGGTCGCGATGCAGATGAATTTCGCCTTCACCTGGCCCGGCCTCTACAAGGACGAGAAGGTCGGCGGCGACCGGATCGGCTTCTTTCCCAATCCTGCGGAAAAGGAGCATTTCGCTCAGCTCGGCGGACAGGGTATCTCGGTCGTCTCCTATTCCAGCAAAAGGGACGCCGCGCTGCAATACATCAAGTGGTTCGCGCAACCTGACGTACAGGCCAAGTGGTGGCAACTCGGCGGTTATTCCTGCCTGAAAGCCGTCGTCAATGCGCCCGACTTCGCCTCCAGCCAGCCCTACGCACAGGCGTTCCTCGACTCCATGGCCATCGTCAAGGACTTCTGGGCGGAGCCGAGCTACGCCACTCTTCTCCAGGACATGCAGAAACGCGTCCACAACTATGTGGTGGCCGGCAATGGCACCGCCCAGGAAGCGCTCGACGGATTGGTGAAGGATTGGACCGAGGTTTTTAAGGACGACGGTAAAATCTAGTGTCCGGCTGGACACGCGACATCCTTGTCAGAATGGCGGCCCGGATCGGCAAAAAAACCGAGCCGCCAGATGTCTCATGTACCCAAAGACTAGGTGACATCTTGAATATTTCCCACTCCACTATCGTCGCGAAGGCTGCGGATGTGACAGCAAGGGCAACGCCGGTATCGGTCGCCCGGCGCGTCAGCAGTCTCTCTGACAGGACGATCGCCTGGCTGTTTATCGCCCCCGCCATCTCCCTATTGCTCGCGATCAACATTTTTCCGCTCATCTGGGCGATCTATCTTTCCTTCACCAACTATCGCGCCAATCGACCGAATGCACCTGTTCAAGGGGTGGGCCTCAGCAATTACCAGCGCGTCCTGACCGATCCGGATATTTGGCAGGCGATGCAAACGACGGCGCATTTCGTCTTCTGGACGATTGTGCTGCAGACCGTGATTGGTTTCACGCTTGCCTATCTGATCGATCGCAAGTTTCGTGGCCACGCCTTCTGGACGACTATCATCTTGATCCCGATGATGCTGTCCCCCGCCGTCGTCGGCAATTTCTGGCGCTTCTTGTATGAACCTCAGATCGGCCTCTTCGCCTATGCTGTCTCCTGGCTTAGCGGCATTCCAACATCGGATATTCGGATGCTCGGCGATGTCTCGCTTGCCCCCTGGGCAATCATCATTGTCGATACCTGGATGTGGACGCCCTATGTGATGCTGATCTGCCTCGCCGGCCTGCGCTCGATCCCGGATTATATCTATGAGGCAGCCGAAGTCGATCGCGCCTCGGCGTGGCGCCAGTTCTGGTCGATCACCGTGCCGATGGCCCTGCCCTTCATCATGCTTGCTGTCCTCTTCCGCGGCATCGAGAACTTCAAGATGTTCGATATGGTGACACTGCTGACCGGCGGCGGGCCTGGATCGGTCACCGAGGTCGCCTCGATCACGCTCAAGCGCGCGGCTTTCGAAAGCTGGGCAACCGGTCGGGCCTCCGCCTTCGCGATCGTGCTTTTCGTCGCGGTGTTCGGACTTGCCAACATCTACGTCAAGGCTCTCAATAAGGTGAAGCAACGATGAGCTCCGCAAACTCCGCCCATTCGGTCGTCGAGCCGAGCCTCACCAGCAAGCGGGTGGCCGGCGCGATCGTCATCCTTTATGCACTGATCACGCTAATCCCCCTTGCCTGGATTTTTCTGACCAGCATCAAGTCGCCGCCGGACTCGATCAGCTATCCACCGAAGATCGTCTTCACGCCGACGCTCGAAGGCTATTGCAATCTTCTCACCACGCGAACGCGCCAGACGCCGGAGTACATTTCCTCCTTGCCTGCGCCGACCGGCACCTGCGATGAGGTGACGCGCAAGCGTAACATGGTGATTGCCGGCCCCTCGAACTTCCTGCCGCGCTTCGTCAATTCGCTGGTGATCGCGTTCGGCTCCACGTTCCTCGCGGTCTTCCTCGGAACGCTGGCCGCCTATGGTTTCTCCCGTTTCCGGGTGCCGCTCGCCGACGATCTACTGTTCTTCATCCTGTCGACCCGCATGATGCCGCCGATCGCCGTCGCGATCCCGATCTTTCTGATGTACCGGCAGCTTGGGCTGTCAGACACGGCATTGGGCATGATCCTGCTCTACACCGCAGTTAACGTGTCGCTCGCCGTCTGGCTTCTCAAAGGTTTCATCGACGAGATTCCGCGCGAATATGAAGAAGCCGCGATGATCGACGGCTACACCCGGCTGCAGGCCTTCCGCAAAGTCGTCCTGCCGCAGGCAACGACCGGCATCGCCGCAACAGCTATCTTCTGCCTGATCTTCGCCTGGAACGAATATGCCTTTGCAGCTCTATTGACGTCAGGTGAGGCGCAGACCGCGCCGCCCTTCATTCCGACCATCATCGGAGAAGGAGGGCAGGACTGGCCGGCCGTTGCGGCTGGGACGACGATCTTCCTCATTCCTATCCTCGTTTTCACCATTCTCCTGCGCAAGCAACTGCTTCGCGGCATCACCTTTGGAGCGGTCCGCAAATGACACACCTGATCGAAACGCCCCACTCTACCCATCCGAAACGCCCGTTCTTCCTGCGGCGGGGCCCTATGGAAAATATCGCCACGGTCATCATCGCGTTGGGATTCTTGATGCTGTTCCAGCCCTTCCTGCTGGTGCTCTATACATACTCGCTGGCTGTGCTGCTTGCCGGGACGATCATGTTCATCATCGTTTCGAAATTCTCGGAGTGAGTCATGGCGGACATCAGAATCGAAAATCTACGCAAGCAGTTCGGCAGCTTCGTCGCGGTCGAGGATTCGAGCTTCGTGGTCGATGACGGCGAATTCCTGGCGCTTCTCGGGCCCTCTGGCTGCGGCAAGACGACCACACTACGCATGATCGCAGGCCTCGAGCTGCCGACCAGCGGTAGGATCTACCTTGATGGAGAGGACGTCACCTTCAATCGTGCCAGCGCCCGTGACATTGCTTTCGTCTTTCAACTTTTTGCGCTCTATCCGCACATGAATGTCCGCAGGAACATAGGTTTCCCGCTGCTGTCGCAGGGAATGCCGAAAGCGGAAATCCGCAAGCGCGTGCAAGAGACTGCGCATCTCTTGCAGATCGATCACATCCTCAACAAGTCCGTTTCGGGTCTCGCTGGTGGCGATCGCCAGCGGGTGGCGCTAGGCCGTGCCATTGTGCGGCGTCCGAAATGCTTCCTCATGGACGAGCCGCTCGGCACACTCGATGCTGAATTCCGCGAGGTGATGGTTCACGAACTGCGCGAGCTGCACAACCGCATCCACGCGACGACCGTTTATGTCACCCATGATCAGCATGAAGCGATGGCGATGGCCGACAAGATCGCAGTGATGAACCATGGTGTGATCGAACAGTTCGGAACACCTCAGGAAATCTACAGCAAGCCCGCGACCATGTATGTCGCGGATTTCATCGGATCACCGCCGATGAATTTCATGCGATTTACTTCGCGCCTCCAAAGGGGCGCCCGGTTCGTTTCACTCGACGGCGTAGACGTCGCCGTTCCCGAGATCCGCCAGGAGATGGCGGAGGGCGAACTGGCGCTCGGCGTACGGCCCGAGCATATCCGCTTCAGCGACGCCTCGCCCCTGCGCGGTGCGATCTATGGCAGCGAATATCTGGGAACAAACCAGGTTGTGGCGGTGGAAACGTCCAGCGGAATGATCAAGGCTCGCGTTCCGGCAAACCGTAGCTTCCGCATCGGCGAAACGGTCGGCCTTGAATTCAACCCTGCCAATCTCGCGCTTTTCGACTGCAAGTCGGGCCGCGCGGTCGCTTCATCGCTCTATTCGGAGGCCAAGCATGTCTGATGTTGTTCTCAAAGGCCTCAGCAAACGTTTCGGCGAAACACAGGCGCTCTGCGATCTTGATCTTGCGATCGGCGACGGCGAATTCGTCGTGCTGCTTGGGCCGACTGGCGCCGGCAAGACGACCACGCTCAGGCTCATTGCGGGATTGGAGAGGCCCGACAAGGGGCGTATCGAGATCGGCGGTCGCAACGTGGCCGGCGAGGCACCAGCCGAACGCGACGTAGCTTTCGTCTTCCAGCAATATTCGCTTTATCCCCACATGACGGTTTACGAAAACCTTGCCTTCCCGTTGAGAGCACCGGTTCGAAAATTGACCCATGACGAAATCGACCGTCGCGTGCGCGAGATCGCCAGGATGGTGAGAATCGATCACAAGCTTGGAAACCGCTCGACCCATCTCTCGGGTGGCGAGATGCAGCGCGTTGCGATCGGGCGGGCGCTGGTGCGCAGACCAGCAATCTACCTCATGGACGAACCGCTCTCGTCCCTCGATGCCAAGCTTAGGGCAGAGCTTCGGCTTGAGCTCAAGCGCATCCAGAAGGAACTGGGCTCGACATTGCTTTATGTCACCCATGATCAGGTGGAAGCCATGACCATGGCAGACCGCATCGGGATTGTCGCCGAAGGCAGGCTGATGCAGGTCGGAAGCCCGCGGGAGATCTATGGCAATCCCACCAACCTTCACGTTGCGGCGCGGCTCGGCCAGCCGCACATCAATCTGCTGCCGACAGATCTGCTCCCCGGGGCCAATCCTCCCGCGGGTACGAAAACCATCGGCGCGCGTACCGAGCATCTCGATATTATCGTCGGAAGAGATGCTAATGCCGAGATCGACTGGATCGAACATCTAGGCGACCAGAACCACCTGCATATCCGCGTTCGCGATCAGAAGCTCGTCACGCTCGCGGACCCGCATCTCGCGATCAAGCGGGGCGACAGAATTAATCTGACGCTGCGCGATCCGCTCTATTTCGATGCAGGCGGGCGGCGGCTCGCCTGACATGCAGAAACTGAACCAATAATGGCTCCTGGAAAGAAACAGACGGGTCTCGATCAATGAAACATTTCTTCAATCGCAGGGAAAATATCGTCACTGAAGCCCTGGACGGACTGCTTCTGACAAGCGGCACTGGGCGTCTTGCTCGCTTGGACACATTCCCTGAGATCAAGGTGATCCTGCGCGCGGACTGGGACAAATCGAAAGTGGCAATCATTTCCGGCGGCGGCGCCGGTCATGAACCCTCTCATGCCGGCTTCGTCGGCAGGGGCATGCTGACGGCCGCCGTGTCCGGCGAGATCTTCGCCTCGCCGAGCGTCGAAGCGGTATTGACGGCGATCCGGGCCGTGACCGGCCCGAGAGGCGCTCTGCTGATCGTCAAGAACTATACCGGCGACCGGCTGAATTTCGGTCTCGCAGCGGAAAAGGCTCGTGCCGAAGGTTTCAACGTCGAGATGGTCATCGTCGCCGACGATATTGCCATCCCCGACATCACCCAGCCGCGCGGTGTCGCCGGCACGCTCTTCGTTCATAAGATCGCGGGATACCATGCGGAGGCAGGCGCGGATCTGAAGACCGTCACCGCACACGCCGCCGCCGCCGCCGCCGATATCGTCTCCCTCGGCATGACGCTTTCTACCTGCAGTGTTCCCGGCCTGGCGCACGAAGATCGCCTCGGCGCCAATGAGGGCGAACTCGGCCTTGGGATCCATGGCGAACCGGGCGCCGAGCGAATCGCTCTCCAACCGGTCGCAGATATTGTTGCCACGATGACTGAACGGCTTGCCGCGAAACTGCGGGGAACGGCACGCCACGCCCTATTGATAAACAACCTTGGCGCCGTTCCGCCACTCGAAATGAACGTGATCGCCAATGCCGTGCTATCTTCGTCCTTGGCAGACAACATCAGATTGATCATCGGACCAGCAGCGATGATGACCGCACTCAACATGAACGGCTTCTCCTTCTCGCTGATCCGGTTGGACGCGGTCCGCGAGGCGGCGTTGACAGCAGCTGTCGACCCGCATGCTTGGGCGCCAGCGGTCGAACGCCACGAAATTACAGTCGTCGCCGCCCCCCGGATAGCAAGCAAACCGAACGGAGCAACCGCCGCCAGCAATGACAACCAGAACCGTCGACTGATTTTGGCGGTCTGCGAGCATCTGGTATCGCTCGAAAACGAACTCAACCGGCTGGATAGCCGCATCGGCGACGGCGACACAGGTGCTACAGTCGCGTCAGGCGCCCGCAGCATCATCGCTCGCATCGATACATTGCCACTCACCGAGCCGGCCGCAACCTTGGCCTCTTTCGGCGACATTTTGAGCACCAGCATGGGTGGATCGAGCGGCGTGCTGCTGTCGATCTTCTTTACTGCCGCGGCAAAGGCGATGGCGGAAAAAGCCGATATCGCCGCAGCATTTCTTGCCGGGCTCGACAGGATGACGTTCTATGGGGGAGCCGGAATCGGCGACCGGACGATGGTTGATGCGCTCGCGCCTGCGCTCAAAACCCTCGGCTCAGGCAATATCGCGGCAGCAGCAGCGGCAGCAGCGGCGGGTGCGGAGTCGACCAAGACCATGAAGAGGGCAAAAGCCGGGCGCGCCTCCTACGTTGGCGAGAAGGATCTGGAGGGAGTGCCAGATCCTGGTGCGGTTGCTGTGGCGAAAGTATTCGAGGTTGCAGCAGCTATCGTGTAAGGATCAGCGCCGCCGTTAGGGAGGATCTTAGGTGCAGGCAGAACCAGTGCTTGTTGCGGGATTGATCGAAGCTTGCCGCGCGACCATCGCGGCAAACACCGATCATCTTTGCGCGCTGGATTGCGCAATCGGCGATGGAGACCACGGAACCAACATGCAGCGGGGATGTGAGGCGGTGAGCGCTGAACGGGTTGCCCTTTCCAGCCTGCCCTTTCCTGACGCTGTAGAGAAGATCGGCATGACGCTGGTGATGAATATCGGTGGTGCCGCCGGTCCTCTGTATGGAACGCTTCTGATGGAAATCGGCCGGGAGCTTCGTGCGCGGGACGGGGCGGCTGATTTTCCGGTCGTGCTGAAAAGCGCGATCGATGCAGTCGCAAAACGCGGGCGAGCCCATGCGGGCGATAAGACCCTGCTCGACGTTCTTTATCCGGTTCAGGACGCGCTTGCACAACATTCGCCGTTGAACGATATCGCCCGGCGAGCCGAACTTTCCGCCAGCCTCACCGCCGCGATGAAGGCCATGCGCGGGCGCGCCTCATATCTCGGCGATCGTTCGATCGGCCACGTGGATCCAGGTGCGTCAAGCTGCGCACTGCTGACCACGGCCATCTGTCGTTATCTCGGGGAGAACCATCTGGAATGAGTGGAAATATCGCAAATGTGGGGATCGTTGTCGTCTCCCACTCGCCTCTTGTGGCGAGGGGTATTGCCGACATGGTGCGGCAGATGGTGGGTGATTGCGTGCCGCTGGCCTGGTCCGGAGGCAACATTCACGGAGAGCTCGGTACCGACGCCGGTCGTATCCTGCGGGCGATCGAGGCAGCCTGGTCCGATGCGGGCGTCGCCGTTTTCGTCGATCTCGGCGGCGCGGAAACCAACAGTGAGATGGCAATCGAGATGCTTGGCCCGCCGCGCTCGGCGCTCGTATCGATCTGCAACGCCCCCCTGGTCGAGGGCGCGATTATTGCTGCGGCCGAAGCATCCGGCGGCGCACCGCTTGCGAAGGTCGTCGCCACGGCCGAGGAGCTTTCGCCCTGATGAACAGCGAATTGCAAATAGAGACGCCGGAGGCCGGGCCATTGCATGCCAACTACCAGACGGTTGTGGAAGTCAAGCATGGCGTAGGACTGCACGCTCGCCCCGCCGTGACGTTCACCCGACTTGCAAAGTCGTTTCCGTGCTCGATCGAAGTTGCGGTCAACGACAGCGATATCTGGCTGAACGGCAAGAGCATAATCAAAATAATGAGCGCTAGAATCCGGAAAGGATCAGTTCTGCGATTAAGGGCTGACGGAATTCGAGCGGAAGAGGCGATCAAGGTGTTGAAGGAACTCGTCGAGCGCAATTTCGATGAGGACAAGAAGCATGACCGAAACGCATAGGCTGAGAGCAACGAGCGCCTCTCCCGGCATCGCGTCCGGACCGGCCTATCTGGCCGAGTTGTCTGGCGCCCCTTTTTCGCCTGTATCGCAGGTCGCTCTCGGATACGAAGCCCTTGCCGGCGCCATCGAGACATCGATCGGCGAGCTTGAAAGCCTTGCTGGGAAATCCGACGCGCAAAGCAGGGACATGATCGATTTCCAGATTGAAGTTCTTCGCGATCCAACCATAACCGAAACGGCCGAAGCACGTGCAAGCGCCGGAGAAAACGTTGTCTTCGCCTGGGTCGGCACCCTCGACGCCTACATCAGCGAACTGGAAACGGCGGACGAAGAGCAGGTGCGCGCACGCGCCGTCGATATTGTCGACATCAAGAGCCGCGTGCTCCGCGCGCTGACCGGAACATCGGTCGCAGACTTTCCTATCGGCTCGATCTTCGTCGGCAAGGACATGGAGCCGAGCCGCTTTCTGGCCCATGACTGGTCGGCTGGCGGAGGCATCGCGCTCTTCCATGGCAGCGCCGCGGGCCATGTCGCGCTGTTGGCGCGGGCGAAATCGATTCCAATGGTCGTCGGCGTGGGGTTTTTCACCGCCGCAGAAAGCGATTTCGTTCAAGTCGACGGCGATGCGGGCGCGGTCGTCATCCAGGCAGGTAATGCGACCGCCGCGCCCCTCCCGTTCCATTCAAGCCCTGTGCCAGTCGATGCGGGTCGTTCCGACAAGGGCGAACTTCGCACCGCCGATGGCACTCCCATTCTGTTGTCCGTCAATCTCAATGATCCAGCTGAGATAGACGCTTTAGACCCGGCGACGACGGCGGGCATTGGGTTGATGCGGTCGGAATTCGCGGTTTCGTCGGTAGCGGATGCAGCAAACGAAGAGAAACAGCTCGCCATCTATCGCGACGTCCTGAGCTGGGCGGTAGACAAGCCAGTGACGATCCGCATGCTGGACATCGGCGGTGACAAGCCGCTTGCCGGGCTCGGCGATCCGCCATCCGGATCCTCGACGGACTTGCGAGGCATCCGTCTCCTCCTCGCAAGACCGGAGATTGCCCGTGTACAGACACGTTCCCTGCTTCGTGCCGCAGTCGCCGGCAATCTTCGCGTTATGCTGCCGATGGTGACCTTTCCATCGGAGGTCGACGAGATGCGGCAGATATTTCGCGAGGAGGCTGCACAACTTGCTCGCCGCGGCCTGCCCCACCTTATTCCTCCCATTGGCATGATGGTCGAGGTGCCGGTTGCTGCACTGATGCTGGACACCTTCGAAACGGCGGACTTCTTCTCGTTCGGGACCAACGACCTCACACAGTATCTGGCCGCCTGCGCCCGCGATAGCTCACACTCGGAACCTTTCCATCGCAGGGCCACACCGGCTGTGCTCCGACTGCTTGGACAAGCGATGAAACTTGCAGGAAAGGGGAGCAAACCGGTCAGCATCTGCGGAGACATCGCAAGCGATCCGCAATGGCTTCCGGCGCTGCTTGCGGTCGGCTTACGGCATTTTTCCGTGGCGCCCGAACGATTTCCCGCGATAAGATCAGCAATCATGGGATTGAGAGCTGATGGGACAAGGGTAGCCGGAGAGTAAAATGGCGCGCGAAGACACCGAAGACGCCATTATCGCCTACAAATCCATCTTGGCGCAGATCATCGACAACCGACCTTCCGGTATGCGCCAGCGGCTTGCGACGGAACTTGGAAAGCATCGCAGCTTCGTGACGCAAATCACAAGTCCGACCTACGCAACACCACTGCCGGCTCGACATTTGGCGACGATATTTCGGGTTTGCCACTTTAGCGCCACCGAACAGGAGCGTTTCCTGGATGCCTATCAAACTGCGCACCCGGGAAAACTTCCAGAACTTGGCTTTGCTGAAAAACTGCGGCAACTTTCCATTATGGTTCCGGATTTCGGCGACGAGAGAAAAAACCGTCTATTGGAGGAGGCTATTTCCGACCTGGTACAAAAGATTGTCGCGATCTCTGGAGGAACAGATTGATCGACGGTTCAAGGATGCATTGAAGGGACGCGAACGATATCGCCGCCTTGGGAGGGGCTCAATGAAGAAGTTCATGAACACCGCGGAAACCATGGTCGCCGAAAGCATGGAAGGTTTCGTGCGCGCCCATCAGGAGTTCGTCGTGTTCGGGGCTGAGCGGAAATGCATCCGTCGTCGCCACCTCACGCCGAACAAGGTCGCTATTATCTCCGGTGGGGGTGCCGGTCACGAGCCGATGCATATCGGTTTCGTCGGCAAAGGAATGTTGGACGCCGCCTGCGTCGGGCACATTTTTACGTCGCCAACACCAAGCCAGATCATCAGCGCCATCGAGGAGGCGGACACCGGCGCCGGCTGCTTGCTCATCGTCAAGAACTATGACGGCGACATCATGAACTTCGAGATGGCGATGGAAATGGTAGCCGATCGCCACAGGATGGAAGCTGTTATTGTCAGCGATGATATCGAGACGGCCGGGATCGGCCAAGGCCGGGGGCGCCGTGGTGTTGCGGGAACGCTTGTCGTCGAAAAGATCATCGGAGCGGCTGCGGAACGAGGCATGGCGCTCCATGAATTGAAGCGGATTGGCGATCGATTGAACGGGCGAGTTCGGACAATGGGGGTCGCTCTCAGCGGCGTGACAGTGCCACAAACCCAACGCACGACATTCTCATTGAATGCCGCCGAGATGGAAATGGGCGTCGGTATTCATGGAGAGCCGGGCCATTCAAGGGAGTATTTCTCTACCTCTGATGTTATTGTCCGTCGTCTCTGCGAGACGATCTGTGGAGACATCTCCATGCCGCCTGGCGCGAAGGCGTTGCTCTTCGTCAACGGCCTTGGCGGCACCCCGCCAGCCGAGCTCTACCTCGCCTACGATGCCGCGCACCGATTCATGGAGGAGCGGTCGATTCCTATCGAGCGCGCACTGGTTGGAACCTACGTCACCTCGCTCGACATGCAGGGATTGTCGGTCACGCTAGCTTTGCTGACCGATGAGGAGATATCCTTGTGGGATTCTCCCGTGGCAACAGCGGCGCTGCGCTGGTCGTCGTAACTATCAATCGGCGCCCCGCCCGGGACACAATTCAGTATGCCGGATAGGTATTGCAGCAATTCGTTGCCATCGCATCGGCAAGATGAAATTCACGGCGATGAATTGACGAGCTGTTTGGGCTAATGCCCGCGGGACCCCCGATACGTTAAAGCAGCATCGAGGCACCGCGATCGAGATCGGTATCGAGGAATTGCTCAAGACGCGGGTTCCTCGGCTTCTTGAAGACCTCCTGGGGCGAACCCGGTGAACAGCACCTTGCCTGGGGATTAGAGGTCTTTCGAACAAAACTGCCGCATTCTTGCAATTAAGTGCAAAGCGACACACCGATTAGAGATCATCCACAAATATTTCGAGCACGATCTGGAGGTAGCACCTCCGTAGATCCAGAAAGCTTCGATGGGCTCGCCCCGAGTTCATGAATTGTGTATTCCTGTTCAATGGAACGTCGATGGGTGATCGGGGCTTTATCGCGGTGCAATGCGATGATCGATGAAAAGAAACTTGAAGAGCGCTTGCTCGTGGTCGAAACGGCCAAATCCTGGAGTCCGCGCGTCGTCTCGCGGCTGGAGACGCTGTTGCGCTCTGGCACGGACGAGGCACTTTATCGCATCAATCCCATCCAGTTCGCCAAGGAGAAATCAATTGCTGAGGCTGAAGCGATCGATCTTTTCCTCCATGCATGCGTGGCTGGGCTATTCGATATGGACTGGCTACTCGTTTGTCCGATGTGCTCCGACGTTGTCGAGAGCTTCCGCAGCCTACGCAAGCTGCATACGCATTTTCACTGCCACCTCTGTCAAAGCGATTATGAGGCCGCGCTCGACGATTACATCACGGTGACGTTTACGGTTTCGCCCGCCGTGCGCAGTATCCGTTTCCATGAACCGGATGCGCTTTCGGCCTGGGATTACGTCTTCCATTACAAATTGACCTCGGGCGGCGTATTGCCCGATGGCATGCCATGGAGCGAGGCGGCCAAACAGCTGGTGAGGGTGCTCACCCGCATAGAACCAGGTTCCACGGCCAATCTTGAGGTCGATGCCGCCGAAGGCGCGCTGCTGGGCCAGGACTTCGAGAGCGACGCCCAATTTCTCTTCCCCGTCACAAGTGGGGCGGGTATAACACCGCCGCATATTTCTGTCATACTCGACCGCGGCAAATGCGTGGCTGCCACGGTGAACATTGCGCCGGGTAAGGTTGTGTTCGAAGTTCGCAACGCCGGTGAGCTGCCGGTAGTATTCGGCATCCTCCAGCTTCCGATGGCGACTGCTCAGCGTCCGAAGCTTCACTTCGGGCCGTCCCTATCGGGCAAGCGGCTGCTGATGACGCAAACCTTTCGAGACGTCTTCCGCTCAGAGGTGATCAGTGCGACCGAGGGCATCTCGGTTCTCGACATTACCCTCGTATTCACCGATCTCAAAGGTTCTACCGCACTCTACGAGAGGATCGGCGATCTTAACGCCTACATTCAGGTACAGCGGCACTTCCAGCATCTTCTCGATGCCACTGTTCGGCACAATGGAGCCGTCACCAAGACGATCGGCGACGCTGTGATGGCGGCGTTCTTGACGTCGGCCGATGCGGTACAGGCGGCGCTTGATATGCGCGAGGCCGTGGATCAGCTAAACCAAGACCGGCTGCAACGTGATTTTATCCTCAAAATCGGCGTGCATCGAGGTGCGGCGATCGCGGTCACGCTCAACGAACGTCTCGATTATTTCGGTCAGACGGTGAATATAGCGGCGCGGGTACAAAACCTTGCGGATGGCGACGAGATTTGCATTACCGAAGACGTTTATGGCGCGCCGGCTGTGGCGGAAATTATCGCACCATACCCGGTGGCAAAAAGCGAGGCGGAGCTCAAGGGCGTCAGCAAGGCCATGTCGGTCTATCATTTGGCCCGGATGGAATCCTAGTTTGTAAACAGGCTTGGAGTCCCGCTGCCAATAGCACCGTAAGAAATTGTTTTCGCTAAGGCGACCGGGGCCACTACTGCCCAATGCATACTCGCAGGCGATGAACGGCCGAACATTGCGGTTGCCCAGTGGTGTGACAATGCCAAGCTCGGCGAAGCGTCCACACACGGCATTGACGAGTCCCGGCGGTGGCAAGATCAAAAGCTTGCCTGCGCTTGCATGTAGATGAAGTTCGACCCCAGAAGAGACCGAGCAACTCAAATGTCAGATAGGCTACGTTCGACTCATCCGAGTAACGTTAACCCTCTCGAGAAAATGATGTCCATCGCGCGCCGTCAGTCTTGCTGCGGCGGCCAGCAGAAACGACCGCACCCACGAGAATTGTATAAGCGCGACTGAAATGGCGCGCTTTGAACATCGGCTGACAGAGTCTATCAAGCGATCCATCGAAAACACTGCTAGACCCTGTCCCATGCAACGAATTTTAAACTCATTAGAAAGAGGGGTAAAATGTCAGCGTTTCCTGAAAGAGCAAAGGTAGTCATCGTCGGTCTCGGAGGTATCGTTGGTGCGTCGATTGCTCATCATCTGATCGAACGCGGTTGGGACGACATCGTCGGCATCGATAAGTCGGGGATCCCGACGGACATCGGATCGACGGCGCATGCCTCGGATTTTTGCTACACCACAAGCCATGACTATCTCTCGGTCTGGACAACCCAGTACTCCATCGATTTCTTCGAAAAGTTCGGCCACTATGCTCGTATCGGCGGTCTCGAAGTCGCTCGCACCGGCGACGACACTTGGATGGAAGAAATCAAGCGCAAGGTGACATCGGCCAAGTCCTTCGGCACCCGCGCCCATCTCGTTACACCCTCCGAGATCAAGAGGATGTTCCCGCTGATCGAGGAAGATCAGGTCATGGGCGGCATGTTCGATCCGGATGCCGGCCTCGTCGTTCCGCGCTCGCAAACCGTTGCCGGCAAGTTGGTTGATGCAGCGGAGAAATCCGGCAAACTTCAGGTGTTCGGCAACACGCCGGCCAAGTCCCTGATTGTCGAAGGCGGCCGCATCAAGGGAGTCGTAACCCATCGCGGCACCATCATGGCCGACCATGTTGTCGTCTGCGCCGGTCTGTGGGGGCGCTTGATTGCCGAAATGGTTGGCGAAGATCTGCCGGTCATGCCGGTCGACCATCCACTGACATTCTTCGGCCCCTATAATGAATTCGAAGGCACGGGCAAAGAGATCGGCTGGCCGCTGTTGCGTGACCAAGGCAACTCCGCCTACATGCGCGACACCGGCGATCCCAAGACCACCGAAGGCGGGCAGATCGAATGGGGCTATTACGAGACGACCAATCCGCGCCTTTGCCATCCGCGTGAGCTTCTCGAAAAGCATGAGGCGCGCCTTTCCCCCTCGCAGCGCGACCTGGAAATGGAACAGATCCTGGAGCCGCTGGAGCGCGCCATGGAGCTCACGCCGATCCTCGGCGAACTCGGCTATAACGAAAGCCATTCCTTCAACGGCCTCCTGCAAGTGTCGGCCGCCGGCGGCCCGTCGTGCGGCGAGAGCCAGAAAGTGCGCGGCCTCTGGTATTGCGTCGCCATCTGGGTCAAGGACGGACCCGGCTATGGCAAGTTGATTGCCGACTGGATGACCGATGGCCGTACCGAGATCGACCATGCCAGCATCGACTATTCCCGCTTCTACCCGCACCAGCTCGAAGAAAAGTTCATCGAGGGTCGCTGCTTCGAGGCCGCGCAGAAAATCTACTTCCCGGCGATCCATCCGCGCGAACCCTATGCGTCAGGCCGCAACGTCAAGCGCTCGCCGTTTTACGCGCGCGAACAGGAGCTTGGCGGCCATTTCATGGAGCTCGGTGGCTGGGAGCGTGCCCACGGCTATGCCGCCAACGAACATCTGCTGGCGAAATACGGCGACCGCGTTCCTGTTCGCGAAAACGAATGGGACAATCGCCACTTCTGGCGCGTGTCCAATGCCGAGCATCTGGCGATGAGCGAGGATTGCGGCATCGTCAATCTCAGCCATTTCTACATGTTCGATGTCGAAGGGCCTGACCATGTCGAACTGATGGAATGGGTCTGCGCCGCAAAGATCGGCGGCGATGCCAATATCGGCAAGGGCATCTATACCCACTTCCTCGACGATGAGGGTATGGTGCGTGCCGACTTGACTGTCATTCGCATGGCCGATCGCTGTAGAGTGATTGACGGAGCCGACGCCGGTCCGCGCGATTTCCACTACATAAAGCGCATTGCCGAGGATAAGGGTTTCAACGTCACCGTCACCGACGTCTCCGAGAAGTTCGTCACCATTGGCCTATGGGGTCCGAACGCCCGCGCCACACTGAAGAAGGTCGTTGCCGATCCGGCAGG
Organism: Martinezella calliandrae; assembly: GCF_030272695.1. Lineage (GTDB taxonomy): Bacteria > Pseudomonadota > Alphaproteobacteria > Rhizobiales > Rhizobiaceae > Rhizobium > Rhizobium calliandrae. The sequence continues at coordinate 16,548 of NZ_JARFYN010000011.1, forward strand.
ACTCGATCCAGAAAACTTCGCCTTTGCAGCCATCAAGCCCATCGAGATCGCCGGCAAGTCGGTCACCGCCTTCCGTATCTCTTATGTCGGCGAGCAGGGCTGGGAACTGCACATGGCGTACGAGGATGGCCTCGCCGTCTGGGATGCGCTGCGTGCAACGGGCGTCATGGCCTTCGGTGTCGAGACCTATGCCAACTCGCGCCGCATGGAGAAAAGCTTGCGTCTACAGAACGCAGACCTCCTGACCCAGTACAACCTGATCGAATGCGATCTCGCCCGTCCGAAGGTCAAGGAAGCTGATTTCCGTGGCAAGGCGAAACATCTGGAGTACAAGGCGCGTGACCATCAGCCGGCCATGCTGTGCACCCTCGTCATGACCGACAATGTCGATAGCAAGGGTGTCGCCCGCTATCCGCTCGGCAACCTTCCGGTCATGGATCCGGAAACCGGCGAAGTGCTGGTGGACGAACTCGGCCGCCGCTCATACACGACGTCGATCGCCTTCGGCCCAACCATCGGCAAAAACATTGCGCTGGCCTACCTGCCGTGGAACTATTGCCAGGAGGGTCGCAAGCTCAACATTGAATATTTTGCCCAGACATATCCAGTCGAGGTGGTCGGCATCGGTTACAAGCCAATCTATGACCCTGAAAATCTCAAGCCGAAAAGCTAAGCGCTTGGTCTAAAACAGTGCATCAGTGCCGTTACTTTGACGGCACTGATCGAAGCAATTGCTTGGCGCCGCCGAAATGCGGTGGGTGTCTTTCGTCATGACTGAAAATCGATTGCGTATTGGCGACGCTCCAGACGTGCCGGCGGGTGGCCCCATTCGGAGCCACCTCATTACAATGCGCTTAGTTCGCGCCCATGATCATTCCGATCAACTCCGGGACGGAATCCTTGTTAGGAACCGCTGACCCGGAGATCCACTGACAGAAATGCGAGTTGGCGAAGCCAACACTTCTGTCCATCATCCCGGCCGTTCCGAAGAAGTGGCATCCAAGGACGTCGCTGTCGCGACGCCTTGCCTCCGGCCCCTCCAAGAAGGTGGCTGCCACCGACGAACATTTCGGATTTACCGACCCTCAGGAGCTCATCGCCTTGGCCGTCCCGCATTTTTCCGTCGGCATCATCTCACGCGGCGCCGCTCGCAGCGCAGTCCTGTCGGAGGCCTACCGCCAGGGACGCTTTGGCGAGCGAACCTTCCTTGGCAACGCAGCAGCAAAATATCCAGATGGCGGAACCTATCGCACCATCGCCGCGGACATGAGCCCGGTGCAAATAAGTGAACTCCGAGCCGCCTGGGACCTGATGCGAGCCTCTCAGATCCTTGCCATTCATGAACAGAGGGCCGAGGGGTTGAAGGAATCCTTGAGGTTGAGAGCGGGCAATAGCCAGGGTTTGACTCTGCGATGAAAAAAGCGATCCGTCCGCACCATCGTGTCCTGCGCATCGGGCACACCGGGCTCGTAGTTCCCTGCATCCTTGCGACCCTTGTGACATTCATCTTCGCCGCCTTTGTGGCAGGTCGCCTCCGGATCAACATGACACCGAGCGAGCCGTTGGGGCTCTGGCGCATCGCTGACCCAGACCGGCCCATCGTCGCCGGCGACCGCGTCTTCATCTGCCCGCCGCAAACCACTGCGTTTTCTGCGGGTTTAAGGCTCGGTTATCTGCGCCGCGGTCTCTGCCCCGGAGGCTACGCCGCGTTGATCAAGACCGTCATCGCCTTCGCCGGAGATCGCATCGAAATCGGACCTGCGGTCAGGGTGAACGGAGTTGAGATCGTGGGCTCGGCGCTTCGACCAATCGACGGAAAGGGGCGCCCGCTTGCACCTACCCCTGGCGGCATTGTCCCGCCGGCGGAAGTTTTTCTTTTTTCGCGCTATCCAGCGTCCTGGGACTCCCGCTACTTCGGGCCAGTCCCTGCCTCCGGTATTCTTGGCCTGGCGCAGGAGGTCCTGACCTATGCGCCGTAATCTTTATGTCTCGGCTGCGCTGTTGGCAGGATCGATCGCTTGTGGCCTGATCGGATGGAGCGGCCATGTCTTGCTCCTCCCCACGGCTTGCGTCTTTCCGTTCATCTGGGCGAAGTCAGCTAGCCGCCGCATGGCCGCGGCGACGTCGGCCGGTTATTTTCTCGCGGCGTCACGCGGCCTGCCATTGGGCGTAGCGACGTATTACCATACGGATGTTTGGCCGGGACTGCTTCTGTGGTTCGTCGCGTCTGGAGCCTTCGTGTTCGTACACACGGTGCTTTGGACAAAGCAAGAGGGATGGGAACGACCGCTTCGCTATCTTGTCGTGTGCATCGTGATGTCTGTGCCACCATTCGGGATTTTGGGATGGGCGCATCCGTTGACGGCGGCCGGCGTCCTGTTTCCAAAGCTTGGCTGGGGCGGACTTATAGCAACCGCAGCCAGTCTCTCGATCTTGACGACGCGTCATCGGTCACTTGTGACTGTCGCCCTGGGAGGATTTTGGCTCTGGTCCGCCGCACACTGGACAAATCCAATCCTACCGGCCGGTTGGTATTCGGTCGATCTCCGCGAAGGGGCAAGTCTCGGCCGCGAAAACACGCTATCTCGCCATCGTGACATTGCCGCGATTTTGCTTAGCGGCAGTTCGCCGCCCAGCTCAAAGATCGCCCTTTTGCCGGAAAGTGCTCTCGGTTTTTGGACCCCGACCACGGCGCGGTTCTGGCAGCGGCAGCTTGCGGCGACGGACCTTACGGTCGTGGCGGGCGCCACGGTGGTCGGCGACGTCGGCTATGACAACGTACTTATCGGCGTTTCCAAGACCGGTAGCAGTATCCTTTACCGTGAGAGAATGCCGGTACCAGGTTCAATGTGGCAGCCCTGGCGGACGTGGAGCGGACAAATTGGGGGAGCGCGAGCGTATTTCTTTGCCAATCCCATTATCGATATTGGCGGATACCGTGCTGCGCCCCTCATCTGCTATGAGCAGCTGCTGGTTTGGCCGATCCTGCAATCGGCGCTTCACGATCCCAACATCATCATCGCGGTGGGGAACGGCTGGTGGACGGCAGGAACATCCATCGTCCAGATCCAGAAAGCGAGCACCCAAGCCTGGGCGCTGCTCTTCGACAAACCCCTCGCGCTGTCCTTCAACACCTGAGAAGAGATTTCGATGCTGGACACAAACCTGATCAAGAGATGTGCAAACCCGACACTCACCCCACCAATCGTCGAGCAGTTCGTCGCTGCGGTTGGCTCCGACGATCCCCTTGCCGTCACGGTCAAGCAAGGGGGCAGGTTGATACTTCTGCCAAAATCCCGAACTTCGGATGAAGCACTGCAAACGTCGCGTCAATATGTCGCCAGCGCGATCGTGCGGATCGGTGTCACGCAATATCCCGCCGGTATCGGCGTGAAGGACCCTTCGCAACTGCACGGCGAGCTATTCGATGCCTGCGAAAACCTGCGCATCGGCACAACGATGTTTGCCAAGATCGTCCGAATTGTTTCCAAATGGTATGGCAATCCCAAGGACAAGAATGCACTTCCGCAAATCCTCGACGACGCATTCGACGCATGGAAGACAGGATATTTCGACGGCAGGAGCGTATTTGACGCACCAGACCCTGGGAGAACACAATCTGGGCCCGGCCCTGTCGATCCCGACGAAGGCGAAGCTCCTTCCGAGGAGCCGCCGACGGGGGGGCCATCATCGGCGTCAAAAATCGAACTGGAGAATGCCGGTATCCGGATCGATTTGTCCCGGATCGACGGACGAAATTGAGGCTGGAAGCCGGTCTACCTAAGGCAGCATTTGTTGGGTTAGCAAAAATTGAGAATACAAAAGCCTCATGAAAGGAGCCACTATGCCATCGAGCTACAACATAGGCGATCACTATGAGGGGTTCGTCCGCGCGCTTGTTGAAGGTGGGCGCTACGCGAGCGCCAGCGAGGTGCTTCGCGATAGTCTTCGACTTCTGGAGCAGCGAGAGGAAGTTCGCGCGCTTGAACTGGAGTACCTCCGGCGGGAATTCGCCGAGGGAAAGGCCAGTGGGGAGCTCGTGGACGTTGATCCTGACGATTTCCTTAAGAGGCTAAAATTCGCGCGGCACGGCAAGCGTACCTAAATACAGGCTTCTCCGCGTGCCAAACGCCAATTGCGCGATATTTGGCGCAACATCGCCCCGCATAACGAACAGGCCGCCGACGATCTTATTGGCAATCTGTTCCATAGTTTGAACTCGCGGCCAGCCATCCGGAGATCGACAGGCGCGTCCGGACATTGTGCTTGAAGCCCGTGTTCTGATCGAGGGTCGCTATCTGGCCATTTACGTGCCGGCAGCCTACGGCGTCGAGATCGTTGTCGTGATCCACGGAATGCGCGATCCCTCTAGCTGGTTCGATTGATATCCGGAGCGCTTGCTGCGACCATATTAGATTGGGGCCGCATGGCACCTGATCGAAACACTGAGCGCAATGAAAATGATTGGGCCGCCAGAAAATGGCGCTCGAGCGTCCCCTAGTGATCCGATGTAGCTTCAGGCGCAACCAGATCCATATGGCTTACACCAAGCGCCTGCGCCAGTTCGAAAAGGGTGATCACCGTCGGGTTCCGCCTCCCCCGCTCCAGATCGCTGAGATATTGTTGGCTGTAGCCGGAACGCGCCGCCACATCCTCCTGTGTCAGGCCTTTTTCCCGACGGAGGCGGGCAAAATTGCGACCGACCAGTTTGCGCATGTCCATGCCGCAAAGGATTGCCGCTTACAGGCGCGAAGTTTATCAACTATAGTATGTATTAGACTTCGGAGCTTTTTGGCAAATATAGATGAATATGGCGGTGCGAAATTTGCGAATGTCTAAGGGAAATCGTTTGAGGATCGGTCCCGATCAGGAGACCTCAGAAGCCAAGCTTATTCTAAGGCCGCTGATAGGATTGATGAGCGGCTTGTCGCCGGATGAAATCGAGCGATACTGTCTCACCGAGCTCGAAAAGCATCGCCGGCTCCGAGAGGAAGCCGTCAGGCTTGAGGCGGAAGCCGCTTCTGCCGATGATGTCGAAGAGCGGGCGCGGCGCTCGAGAGCTTTTGTTTCGGCTATGATCGCGGTCCATGCCCAGCAAACCGTCGTATCCACCCTCCTGGACATACTCGGCCATATTCCCGACACATCAGCAATCCGCGCGCATTGATGCTTCAAATCAGGCCAAGCTTCGTCGCTAATGCTGTGGCTTGAGGCAAGGTCGTTACGCCAAGCGCCGCCTTGGCGTTTCGTAGGAAGAATGCGACGTTCGCATAGGTCGTATTTTCGATCGTTGCAATTGCTCGCATCGATTTGCCTTCCGCCGACCATCGCAGGCAGGTCAGTTCGTCGGCCCTCAACCGGATGGGACTGTGGTGGGTGGGATGAACCCCCATCATCTCGAGACGCGAATGGACCTGACCAACGGCCGAGGCGGCCATGATTGGGTTGAGGATCTGGTTGGACGCAACGTTCGGCTCGCTGGATGCAAAGGTCAAAATTGCCAGTCCGCCGAATCCGGTCCTGATGGGCACAGTGATCCCCGAGCGAATTCCGAATTGTGCTGCCTCTTCATAAAAGGCGCGGCGTTCCTTGGTAATTCGAGGGGACAAGACGTTGGTCCAGGAAAAAGCTTCGATTTGATCTCGTGCGCTGCGAATGACGGGGTCGATCGCTACGTATGACCGGCGGAAGTAGATTTCCTGCCATGGTTCCGGATAGCTCGAAATCGCGGTCTGCGTCTCGGCCTGCAAGTTCAGATAGGCGTATGAATTGAAGCCGCCTTCGAGTGCAAGTCGCTGCAGCGTCGTTTTGACGGTGGCCTCATCTCGGGCAAGGGAAACTTGTTCAGTCAAATGTACAAACCATTGATTCACTTCACGGCCTCCTGTGTGAGGTATGAATGCGACGCCCGGGTTTGGGAGTAACGGGCAAGTTCGTATCGGTGGTCAAAAGGCTTTGATAGAATGATATGCAGTCAACCTAAGAGATTATTATGCGACAAAACTAATCCTTTATGATTGCAGTTTTGTTTCAGCGCCCTGCATGTTCGCAGTCGATCACCGGCTACTCTGCCTTGACGTAGGGCTTCGGAAACACGATGTCCTGATCAACGATCACGTTAAACACGAAGCCGGGACGTATCCGGATTGTCGGCTGGACGTTCAGGCTCTTTGAGATCGTCTGCTCCGCTACCCGACCGAACGTATCGGCAAAGTTGCGCCGTGCCGCATCGGAGGCAGTGTTTTGGGTCGCGAGTGTCGAGCTCTCGGGAATGGACATGTCTATGCCTGTGCCGATGATCGCAACCAGCGCAGCCGAGCCGAAGGTTCGCAGGAGATGTCGATCGACCTCGTCCGAGAAGCCGCCATATCCTTCCGCGTCAGTTCCAGCCATCGCGCCGAGCTGGAGGGTACTGCCGTCAGGAAAGACGATGTCGGTCCAGACGACCAGAATACGCCCCTGTCCGAAGGACACCCTGGAATCGTAGCGACCGAAGAGCTTTGCTCCCTGCGGGACAAGCAGGTGATAACCTGTGGCGCTGTCATAGATGTCCTGGCTGACCTGCGCGATGATCCTGCCGGGCAGATCCGAATCGAGGCCCGTAATCAGGGTGGCAGGAACAACGGAACCGCGCTTCAATTCGTAAGGCGAGATTGGCGAGACAAGGCGATTGGGCAGATAGCCAGGCTCGTTGAAATCCTGGTTGAGGAAGCGCTCTTTGGAGGACTGTCCATTGGGGTCCGTATCCTGGCCAACCAGGCCCGATTTCAGGGCTGCGGCATAGAGGTCGGAGGCATCATTGCCCATTGACGTTGAAGGCTTCTGGTCGCCGCTCCTCGAGGAGGCCTGGTCCTTCACAAGACCGGAAAGGTCGATCGTAAGCGGCGAGTCGAGAGCAACCGCTCTGGCTTGCAGGCGCGCCAGACGCTGTCTCTGCGCTTCGCGCAGATATTGCTCGTCTTCCTCCCTTTTAAGCCTGGCCCTCCATGCCTCGTCAGAATCGACCACCATTCTCCGGTCCTCGACCGGTGCGACGTCGCGTTTCGGTTGGGGTGAGGTTTTTTCCACCCCGTTTTTTTCGACTGGTGCTGGTTGAAAGATCTCTCGTTCCGCCGGCTCGCCGATGATCCCGTCGGATATGCCGCGCTTCAGCTGATCACCGAAATTCGAGGCTGTCGCCTTCAGGCCGCTGTTGGGATCCTCGCCGCGACCCAAAGAAAGCCCACGCCAGGAAAGGCCGATCACGACCACGCCGAGAAAGAGTGCGACGACCAAGATTGAGATGATGATCGGAAGGCGATTGAGACGACGCATGCCCTTTTGGTCGGCGTTAGAATTGGCCGGGCCGAGCTGGAGCGATTGAACCATTGGTTTCGCCTCAATTGCGTTGCGTGATGGAAAGGGCGCTGGCCGGGACAGCTCCGTCGCTCGAAGGCGCGTAGAGGCGTCCGAGGGCAAGATCAGGCGTGGTCACCCGCGCAAGTATCTGATTGTCCAAACTGCCTATTGCGTATTGAAGCTCGATCGACTTTCCGACCTTTGCCCCTTTTCCATCGTTGATCACCGCGTAACCCCAGCCCCTCAAGGCAGCTTCCAGCGACATTTCAAAATCCGAATGACCCTTATCCATCACGATTGTCGTCCCGGCAGGCTCGCCGAGCTGTTCGCAAAGTCGGGCCGCCAGATCGCCGGCGATAGAACCAGCCGCCATCGGAGTGACGGTCACATTCGGAGAAAATGCCGGCGCCTCTTCATCCGGTGTCTGGCATCCCGAAAGGACGGCGGCGGCAAAAAGCGCGGTAAGAAGCTTCCGCATTGTTTAGCCCGCGCGCCGGATCGTAACTTTTTGCTGATGCCAGCCGACGCCTGAGATCAGAATTGCCCTGTCGACCACATAGTCGACGACCATCAAGTCGTTCTTCATTCGAGAATTGACGATGCGGTTCTGGCCACCGGAAACGACAAACAGAACCGGAGCGTCCTGGCCCGCGATTGACGTTGGAAACTGAATGTAGGTTTTGACGCCGTCTGAATAGACACGCTTCGGCTTCCAGGGTGCGCCACCAGTTACCGTATAAGAGAAATTGAGCTTGTCATTGGTCACCCCGGGCGTCACTTCGGTCTGAAGCCTGGCGTTGATGTCCGCAAGCTTCGTCGACGTGTCCTCGGGATACGCGAATCCGACCCGCGCCATGTACTGGCTTGGATGGGACTTCAACTGGATATGATAGGTTCGTCTAGACGTCGTCACGACCATTGAAGTCAAAAGACCGGGCTCGGACGGCTTTACGATGAGGTGAATTGCCTGACCGCCTGTGGCCCCTGATGTCGCAGGCTCGACCTTCCATCTGACGGTGTCGCCGACCAGCACGTCGCGGACGATTTCGCCGCCCTGAAGTTCGATGTCGCACACCTGAAGAGGGGAACAGACCACCGAAGGCTGCGTCTCGCCGAACAGGAAGACGACCTTCCCATCGGCTCCCGTGGTGACGAGGCCTGGCGTACTGCGCCATTTGCCCGAAATTGCCGTGCCTCTTGCCTCGTTGCTCGTCATGCTCTGAGCCTGCGCGCTTGCAGCCATAACAAGGGCACTTAGCCAGCCGGCGGCTGCGATACGTAGTAGCGTCTGCATGGAATCTCCTTGGCTTAGAGCTGTGCTGTCCAATCGAAATCTCGGATGTAGAGGCCAATGGGGTTGACGCGGATCGTCGCCTCATCCTGTGGTGGAGTGAGCGCAACCGTCGCGATGCCGCGAAACCGCCGTGTTGCGAGTTCCTTGCCTGTTCGGTCGCGTTCGTACTCAGTCCAGTCGATCTGGTAGCTTTGATTGGAAAGCGCGACGATGTTGTTCACCTCGATCGCCACGGTCGAGGATTTCGCCTTCTCGAACGGCGAATTGCCGCGGAACCAGGCGTTGACCTTCTCGGTAGAGGGATCGGAACTGCGAAGAAGTGCGTATGTGCGATCGATGTATTGCTTTTGGACGACTGCATCGGGGGTTATGGAGCGGAACGCCGAGATGAAATTGCCGAGCGTGGCGCGAACGACGCGCGCGTCTGCATACTCGATCTGCTGCGGGAACCCCGCTGCAACCGCGGTTCCGAGCTTGTCCACCTCAATGATATACGGGACGAGCTTGACCTGCGTGCTTAGATAGAGCGCATATCCGAAGCTGATGACGCCGATCGAGAGACCGAGAACACCGACGATCCGCCAGGCCGCGGCAGCTTTAATGAAGGATCCATATCGCTCGGTCCATTCAAGACGCGCCGCAAGATACGGATTTTCCGGAGTGCGGTTTGCTACCATCGATCTTCCGTTCATCCCTGTTGATTATTGTCTTGCGGGGGTGGCGCCGAAACGCTTTGACCGGTGTCCCGTTCCTTGAGCTTGGCGTTGGCCAATCCAAGGATTGACCCCGCATAGGCGCCAGACGCACCAATTGCCTTTTCCTTTGCCGCAGAACCGGCTGCCCTTCCGGCTGATCCAACCGCAACGCCCATGCCACGAAGTGCCGCCCCGCCAAGCGTGGAGCCAGCCGCTCTCGATGCCTGCCCTTCTGCAAAACCCGCACCGGCCGCGCCGGCGGCAAGAAAGCCCGCCCCAGTGGCAAAGGATGCCACCTCGCCGCCATGCCGAATGGCTTCCATACCGCCCGTCACCGATACGCCCTGGACGACACCTTGCATGATGTTGGGCACATACATTGCGATGATGAAGACAACCACCGAGATACCCGCGATAGCGAGGGTGGTTATGAACTGGTTGGAGTCAGTAGCCGGCGTCTGTGCCAGTCCGACCAGTACACTCGATCCAATCTTGGCGATCATCACCAAGGCCATCAGCTTCATGCCGACGCCGAATGCGTAGACAAGATAGCGGACCGCGAAATCCTTGGTGAAGGAGGAGCCGCCAAGACCAAGGAGGATCATTCCCGCGAGCAAACCCACATACATCTCGACCATCACGGAAAGGAAGATCGCAGCGACAAGCGAGAAACAAATGACGACAACGCCCATGGCCAGCACGGCGGCGATCGCAAGCGCATTGTCCTCGAAGACCCCGAATTTCGCCTGCTGCGACATTTGTGATGCCACAAGAATCCCTGCGTCGAAAACCTCAGCTGGTGAGGCCGAGCCACCCCCGGCTCCGATCTGAAAGAGGCTGTCGACGACTGCGCGCGCAAAGCTCGGTCCTTGTTCGAGGACAAAGACGAAAAAGCCAATGAACATGATCCGGCGAACGAGCTCGGCAAACCAGCTGTCGAGCGAGGCAGCCTGAACGGCAAGCCAGATCGCCGCGATGCCGATCTCGATCGCGGCGAGGATCCAGAAGAGCGATTTCGCCGCGCTCATCACCGTGGTTTCCCAGCCCTTCGCGGCCGCCGCAATCTGATTTTCGACCTCCGTGAGAACTTGGCCCTCCTGTGCGAAAGCCGGAACAGTCAGGATGAAACAGAAAAGTCCCACCAGTACAGATATGCGTCGAAGTTTGCCGGTCATCGTTTCGACCTGTCTCTAGCTGGACGCGCGCGGGCAAACGCTCATCTGGATCCGCCTCACCACCGCGGCTCCATCTGCTGGCCACTGGGGATAGCGTTAACGCTGGCGTTGAAGAATTGCTCGCGCCGCGCCTGCGCCAGATCCCTCTCGCTCTGCTCGGATTGCAGCCAGGTACCCATCATCGTCATTTGCTGCGATACGAGTCCACGAAGCTTTTGCATCTGCGCTACTTGCTGAGCAGCGATCTCATGTCCGACCTGCAGCGCCTTCATCTGCCCGTCCGCACTCTGCGACATCGAGCGAAGCGAGGCCATCGTATCCTCTTCGCTGTCGAATTGGTTTGCTGTCAAACTGGCAGCCTGGAGGGTGCCGGCAATCGTATCGCGATTGGTGTCGGACCAGTCTTGGTAAGATGACGAGAAGCTTGTGGCGTTTGGAAGGTTGGTCTTGAGATCGGCATAACTTTTGAAACGCTGTTTGAGGATATCATCGGCATTTCCCATCGAAAATGCGATGCCCTGCCCTTGCGCGACAATCCCTCTGAGTTGGTCGAGGTCTCCCTCGACCTCTCCCCAGACGTGATTGGGGAGCTGCGCGGTGTTCTGCAGCATATTCTCGTAGATCTTCAGCTGATTTTCGATTTGCTCGGCGAGCTGACTGATCTGCGTGATCTGGTTCTGGATCTGTTCACCGGATTGACCGACGAGGGAGACCAGCTCCCCATTATTGAGAATTTGCGTGAATTCGGTCGCGCCTTCGAGTGCGCCGCTTGCGCGAGATGGTTCATCACTGACCATCAAGGCAAGAGCGGTAATTCCGCTGAGCCATCTATTCGAACGCAAGCAACGCCGCAGCATCTTGGACTCCTCGCGATTGCAGCCAATGAATAGGCCACTCCTGGCCATGTGTGGACTTGAGGGCCCTTATGCGCTTGAGAGCTTCCTTGCCGGATGCGCCGACAAAGCTCAAAGCGACCGGACCAAGCGACATGTCGAACAGTCGACGGCCTTCGGGGCTTGCAACGTAATATTCGCGCTTCGGGATCGAGGTCGAAACGATCTCGATCTGACGGTCGTTAAACCCGATGCCCTCATAGAACTCGCGCGTGCCCGGCTCTCGTGCCGATCTGTTCGGCAGACAAATCTTTGTCGGGCATGACTCCTTGAGCACATCGATGATTCCGGACCGCTCGGCATCGGAGATCGACTGCGTCGCAAGTACGACAGCGCAATTGGCCTTGCGCAGGACCTTGAGCCACTCACGGATCTTGCTGCGAAACACCGGATGCCCGAGCATCAGCCAGGCCTCATCCAGTATGATGAGGCTCGGCCTTCCATCGAGGCGCTTCTCGATGCGATGGAAGAGGTAGGTGAGCACGGGAACCAGATTGCGCTCACCGAGGTTCATCAACTGCTCGATGTCAAAGGTCTGAAACGCGCTGAGCAGCAGCCCGTCCTTCTCAGCGTCGAGAAGCTGTCCCATCGGGCCATCCACGGTGTAATGATGCAGTGCGTCCTTGATTTCCCGCATTTGCACGCCACTGACAAAGTCCGACAGGGAGCGACCGGGCGCGGTGGACATCAAAGCAGTCTGTCTGGAGATCGCATTGCGGTGGTTGGGAGAGATAGCGACCCCTTGAAGGGCGACCAGCATTTCAAGCCACTCCGCCGCCCAGGCCCGGTCACCATCGCTTTCAAGCTCAGCCAGTGGGCAGAAGGCGAGCCGTGTTGCCCCGTCCGCGCCGTATCCGCCAATCTCGTAGTGGTCGCCGCCAGCGGCCAGCGTCAGCGGCAATAGCGAATTTCCCTTGTCGAAGGCGAAGATCTGCGCCGACTGATAGCGACGAAACTGCGCGGCAATCAACCCCAGCAGCGTGGATTTGCCTGATCCGGTCGGCCCGAAGATCAAGGTGTGGCCGACATCGTCGACATGCAGGTTGAGGCGAAACGGCGTCGAGCCGCTGGCGACTTGCATCAGTGGCGGCGAATGGTCCGGATAAAATGGGCATGGCGCGATCGGATTGCCGGACCAAACGGAGTTCAGTGGCACCAGATCTGCCAGATTGCTGGTATTGATCAGCGGCTCGCGAATATTGCAGTACCAATTGCCCGGAAGACTTCCGAGGTAGGCATCGGTCGCGTTCAGCGTCTCGATGCGAGCGCCAAAGCCTTCAGCCTGGATCAGCCGACGGATTGCTTCCGCTTTTTCCTGCAACGCGGCCCTGTCCCTATCAAATGCCACGATGACCGGAGTGTAATAGCCATAGGCGACGAGCTGGGAGGATGCCTGAGCGATCGCATCTTCAGTTTCGGCGACCATGCTCAATGCATCCTGATCGACTGAACGGCTTTGCGTTTGAAAGAGCTGGTCGAAGAAGGGGCGCACCTTCTGCTGCCATTTCTTTCGGGTCCGTTCCAGCCTGGCACGCGCCTCCTCAGCATCCAGGAACACGAAGCGGGATGACCAGCGATATGTGAGCGGCATCAGATCCAGACTGTTCAGGATCCCGGGCCAGCTTTCGGCAGGTAGCCCGTCAATCGCAATCACGGCTAGAAAACGATTGTCTATCCTCGGTGTCAGACCATGTTCGAGCTCGGCGGTGGCGACCCAGTCGAGATACATGGGGACACCGGGAATACGAAGCGGGTGGGTTTCGCCGATGATGCAGAAACGAACGAACTGCAGCAGCTCGTCATAGCGAGCGGTTCTTTCCCCTCCCCTCTCCGAAATCTCGCGCGTTTGCATGCGCTGGATTGAGAGCGAGTTCGCCAGATATTGTTCGACCTCCCGGATCGTCATCTTGAAAAAGTGCAAAACTGTCTCGGCAAACGACGCCTTCCGGCTCGCTTCGTCGGAATAGATATACCTCGTGAGACCCGACTTCCTTGGTTCGAGGGGCCGATAGGTGAGCACAATTGCATGCTTGCTTTCGAAGTGTCCGTGTTCGCGCTCGAAATGGGCGCGGCGCTCGGCGTCGATGGCTCGCGTCACTGCATCCGGAAAATAACAACTACCCGCGGACGGGTAATCGATGGTGGGAATGCGAACCGCCTCAACCTGGATCATCCAGCCACTCCCGAGCCGCGATAACACCGCATTGATTTGTCTCGAGAGTTCGTTCCGCTCCTGATCGGTAGCGCTTTCCGAATCTGGGCCGGCAAAATACCAGCCCGCCATCAGGCTCCCGTCCTTCAAAAGTAGGACGCCATTGTCGATCAACCCGGCATAAGGGACGAGATCGGCAAACGAGGGGCCGCTCGTGCGAAAGCGTTTCAGCGCGACCATCATGGGCTCCTCAATATCTGCGCCACGGCGAAGTTGTTGGTTTGTAATAGGGTTGATAGGAGATGTGGCGGATATAGACCCGACGCATAAGCGGATCCGACTTCGCCATCATTCTGAGCAAGCCGATGATCACGGTCCACAGGCCGAGCCCGAGGACGGCCGAGTATGCGGTCATGACGACAAAGATGAGAATGACGGCCGCCAAGCCGGTAATCAGGACCACTTCCCGATCGGCGCCCATGAGAAGGTTGGGACGCGAGAGCGCTCTGTGGATGCGATTGCTTCGAAGTTCGGTACGAGTGTCAGCCATGAGCCCCCTCCCCTACCGTCGCCGGACCGCTATCAGATGACATACCAATCGATGCTCCCGTTGCGCCGAAGAGCCCGACGATTTGGGTCGCGCCGAGAAGAACGCCGGCGACGAGAACGATGTACACTAGGCGCCGGGCAAAATCGTTGAGTTCGCCGCCGAAGATCAGCATGCCGCCGGCGATAGCGACGGCCGCGAGCGCTATATATCCGGCGACGGGGCCAGTGATGGATTCCTGTATCTGCTGGAGCGGTCCCTCCCACGGTAGGCCGCCGCCTCCCGAGCTTGCGAAGGCTGGTCGCGCAATAAGAACCGCGGCGGTTGCCGAAAGCCATTGACTTGAAAACTTAATTTCAGGCCGCATCACGACCCTCCTCTGCGTAGGGCTCGATTTGATATTGGCCGCCAATGAAGCGGCTGACATGAAGGATTTCCGACACCTGTCGACCGCGGGGCGTTCGCTCGATAAAAACGATGAGATCGACGGCATCTCCAATCACGGCCTGCATCGGCTGCTGGCTTGCCTCTGCCGTGAGCTGCTCGAGGCGCTGCAACGCCGAGCGCGCGGAGTTCGAATGGATGGTCGCGACCCCGCCCGGATGCCCCGTATTCCAGGCCTTAAGAAGGGTGAGCGCCGCACCGTCCCTTACCTCTCCCACGACGATGCGGTCCGGCCGTAAGCGCATCGTGCTCTTCAGCAATCGCGACATGTCGACGGCGTCGCTCGTGTGCAGGTACACCGCATTCTGGGCGAAACATTGTATTTCTGCCGTATCCTCCAGGATGACGAGGCGATCTTGCGGCGCCTGTGCGGCGATTTCCGCAAGGATAGCATTCGTCAACGTGGTTTTCCCGGAACCCGTTCCGCCCGCGACGACAATATTCAGCTTGGAGGCGACGGCGCTGCGAATGACCGACACCTGATGGGCGGTCATCACCTCTTTGCTCACATAGTCCTCGAGAGGGATGAGCTGTGACGCCCGACGTCTGATGGTGAAAGATGGACCCGCGACCACGGGCGGTAGAAGACCTTCGAAGCGGTGCCCGCCGATCGGCAACTCTCCCGATATGATCGGTCGAGTGTCGTCGGCCTCGGTATTGAGTGCATGCGCCACGCTGCCGATGACAGTCTCGGCCGCGGCCCGAGACATTTCGCCGGAGGCGGCCATGCCTTGGCCAAGACGTTCTATGTAGAGCCGTCCATCCGGATTGAGCATGATCTCGACAACATTCGGATCGTCAAGGGCGACGCAGAGATGGTCGCCGAGGGCGTTCTGCAACTTGCTGACAAGGCGGGGGAGCGACGGGTATGGGTTACTCGTCATATCAAGCCGCCTCATGCCTGTGCGCGACGAAGCCAGACGAGTAGCCATTGGGCCTCAATCGCTCGAAACTCGCGCGGTCAGCAGGCAGGATGCCCGCGACACTCAGCGTTTCATTGACGGTCAGAGGCTCTCCGAGTCGCTGCATCGGCCAACCGGCGCGGCCGAGAATTCTTTCGAACCGGACGTCGGTCGCAGTGGCAATTTCGACGAAGCCGTTCAGACGGCACCACTCGATGATACCCGCGAACATGGTCAGGGTCGCGTGGTGAAGCGAGGCACCCCTACCGTCTGCGCAGCTTGTATCGACGCAGAATCGCGAGCTTTCGATCATTTGCTCATGTGCGACGAGTTTGCCGCCGCGAAGGAGTTGCGGGAATACGGTGGCAAGCATGGTGGCCCCGACCGCGGGCAAGAGGCGCGCGCAGCCGATAACGGCATCCCCGACCCCCAAGGTAATGATGTAGGTGGGCGACATCAGGTCGAATTGATCAAATTCGCGGCCATCGACCGAACGGACGTCCCAGCCGAGGCGGCCTTGAAAGATGCGCGCTCTGAGGCAATGCATCTGATCAAGGATATGATGTTCTGCCGGGCTATTTGGATTGCGGATGGCGATGACATGCATCTTGCAAATCTCCTAGATGGCGACGGACAGAGATTTGCCGGACGGCGGTCGCGCAATCTAGTCGCAAAAGTGTTAGCGGAGGTTGGTGTCGATCTGGCGCGTTGACGGCTGTAACTGATCCGCTCGCACAAATGCGAGTTGGCGCAGCCAACGCCTTTCAACAATATCTCCGCTCGACAGGCGCCTGGGGTGTTGGTCGGCGCGACCTTCTCGCGGACGTGCCGTCTCCTTCAGCAGGGCGCGGCCATTCAGCAGCGTTTGATTTTGAAGTGCAGCGACGAACTTTGGGGATAATTGCGATACCGAGTCGGGCTCAGATTCGTTTTGGCGTCGCCTTCGGAAATGGTAACTGCAGACTACTTCAGACCGGGAGTTGCAATGATCCACAAGAGATAGGAGCTAAGTTTTCGGCGCACCTCGCTCTCTAAGTTATTGCATTTAAAGGGTAAGCCGAAATGCGCGGCCAAAAACCTTTTGTCATTGGAATTGCCGCTAAGGTTTTGTTAACCCTATTTTTCTTGCCAATAAATGAGAATCGGGCCTTACTGCCCAGGTGCGGAGTTGAGCGAGTGGTTCGCGAAAAACCGCAGATAAAGCGAACAGGCAACATTATGGCAGAGACCGCAGAAGCGAAGATAACGAAATATCCCGGACTGAGGTCCGTGATTGCGCGTCACGCTTCAACGCTTTCAGCGCAGTTGCAGGCGCATCATATGAATATCTTTCCGCCGCATGCACGTAAGGGCATTCGCACTTTTTCGCCCGCCGAAACCGCCAAGCTCCTCGGTGTTGCTGAAGGGTACTTGCGCACCGTGGCATCTGAAATGCCTGATTTTAATGTCGCGCAGGGTGCCGGCGGACGCCGGATGTACTCGGTCGACGACATTGCTGCCCTTCGAAAGCATCTGGAACAGGGCTCACGGGCCAGTGGCCGTTATTTGCCGCATCGTCGGGACGGCGAGGATCTGCAGGTGATCGCGGTCATGAACTTCAAAGGCGGGTCGGGTAAGACGACGACGTCCGCCCATCTCGCGCAATATCTCGCTCTGCGTGGTTTCCGCGTTCTTGCTATCGACTTGGATCCCCAGGCTAGTCTCTCCGCGTTATTCGGCAACCAGCCGGAAATTCATGTCGGTCCCAACGAGACGCTCTATGGCGCCATTCGCTACGACGAAGAGCAGCGCCACATGAGCGAGGTGGTCCGCTCAACCTATATTCCCGACCTCCATCTTGTCCCGGGTAACCTTGAACTGATGGAATTTGAGCACGACACTCCGCGCGCTCTGATGACGAGACAGGCCGGAGATACGCTGTTCTTCGCGCGTGTCCAGGCGGCGATCGCGCAGGTCGAAGAAAATTACGATGTCGTGGTGATTGATTGCCCTCCCCAACTTGGCTTTCTTACCCTGTCGGCGCTCACTGCCGCGACGTCTGTTTTGATTACGGTTCATCCACAGATGCTCGACGTCATGTCGATGAATCAGTTCCTGTCGATGACGAGCGATCTTCTCGAGGAGATATCGGCATCGGGAGCCGAGGATCGCCACAAGTGGATGCGGTATTTGATCACCCGCTTCGAACCGACCGACGGCCCTCAGAACCAAATGGTCGCATTCCTGCGGTCGATGTTTGCTGAAAACGTCATGATCAATCCGATGTTGAAGAGCACCGCAATCTCTGATGCAGGCCTCACCAACCAGACACTGTTCGAAGTCGACCGCGGTCAGTTCACGCGCACGACCTATGATCGGGCGCTCGAGTCTATGAACAATGTCAATGGTGAGATCGAGGCATTGATTAAGAAAGCATGGGGCAGAGCAGCATGAGCCGGAAGGACATATTTGCGAATCTGAAACCCAACGCCAATCCTGTCGAGGCAGAGGGGCCCGTAGACTTCGAGCGTCCTCTGCTCGCCAGGACGAAGCCGATGTCGGCCGTCACGAAATCGCTTGGCGACCTCAACGACCGCAGTCGTCGGGCTGATGATATCGAAAAGCGGTTGGCGGAAGGCCAGGCCGTCGTCGAAATGGATGTCTCCCAGATCGATCCGTCCTTTGTACGCGATCGCATGCCGGGTGACATCGATAGCCTCGTTGCCGCGATCCGCGAGCAAGGCCAACAGGTGCCGATCCTGGTGCGCCCCCACCCTGAGCACGCCGGTCGGTATCAGGTGGCGTTTGGTCACCGTCGTCTGCGTGCCGTCACCGAGCTCGGACGGCCCGTCAAGGCTGTCGTCCGCGAACTGTCGGATGAGCAACTGGTCATTGCGCAAGGACAAGAAAATAACGAACGCCAGGATCTCACCTACATCGAGAAAGCGCGCTTTGCCGATCAGCTCAAAGCCCGTTTCACCCGCGACACCATCATGTCGGCTCTATCGGTGCAGAAGGGAGATCTGTCTCTGATGTTGTCGGTCGTGGCTCGTGTTCCGGCTGAACTCATCGAGGCGATTGGCCCGGCGCCCGGCATTGGGCGCCGGAGCTGGGTCGATTTTGCTGACTACCTTGCTGTCGGCAGCAACATAGATAACGCGATCGAGATCAGCGGCTCGCCACAGATAAGGGCCCTCCCCTCTGACGAACGCTTCAAGGCGATCATGAAGGAAATTAAGCCCCGCTCTGCGGTTCAGCCTGCCGACGACTGGGCGACGCCAAATGGCCTTCGTCTTGGTCAGATCAGAGCGAGCAGAAGCAAGCTGGATATTTCCATCGATCGAAAAACATCACCGGAGTTTGCGGCCTTCGTTCTCGAACGCCTACCGACGCTGTTCGATGAATTTCGCTCAAAACAATCGGATCAACCGAAAAACGGAGAGTAACCGCAAAAAGAAAAGGCCCCAAAACGTCGCCGTTCCGGAAGCCTCATCTCACTTGTAGCGAAGCAGAGATTCGCATTTCCGGGAATCATCGTCAAGAGTCTTTGGCACCGTTTTTGGTGAGCGCTTTTCTTTTGCCTTTCGAAAGGTGAAAGAAAATGCATTCCGGGAGTGTGACAACGCCGTTTGGGCGGCGGCCGGTGACGCTTGCGCTCGTGCGCCGGCAACAGTCAGTGGCAGAAATCGAAGCGGGCAAAACTGCGCAGAAGTGGAAGGTCTTTCGAGATGCCTCAGAAGCTAGGGAACGCCTTGGTCTTCAAGACCGCAGCCTTGCGGTTCTCGATGCGCTCCTAAGCTTCCATCCGGATAATGAGCTCCGCGAGGGTGCGCAGCTGATTGTTTTCCCATCAAACGCACAGCTTATGCTCCGGGCCCATGGCATGGCCGGCGCGACATTGCGGCGGCACTTGGCGCTTCTGGTCGACGCCGGTCTTATTGTCCGCCGGGACAGCGCAAACGGCAAACGATATGCACGAAAGGACGAAGAGGGCGCGATCGAAACCGCTTATGGTTTCGATCTTTCTCCGCTTCTGGCTCGCTCAGATGAGCTGGCGATGATGGCCAACGACGTCGTCGGGGCACGCGCGGCCTTCAGAAAAGCGAAGGAAGCCCTTACGATCTGCCGGCGCGACGTCCGAAAGCTCATATCGGCAGCATTGGAAGAGGGTGCGGACGGCGATTGGGAGGCCGTCGAGGCGATTTATATTGCCTTGGTCGCACGGCTACCACGCTCGCCGAAGGCAAATGACGTCGCAGGTATTTTAGACGAGATGGAGCTTCTTCGTGAAGAAGTACTCAACCGATTGGAAATGCATGACAAACCACAAAATATTAGCATCAATGCTGCCCATGATGGGCTGCACATACAGAATTCAAAACCCGAATACCCTTCTGAATTTGAACCATGCTCTCGAAACGAGCAGGGGGCGAAATCGAGTAAAGAGCAGCGACCGGCGAGTGGGGCGCTGAAGGCTTTCCCCTTGGGGATCGTGCTAAAAGCTTGCCCCCAGATTGTGGACTATGGCCCAGCTGGTCTGATTGCAAGTTGGCGCGATCTAATGTCGGCGGCGATCGTCGTTCGTTCGATGCTTGGGGTCAGCCCGTCTGCGTATCAACATGCTTGCGAGGTGATGGGGCAGGAAAATGCTGCAGTGGCGATGGCCTGCATCCTGGAGCGGACGAACTTCATCAATTCGGCCGGAGGTTATTTGCGCGATCTGACGAGGCGAGCCGAGATTGGCGAATTTTCACTTGGGCCAATGATCATGGCTTTGTTGAAGGCCAATGGAGGTGAGGGTGCGCGTACCGGATAAAAGTTTGCCGCGGCAAACTTTGGTCTCTGCGCTCCATGGCGCGACTGGGTCAGTCGAACACAGTGGGACATCGGCGTTTGTGATAGGCAGGAGCATCCAGGGTCGGCGATCGCTTGAATCCCGGAGGGCGTGCTTCATAAACTCAACCAGGTGAGCCGAGATGAGCGGGTTATCGCTGGGGCTTTTGATCAACGTTCCGTTGAAGGCCCGATCGCGGTGAGAGCGTGCATCTTCGAATAAAGTTTGCCGCGGCAAACTTTGGTCTCTGTGCTCGATTTCATTGCAAGGCCACTCGGATGGGGTGAAACATCGGCGCGTGACTCGGGTTTCGCTTTTGAAAAAGCGGGCCGTCTTAGCCATCCCGCATGCGATAGCATCTGCGAATTTATGTGGGTCTTTCGGCAGAATCGGACGCGTTATTTAGCCGGCGGGCCGCCGAGGAGTGCCTCTCGTATTCGCGCACTCATCGATATCGCAGATGTTATCGGGACTGCTTCCTCTGGCGGACGCCTCGGTCTTTTGGCGCTATTGTTTCAATGCAAGGAAACTGCTGTGCGCTATCATCCGGCCCTCGGCACCTAACGGTTCCAAAACCGCTCCATCTATGTCATGGCGCAGTGAACCCGGTTGAGCTCGCGAGGCAGTAGCGCTTGGAATGAACGGTGGCACCCGCCGCGCGCCGGAGCGCGGTCGCGGGAACATTTGGTTTCAAAAGCCCGCGGATTTCCTGGTAGAGAGCAATGGCGTAGGCGGCCAGAACCGCCGCCCATATCAGATTGCGCACATCGCGCTCAGCGCTTGGCTTTATTGAAGAGACATCACGGGCGCCACCACCCGAGTGTTCGGGTGGTGGTAAGTTTATGGTCTTCAAAGTGGTCTGACGTTTTCCGCCTTTGACTTCCCGGTCTTTCGATCCTGGCCCAGATCGTAGGAGACGGACTGTCCTTCTCTCAGTGTATCGCCATATTGCAGGGCGGAGACATGTACGAATACGTCAGTTCCTCCGGATTCTGGCGTGATGAAACCATAGCCTTTGTCGGCGTTGAAGAACTTAACCTTGCCAGTCGGCATAATAACCCTCGTGTCTTTGCAGATTGATCGCCGCATCACGCTAACGGCCGGCCAGCGACAGATCAAGCCGTTCCGCCTTAGCCGCTTGATAACACACTCGTCGGATCGAATGGAAGGAGGCGGTTTCAGTACGTTCCTCTTCTATCGCTCTGGGCTGGCATGTTCAGTGAATAGCGGGTGTGGCGGCGTTCAGCTTGAAGGGACTTTCTCGCTTGGGCCCGGACTTATCGAGCCAGGATCGTTGAGCCACCACCCGCGAACCGCGTCAAAATTGGCAGTAAGATCGCGCCAAAACTCAGATGATTGTACGCCGCTACATCTAGCCATCGGCAGGTGGGAGCCCGCCTGCGGATCCGATAAGTTCACGGCGCGGGCCGACCTTGGCCGCGATACGATCGACAAGAATGACTGCAGCTCCTAGGACGAGGAACAACACGCCTAAGAGAGCCATGTTGGCCAAAACAGCCTGCAGGCCGATGTCGCTCACGTCCAAAAAGGGATAGGGATAAAAGCCCGAGAAGTGACCGTGAACCAGCGAATACACCGAGTAGAGTGCCGGAAAGAACAGCCACCAGATCGCGTCACGCCAAAAAAGCCTGTCACGCTCAACCCGAAACAACCAGTCCAATGTAGCAAGTATGGGAATGCAGTAATGAAGCAGCTGATCGCCTCGCAATTGCCAGCCAAGCGGGTGCCAAACACTCCTAAGCATCCACACATAGATGCCGCCCGCAACCCCTACATATATCATGAGCGCAGTTTTCGTTGACGAGCGCTTGGCCCATCGTCCGATCATCGATGCTGGGGCGATTTCGGCCGACAGCAGCGCCATAACCAGCAGGATATTGGCTTGGATCGTAAAATAGCTGAGAAAATTCATAGTCAGCCTCAATCGCGAGATATGCGCTGCGGGTATGATGGCGGCATAGGAGATGGCTATGCCAGACAGCGCCAGCAACGCGATGACCCAGCGGCAGAATCGGACTGAACCCTTCTTGGACATTGTGGACCCGCAAAACTTCAAGCTAAACGGCCAGACCGCGGGCGCAAACACGTCACGCAGGTCAGGCCAACCAAATCGATACGGCGTGTCTCTAGCGCATCAATGCGAAATTCGAAATCCATTTCCGACGGAATGAATGGACACCAACGCGAAACTGGGTTCGGACCGGCGCGATTATGAAATTTATCGAGAGGATAGACGGGGGACATTCCCTTCCTGTTTAAATTCCGACAGCCAGAGCGCACTTTTCGCCAATGACCTAAACCATCAAACGAGCGGCATGACCGTTCTTTCGTTCCGCATTGTTGTAGTAGCTGGCTGCCTGCGTCACCGACTTATGTAGCGATTGCTGCATCGCCTCTTGCAGCGGCACACCTCGGTTAGCTGCCTCGGTCAGATAACCGGATCGCAGCCCGTGCGCCGAAAACTCCCCCGGATCCAGCCCAGCCAGTTCCGCCCGTTGCTTGACGATATCGTTGACCGCCTTCGGATCGAGCGCCCGCTTGGAAACATTGCCCCAACGATCGATCGCCCGAAACACACTGCCGCCGTCGATCTTCGCAGCCGCCAGCCAGGCGTTCAGCGCCTCGACGGGCCGGCCGGTGAGATAGACGACCTCATCCTGATTGGCGCCCGAGGTCTTGGTGCGACCGAGGTGAATCGACAGCGAGGGCAGCGCGCTCCCGTCCTCTGCTTTCACCGGCGGCTCGACCGTCAGCTGGTCCTTTCGCAGGCCGGCGACTTCGCTGCGCCGACGACCGCCGGAGGCGAAGGCGACCATCAGGATGGCACGGTCGCGGAGATCGCGCAGGCTGTCGCTGCCGCAGGTCGCCAGCAGCTTGGCCAGCACATCGCCGGTTACCGCCTTGGCACTCTTGCGGCGGCGTGGCCGCGGCACGGCGCGCACCGAGAGACGGATGGCCGACCTAAGGGCAGGGGAGGCGAAAGCGCCATCGAGACCGCGCCACTTGGTTAGCGTCGACCAGTTGGCCAGCCGTCGCCGTACCGTGTCGGGCGCGTGCGGCCCGATCGACCGGAGAAAGCCGCCGTCCCGCAATTCTCGGTCGACCTCGGCTGGCATGCCGTGTTCGGAATCGCTTTCGCGTCGTGCCGGATCCCACAGATGATGGGCGACGAATTTCAACAGCAGCGCCTCCGGCGCCGGCCAGGGGAGGGGGCTGCCGACGGCCGCCAGCGACCAGGCTTCGAGATAAGCGAGGTCGGACGTCAGTGCCCGCAACGTATTTTCGCCCATGCCCGCATTGACGAGATGGCGGAGCGTTTCGACGTCCTGATCGGTCAGCAGTTCGGCGAGCTTGTCGCGCCGCTCGATCGGCAGCACTGCGGCGATCGTGTCGAGTGTCTCTATGCGGTTCGAAATCTGTCCCTCACGGTCACCTGTCACGCGCGAGTCCTCCGAGCGCCATTAAACTCAGTTTTCGGAGCGGCCGGAGATCTGATCAGTGCTTATCCCCAGCCGCTCCGAAAAGTGTGATCCCTTCTGCACGGGCCGCCTCGGCCAATCTACGGTCGAGCGTGGCCAGCGGCAGCTGCTCGAGCAGCGCCAGGGCAAGATAGGCCGCGTCATAGGCGCTGAGACGATACTGGCGCAACAGCCGGACGACCTCAATGTCGTCGCCGGGGCCGACGAGTTTCAGCGGCAGCGCGCGCAAACGCGCCAGCGCCGAATGGATGAGATCGTCGGAAATCCGGCCACGTCGTTCGGCGCTCAACAGGATGCTGCGGATCTCGTGGCGCAGCAGGTCGGGCGCCCAGGCGTCCTCGTCGGCCAAACGCGCCATCGCCTGTTCGGCGATCACGTTTTCCTCGTCCGGCAGCAACCAGGCGCCGGCGATCGAGGCATCGACGACGAAGGCCATCAGCGACGGCCTTCCTGCTTCCAGGCCTGAATTTCGTCCTGCGTGACGGGCTTGGCCTGAACGCGCAGCGCACGGACCGCCTCGATGGCGGCCAGGCGTTGGCGACGCTCGTCGATGGCGACCAAACGGGCGATTGGATCGTTACCGCGAGCGATGATGATGTCCTCGCCGGCCTCGACGCGCGCCAGCAATTCGGACAGGTGGGTTTTGGCTTCGGCGACCTTGACGGTGACGGTCATGGCAGACTCCCTGTGACGGTGGCCGCTTGGCGACCCTTTCCCCGAACCATAGTCATTCACGCCGGATTGGTCAACGGGTGGACTATCTCACTTCCGATAAGGGGTACTTATCGATGGTGATGAGTGGTTCGCACCATCATTCGAAGTGGCGGTAGCGAGAGGCGTGTTTGCTTCCGATACAGAAAAGAACAGCGTTAATTCATATGGTTAATGAAGTGGAAAGGCCAAAATTTCGACGTCCGTGGGGAGGCTGCCCCGCGCATCCAGGGGCCTCGTGGCGTTTAGCGAGCCTATTTAGTAGGCGAAGCGAACTATCCACACGATGAGGAGCATGTCGATGAGCAATACAATCACCAGAAGGAGGCTTATGAGCTTTCGTCGCTCCATAGTCTCCTTGGATTCAATTTTGAAAGCCGCTTTGTAAGCGTTCTCGATGTCTCGGTCAGTCACTGGTCTAATGGAGTTTCGAGGGCGCGTCATATTGACGAGGCCGCATGTGACGAAGATGAAAAATAATAGCAGATAAGGGGCCATCTCAAACGCAGCCTTTTGCTGTCCAGCCACTTGCAATTTCTCATCAGATAAACAGGTTTCGCTGTTCATCGCAATTGAAAGCCGCTTGCGCAATGCCAGGCGGTTCTGGCAATGCCTAATTCGATGTGGCGGAGCACGGGATCCTGCGCATACCTGATGACGAAATGGCGCAGATGGCTGCGACAGATCACTGAAGCTTATCGCTCTGAACTGGCCGCACCATAGCTGGCCAGTAAGTGTCATGAAATTGCACGACTGACCAGAGATCCGGCGATCAAGGCATTGTGCTGCGGGCGCTCTTTCACCATAACTGACTACGGCAATCTTAACGAGATTTCGGTAAGGAGAGGATGCAAGTTGCTTATGAAGAAGTGCGGTATCAAAAAGCCTGACGAAGCCAGCGCAAACGCATGACAGTTCGTCGGCCCTCTTCGACAAAAATCGAGCGTGCGAAATGGATTGCACTCCGCACCGAACAGACGATCCCGGAAGGCGCGCTGGGCGACGATAAAGAGCTGTCGGCGTGGATCAAGATCCACGATCCTGCCTCGGATAACCAGATCAAGCAAATCAAGCGCTGGATCGCGTCCGGCAAAATCGAGGTGCCGCCGCGTTACCCGCACGCCATGACCGCGGCGGAGGCGAGGCGTATTATCGCTGCGAATAGACCGGCGAGAACACGTGGCGAACAGCGTCAAGCACGGCGGAAGCTTCCTTGGCTTGCCGGGAAATTGCTTTGGCTTTGGCTATGGATCGGTGTCGCGGTGCCGATGATCGTCGGTGTGTTCATTCCATTATTTCTGCCGTCGAAAGAGTGGGCGGCGCTGATGAGCATACCGAGTGTTGCGATCGGTCTGGTATCGGCGGCAATTTATGTTCTGGTACTGCGAGCCTACCGGGAAATACGCGATGATTACCCAATTATCGTCGGAGGCGCGGCATTGCTCGCCTTCGCCGCTGGTAGGAATATCGCCATCCTTATCGTGCCAATGATCTTTCCGCTGTTCATCGGGGCGCATGTGGAGCTGCCTTACATGGTGGTGCAAATTGACGGGTTTGAGAGCAAAGGCTGCCGCCGACCGATCAAACTCGAAGGAATGCCCTTGATGTTCAGAGAACTGTGCGGCTTTCCGGATAGTTTTAGACACAGCCTTGCACCTGGCATGCGCTTAAGTGTTGCCGGCTACGGCACCCGCTATGGTCTCTATGTCGAGAATGCCCGTCCGGCAGATCCCGTATCGACAGACGGTCCAAAGCAGTTGCGGGGAGCTCCGGATTAGATCAATCCTACTGGGGCACGGAAATTCTGGATCGAGGTGGGCGGCTATTCGAGCCTCGGATAACAGTTTTCACTTCCAGCACTCCGAGGGATCAGCGAAGATTTTCTTCGATCGTCTTGAAACAGGTATCGTTATTCCCGATGTCGGCCTTAGCCAGAGACTTCCATTCATCGCGATCAAAGTCGAAATACTCAAGGAAGCAGCGGCCGGCATCGTAGCTGAACCATTGAGCGGCAAGCAAGCGACTTTCGAGACTGTATTCCAATGCAAGATACATGTTGGCTTCGCCGCCGCGTGGGAAACTCACCGGCCGGCCAGTCTTGTTGTCGGCGACGATCGCGAAGGAGCATCCCGTTCCGCAGCCGATCTGAATGAGGGTGTAGTGCCCCGCGAAGTTGGGGCCCTGGCGCATCCCGTCACGGATACGCGTTCTGAAGGAATTGAACTGACGATCTCGGCCCTTGAAGTCCGGCAGCATCGTCTTTCCGGCAAATCGACCTGAGGTCGGAAAGTCGGCCGGGTTTTTGCGCACAACGCTTGATACGGCCGATGCGTTCGCCTCCGTGGCTATTGGCTGGGATGATGTGGCGTCACACGCATGCCAGTCCATTTGATAGCCATACTCGCCTTTGCGACCGAAGCACCAGCCGACGGTCTGAAGCTTCGCTGTGATACGCTCGCGCCGATCACAGGCTGCCAGTGTTTCAGCCGAATCTCCGCTACCGCCGCGGCATGCTCCGTTTTGTTCTTGCCACTGCGATATCAGGCGGACCGGCGCGGAGGCTCCTTTGTCGGTCTCGCTAACCTTTCCGCTCTCCGATACGATTGTTCCGGTCTTCACATCCCAGACGAAGGCGAACTCCGCCGTCCCCGATGATATGCGATCGCCGGCGCGCTTTGCGTACCAATCGACATTTCCTTCGATCCTACAGGTATCGGAACAATTGATCTTCAGAGACTGCGGCTTTTCGCTGTATGCCCGGATCGGCCATCGTGTCGCAAAGTCGCGCTTCGCAGTGACCACCTCAACTTTAGGCGTCGCTTTTCCGTAGAAATCCACGGTATCGCCATACGCCTTTTCCATGAATGCGACCGCGTCGGCGTTTCCGCGAGACCAAGCGTCATAGTAGGCAGATATGAAGGCACTGGCCTTCTGCTCGTCTGTCTGTGCGGCAGGTTCATGCGTCGCGGACGTGGAAACTGCCGGCACAGCCGCTCCTGCTGCGGCAAGCCGACCGGCTATATCGTTGAGGTTGCCGAACGTTACCCCATAGCTTTGCATCTCGCTGGCGGTGAGATATCGCATATCGTCGCTGGATACGGAGAGGCTGACCTGAAGCAGCTTCGGATCGACGCCCATCTCCGTAAAATACGACATTATCTGCGCGGTCATCGTCTGTATCGCAGCTACGGCTGTGGGACTGTCGAGCCCGGCCCCTGGCGCAAACGAAGATTGATGAATACCGATGGCGCCCGGCTCTGCTTGCCGGATCACCCCGCCGACGAACGCCAGCGTGCAGGCGGATGCGCATTGGCTGGCACGCAGCTGAAGGGTCGCCAGCCCGAGCGACCGGATCATCCTGCCGTAGGCCATGGCTGCAAGGATGTTGCCGCCGTTGCTGTCAAAGGTAACAGCCTTAGCGCCGCTTGCGGCGACCTCCCGGGAGAGCTGCTGCGGATCGTCGGATTGGCTGAATTCACCCTTCAGCAGAAGAACGGGAGCGGCGTTTTCGATTGGTATGCGCTGTATCGTCATGTCCGCATGCGCCGCGCCGAACAAGGTTGCAGATGCCATGATGGCTAGGACGGATTGACGCAGAAACACCGGTACTCACCCCGAAAGAACGCCCGATGCATGTTATCGCATCAACTGTAACGCGCAATATGAAAGGCGATATTTCGCCTCTTCGATGGATGTCAAAACGGGTTGGAGAGTTGCGCATGGCCCTCGAGCTCGAAAAATCACCAAGCGTTTTTTAAGCTGCACTTCCCAAGCGAAACCGAGATCGGCATGTCGTTGCAGTTCGCCCGTGGGGGCCGCAAGCGCCCGATCGGTCATTTTATCGAGGCTAAGTCGATGCATACTATTGGAAAATTTGAGGGTGGGAACGCTTTGTAACCACATGGTCGTTGGTTCGATTCCCTTCACATCATAAAGATCTCATTTTTTTGGCTATAGATTGTCGTCGTTAAAAGAGTGGAGTCGCTGCCGAGCGAGGGGACGATTGCTTTGCGCCCTCACATCGGCCGTTGATAACGGAGCGCCTTGCAGCCTGACATAAGCCGCTGGGTTGCAAGTTCGATTCTCATCAAAGGTTAGTTGTGGGGCGCTTGCCGACCGCTAAGCTGCTGTGTTGTGGCTTTTGCTTTTCGGCTGAAATCGCCCCTTACTCGAACTGCCCCGCCACGAGTTTCGACAAGGGTGACAGGCGCCGCTCCGTTCGTTCGTCAAAAAGCATCTGCCGCGAAAACACAATATCTCCCCAGGATCATCCGTGAGGAAAGCCGGTCGCGGAGGTTCAATGGCAGCATCGGAGGCGAAGGATTGCATCAAGAGGAAATCCCTTCTGTCGTGCTATTCAGCGCGTCCAGAACCGCGGTGATATCAGCTTCGTTGATAGCGTCACCGACATACCAGCTCAAGGTATCATAGAAGCCCAGGAAAGAGCCGTTGAGCTTTTCGAGGATGGCTATCGCCTCCTCGTCGGAGATGCGGAGCTTCCTTGCCAGCAATTCTGTCAACGCAGGTATCGCCAATTCATTCGCGAAAACCATCGCTGGCGGCGAAAGCGCGGAAAGGGCTGCCGGAGGGAAACGCTGGGAACGGCAAGCGAGTCGGCTTTCGAGGCGGATATCGCGCGAGGAAGCCGCCGCCTCGATGATGAAAGCCTCTGCATCGAGCACCCATGCACCGCGCGCGGTATCGAAATATTGGAAATCCCGCGCGGAAAGCGTCAGGGTCACAACCTTGGCTTCGCCCGGTTGAAGCTCGACCTTGGCAAAGGCCTTTAGTTCCCGGATCGGCCGCCGGAGGCCGGGCTTTATCGGACGGACGTAGAGTTGGACGATTTCCTTGCCAGCCACTTCGCCGGTGTTGCGGATGGTGACGCTCACCCTGCAGCCCATCGACGGGCCGATTTCCTGCCTGTCGAGTGCCATGCTCTCGTAAGAGAAACGCGTGTAGCTTAGGCCATGGCCGAAGGCGAACAGAGGCATCACAGCTTTAAAGTCGTAGAAGCGATAGCCGATGAATATCCCTTCGCTGTAGACATGCCGGCCA
This sequence comes from Martinezella calliandrae, assembly GCF_030272695.1. GTDB lineage: Bacteria > Pseudomonadota > Alphaproteobacteria > Rhizobiales > Rhizobiaceae > Rhizobium > Rhizobium calliandrae. Next base: position 46,070 of record NZ_JARFYN010000011.1, read on the forward strand.
TTTTCGCCGGGATAAGTGTGCCAACCCGGAATATCCTCGATGCGGACGGGCATCGTCGTCGTCAGTTTTCCGCAAGGGTTCTGTTCGCCGAACAGAACGCGGGCAATGGCTTCGCCGCCGCCCTGGCCAGGATAAAAGCAGGCCAACACGGCCTGCGTGGCACCCAGCCACGGCATTTCGACCGCATCCGGCGTCGTTAGAACGACGATTACTTTCCGGCCGGCCTCAGTGAGCGAGCGGATCAGGCTGTCGTGGCCGGCCGCCAGTTTCAAGGTGTCGCGATCATTGCCTTCGCCGTTGCGCGACTTCTCGTTCTCGGTGAAGATGATGACTGCGTCCGCTGTCGTTGCAGCATCTAGAACGGCTTGTGTTTCACTCTCCATCGGAATGCCTTGCGCCGTCGGGAAAGGCACATGACGTACCTTCAGATGCTCTCCCGCACGCGCTGCGATCCGCTCCAAGGGGCTGTCGACGCGATAAGGATTGGTCGTCGCTGACCCCGATCCCTGGATCGTCGGGACCAAGGCGCCATCGCCCACCACGAGTAACTCGCCGGTAGCAGCCGCATCGAGCGGCAGTGTCTGCTGTTCGTTGCGCAGCAGCACGATGGACTCAGCTGCGATCTGTTGGGCGAGGGCGTGATGGCGATCCAGATCGACAGGGGCTGCGGGCAGCCTCTCGGCATGACAGCGGCGGACGAGGCCGATAACCCGCTCACAAGCCCGATCGAGTATGTCGTCGGCGACCTTGCCATCTTCGATAGCCAACAGAAGCCGTGCCTTGCGAGGTTTGCTTTCCGGCATGTCGAGGTCGGTACCGGCTTCAAGGGATGCGGGCCGATCCTTGATCGCGTGCCAGTCAGACAGGACAAGCCCGTTATATCCCCATTCATCCCTCAGGACGTGTTTCAGCAACCAGTGGTTTTCCGCCGCTTGAACGCCGTTCACCGGATTATAGGCGCTCATCACGGTCCAGGGCGCGCTCTTGAGGATCGCCCGCTCGAAGCCTGCGAGATAGATCTCCCGCAGGGCTCGCTCATCCACATCGGAACTGGTCGTTGTCCGATCGATTTCCGAGTTATTGCAGGCAAAATGCTTCAGCGAGGCACCGATACCTTTGTTCTGCAGGCCGGAAATCAGAGCGGCGGCAAGATCGCCGTTAATGACCGGATCCTCCGAGTAATATTCATAGGCGCGACCGGCGAGCGGCGTCCTTCGTGTGTTGATACCCGGTCCGAGCAGGAGATGGATTCCCAGGCTGCGGCATTCGAGAGCAAGCGCTTCGCCCATGCGATACAGCAGGTCCATATCCCAGGAGCAGCCGACGAGATTGCCGTTCGGAAAGCAGGTGGCTGGTTGCGTCGTGCCGAACATGCCGCCTTTATCGTCGGCCTGCTGGTTAATCAGGTCGAGGAATGCGGCGAGGCTTTCTTCATCGCCGGTGCCGACATCTATCTGGGTTGTCGAGTAGCGCACGCCGTAGGTGCCATCCGTTATCAGAATCGAGTCGATTCCCAGTCTTTCGATTGCGGCTGTTCTCCAGAGGCCTTGGCCACTGACGAGAGCGACTTTCTCGTTCGTGGTCATGGAGGTGACCAGCGATCGGATTTCCCCATCGTCCGCTTCGGGCATGGTGTGTCTTCCTCCGTCTGAGTGAATGGGCGCGGACCACATGTGATGCCGTCAACAGATCTTCTGGAGCAGTTCCATCAGCATCATGCGCTCTGCAGCTGTCAGCGGCCCCAGGGTCTCTTGCGAAATCTCCAGCGCGATGGAGAGATTACGATCTACAGTGGCCTCGCCTTCGTCGGTCAGCGTCAAGACCAGGCGTCGTGCATCTGCGGTGTCGGGCGCGGTGTGCACCAGGCCACGCTTGACGAGGCGGTCGACGACCCCCTTGATGGTCGCCATGTCCATTGCCGTTTCGCGGCCGAGATTACCTTGCGAGCAGGGCTGCAGATCCTTGAGCTTGACGAGCGCCGCCCATTGGGTGGTCGTCAGCTTCTCGGAGATCAGGCTGGCGAAGATCGAGACGTGGCGTTGGTTCGCCTGGCGCAGGAAGAAGCCGATCTGCTCGCCCAGTGCATATTGGGGGTGGTTCGGTTTCGCTGCCATATCTGCACCCTTCGCTCCCCGGGCCTTGTCCTTGATTGGAATATCCATCTTGTCTCTCAGCCGGGCTTGCCGCCGCCGAATCGGGCAGTCCAAATCAACGTCATGCAGGCCACAAACCCAGAATGGCTTCAGTTGTCAAAATTTCAATCTGCTCCGAAAACCTCGGTGCCAGCCGCGTACCATCTCATGTGCCGTCATGTCGCCGCTCGCCAGAGCGTCGCTAGCGAGGACCACCCTGTAGCCGATATCGACCGCGTCCAATGCGCTCGCATACACGCAGACATCAGTCTCGACACCGGTGAACACAAGCGTATCGACGCCTTCGCTATCAAGACGATCGATAAAGCCGGGAGCTCCGAAGATCGAAAAGGTTTCCTTGTCGACGATTGACCCCAGCTGCGCGAGCGCAGCCAGCGGTGCAACGAGATCCAGCATCACCGGATCGAGTTCGTCCAGAGTTACCGTTTTCCAGCGCTCATAATAGGCTTGCCATCGGCCTTTCGCCTCCTCGGGACGTTGCGCGACGATGAAGCGGGCAAAGACCGTCCTTTCAGGCCTGGCCTCGGCAAGCCGCTGCACATTCGGCACGATGCTTGCGAGGGCTGGGGTAAACCAGGGCGTTTCCTCGGCGAAGAGCCGTTGCATGTCGATGACGGCATGCAACGTGTTATGGGACAACGGTGCCCTCGTCATTGTCAATCCACAACGCAGACGGTATGTTCTGGCGACCAGTTCAGCGTCACGCTGTCACCTTCCTTGAGGACGGTGCCGTCTCGGTTCTGAACGAAGAGTTTTAGTGGCAGACCGTCTTTGGTCTCCAGGAGATAGGAGAGCACCGGTCCAGCGTAGATGACCGTGGTGATCCGCGCCGTGAGGCTGTTGCCTTCAGCATTCCCCGCCATGATCGACATCTTCTCCGGGCGCACTGCGAGCGTGACCTTGGTCCCATTGCCGGGCAGGGGGCTTGCGCCGCGCACCGTCGTGCCGTCAGAAAGCCGCACCGCACCGTTCTCGACGGTGCCGACTAGGAAGTTGGAATCACCCAGAAACTCCGCGGCGAAACGCGTCAGAGGCTTCTCGTAGACAGTCTCGGGCGCGCCGATTTGAACGATGCGACCCTTGTCGAGAATGGCTACCTTGTCGGACAGCGTCAAAGCTTCTTCCTGGTCGTGGGTGACGAAGATCGTCGTCAGGCCGCTCTCGCGCTGGATCCGCAGCAGTTCGACCTGCATCTCCTGCCGCAGCCTACGGTCGAGCGCGGACAGCGGCTCGTCAAGCAGCAACACGCTTGGCTTGATGACAATGGCGCGTGCCAGCGCTACACGCTGTTGCTGGCCGCCCGAAAGCTGCTTTGGCATCCGGTGGCCAAAGCCCGGCAGGCGAACCATTTCGAGAGCGCGATCGACTTCTTTGCGGGCTGCGGCACCCCTGATGCCGCGCCGCTCGAGACCGAAGGCCACGTTCTGGGCGATCGTCATGTGCGGGAACAGCGCGTAGGACTGGAACATCATGCCGATGTTGCGGCCCCATACGGGTACGTTCGTGACATCCCTGCTGCCGATGGTCACCACACCCTGGTTGGGCTTGATGAAGCCGGCGATGATGCGCAGGAGCGTCGTCTTGCCGGAGCCTGAAGGCCCAAGAAGGCTGGTGAACGAGCCCTCGGAGAACTCTGTGGTGATATCGGCCAGAACCGGCGTGGTGCCGTAGGTCTTGGCGACGGAATTGACGTTAACGTTTGTCACGGGTGTCTCCGGGCTTGGCGAAGCGCGCGAAAATCAGGATCACGGTCATCGAGCCGAGCAGAAGGACGGTCGATATGGCGTTGATTTCGGGGGTGAAGCCCTTGCGGATCGAGGAGTAGATCTGAACCGGCAGCGTGGTGAAGCCGGGCGTTGCGAGGAAATAGGAAATCACGAACTGGTCGAGCGAGACCGCGAAGGCAAACAGGGCGGCGCCCAGGATGCTGGGGTAAAGCAGCGGCAGGGTGACGGAGAAGAACGCATGAACGGGTGTAGACCCCAGGCTCATGGCTGCTTCTTCGAGATCGGCCCGGATTGTCCGGAAGCCGGTTCCCACCACCAGGACTACATAAGGGATGGCAAGTGCAACGTGACCGATGATAATCGCGTGCATGCCGCGGCCGATGCCGGTCCAGTAAAAGAAGATCAGCATCGCCGTGCCGGTGATCAGCCACGGAATGGCGATCGGCGGCAGCAGCATGATCTGCAGGAAGCTCTTGCCCCGGAAGGTGCTGCGCGACAGGGCAACAGATGCCATGGTACCAAGTGTGGTTGCGAGAACCGCCGTAATGACGGCGATGATGATACTGTTCATGCCAGCAGTGAGCAGGATGTTGTTGTTCCAAAGCGCCTCGTACCAGCGGGTTGAGAAGCTGAACGGCAGTTCGTAGAGCGGCGAGGCGTTGAAGCCCATCGCCATCATCACGAGGATCGGCGTGTAGAGGAAGACCAGTACGGCGATCAGATAGAAACGACCAAGCGATCTCATTCAGTGTTCCCTCCTTTAAGCTGCCATGCCGCGGCGTAGGACGCCGGAGAACGTGCCGAAGATTGCAAATACGACGGCGAGCAGCGTAAAGGACAGCGAGGCGCCGAGCGGCCAGTTGAAAGCTTGCGTGAACTGGTCCTCGATGACGGTGCCCATGGTGACGCCCACGCGGCCGCCCAGAATTCGGGGTTCCATGAAGGACCCGATGACCGGGATGAAGGTCAATACGGCACCTGAGATGAGGCCGGGAGCAGCCATTGGCACGAGAATCCTGAAGAGAATTGTCCACCACCGCGCACCAAGGCTGGCGGCCGCTTCGATGATCGCGTCATCGATCGTAACCAGCGCGATATAACAGGTGAGGATCATGTAAGGCAGGTAACCATGTACCAGGCCAACAACGACTGCATAGCGCGTATAGAGGAAGCCGATCGATCCAGCATCCGGTAAGACCATGTGGAAGATGGTGTCGAGAAAGCCGTTTTCGCGCAGCACCATTGTCCATGAGAAGATACGGACAAGGCCGTTCGTCCAGAATGGCAGCAGGATGAGGATGAGCAGCATCTCGCGCGTCTTGCCGAAGGTGGAACGAGCAAGCGCAACGGCTGCCAGGAAGCCGAGCACCGCGCAGGAAAACGTCGTCCAGAATCCGATTAGCAGCGACGTCACGGCAATGCCAAGCAGATAGGGCTGGTCGATAAAAGCACGATACTGCTTCAGGGTGAATACGATCGGCGCCTTGCCCATCGGGGTTGCCGCCATGAAGCTGAAGACCAGCATGGTCAGCAGCGGGAGAAAGACGGCAAGCGTCAGCCAGCCATAGGTTGGCATCAGCAGCGCCGTCGTCGACACCCAGGACGGCAGGGGACGCCGCACGCGCGGACCCGAAGATCCGCGCTCTGACGCCGATGTCAGATTGTCATTCTGCATAGAAGGCTTTCACTTCCTGCCACAGGTTGTTGAAGGCTTCACGACGGTCATCCGGCAGAGCCGACATGATGCCCATGGTCTTCAGGTATTCCGGCTTATGAACCTGGCGGCTCAGGTCGTCGGCCGGCAGGCTTGCAAGTGCTGCGGAGTTGGACGATGCCGGTGCGCCGACCTTGGTGGCCCATTCGAGATAGAAGGTTGGGTCGATCAGCCAGTTTGCGAAGACCAGTGCGCCGTCGGCGTTGGGAGCCGACGCCGGAATACCGAGACCATCGACCCAGCCGATGCCGCCTTCCTTGGGAACGACGAAATCGACAGGCAGCTTCGAATTGCGCTTTGAACGGACCGAGCCGCCCGACCAGAAGAGCGAAAGGTCGAATTCCTTGGCTGCAAAGGACTTGTTCCATTGGTCTTCCGTCGACCACAGCAGCTTGACGTTCGGCTTGATGGACTTCAACGCGTCGCGGATGGCACCGAGATCCTTCGGGTTATTCATGTCCTGACCGGTCATCAGGGCGCCGGCGGCAACGCAGATAATCGCATCGTCGTCCATGGCAACGCGGCCCTTGTAGGCAGGATCCGCCAGAACCTTGTAGCTGTCTGGAACAGGCATGCCGTCACGGATGGCGAGCGAAGTCATGCCCCAGACCCATGGCACGGCATAGCCCTTGCCATCCTTCAGGAAGTTGGCGTTGGAGCGCAGATTTGCGTCGATCGTGGCAGCGTTCGGAACCTTGCTGAAATCGATCGGCTGCAGGAGGTCCTCCGCGGTTGCCTGCGCGCAGCGCGCAGCGTTGAGAACGACGAGATCATAGGCGCCGGGGTTGGTGCGCAGCTTGGTCAGCATTTCCGACTCGGAGCTGTAGTAGTCGTGGACGACCTCGATGCCGGTCTTCTCGGCAAAGGCCTTGATCGACCAGGCTTCGTCAGTACCGTAACCCTGCCAGTTTAGAACCGTGATCTTACCGGCGGAAAAGGCCATGCGCGGCATGGCCGAGAAGGCAGCGCCGGCAATGACCGCTCCGGACATCAGCTTCAGCGTGTTGCGTCTTGTGATTTCAGTCATTTGGAACCCCTCTTGAAAATCTACTCTTGTCAACGGCCGCGGCGGCAGCCGACGACCTCAGGCTTCACACAAATCATCGGCAGTCCGCCTATTAAAAAGCGCGGCATATGATTTGTATACAAACTAAATTGACGTGAGGCTGACGACGGTCACACCCAATTGGAACGTACGGGTTCACCCAGCGCCTTTCGGCACAGCATTAAATCCTAGCCATTCTATCAGGCGTCGTCGTTATGAAGTTGCTATCGCGAGCATGTCGCTCCCGATAGGCAATTCCGTTCAACCCTCATGCTCTTCCGGCATTCTTTTTATTTGTATGCAAAGTAATATGGCTGATCGACGCCTGTCAAGTTCCATCAGACGCCAATACCATTCACACTGTCAAAAAATAGACATCCAGTTTCCGGCCGTGTGCGGCCCTTGCGATTTCGAGACGCGCGCCATCGGTACTCGCCTCGAACCGAACTTCCTGGCCATCGAGACGTGCTGCCACGATGCGATCTGGCTCGACATTCGGAAGCGCGACAAACCCGTCGCTGCCCGCCGGAGTGATGGTGCAGGAGAAACGTGCATCACTGACAGTAATCTGCATGAACGATGTTTGCAGGTTAGTCTTCAGCGATGCGCGGCCGTCCAGGCTCATTTCCAGCAGGCCGTCGGCGATCGAGATCGAAAGCATTCCTGAAGGCGACAGCATCGGACCGACGGAAAGGTCAGTGCCGGCATTGTGAAGGGTCCAGCCGCTCCACGGATCGAAGTCGATGATCTCGCCGACAGCCATCAGCGGCAGCATGGCGGCCCAGATGTAGAAGGGATCCGTATCGCCTTGGTCCATCGCTTCGCCCGTCGTGGCGTTGTAGTTCTCCGCTGCGATCCGGTCTTTGCTCCAGGACTCCATGAAGAGTTCATAGCTCTGCCGCGCAAGCCTACTCGCCTCCGCCGCAAAGCCGTAGCGGCGCAGCCCGAGCCAGACCATGTAGTTGACGTTCGGCCAGATGCGGCCACGCCAGTAGACATTGTCGGCAAAAGCGGGATCGTCACGCGTGGCGTTAGGCAGGACGTAGTCCCCGCCAAAGGTGGTTTCGTCGCTGAGGTGCTGGAGCAACTTATCGGCCTGCTCGGGCGTGGCTGCGCCACATAGCAGGGGATAGAAGCTGGTCGGCGAAAGCGACCGCACAAAGCCGCCGTGGCGCTGCCGGTTGGCGAAGATGTCGCGGCTTTCATCCCACAGGTTTTCCGAGATCAGCTTGCGGCAGCGTTCGGCGATGGCCGCGAATTCGCGGGCATCATCCTCCTTGCCGAGAACCTCGGCCATCTTCGACAGCATTTCGGCATCAAGCGCCGCTGCGCAATTCAGTCCGAGATCGAATGTTGACAGGGTACGCGTGATGGGATCGTAGACGGCCTCGTCATGGGTGGCCGAATTATCCATGCCTGTTTCGTTGCGCGCGGCAAAATGTGTGCCCTTGTAGAGGCCTTCGCCGACATCCGATGTGCCGCAGGACAGCAGGCCGAAAGCGTCGGGATCGCGGTGTTCGCGCCACCAACGCTGATTGCGGGCCAGCGCATCGTAGCTTGCCGCCAGAAGCGAACGCTCGCCGGTGCGCTGGTAAAGCTGCCAGGCAACGAGCGCGCCGTTTGGATGCTGGCTGCGGTCCACCCAGGCATCATTCGAGGTGACGATGCAGGCGATATTGCCCTGGGGGGTGGCGCTTGCCATCGCCGTTGCCATATTCTCGCGGGCGAGATCAGCGTCGAAGACACCGGCCAGCAGAGCGGCAAACAGCTGGTCGTTGTACCAGACGGCGAATTTGCCAAGATTCCAGATGCGCGTCACAGCCGTATAGGGCCGGGAGTTGGTCTCATCCCAGATCGTGTTCCAAGCCACCACGTCCCGGATCGCGTCCAGGGATCCTTCGTAGGTGCCATTATGGGCGGTGGGAGCGGTGCTTGGGTTGTCAGCCGCAAGGCAGGTCTGTGCCTTGAGAACCGCAAGTTCGGCGCTGTCGGCCACGGCGGCGGCATAGGCTCCCCGGCGCATCATTTCCAGATTGAAGCGCAGGGCGATCACTGGCGCCTCGTTTTTCCGGCTCGCAGTGTAGAAATAGCCGTTCGCCTCGAAATCGGCGCGCAGGTCGTCGATCGTGTCATGGCCGGTCACATGCACCGGAGCCTCCGCCGTTGCAACCGCGACGAAGCGCGTGCCGATCTTGACGAGTGTGACGTTGCGATCAGCTTCATGTGTGACCACTTCTCCGCTGTCTGCCGAAATCGCCACGGTCAGCCAGAAGCGCAGTCCCCACTCGCCACCAGCCTTGCCCTCCCAATTTCCGCGAACCGCGAAGGGATCGGACTTCTCGGTTCTGAAGGCGACGGTGGTTCCGTTATGCTCCGTCTCCAGTTCGATCAACGATCCGTCGATGGCATGGCGGCCGAGCCGCACCGTGTCGCGACGCGTCTCGATGGCTGACGTCGTCCGGCTGCGCGTGGAATAGAGAACGGGCGTGATGCGCACACCGAGCGGCAGGAACACCAGTTCTGCCGGTCTGTCGGACCAGCTGTTCCAGGCGCGCATCAAGGGAACGGTAGAATGTTTTAGCATCGTTCTTATTCCGGTCTGTTTCGCAGCGGTATGAGGAGGGGGCTGGCTGTCAGCCCGCTCTTGTCCGGGCCGCTGCCGAGATAGGGCGTGTTGTCGTAATAACGGTTTGCCGCCGTGTTGGCGACGTGAAGCTCGAGTTCATGGCTGCCGGCGGCAAGGTGGCCGAGCCCTAAGCGATAAGGCCGCCAGCCGCGGCGTCCCACTTTGGTTCCATCGGTATAAGCAGTGACCGCCGTATGAACGGCCGGCAGTTCCAGCATCCAGTCGGCCTCGGTTTCCGTTGTGAAGGAAAGCCGATAGATGCCGGTGCCGCTGAAGGCCGGAAAGCTTTGCTCTTCCCAGCCGTTGTCAACGGAGATGGGTGCGAAGGCCCGACCTTCACCGGCCGCGAATGTCCAACCTTCCGCCAAGGCGATGAGCTGGCTTCGGTCAAGCGCCGCTCGGCTCGATAGTATGCTTGTTGTGACTGCCGCCCGTCCGTTCTTACGGAGACGGATGCAGCGAACTTCGTGCGGTTCCAACTCTACGGTCAGCTTGTGAACGGCTGCGAAGGCTTCGACAGACCCTTGTTCCGCGTCCCATATCGCATAATCGAAGCCATCTCCGAGCAAGATGTCAAAGCTGATATCTTCTGCGCCATCGTTGAAAACGACCATCCTCCACCAGCCGTCAACATCATGACCGATCCATTGCCACGGCCTTTGGCCCGAAATCTGCGGACCGTCGGGCGTCAGGGTCGACAGGAGGGAAAACACCATTTCGGCGTTGGGCATCGCTGTGGTGTGCGACGTGACGCCGACCGAGCCGGAGACTCTCTCGCCCGTGCAAACCGTGGAGACGGTTTCGCCCGAAGACCAGATCCGACCGCCGGCGTTCGTGAAGGCATCGAGCTTCTGAAGCATAGCAGTCGTTTCCAGCACCGTCACCGAAGGCAGCACCACCGCGTCGAACGCGAGACCGGATGCAAGCAGACGTCTATTTTCTATAGCCGCGTTTGCGATATCCGCCTCGCTCACGAACATGAAATCGCAGCCCTGCGCCAACAGTTGCTCGCACCAGGCGCCGATATGGGTGGCATGGCCGTGGCGAGGCCCTTCGGCAAAGGCGGTGTAGAGAGGATAGAGAATTGCAACCGGCGCTCGCGGCTTTGCAGCCTCTATGAAGGCGGAAACGCGTGCGATCTCTTCGGCGAAAAGATCATGATAGGGCCACCACGGCTCGAAGTTGATGCCAGGCGCGAAGTCGAAGCGCGGATTGGTGAAGGGCGTCGGGTCGTTGTCGAGCCCATCGGTCTGGTAGACGCCGTGCCAGAGGAACTGCCGTGCGCCAAGGCAGGCAAGCCGGATCGCCTGGGCGCGCGATGCCTCCAGCGTCACCTCCCATTGGCCGGCAGCGCGCACTTCGGTGCGTTCGGCGCTGAAATAGGTTTCGACGACGCAGCGGCTGCGTCCGTTCGAGCGGGCGACGGAATCACCCATCTTGGGAGCGAGCTGCGGAACGAGATTGTTCGCATCCACCGCCGTCTCATGCCTGATAGAATCGATACCGAAGAAATCCACCGCAGGCGCAACACGCGGATCGATGCTTGTGAAGCCGCCATTGGGTGCCCATGAGCTGACATGAGCGAGGATCTCATGCCCCGTGAGGACGATCTCTTTTCCTTCCGCCCAGCCCCTGAGCCTGCCGAAGAATGCCTCGTTCATCAAGGTGGAATAGGCTGCGTGAAACAACGCACGCAGTCGCAAGGTTTCCGGTCCAACGTTGCGCACTACCGCGAGAAGGGCGACGGCGAACGGCACACCCGTCTTGGACAGGACACAGTCTTTCAGCGCAGGCGCAAACAGCAGGCTGTTGCCGAGATTTCCCGCCATCTGGTCCCAGCGATAGAAGCCGGGGGCCGGCTGATCGTAGAATACAGATCCAACGGGATCGGGCACGCGCTTGCCAAGGGCTGTGACGATGGGTTCGAGGCCAACGTCGATGAAACGCTGGGCTGCCTCCGGCAGCAGGTAGTTGATGATCCGTGATGTCGCGGAGCGCGCGCTTATGAAGACTGTCAGCGTCCAGCCGAATGCAACCGCGCCATCATAGGAATAGCTGCAGGACGCACGATCGGAACCTGCGATGCTGACCTGCGATGTCACGTCGACGATCTGATCATATGCCGCAATTGGGCCGGAGGAATGCAGCACTGCTGCCTCGACAGTCCATTCGCACCATTCGATGCGCCCGCCTTCATATTGCCAGGCAATGATGTCGGCGCCCATCTTCAGTGTGAATGCCGGATGGATTCTGCTTATCGTGCCCTGCGTATCTGCCGAAGACGACCAAAACAGGTGACGCTCGCGCAGTTCGTCACGCCCTTCCACGGTCCTGCCACCGGCATGGCCGCTGATCCAGTTATAGTCGTCATAAATGCCAAGCTTGAGCCCGAGTTGGGCCGCGATGTCGGCGGCCAGGCTGTAGGCTAACAGATAGTGCGGTGACAGGTACTGCTCGCGCGGCAGGGCGAGCCGCGCCTGGATCAGGATGGTGCCGATGCCCTTCGTCTGGAAATCGGCAAGCTGTGTCCGGCAGGTCGCCTCATCGGGAATGCTATGCCAGAACCAGTAGGCTGAAGGACGAAATGCGGCAGTCGGGCGCTCAAAGAGGGCTCGACTTTCCAAATCCGCAATGGCCGCATCCGCAATGGCCGCTGTTTCAGGCAATGTGTGTTCCTCAATGTGCGGTGGCGGCAACGCGTTGCAATGCCGCTGATGTGTCGCTCCAGGCCGGCTTGTCCGGCGCAAAACGGGCGCGCAGGTAATTGGTGAGATCCTTCAGTTGCGTCTCGTTCAGCGTATCGCGGAATGCCGGCATGGACATGACTTCCGGCGCTTCGCGGCCAGTGGTTTTCGCGAGGATAGCCGGGGCCTCGACACCGCCGAGGATCGCCTGGATGAGATTGGCTGGCGTATCAGCGTGCAGATTGCTGTTCAGCGCCAGCGACGAGAGGACCGTGTTGCCGGTATGGCAGGTGGCGCAGGCGCCATTGAAGATGCGCTCGCCTTTGGGCGAAACCAGTCCCGCTTTGACCTTTGCCGCCTCGCTGGCTGCAATCGCTGCTTGGCTCTGGGCCACGGCCTTCGAAGGGTCGCTGTCCCTATCGAGGCTGGCCAGATAATTTGCCATCGCGCGGATGTCCGAGTCCGGCAATGGCTGCATGACCTCCACCACATGGGCCATCGGACCGGCAGCGCTGCCGTGGTCGCGGGAATGACCCGTGCGCAGGTAGTCGTAGAAGGCATCCTCCGTCCAGCCAACCGGACCCTTGGCCATGGCGTTGAGCGCAGGCGCCTCCCAGCCATCGGCAAAGCCGCCCGAGAGATGGGCGCTTCCGGTCTTTTCAGCACCCAGCGCATTACGTTCGGTGTGGCAGGCGGAACAATGGCCGAGCGTCTCGACGAGATAGGCGCCCCTGTTCCAGGTGACATCGCGCGTCTGGTCGTAGGTCATGGGCGCGTACTTCAGGAATAGCGCATTCCACCCTGCCATCATCATGCGGATGCTGTAGGGAAACTTCAGTTTTGTCTTTGGCGCCTTTCCCGCCACTGCCGTCTGCGTCATCATGTAGGCGTAGAGCGCCTGCAGGTCGGCATCCTCAGCGCCTGCGAAGGATGTGTAGGGATGGGCCGGATAGAGATGGTAGCCATCGCGGCTGACACCCTCGCGCATGGCCCGCTCGAAGGCGGTATAGGACCAGGCGCCGATGCCGGCTTTCACGTCCGGCGTGATGTTGGTGGCATAGACCGTGCCGAATGCCGTGTCGAAGCGTCGGCCGCCGGCGAAGGGCGTACCGTCGTTGCCGACATGGCAGACATTGCAGGCGCCCGCCGCTGCGGCCAGGCGGCCGCGCTCGATCGTCGCTGTGCTGTAGACATTCACGTCCGGTCGCTCGATCGTGGCGATCGCCGACCGCCATGGCGATGCCATCGTCACAAGTCCGGAGATCGCCGCGGCGGCTCCAGCTACGGATAAGCCGATATTCCACCACCGCTTCCTTTTCGCGGGCGGTGCCGGAGGCGGCGTGGACGTATCGCCCTTCAGCGCCGTCAGCACCATTTCCGGCGTCAGCGGTAGTTCGCGGAAGCGTATGCCGGTGGCATCATAGACCGCGTTGGCGATGGCCGATGCGCTCGGGACGGAAGCGGATTCACCGACGCCAAGCGGCGGCTCGTCCTGTCTTGGAACCATCAGCACGTCGATATCGGGCAATTCGGGGAAGGTGATCAGCGGATAGCCGCCCCATTCCTTCGAGGTGACGGCGGTGGAGGAAAACTCGACGCGCTCCTTCAGCACCCGGCTGGTGGACTGGATGACGTTGCCGTGGATCTGATGCCGCACGCCGTCGGGATTGATCATCATCCCGGAATCCTGTGCGCAGGTCACCTTCGTTACGGCGATCTCGCCGGTCTTGGTGTTGACGGCGACATCGGCCACCCAGGCCGCCCAGGCGGCAGCCTTACCCGGAAATGGCCCGTGGATATAGGCGGCATAGGCGAAGCCGCGGCCGTAAAGCAGGTCGCCTTCGCCGCCGAGCGTGCCCCATTTTGTGTGGGGCACCCAGTTCGCCCGCTCTGCCAGGGCGTGCACGAGGTCCACGGCACGGGGATCTTGAAGGTATCGCAGCCGGTATTCGATCGGATCGACGCCGGCCGCGGCCGCAAGTTCATCAATATAGCATTCATGCGCGAAGGTGTTCGGCATGGCGGAAACGCCGCGGAACCACGAGGCCCGGGCAATCGGCGGCATGTCGTGGACGGTGACCCGGAGATTGCCATAGGCATAGGGTGGGATCGCCGTGCGGTCACCCATCTGCACTACGTCGGACACCGGCGGGACCTTGCCGGTCAGGATCAGCGATAATGTCGGCGCAAGATTGGACGGATAGCGCGTCTCGAAATCATAGGCCGAAGGACCGCCCTCAAGATCGAGGCCGCCGCGCACGTCGATGATCTGGGCAGCGCCCTTTGGCTCCCAGACATGCTCCTGCTCGCGCGTGAGCTGCACGCGCACTGGCGCACGCACGGCGCGGGACAGAAGCGCTGCATCGGCAGTCACATCGTCGGCGCAGTTGCGGCCATAGCAGCCGGCGGCTTCCAGGCGCTCCACGAGGATCATGTCCTCGGGCATGTCGAGGAGGAGTGCCAGATCGCGACGCATGGGGAAGGGGTTTTGCGTGCCCGACCAGACGGTCAGCCCGGTCTCGCTGTAATCGGCCACGGCGCAGGACGGCCCGATCGAGCCATGCATCTGATAGGGCCAGATATAGGTGCGGTTCATGGGTTCTGCGCTGCCGGCGAGCGCCATCTCGACATTGCCGCGATCGATCAGCTTGCGCGGCGTGGAGGGATTAGCACGCAGCGCCATCTCCGGCGCGTTCAGATCCGGCTGCTGCGGAGGTTCCCGCCACAAGACCTTCAGCGTCTTCGCAGCCTCGATGGCGATCTCCTCGCGCGTTGCGACGACGCCGACGAAATCACCGATGGCGACAACGCCGACAACACCATCGATATGGGCAATCGAGCCTTCGTCGATGGATATGAGGCTGTTGCCGACATGTTCGCCGTGATCAAAGCCGGCATAGAGCGGCCGGATGACCCGGCCATGCAGCATGCCGGGCACGCGCACGTCATGCACATACGTCCATTGACCGGTTGCCTTGGCCGGGATGTCCACGCGCGGTCGCGAGGAGCCGACGATGCGGTAGGCAGACGCGGGCTTAAGCTCCGCACTGGCGTCGATCGATAGCCGCACATGCTCCCCCGCAACGAGTTCGCCGAAGGTGAAGCTCCAGTTCGCTCCGTTGCCGGCGCGGATGACGCCGTCTTCAAGGACAAGGTGCTCGACCGCGGTGCCCTTCAGGGCAGCAGCCTTCGCCATGAGGTGATGACGCGCCGTTGCCGCGGCCTGCCGAAGCGGCACGGCGGTGATCTGGATCGTCTCGCTGGCGATGGTGGCGCCCTGGTTGGGGGCCGCGGAAGTCGCGCCCAGCACCATTTCCACATGCTCGAAGGGAACATGCAGTTCCTCGGCGACAATCTGCGCCAGCGATGTACGGATGCCGGTTCCAAGATCGACATGCCCATTGAATGCCTTGATGCGACCGACACTATCGATGGCGATGTAGATCTCGGCTGCATCGCCCAGGGCTGCATCGGAGAGGATGAGCAGGATGTCTGATGTGGCGAGATAGGTAGCCTTCGGCGTTTCGCGGTGGATGCTCATGGCGAAACCTCGATCCTGTCTTCCGTTCCCGAGCCGGCGGGCTTTTCAGCCTTCGCATAGGCGACGGCGCGGCGTGCTGCGGCAAGTATTTCCATATGCGTGCCACAGCGGCAGAGATGATGCCGGAGCGTCGCGCGAATATCGCTCTCGTCGGGCTCCGCCTTCGCTTCCAGCAGGCCAACGATGGCAATGATCATGCCGTTCAGGCAGTAGCCACATTGCGCTGCGGCCTCTTCGATGAAGGCGCGCTGGACGATATGCAGATGGCCGGGCTTTCCCAGCCCTTCAAGCGTCGTGACCTTGCGGTCGCCGATCGCCTTCAGCGGCACGGTGCACGAGCGCACAGGCCGGCCGTCGACGAGGACCGCGCAGGCTCCGCATTCGCCGAGGCCGCACCCGTATTTGGGTCCGTTGAGGCAGAGATCGTTCCTGAGGATGTAAAGGAGCGGCGTTGCGCCGCCGGCTTCGATGTCGCTGACAGTGCCGTTGACGTTCAGGCTGAATGAGGCGGCCTCTTTCAAAACCCCGGCTCCACTGCGCGGTCAACGGCCAAAGTGAGGCCACCGATACTCAAATACGCCATTATGCTGAAGGCTTCTTCCTGATGCCTGCAATTCATAATGACGCGATTGCAGATCACGTCACGCATTTGCTGTTCCTTGCTCATTTATAAAGCGTATGCACTTTATATGACCGTTTCTCCATGCGTATGCATGTGCCGGCAACAGCGACGATAATCATATTTCGCGGAAAAGCCAGAAGGAATTTTTGCAAAAGTGCAGTTGCTGTACTTGCTATTTACAGCGTATGCGCTACAAATTTGTCATGCTTCCAATTCCAGTTTACGCGTCCAGGTGACGGCAAGAAGGGTCGGCCATGTCCAGCAGCAAGGAAAGAATCGCGATTATTGGCGCCGGCCTCGGCGGCGCCGTGGCGGGAGCGCTGCTCCAGCATGCCGGCTTCGACGTGAACGTCTATGAACAGGCGCCGAGCTTTTCGCGGCTGGGCGCCGGCATCCACATGGGGCCGAATGTCCTCAAGATCTTCGAGCGCATCGGCGTTGCGAAAAAGGTCGTCGGCATTAGCAGCACGCCTAATCATTGGTTCAGCCGTGATGGCATCAGTGGCGACTATCTGTCGCGTATTCCGCTTGAAGGTTACGGCGCGACCTACTGCACCGTGCATCGCGGTGATCTTCAGGGCATCCAGTGCGACGCGCTGCAGCCGGGAACGCTGCATTTCGGCAAGAAGCTGATCCGTATCGACGATAATGGCACGGATGTTCTCATCGAGTTCGAAGACGCCACATCTGTAAGGGCGGACATCGTGATCGGCGCCGACGGCATCAATTCACGCGTCCGCGAAACGCTGCTGGGTGCGGAGAAGCCAAACTACAGCGGCTGGGTCGGCCATCGTGCGCTAATTTCCTCCGACAAGCTGCGGAAATACAACCTGACCTTCGAAGATTGCGTCAAGTGGTGGGGTCCGGACCGCCACATGATGGTTTACTACACGACGGCTCGTCGCGATGAATATTACTACGTCACCGGCGTGCCTCATCCGGCCTGGGAATTCGATACTGCATTCGTACCCAGCAGTCGCGAGGAAATGGCGTCAGAGTTCGAGGGTTATCACCCCATCATCCAGGCGTTGATCGAAAGCACGGACGAGGTCACCAAGTGGCCGCTGTTCAACCGCAACCCGCTGCCTCTTTGGAGCAGCGGCCGACTTGTCCTGCTGGGGGATGCCTGCCATCCGATGAAGCCGCACATGGCGCAGGGTGCGGCCATGGCCATCGAGGATGCCGCCATGTTGACGCGCTGCCTCCAGGAGACCGGCATCAACGATTTCGCCACCGCGTTCGGCCTTTACGAAGCCAATCGGCGTGATCGCGCAACCCGCGTGCAGAGCGTCTCCAATGCCAATACCTTCCTGCTGACGCAGGAGGATCCGTCCTGGGTCTACGGCTATGATGTCTATGCCGAACCGCTGCGCACGGAGAATGCAGCATGAGCAGTCGGTTCCTCCATGGTGCGAATGTCTTCGCCAACGGCATCCGCCAGCACTATCTGCGCTATGGCGGCAAGGGGCCGGTGGTCATTCTGGTTCCCGGCATAACATCGCCGGCAATCACCTGGGGTTTCGTTGCCGAAAGCCTGTCGCTGCGCCATGACGTTTATGTTCTTGACGTCCGCGGCCGTGGTCTTTCGTCGACAGGCCCGGACCTCGACTACGGGCTGGATACGATGGCCGATGATGTGATCGCCTTCGCCAGCGAGCTCGAACTGAGACAGCCCGCCATTCTCGGCCATTCCATGGGCGCACGCATCGCGATGCGCGCGTCCAACCGCGCGCCCGGTTCCTTCAGCCGGCTGGCGCTGATCGATCCGCCGGTTTCCGGTCCCGGTCGTCGCCCATATCCGAGCAAGCTGCCGTGGTATACCGATTCGATCGCACTGGCCGAGAAGGGAATGGATGCCGAGGCGATGAAGGCGTTCTGCCCGACTTGGACCGGAGAACAGTTGCAGCTGCGCGCCGAATGGCTCCATACCTGCTATGCGCCTGGGATCGTCAAGGCGTTCAACGATTTCCACGACATCGACATCTTGCCTGATTTCGCCACCCTGACCGTTCCCGCGATGCTGATGGTCGCGGGCCGCGGCGGCGTGATCCAGGCGGCCGACGAAGAAGAGATCAAGGGTCTCAATCCCTCGCTGCAGATCGCCCGTGTGCCAGACGCCGGTCACATGATCCCGTGGGATGACTTCGACGGCTTCTTCCTGGCGCTCGGCGACTTCCTGTCCCGCTGATTGTGGTGGCGGAGCGTTTTGCTTCGCCGCATGCCTGTTTTTCGCCTTCCATGCAGCAGAGGATTTCATCCGTGCAGAAATATTACCGTATCGGCCAGATCGTTCCGAGTTCCAACACCACGATGGAAACCGAAATTCCGGCCATGCTGACCGCTCGCCAGTCCATCCGGCCCGAGCGCTTCACGTTCCATTCAAGCCGCATGCGGATGAAGAAGGTCGTCAAGGAAGAGCTGGCGGCGATGGATGCGGAATCGGACCGCTGCGCCGTCGAGCTTTCGGATGCCCGCGTCGATGTGCTGGGTTATGCCTGCCTTGTTGCCCTCATGGCCATGGGTCTCGGCTACCACCGCCAGTCGGAAAAGCGCCTGACGGGGCGCACGCAGGAAAACGGCGCGAACATTCCAGTCGTTACCAGCGCTGGTGCTCTGATCGAGGGCCTAAAGGTAATGAATGCACAGAAGATTGCCGTCGTTGCGCCCTATATGAAGCCGCTTACGGAGCTCGTAGTCAATTATATCCGCGAAGAGGGCTTCGAGGTCATGGACTGGCGCGCGCTGGAAATCCCGGACAATCTCGATGTCGCCCAGCACGACCCGGAAAATCTTCCAGCCATCGTCCAGACGCTAGATCTAACGGATGTCGATGTGATCGTCCTTTCGGCCTGCGTCCAGATGCCTTCGCTGCCTGTTATCGCGAAGGTCGAAGCCATGACCGGCAAGCCGGTGCTGACCGCTGCTGTCGCCACGACCTATTGCATGCTGAAATCGCTCGGGCTGGAAGCCGTTGTGCCGGGCGCCGGCGCGCTTCTGTCCGGCGCCCACTAAGGGAGACGACAATGCAAACTGCCGAAGCCAATTATCAGGGTGTCTGGGGCAACCGCATCGGCTTCGGCCAGCGGCCAGCGCTCGTCGTTATCGATTTTCTCAAGGCATACACGATCGAAGGAGCGCCGCTCTATGCACCCGGCGTCGTCGAAGCGGTGGCACAAACACCGGCGCTGATCGCCTCCGCCCGGGCTTCAGGCATCCCCGTGATCCACACACGCATTCTCTATCTTGCGGAAAACTGCGCCGATGGCGGTATGTGGGTCAAGAAGTCGCCAGTCATGAAGGCCATGGTCGAAGGCAATGTGCTGGCCGAATTCTGCGAGGGCGTGGAGCCGACGGCCGGCGAGCTTGTCATCGTCAAGCAATATGCCAGCGCCTTTTTCGGCACCAGCCTTGCTTCCCACCTGCATGCGCAGGGCATTGATACCGTCATCATGGCGGGATGCTCGACGAGCGGCTGCATCCGCGCCAGCGCGGTCGATGCCGTGCAGCACGGGTTTCGGGCCATTGTCGTGCGTGATTGCGTCGGCGACCGCCATCCGGACCCGCACAATGCCAACCTCTTCGATATCGATAGCAAGTATGGCGACGTCGTTTCACGGGAGGAGGCGATCACCGAAATCGCCAAGGTCAAGCCCAACTGTCCGTAACCGCAAGAGCACCTGAGCCTTCAACCAACAAGGGGAACGAGCATGGATCAATTCAGCTTCACGGAAATCTGCCTGCATCAGCTGAAGATGTCGGGCGTCCACGAGGGCGAAAAACTTATCGTCCTGACACAGGGTAACGAGCGTCTGGACTATGCGGATGCCTTCATGGCCGCGGGCATGCGTCTCGGCGCCAAGATGTATCACATGCGTTTGCCGCCAGTGCCGCCGGCAGGTGCATGGGCGGTCGGCCAAACGGGCCTTGCCTCCATGCCGGAAGCGGTTGAGGCCCTCAAGGCCGCCGACATGCTGATCGACTGTATCTTCTTGCTCTTCAGCCCGGAGCAGATGGCGATCCAGGCAGCCGGTACGCGTATCCTGACCGCAGTTGAACCGCCGGAAGTTCTCGCTCGCATGCTGCCGACCAAGGAGCTGCGCGAACGCGTCGAGTTCGCCGGCGACCTGCTCTCCAAGGCGAAGGTCATGCGGATCACATCGCCACACGGCACTGACGTTACCTATAAGCTCAACACCTATCCTGCCATCACCGAATATGCATGCACCGACGAGCCCGGTCGCTGGGACCACTGGCCGTCCGGCTTCGTCTTCACCGGCGGTGACGATGATGGCGTCGACGGCACGATCGTCGTTGCACCGGGCGATATCCTGCTGCCGCAGAACATCTACGTTCGCGACCCGATCACCTACACGATCGAAAAGGGCTGGATCACCGACATCAGAGGCGGGCTCGATGCCGACCTGGTCAAATCGTATATGGAAGGCTTCAACGATCCGCGCGGCATGGGCATGAGCCATGTTGGCTGGGGTCTGAACCAGAACGCCAAGTGGCATCGCATGGTGCCAGGAGAATTCCCGGGCGGCATGGGCATGGAAGCTCGCTCCTTCTACGGCAACGTCATGTTCTCCACCGGTCCGAACAACGAGCTCGGCGGCCCGAACGACACTGCCTGCCATCTGGATATTCCGATGCGCGGTTGTTCACTGTTCCTGGATGACGAGCCGATGGTGTTCAATGGCAAAATCGCCGTGAAGGAAATGCAGGCAAAGTTCGACTGATAGAAGCGTCGGGTTTCCGGCAAATTCGGTCAATCCCAACGTTCCGGTCGCGCGACCGGAACGGATGAGTTCGTGCGTCAATTCACTGGCGCCAAGGTGGCGAAGATCACCGCTTCGACTGTAATTCCAAATAAAAAGGAACGAGGGGTAACATGCAAACTCCAATCACCGTGGAACAGGGTCTCAGGGCGGCCGGCGTCGGCAGCTTCCAGAAGCGTCTGTTCATCATTTTCGGGCTTGTCTGGGCCGCTGATGCCATGCAGGTGTTGGCAATCGGCTTCACCGCACCTTCAATCGCCGCAAGCTTCGGCATCACCGTTCCACAGGCGCTCCAGACCGGTACGTTTTTCTTTCTCGGCATGCTCGTCGGCGCGTTCACTTTTGGTCGCCTTGCCGACCGGATCGGCCGTCGGCCGGTGTTGTTCATCGCAATCATTCTCGATGCGATCTGTGGTGTGGCATCGGCCTTTGCTCCTGATCTGCACTGGTTGCTCGTCGCGCGCTTCCTGACAGGTCTCGGTGTGGGTGGAACGCTTCCGGTTGACTATGCCATGATGGCCGAGTTTCTTCCGTCAGACCGACGCGGTCGCTGGCTCGCGCTGCTCGAAGGCTTCTGGGCTGTGGGAACTGTGGCACTGGCGCTTCTCGCACTGGTCGCCGGCTCGCAGGGCGGAGAGCCCTGGCGCACGATCTTCTTTGTGACTGGTCTGCCGGCGCTTGTCGGTGTTGTCCTGCGCTTTTATGTGCCGGAGTCACCACTCTATCTCAACCAACAGGGAAAATCGGGAGAGGCACGCAAGGTTCTTCAGCGTGTCGCCGCCACCAACGGGAACGTCGTCGAGATCGCACCGCTGACGCCGCAGGCGCCACAGCGCAAGTCAATTGCCGCGCTGCTGTCGCCGGAGCTTCGGCGTCGGACCACATTCTTGATGCTGGCGTGGATGCTGATCTCGGTTTCCTACTATGGCGTGTTTGTCTACCTGCCGGTGCGGCTGGCAGGAGAAGGCTTCGGCTTCATGCGCGGTCAGTTGTTCCTCCTCGTGCTGGCGATCGCCCAGCTTCCGGGTTATGCGCTGGCGGCCTACGGCGTCGAGAAATGGGGCCGCAAGCCGACCCTGATCGGTTTCCTGATCCTGAGCGCCATCGGCACATTGGGCTATGGGCTGGGCCAGTCGGTCGAGATCGTCATCTCCGCAACGCTGCTGCTCAGCTTTGCGCTGCTCGGCACCTGGGGCGCGATCTACGCCTTCACGCCGGAAATCTATCCGCCCACGCTTCGCGCTAGCGGTATGGGCTTGTCCGGGTCCGTCGCGCGTTTCGGGGGCTTCTGGCGCCGTCGATTGTCGCGCCGGTCATGACCTCGAATTTTGGTCTGGCGCTCGGTGTCATCTCCGGTCTTCTTTTGCTTGCGGCAGTCAGCGTAGCCTTCATCAATGCTGAATCCAGAAACATGGCTCTCGAATAGAGTAGCAGCCCCCCGTGGTCGGCCCTATGCCGTTCACGGGAATTCTCTCAGGAAGCGATTGCTCGTCCGCCTCTCCTCCATGTCACAGTGCGGTTCGGCCCGCTTGCGATTTGTTGGATTTTGGAGGATTAGAAGCGTCAATAGGAGCGGACGACGCGAGCATGGCAGAATATTGCGACATCGGAGAAGCGGACCCGCGGGCGGGCTATCAGGTGACCGAGCAGGTTGGACATCTGTTGCGCAAGGCCTATCAGCGACATCTTGCGATTTTCCAGGAAAATGCTAGCGATCCCGACCTGACCTCCGTGCAGTTTGTCACCCTTTGTACGCTCCACGACCGTGGCCCGAGTTCGCAGGCCGAGCTGGTGAAGGCAACCTCGGTCGATCAGGCAACTATTCGCGGCATCGTGGAGCGCCTCAAGGCGCGTGGTCTCATCAATCTCTCCAAGGATGCTGCCGATGGCCGCAAGGTTATCATCTCGCTGCTGGCGAAGGGTGAAGCGGTCCTGCGCTCTATGTATCCGAACGCGCATATCATCAGCGAAAAGACGATGGGACGGCTTAACCCTGCCGAACGGGTCGCGCTACTGTTCCTGTTGAAAAAGATCACGGAAGATGAACCGGGCGAAGACTGAGATGCGGCCATGTCGTATCACCAACGCGGATGATAACCAATGGCTCATCTGGATGAGACTTTTGACCAGTTGGAAGCTGAGCATCGGGCTCAACTGGCAAAAGCCAAGTAGGGTGGCTCATCCTCACTTTGTGTGATTCATCTGCTGGTAGGAACAGTGTCACTATGGGCGGGCATGCGAACGAGATCAAATTGGTCGCCCGTTCCGAGTATTAAAGGGCAGAGCGTCGTATCCAACGGTGATGGCGATTGGGTTGTGTCTGCTTGCGGGCGATCTTCTGGGAAATGCCCAGATTGCCAGCACCAGAGCAGAAGTCGGCACGGCTGGTCGTATCGCAGCCTTCAGGACCTGCCGGTCCAAGGCAAGGTAGTGACGATAAGGTTTCAGTTGGAAAGATCCTGGAGGACCCGTCGGAGATCGCACCTGCCTATGTCTATCGGCGAACAGTCGACCCTCTGAATGCGCCGAGTGAGCCGGAGACCGTTGTTATCGGTTTTGAGAAAGGCGATGCAATTTCCGTGAATGGCATCGCCCTAACGCCTGCTGCACTTCTGACAGAACTCAACAGGCTGGGCGGCAATCATGGGATTGGGAGGGTTGATCTGGTTGAGAACCGGTTCGTCGGGATGAAATCCCGTGGTGTCTATGAGACGCCCGGCGGCACGATCTTGCTTGCTGCTCATCGCGGGATTGAATCGATCACGCTCGATCGCGCTGCGGCTCATCTAAAGGACGAGCTCATACCGCGTTACGCCGCGCTGATCTATAGCGGCTTCTGGTTTTCCCCGGAGCGGGAGATGCTGCAGGCCTTGATCGATCAGAGTCAAACCTTTGTCAGCGGCGAGGTCACACTCAGGCTCTACAAGGGCTCAGCAAACGTGGTAGCCCGCACTTCGTCTAGCTCGCTCTATTCGATGGATCAAGTCACCTTCGAAGAGGGCTCTGGTGCATACGACCATCATGATGCCGAAGGCTTCATCAAGCTCAACGGGCTGCGTCTGAAAAGCTGGGCTGCCCGCAACGGTAAAGCGCGGCCGGGCCTCCGCGGATCAGAGCTTATGTAGGGTTTCTGTTCTGTGCCACTCAGACCCCTAAGTCACGCCGAGGACACGCTTTCCATAATCTCTGAGTTCGCCCTTGGGACCGACATACCGGTAGAGGGTAACGCGCTCGATGCCGAGATCCTTGCACAGATCAGAAACGGAAGTGTCGCGTTGCGCCATGGCGGCCTGTGCGAGACGCACTTGCGCTTTGGTGAGGGCGAACTTTCGGCCGCCTTTCCTGCCTCGTGCTCGTGCGGCGGCGAGCCCCGCCATGGTGCGCTCGCGGATCAGGTCGCGCTCGAACTCGGCCAGGGTCGCGAAGATGCCGAACACCATGCGGACGCTGTCGTGGTGTCGATCTGAGCACCCTTTCCGGTCAGCACACGCAGGCCGATATTCAGATCCGATAGATCTTTCACAGTGTTGACCAGATGGGGCGAGCGACCGTCCGAGACGATAGCTTCCAGACCACCGGCACATCGCCGTCCCGTAGGGATTTTAGGCAGGCAGCTAGCCCGGGTCGATCATCACGACTGCCGGAAGCGCGATCCTCATAGATGTTGTTCTGCTCGACGCCGGCAGTGTGCAGGGCGTCGTGCTGCAGGTCGAGGGATTGAGAACCATCGGCTTTGGAGATGCGGGCATATCCCATCAGCGATAAACGATCCGTGCACCAACGCCAGTCAAGCGGCAAAGGTGCCTCCCGGGCCGTCCTCCGCTCCGCTACGGCCCTGCGGGTGACTATCGCTGCGCGTGACGGTGCGCACGAACTATCGGGACGGGGAACATCGTTCCGCGCTACGCGCGGGTTCGATCTCGCCTCCGGCGGATCGAACAGGGAACTGAGGTGGCAACATTGGATTTCATTGCGATTTGGCTTGTCGGCCTATACTGGTTTTGATATAAAATGTTCATGGCGGACATGAAGCGGCTCGAATTTCTCGGGGATTCCCTGGCACAGTTACGTGAGTTTCCCGAAGCGGCGCGGAAAGAAGCCGGCGTTCAGCTCCACAAGGTTCAGCAGGGAATTGAGCCGAGCGACTGGAAGCCGATGGCAACCGTCGGGCAGGGGGTGCGGGAAATCCGCATCCGTGACGATGCCGGCGCATTTCGGGTGCTTTACATCGCCAAGATAGAGGATGCCGTCTATGTGCTGCACGCCTTCCAGAAGAAGACGCAGCAGACGGCCAAGCGGGATTTGGACATAGCCACATCCCGCTTGCGGCAAATCTAGCGGAGACGTGACGATGGAACGGCAGAGCTTTGAAAATGTCTGGGATGCATTGGAAGACACCCCGGCCGAGGCAGCGAACATGACCATGCGCTCCAACCTGCTTATCGCGATCGAGCAGCGCGTGCGAGGCTGGAATGTGACCCAGGCCGAGGCGGCGCGCCGTCTCGGAATAACGCAGCCTCGTCTCAACGATCTGTTGAGGGGCCGGATCACGAATTTCAGCCTCGATACGCTCATCAATCTGGCAAGCCAGGCGGGTTTTTCCGTTCGGCTCGATATTGCTGAGGCTGCTTGACATAATTTCGTTTCGCACCCCAACCCCGGCCATGCCACAGGCTCGCTACGCGCGTAGGGAGCATGAGGATTTGTGGGGCGGGATGAAACGGCGTATGCCTTCGTTCCGGAGTTTGGGCGGAGCGGTCAGGTGTGAAGAGGGCAAAACGGAAGGCGGCAAAGAGCCGCGGGAAGACGCCCGGCTCGGAAGATGAAGTCTTTATCCTGCAATTTCGCATCTGGCTAAAGGACGTGAACCCGATGGTGTGGCGTAGGGTTCAGGTAGCCTCGACGATGACGTTGCGCGAATTTCATGGCGTTCTTCAGGTCGCGATGGGATGGGAAGGAATCCAAGTGTGAGGCAAAAAAAGTTCGATCTCGATCAGCGTTGCCGCCGCGGCAAGCCGTACTGGCCCGGCCGTGAGAGGGGCCACTTGGACTCGGGCCGTGAATGACCGCTGCCCGAAAGTGTCTGTGCTCCCACTCAACGTTCGGGTGTTGGCTTTTGGGTCCCCAGAGCGTTTAACCGATTCGCATGTCACCTCACCGACCAGTTTGAGCGCCCATAATAAGGTCAGCAACAGTTCCAGGCTTATCAGTTTTCGGAAGTTCGACCCGAAGCCCGGCCGCACGAGCCCAGGCGGTTGCGCCCGATCTCAACTCATCTTTTTCTGTATCGCTGAGGTTCACAGGAGCCAGCTCCGAAAGTGGTTCAAAGATCTGCGGAATCTTTCTGATTGCGCTGAGCAGATAGTCTCCCCTTGTCCCACTACGCGTGAGACCTTCTGATTCTTTGGGTTTTCCGAAGACCTTCGCGGCCTTGTCGAACTCCAACAGATAGCCTGCGATCGCGGCGTCACGATCCCGGGCGATCAGTTCCGAACCATAGATGGTGCGTTGAAGTTTCCGGAACGCTGTCTGTGCGGCACCCTCCGGTCCTTCAAACGCCTCCATCACTTCCTCCCACTGCGCACCCAAAAGATCGGGCGCGGTCCCACCTGCCTCGATGACAGTCTCCCGCCGCTGGACGGCTAGAAGGCAGTAATCGAAATCGGTAACCAGTGGTGAGTCAATCTCTTCACCAGTCCGGAGCCGCGCTCCCGACACGAATAGCTTGTCCTTGTACGGCGAATTTTCCGGCGCGTTGGAGACGAGCAGATACCCACTTGTCTTCAGCATATTTCCATGCAGGGCTTCGACTTGCGGCGTTACCCCCTTGATCCCGAGCAATTCGCTGAACCCCGAATACACTTTTTCGGCGACAGCAAGTGCCGGCGCGAGCGCGCCGCCTAATGCTCCGCTGACGCTTCCCATCACGTTGAGCAAGGTGCGCGCAATGTCGTCGCCAGGCACAGCATAGAGGCCGATAAATGCCTGGAGATTGGCGAGCGACACCGGCATTAGACGCACGATCTCGATATCGCGAAGCTCGACCCATCCGGGACATACACTCTCGTCATCGCTCGCGTCCGTCTGGATTTCCTTCAGACGCTGCCGGATGGTATTTGGCCCGAGAGAGAACGGCACAGTCTGCGGCTTTCCGCGGGAACGAAACTCCGCCAAGCATAGGAACAAGGGCAATACCTGCTGTGCGAATCGGCGCGAATCTGCCAAGTGAAGACCGGAAAGCCGCAGGGTAAAATAGCACTCACCTGGCGTGAACTCCCTGCCATCGACCAAGTCGGCGTCGAGAGCATGAGGAAATGTGTGGCAGGTGGATGGTGTGGATGAATTCGGTATAGATTTGACCGATGACTATCGTTGAGACCTCTTTGAAACCGCCCCGCAAGAAACGTTCCCCATCATCTACGACGAGCGAGACTGCGACGCCCGATAACACGGCGTCGGTCCTGCAATTTCGGGTCTGGCTGAAGGGGTTGAGCCCAATGGTGTGGCGCCGGGTACAGGTTCCATCGATGATGACCTTGCGGGAGTTTCACGGCGTTCTCCAGGTCGCGATGGGTTGGGACAGCATCCACCTCTATCAGTTCATCGTGCACACGGTTCGCTACGGCTCATGGGAGTTGACCGCCGAGTCCGCCGACATTGTGCTTGACGACCTGAAGCTGAGCAAGGGCAGCCGGTTTTTGTATGAATATGATCTCAACATTCCCTGGGAGCATGAAGTCCGGCTGGAGGACCGCCTCGCTTACGCACCTCGAAAGCGCTATCCCTGTTGCATTGGCGGCGATGGCAATTGTCCTCCGGAGGATAGCGGCGGACCGCAAGTCTGGATGGAGCGAGTGGACGAGGCGCTTGGCTATGAGCTGGATAACGATTTTTCCACAGTGCTGGAGTTCATCCAAGAGATCAGTGAAACACAGTCTTTCGCGGCTCTGAAGGATCCGGAGCGCGCCGAGGAGTTACGCGAAACGCTTTTCCGGATTGAAGACCGCAAGGCGTTGTTGGGAAGGCCGTTCGCGCGGCGGAAGGTGAACGAGCGCCTGCGGCAAGACGAGCATCTCACGCTCATGTATCAACAGATGTGACCTCTGAGCCGCGTTCGTTTGCGAGAAGATCGGCGGCAAGAAGGGCAGCGTCGTCACCTTGGTGATGCTGAATGCCGGTGAGTAACGACCGCGCCGCCGGTGCGGTGACCCGATCGAACTTGCGGCGCAGGGTCGCCGCGGTCGTTTCCGCATAATGCCGTGTCGTCGTGATGTTCTCGTGGCCGAGGAAACGCTGCACGTCGGTAATGTCCATCCCGAGCCATAACAGTTTGGTGGCCATGGTATGGCCAAGCAGATGCGGATAGACCCGTTTGGTGATGCCGGCCTTTCCGGCGACCTGCCGGACGATCTGGCCAACGCGCTGACGGCTGTAAGTATAGGGCAGCGGTCCGTTCCCACGTTCCCTGCTCTGAAACAGGGGGCCGGCACGCCTTGTACCGATATGAAGCCTGAGTATCTGCGCCAGCTCCCGGCGGATCGGCACCTCGCGGCGTTTTGATCCCTTGCCGCGCACGACGACAATCACGCGCTCCGCCAGGCTGACATCCTCAACGCGCAGGCGCGTAAACTCGGAAACGCGCAGGCCTGTTTCGAGCAATGTCTGGAGGAGCAGGCCTGTCGCACCGCTCGCCTCGTAGGCATGATCGATAAACCTCAGTTCTTCCTCGATCGTCAGCCGGTTGATCGACGTCCTTTTCTCCGGCGGCGCGGACAGACCAGCCTGTGCTCTGGCGCGTTTGATGACTGCCTTGCTCTGCAGGTAGTCGATACCCTCGCGGATCAGAATAGTTGCAATGGCGCTTGCGGCGCGATCGATAGAACTCATGCGATTTACCAGATGATTTCCGGATTGCTAACTGGTGAGAGATATCACTGTTTGCAGCCAATGCGGAGGGCGGAAATGCATGGTCGGGCCCGACCGGTTTTCCACTCCGCCCTTCTGGAAAACTCGTAGAAGAGGTGCGGCATGCAGGTTCGGATCGTCATGGAAATCATTGGTGAGGACAGCAGAATGATCGGCCGCGAGGTCGTCGCCGATCTGGAGAAAGTCACCAGGGGCGCCGAGGATCTCGGCCTGTCTCTGGCCGAGAGCAAGGCTCTGCTTGCAAACCTTCAGCAAAAGATGGTGGAGACCCAGGTGGAGCTATGGCTGACGGAAAATCGCCAGGCGGATGGTCGCCGGCTGCGGCACAAGGGCTATTACCCCGTCACCTTCCACACGCTTTTCGGCGATATCAGGCTTAAAAGTCCCCGATATGGATTGCCGGGCGGTGAGACGAGCAACGGGCCGGCGACGATCTCGCCGTTAAGGCAATTGATCCCGGATCACGTCGCGCCCGAGCGGCTGTATCTCGAAACGCGCTGGGCGTCGTTGGTGCCCTATGCCGCTGCGGCCGAGCTGCTCGTCGATGTGCTGCCGATCGACTGCGGCGCTAATGCCACGACAATACGGCAACATGTGATGCGAGCCGCCGGCCGGATCGAACGGGAACTGGCGGAAGAGCGGGTATCCTTCATGCAGGATTCCTGCCCGCGTGACTGGATGGACCTGCCCATTCCCGACGGCCGCATCGTCATCGGTCTTGATGGCGGATATGTACGCGACCGCGACGACCGCAAGAAAAACTTCGAACTGATCGTCGGCCGTTCGCTGCCCGAAGACGGCGAACCGCGCTACATCGGTTTCGTCCACGGTTACGACCTTAAGCCGCAGCGCCGCATCCTCGATCATCTCAAAAAGCAGGGCGTGCAGGCCAACCAGGATATCACCTTCATCACCGACGGTGGCGAGGAAGTCCGATCGCTCGCCGAGATGATCGCGCCGGCGAGCGAGCATGTCCTGGATTGGTTCCACATCACCATGCGCATCACCGTGCTTCGCCAGTTTGCCCAAGGACTTCGAAATCATGACGAGGACGCCGGCAACGATATGCTGGACACGTTCTCCCGAATCAAATGGTATCTCTGGCATGGGAACAGGTATCGGGCGCGGGAGGCGATCAGCGACTTGTATTGCGACGCCGAATGCGTGGAAGCCGATTATCCGAACATGCACAAATTCCTGACAGCGATCGGCGAATTCCAGTCCTACATTGCCGCGAACTACGCCAGCCTGATTAATTATGGCGAGCGCTACCGCTCCGGAGAGCGGATATCCTCCGCTTTCGTCGAGGCCACCGTCAACGCCGTCATCAGCAAGCGCTTCGCCAAAAAACAGCAGATGCAGTGGAGCCGGATCGGCGCGCACCTGCTCCTGCAAACCAGAGCTCAAGCCCTCGACGGCTCGCTACGGTCAACGTTCCAGAAATGGTATCCGGGCATGACAAACGACAATCACGACGGGGCCGAAAAGCAAGCGGCAGCCTGATTGCCACACAATTCCTCATGCTCTCCCGACTGCTGGCGATCGTTAACGGGATCATTGCGGCCGCCGAATTCGGGCTCAGGGAGCACGACCGGCTGGCGCTGGCGCGGACGTTGCTGGAGCGGCGCCTGGTCGGCCGGCGCTCCTCCTCAAATCTGCCGGGCCTGGTCGAGCTCGTTATATCTCGGCCACTGGTCTCGGCCGGCATGGTCGCCGAGACGCTCAAGGTGACGCCGCGGGCGGCGCTCAGGATCGTCGAGGAGCTTGGGTTGAGGGAGATGACCGGGAGGGGGAGGTTTCGGGCATGGGGTGTATTGTAATAAGCAAATAGCGACCTGACATCGTCCTCCAGGCTATCGCTGTACTCATAGTCGGTCCACGCTCTCTGGTTTCAGCGGAATCTGACTTATCGCAGACCGGCAAAAATACCGGCAAAATGATTGCTTGAGGGGCAACCTATCGCTATGTTCCTAAAGCGAAATCTAACGGCATAAAAAGCGGCAAAATATGGTCACCTTGGCGAGCATCGAACCACTACTTCCCGACAGCAACAGAGAGTTGGAAGACGTCGCCATCGAACTTACCTCGGCGGCGAATCGGTTCGCGGCACGGCTGCATCCGATTATGCGGGCGTCGGTCGGGAACCTCGTGCGTTCGATGAACTGCTATTACTCGAATCTCATCGAGGGACACAACACGCTTCCTATCGACATCGACCGCGCAATGGCAGGGGAGTATGCGCAGGAACCAGAAAAGCGGAACCTTCAGCTTGAGGCGCGTGCCCATATTGAAGTGCAGCAGCTGATCGATAGCAGCGAAATGCCTTTTCCTGTTCTGTCGCTCGACGGCATCTGCTGGATACACGGAGAATTCTGCCGGCGGCTACCCGATGAGCTGCTCACCGTCCGCAATCCAGACACGGGCGAAGAAATCAAAATGGTTCCTGGGCAACTTAGAACGCGGCATGTGAAGGTCGGCGAACACATTGCGCCGGAGCCTGACATGATCAGGCCGCTGATTGGGAGGTTTGTCGAGGGCTATTCGTTCAAGATGCTTTCCAAGTTGCAGAAGATCATCGGGGTTGGCGCATCTCATCATCGCCTCGCATGGATCCACCCGTTCTTTGACGGCAATGGGCGTGTCTCACGGCTATTTTCTCATGCGCTACTTCGAGATCTCGGAATCGGTTCGGAACTTTGGTCGGTGTCACGCGGCCTTGCGAGGAATGTCTCCGATTACAAGCGTTTGCTTGCCCAAGCCGATCAGCCCCGGCGGGGAGATCTCGACGGTCGGGGAAATCTAACGGAAGCCGGTCTCGCCGAATTTACCGTCTTCTTTCTGACCTGCTGCCTGGACCAGGTCACATTCATGGAAAGTCTTCTGAAGCCAGACGAGCTGTTGAACCGCGTCGAAGTGTGGTGCAACGAAGAAGTTCAAATGCAGCGGCTTCCAAAAGGCAGCTGGGTGCTATTGCGTGAAGCTATTCTTGCCGGTGAATTCGCTCGCGCGCAGGTACAAGGACTGACGGGATATCAAGAACGGCAGGCCCGCACAGTCCTATCCGGTCTATTGGACCGCGGTGTACTCGTGTCGCCCAGCCCGAAGGGAAAAGTCCGTCTCGGTTTCCCTGTTGAAATAATCGAGCGATGGCTCCCGCGTCTCTACCCGACCATTCAATAGTCAATCTCAACCGCAAAAATTCTTGCTTCAGCTTCAGCGGTGCCGAACAGGATTGCCGGTCAGAGAGATTCTTTTACATCAAACGCTCCTTTGACCTTTAAAGTGGCGGGCTGGATACTTATTGTCTCTCAAGAGTTGTATCGGGAGGGGCGCAGTGACGGGTAAGCTCATATTTATCGAAGGGCCGGATGGCGTCGGCAAGACCACGACCATCGACAATCTGAAGGCAAGACTGGGGCTGCGGCCTGAGCTCTATGAGTTCCTCAGCTTCCCGGGGATCTTTGTCCACCACCGACAAGTCGAACCATTCCGCTTCAAAGTAGCCGCCGCACCACCGGATGGTTTCGGCATACTCGGGATCTTCCTTGTCGGCGATGATCTCCAGAAATCGCTCATAACCGGAGACGCCACCAACATCTTCGGGCGGCCGCGCCCTTGCGCCGGCGATGCAACTTCCTTGTTTGGGCTAGAGGCGAGCGTCAGGAACTCCTCCACCACAACAGTGTGCCGCCAGCCATCCAGTCGACGAGGCGCTGGCGCAATCCGCCCGCGATGATGATGAGCCGCAGAGTGAAACCGCCTAGATCTGCTCTTTGAGCAGCCAATCGCCTCAGATCGACCGGCCCAAACTAATCACCGAACAGAATAGCGCCATAGTCGGTGGCGCCATGCACCACATGGATGATGACCACCTTCACGCTCTCTACGCGATAGAAGATCAGGTAGTTGCCGTGAACGCGCCGGCGGATACCGTGGTGCTCGTAGCCGGGAACGAGGGCGAACCCGTTCGGATTATCGACGAGATCCTCGCACTTGCTGCGCAGCTCCCGGACGAATGAGAGGGCGCGTCGGGGATTGTCCTGAGCGATATAGTCGGCGATTTGCTCGAGATCGTTTTCCGCCTCGTAGGAAAACTCGAGGATCATGCCGATTTTTCGGCCTTGTCAGCGATCGCACTGTATTTGGCCTCGAGTCGATCGAAGACATCGCTCGCCGGTTTGGTTCGGCCCGCGTCCGCATCGGCAATGCCGCGTTTGATGGAAGCATCCAGCGCGGCAAGCCGGGTTTCGCGGTCCTGGACCAGTCGTACACCTTCTCGCAGGACTTCGCTTTTCGAACCATAGCGACCTGTGTCGACGAGTTGCTGAATATAGCTTTCGAGCTGCTTTCCCAGATCGGCACTGATCATGCTGTTCTCCATCCGATGTGATGGAGATAAGATAGGCCCTTTATCAACTATTATCAATCCTCGTCGCAATCACCCGCATTCCAAATATGTGCGGTGACACAGGAAAGAGGAATGGAAGATGAAAAGGGGGGAAACCCGTTCGCAGATCAGTCCGCCGGTCGCCGCTTCCGCTCAACCGCCGTCTCCGCATCCCGGCCACTCGTCCCTCGCAGGGCTATCAGCCCCGCTCGTCCTTCGCGGCAGCGATGCTCGACCGCAGTTGCCCCCGGCCGCCCGCTCCGCGGTCCGGAAGGTGTCTTCAGGAAAGAATGAAGACAGGAAGGACCGGCAGACGCCGCGTCCCAGATCCCGGAAAATGAG
Organism: Martinezella calliandrae; assembly: GCF_030272695.1. Classification (GTDB taxonomy): domain Bacteria; phylum Pseudomonadota; class Alphaproteobacteria; order Rhizobiales; family Rhizobiaceae; genus Rhizobium; species Rhizobium calliandrae. The sequence continues at coordinate 79,615 of NZ_JARFYN010000011.1, forward strand.
CATCCCATGTATCTCATGAAGGTCGATCCGCGTGCGCTCAAGGACAATCCCGACAACTCGCGCCAGTCGAAATCGACGCCGCAGGCAGATGCGCTGCTGCTGGCGACGATCAAGGCTGTCGGTGTCATCCAGCCGCCCGTTGTCTTCCCCGAGCGCGACGGCGGAAATGGATTGGTCATCGAGGCCGGTCACCGGCGTCGACGCCAGGCTGTCGCCGCAGGCCTCGAGGAGATCGACGTGCTGGTGGTCGAGGCCGCCAACGACAACGGCGCCATGCGGTCGATGGTCAAGAACATCGCCCGCGAGCCGCTGAACCCGGTCGACCAATGGCGGGGGATCGAACGCCTCGTCGCGCTCGATTGGACCGAGGAAGCTATCGCGGTCGCCCTCACTCTGCCGGTGCGGCAGATCCGCAAGCTCCGGCTGCTCGCCAACGTCCTGCCGGCCATGCTGGATCACATCGCGAAGGGCGACATGCCATCCGAGCAACAGCTGCGCACCATCGCCGCCGCCGCGCTCGATGAGCAAAAGGAAGTGTGGAAGGCTCATAAGCCCAAGAAGGGCGAAACGGCGGCGTGGTGGTCGGTCGCCAATGCGCTTTCCAAGAAGCGGATGTACGCCAAGGACGCCAGCTTCGGCGACGATCTGCGGGAAGCCTACGGTATCGAGTGGGTGGAAGATCTGTTCGCCCGGCCGAGCGAAATACGTCGGCTGACGAGTGAGCCGATCAAGGCCTTCCCACTAAGTGTCGTACTGAAGGCATGCCCGACGATTTCTGATTATGGGCCGGGCGGCGCGATCGGAAACTGGCGCGATTTGATGTCGGCTGCGGTGGTCGTTCGATCCGTGCTGGGGGTGAGCCCGTCGGCCTATCAGGAAGCGTGCGAAGCCATGGGGGCCGGAGAATGCGGCGGCAGCGGTTGCCTGCATCTTGGAACGTACGAATTTCATCAACTCCGCCGGAGGCTACCTAAGGGATTTAACGCGGCGCAGTGAGCGTGGGGAATTCTCGCTTGCGCCGATGCTTATGGCGCTGTTGAGGGCCAACGGGCAGGGGAGTTTGAAGGTTGGCTAGAGCGACGGGTCGGCCTCGGGATTCGCTGAGGATTTCTCGCGTGGTCAGCTGACCACAGATCTAACAGATTGGAGAACAAGGACTTTCGAAGGAGCGACGAACTCTCATTCTGGTAAACACAATGCATTAGATTCACCAGGTGTGGCTGGCTTCGCGATGAGCGACATAGAGCCATTGCCCCCGCGGCATTTACAGGTTCCATGGCATCACAGGCATACAATGTCCACCTCGTCCAGAAGTCGGAAGTCTTAGCCGCTCCGAGCCGTTTCTTACCGATCGATGTCGCCTTTGATCGGCCGCTAGGTGGAATCTCCGAAGGAAACCTCGGCTTAGGAGGAAATCCGATCCCGTTGGCTTCCGCACAAAGGCTCTCTTTTCCAAACGCAGGATGTCATTGCGGAGCCTAGATTAGATTTCTTCAAAAGGCGTGGTTTTTTAACGATTTACATTTGTGGTCAGCTGACCACACGAGTAATTACTCGTCGACCCAAGCTGGCTTGGGCGGCCGACCCATCTTGATCTATCAGGCGAGACGGTCCGGAGCGGGGCCGGCAATCGTCAGCGGCGCGACATTGCCCGACCTGGACCCTGTCCCTTCCCGCGCGATGCACGGCATCATAACACGCGTTATGCATCGCGCTTCTAGCGATGCATATTGGCGCAGCTCTCTACCGTCAGTCCATCCTACGTAATCGCTTGCTCGCCCGAATGGGACTTGGCCGACAGTGCGGAGCGTAAAGGCGCCGCGGAGGCAGCACGTTATTTCTATCGCAGCCATCGCAAGGGTGGCGAAACCGCTAACGGCTGTCATAACCACGACGACGTCCGGCCAACGTGCGCGCGGGCCAAAAGCCGCCGCCACGCTGGGACCTGAGCTAGGGAACGGGCACGTCCTCGATCGGCCAACAGGCGCCAGGCAGTTCGCAGGGTCGTCAGAAGCAGGACGCCGATCCGCAAGGGAACACGAGCCAGCAGCGGGCGACCTTCGCGGCGTCGTCCGTTTGAGCTCGTTGCTTGTAGTCCGGTCGCAAACAGAACCATGATCGGCGCGGGCATAACCCGGTGCATGGCAATGGCGACCGATCCCGTATCGATGATCTTTACTCTTCAGAGGCATGGACTTTGCTTTCGTGCCGCCGTGCATCAGCCCGGTCACTCCCCGTCATCGAGGAGCTTTCGCTCGAGGCTTTTTCGTAGGAGCTGAAAGGACGCTACTCGACCCATGCCGCAATCCGTTCGGCGATAGTCTCGGGGGGCGTCGATGTACAGGAAGTGACCGACGTCGGGAACGACTTCCATCGCGTGCCGAGCGGCGAACCGATGTCGGTCGTCGACCTGCGGGGGAGGATGCAGCCGTCGTCCGCTCCGTGGAGCTGTAGCAGGGGCACCGCGATCGGCTGAGACAGGCGGCGCGACGCCCAAAGCATGCCGGGTCGCAGCATCTCCCGGTAGTACTTTAAAGGCGCTCGTGTAGCTCTGCCTGGAGAGCTGGATCAAGCGAGAAGCCGGGCGACCACTGACGCCAGAGGCGGTCGATGAGGGCGAGATCGCGGGCGGTGACGATCCAGCCGCTTCCTGGCAGTTGAAAGAGCCCTATGTACCAGCTCCGGCGCAGCCGAGCAGGGTGCGTCAGCCTGCCCATGAACGTGAGTGGGTGAGGGATTGCGAGCGCGAGGGCGCGTTCGATCGGCTCCGGAGCGGTGACGCAGGCATCATATGTGATCAGAGCGCCCCAGTCGTGGCCAATCAACTCCACGGGCCGCCCCGGAGACCAGCGGTCGATCGGGGCCAGCACGTCGCTGGTCAGGGCTGCGAAGTCGAACGGCCCCGCAGTCGGGGACGGCGCGTAACCGCAAAGCCAGGGTGCGACGACGTGACGTTCACGGCGACCGAGCTCGGCAAGCGAGCGTAATCCGCCATCGGCTACCCGCTTCTCAAAATAAGGCCAGCCGCATTTCGTGCGCTAGGTCCGTTTGAAATCAGGCAGTTATGAAATTTGTGTAAGCGGGTTTTAGGTTCGGATCCCATCAAGAGCTAGGTAAGCGGATCGGCATCTTCTTGGGATAGCCGGCCTGTACAAGCGACATTTCCCAAAGGCTGTGGCCGCTTTATTCGCCGGCGCTGATTGTCGGCCGTTTGCGTATCTGGAACCTGGTTGAAGGTCGTTACAGGGACGCAGGCCTTCAGACGGTCGGACGGGTCTCCTACTCCATCGCCAGGATCATGTTGCGCACGACAGGGTAGATCTCCTTCTCCCAGCGACGGCCGTTGAAGACGCCGTAATGTCCGACGTTGGCCTGCAGGTGGTGGCGCTTCAGGTGAGGGCGCAGCGAACGACAGAGGTCGTGGGCGACCGAGGTCTGGCCTAGGGCGCAGATGTCGTCGCGCCCGCCCTCGACCGTCAGGAGTGCCGTGTTGCGTATCAGGCCCGGATCCACCTTGCGCCCGCGATGGGTATACTCGCCCGTCGCCAGTTCGGCCTTCTGGAAGACGCGGTCGATCGTCTCGAGATAGAATTCTTCCGTAAGGTCGAGCACTGCGAAATATTCATTGTAAAAGGTCTTGATCTTCCCGGCTTCGGCCGTCTCGCCCTTTGCCAGGTGCTCGAAGAGCTTGCGATGGGCGGTCTGATGGCGCTCCATGTTCATGCTCATGAAGGCGCCGAGCTGGACGACGCCCGGATAGACCCGCCGCCCGCCGCCGGCAAAGCGCAACGGAACGCAGCTGATCAGCGAATTCTCGAACCATGCGAGCGATTTCGAGACGGCGAGTTGGTTGACCTTCGTGGGGCTCTCGCGCGGATCTACCGGACCGGCCATCAGCGTCATGGTTCTTGGCGTGGCGGCATGCCTAGCTTCCGACATCACGGCAACGGCCACGAGCGTCTGAACGCAGGGCTGGCAGACGGCAAGGATATGTCCGTCGGGGCCGATCTCCTCCAGAAAGCGGATGATATAGTCCACGTAATCGTCCATTCCGAAGTGACCGGCGGAAAGCGGAACGTCGCGCGCGTTGGCCCAGTCGGTGATATAGACGTCGTGGTCGCGCAGCAGCGTCTGAACCGTGCCCCTCAGAAGTGTCGAGAAATGGCCGGAGAGCGGGGCGATGACGAGCACCCGTGGCCGTCTCGTATCAACGTCCGCAGAAAAATGCAGCAGCCTGCCGAAAGGCAGATCGAGGGCTGTCCCCAGGGTGATCGGCACATCGCGCTTGCCGATCGTCACCGATGTTATGCCGAAGTCCGGACGTTCGTGGGTTAGCTGGAACCGGGAGATCATCTCCATCGCCGCCTCGAAGTAGCGGCTCAGGTCGCCGCTCCAGAAGCTCGAGGAAAGCATCTCGAGGCGTCGCGCCCAGTCGCGCATCGGGGCGAGGAGGTCTTCCTGGAACTGATAGGCTTGGTAGAGCATGACGCATCTCCTGCATCGCAAAAGAATTTCGCGATGCAAAAATGCTAGTGCAATATTTCTTGCGATGCGAGAAGATTGTCTGCGAAAGCAATATTGTTCGAAGGATGTGGGTAGAATGACGCAAGCGACACTGACGATTTCCTCGAAGAACTATTCCTCGTGGTCGCTGCGCGGCTGGCTCCTGTGCCGGATGGCAGGGCTGGATTTCACCGAAGTGCTCGTCGAACTGGATGACAATGCCCGCCAGGAGCTTCTGCTGCTTTCGCCCTCGGTGCTCGTCCCAAGACTCACACACGACGATGTCACCGTGTGGGATACGCTGGCGATTGCTGAATATCTGCACGAAATCGCTCCAAAGGCCGGCCTCTGGCCCGCCGCGCAGGCAATACGCGCCCGCTGCCGATCCGTCTCCGGCGAGATGCATTCGGGCTTCCACAATCTGCGTTCGGCACTGCCGATGAACTTGAAGTCAAAGCACGAGAGCTTCAAGATCTTCTCGGGCGCGCGGCCGGATGTCGAGCGCGTGAAGACGATCTGGACCGAATGCCTGGATGCCAGCGGCGGCCCCTGGCTCTTCGGTGGTGCTCCGACCGTTGCCGACGCCATGTACGCGCCGGTCTGCGCGCGTTTCCGCACCTATGCCGTGGAACTCGAACCGCAACTGGCAGCTTACTCCGACACCGTCTTGTCCTGGCCGCTCATGATCGAATGGACAGCCGGCGCGATCGCCGAACCGGACGAAATCGTCGAGCTGGAAGTGGAATTCTGAGCGGCCGGGACTATCGAGCCTGTCCTGGCTGAAACATAGCGCATTGTATGGGCTGAAGAATGCTCATTATCAGCGGAGCCTTTACATCGCTCCGTCGGTTTGGCGCACCCGTGAAGGGGAGCGGGAAAAAGCTGTGGGGGAGCATATAACGCTGACCGGAGAATATCGATGGCCGCCGTTAGGGTAGTATATCGCCCCCTCCCGCAAACCGCCCCATTCACGCGGGAGCATGAGGATTTGTGGGGCGATCATGCGGCGTGGGCTGTTTCGTCGATCTCTTGATTGTCGTTGGCCAGGCCTGGATACCACTGCCGGAAGGTCGAGCGCAGGGAACCGTCGAGGGTCTGCGTTCGGGTTTGCAGCAGAAGATGCGCACCAGTCCTGCTCCATTACATCTGTTGCTTCTTGGCAAAGCGCTTGGAGATGACGGCGTTGACGGTCGCCTCAACAAAGGCCGGGGAGATGCGCTCTCCAGAGCGATAGCGCTCGCCGTAATTGATCAGGCTCGCGCTGTTGGAGGCGATGTAGGCCTGGAACTCGCCGATGGCGCTCAGGAACTTGCGCATGTTTGGATAGTCCGTTTCGAGACCTTCCGCGTCGCATTGCAGATCGGCAATTTCATCACGGGCACGATAGCCGTTGCCATGCCAGAGATGCCATTTGATCCTGCGTAGGCCCTGAAGCATATCCTGCCCAGCCTGCTCGTCGTGGTTTTCGAGCCCCTGCGCGAACTGGCGAAGGACCGTGATGCGCATGGTGATATGGAACCAGTCGAGGACATGCTCGCTCGCCGGCGCGATCATCTCGGCGAGGGAGCGAACTTCTTCGCCGCCATCGGTGATGAAAGTGATATCCTGATTAGCCTGAACGCCCTGCTTTTTGAGATGATCGAGGATGCGCCGCTGCGGCTTAGGGTCGTGGCCGTGGACGAAACCGAAGTAGCGGGGATCACCCTCTTCAGGCAGCGAGCGGCCGACAATCAGCTCGAAATTCTTCTTCCGGTCGTTGCGGTCGCGGATGTATCCGCCATCCAGGCCGATGACGATGCGGCCATCCGGAATGGGCAGGTTCATCCAATCGCGCGGGCAGGCATCCTGCATGAAGGACACCCGCTCTTCCGTCAATTCCCGCTCGATACGGCACGCGGTGCGCAGCGCATGCTGCCGGACTGTGGTGGCGTTGGCGCCGCAATCAATCGGCAGCACGTCAGCCAGTAGTTCGGCCGCGGCGGCATAGGGCACGAGCGAGGCCCACCGGGTCTCCAGGTAAAGGCGTTCAGGTGCGGTGTGGTTAGAGATCAGTTTCCGCAAGGGTGAGATCGTTGCTGGGCCGTTCCCTCCGGCCGTCCGTGGCAAGCAATAGCGCGGGCTCTTCAGCCGGACGTCGCCGAACAGCTTATGGGGTGACGGGATAGCTTCCCTTGATGCGCAGACGGCAACCATCCAGATCGCGGTTTTCCCTGAGCCACAATTCCACCTGCGTCTCCACGATCGCCTGCTGCAATTTGGCTAGCAGGGTCTTCGCCTCCGACAATGACAGTCCGAGATCCTCGGCACCTTTCGTCACCTTCGCCAAATCCGCAACGGTCTCGGTCGCGATCGTCTCGCCGTCATCATCCATCATATGCAATACCAACCGCGCCCGCATGTCCTCTTCCCGCATCGAGTTTTCCAGAATGGCAGGGGCGATTTTCAATGGACGGTTCTGAATGCGGCAGTCCGCTTCGTGTTACAGCAAACGCTTACAAGCGAAAGGTTCCCTCGAGAGCTACACGGATTGCTGGGTCGACAGATTAGATAATTGCGCGACCTCCAATTCAACATGAGGTCGTGAGCGTGATGTTGACCAAGACCCATCTCTTCGAGAATCGTGGCCCGGACGAAAGGCCGCGCATCGTGATCATAGGTGCCGGTTTTGCCGGAGTTGCAGCCGCGCGGGCGCTCCGGAAGTGCGATGCGGAGGTTCTGCTTATCGATCGGCGCAATCATCACATTTTCCAGCCGCTTCTTTACCAGGTGGCGACCGCAGTGCTGGCGCCGTCTGAGATCGCCGCGCCGATCCGGCAGGTTGAGGCGAAGCAAGCCAATCTGAATGTGGCGCTGGGCGAGGTCGTCGGCGTCGACCTAAACCGTCGCACGGTTGAAGTCGTCAGTCCCGGGATTGGCGTTCGCGAGGTGCGGTTCGATTTCCTCGTGGTTGCCACAGGCATGCGCCCGAGCTATTTTGGTCATGACGAATTCGCGGCTTATGCACCTGGGCTCAAGAATCTCGCGGACGCCGAGACGATCCGCACGAAGATCCTGAGCGCCTTTGAAATGGCCGAGGCGACCGATGATGAAAACGAGCGCGCTCGCTACATGAACTTTGTGCTCGTTGGCGCCGGACCCACAGGCGTCGAGCTCGCGGCGTCGCTTGCAGACATGGTGCGTGTCACGCTGCGCAGAAATTTCAGGCAGATCGATCCGGCAATGAGCACGATTACCCTGCTCGAGGGCGGCGATCGGGTACTTCCGAGCTTTGCTCCATCCTTGTCAGAAAGGGCCGCCCGCCACCTTGCGAGGATCGGCGTGACGGTGATGACCGGCGTCAAGGTCGAGAACGTCGATGCACACGGCGTCATCGCAGGCGGAAAAAGGATTGAAAGCGCGACCGTTTTGTGGACAGCAGGCGTAGCGGCATCGCCGATCATCAAGCTGCTCGATGTCAAGACCGACCGGGCGGGCAGGGCATTGGTCGAGCCTTTCCTCAATCTGCACGGCTGGCCATATGTATTCGTCACTGGCGACACCGCGTCCATACAGCAGGACGGGCGACCCGTGCCCGGCGTCGCGCAGGCGGCCATCCAGCAGGGGCGTTATGTTGGACGCCTAATCGCCGATCAGATCAGGGGGCGCGAACCAAAGCGCCCATTCCGGTACCGAGACAAGGGCAACATGGCGGTCGTCGGCAGGAACTACGCCATCCTGGAGGCTGGTCATCTGAGAATGAGTGGCTTCCTCACCTGGCTTGTATGGGTTTTCATCCACCTGATGGCGCTGCCGCAGATGCAGAACCGCTGGAGAGTTCAATCGCAATGGCTATGGTCGTACCTGACTGGCCAGCGCAGCTCGCGGCTGATTTCGGAAGCGCCACAATCCCCGAACGTTGCGGTCACGGCAAAACAAACAATCGCGCCATGATCCGTTTGGCACGAGTGAGTGACAACCTCGCACCACGATCATGCCGCTGATCGAATGTGACGTAACGGTTAAAACTTCTTGGTCATCACCCGCGCTGCTCCGCCGCGCGGGTTTTGTCGTCAGGCCGAGGGAAGGGGAAAGTTTCGGATACCTTTCACCTTGCGCGATCACCCGCTTGGTTAGGAGTTGGCAGGCAATCGACGGTGTACCTAAAATCGTCACCTCCATAAGCGGTCACTGCAATATCGTCGGCAGCCGCACGGCAGCCTTATGGAGGTCAAGTCTTTGAAGTCGTCAACGAATGCACCCCGATGGCCCTCACGTTCATTTCCCCGCTGAGTGAACGGATGCTCGAAGGCGAAAATGAATAAGGCACGGACGTCCTCCCTGCCGCAGAGTTCGCCAAGAAGAAAGTGCAGACGGGAGCCATAGTCATCCTCGTACTCATTTCGAGAAATCGAGAAATATCGAGCAGGAGAACGAGAATGGCACTCGCAACCATGGAAAACAGGCAAGCGAAGCCCTTACCCGCGCCGAACAGCGACTTCTACCAACTGGCCGACGTCCTGACTGCCAACGAAATGGCGATCGTCAAAAAAGTGCGGACCTATATGGAAACCAAGGTCCAGCCGATTATCAACAAGTACTGGTCGGAGGACGCGTTTCCTTTCGAACTGCTGCCTTCGTTCAAGGAACTGGGCTTGGGCGGCTTGGGGTATGAGGGCTACGAATGCGCCGGCGGCAGCCAGAAGCTCTTCGGCTTTGTCGCAATGGAGCTAGCCCGCGTCGACGCCTCGTTCTGCACCTTCTTTGGTGTGCATAGCGGCCTGGCAATGGGGTCTATCTATCTCGACGGATCGGAAGAGCAGAAGCAGAAGTGGCTGCCGCCAATGGCGCGTTGGGAAAAGATCGGCTGCTTCGGCCTCACTGAACCGCTGGTCGGTTCGGGAACGAGCGGCGGGCTGACCACGACCGCCAAGCGCGAGGGCGACACCTGGGTACTCAATGGTGAGAAGCGTTGGATCGGCAATGCGACGTGGTGTGACGTTTCGATCATCTGGGCGCGTGACATCGCCGACAACCAGGTGAAGGGCTTCATCGTCGAGAACAAGACGACGCCCGGATTCAGTGTCGAGAAGATCGAGCACAAGATCGCGCTCAAGGTCGTCCAGAATGGCGTGATCACGTTGAAAGACGTGCGGATATCGGAAGAGAACCGACTGCAGGGCGGCAATTCGTTCCGCGATACCGCGCGCGTGCTCAGGATGACGCGCTACATGGTCGGCTGGGCCTCGACCGGTATCCAGATGGGTGCTTTCGAGGCAACATTGAAGTACACGCAGGAACGCCTGCAGTTCGGCAAGCCGATCGCTTCGTTCCAGATGGTGCAGGATATCCTTGCCAAAATGCTCGCGAACGTCACCGCCTGCCAATGCCTGATGGTCCGCCTGGCGCAGATGGACGACGAGGGCAAGCTCGCCGATCATCACGCCTCGTTGGCGAAGGCGTTCTGCACGGCAAAGTCGCGCGAAACGGTTTCGTGGGGCCGAGAGCTGCTCGGTGGCAACGGCATCGTCACCGACTACAATGTCGCGCGCTTCTTCTCGGACGCCGAAGCGCTCTACTCATACGAGGGCACCTATCAGATGCAGAATCTGATCGTCGGTAAAGCCATCACCGGGCTTGGTGCATTCGTGTGAGCAATGGCGAGCCACCGGTCCGCCTCCCACCGTGGCTCGCCCCCTTCCCTGAACAGGAGTTTTATCATCATGGCTTCGGAAAACGCGGGCCTGACGCTCGCAAACGTCCTCTATGAGAAGAAAGGCAGCACTGCCTATGTCACTGTCAACCGGCCGAAAGTCCTCAACGCCCTGAATACGCCGACATGGTCGGACTTGCGAAAGGCCTTCGAGGACGCCCGCGACGATGCCGCCATACGCGGCGTCATTCTGACAGGTGCCGGCGACAAGGCTTTCATCGCCGGTGCCGACATAAGCGAACTCGCGCAGGTCACGGCCTTCGAGGCTGAGCAGTCCAGCCGCTTTGGCCAGGGAGTCCTGGATACTATCGAGAGCCTTGGCAAGCCGGTCATCGCCGCCGTGAATGGCTTTGCGCTGGGTGGCGGCTGCGAGACCGCGATGGCGTGCACCATCAGGATCGCCGTGGAGTCCGCCAGGTTCGGCCAGCCGGAAGTCAAGCTCGGATTGGTCCCCGGCGGTGGCGGCACGCAACGTCTGCCGCGGCTGGTCGGCAAGGGGAGGGCGCTTCATCTTATCCTCTCTGGCGAGATGATCACTGCACAGGAAGCGTATCGGATCGGGCTGGTCAACGAGATCGTTCCGCCTGCCGAGCTGATCACCCGCGCCGAGGCAATCCTACAGAACATTGCATCAAACGCCCCCATTGCCGTCAAGCTCGCGCTCGAGGCGGCCAATATGGGGATGGAGACAAGCCAAAACGAAGGGCTGCTGCTCGAGGCCTCCTATTTCGGGCTCTGCGCCGCAACCGAGGACAAGAAGGAGGGCACGACCGCCTTCCTCGAAAAGCGCCTGCCGCAGTTCCGCGGACGGTGAAAAACCCGACGCATACGGCAATTCAGAAAGGATGCCCCCATGGCAAGCGACAACATTTTCTCCGGACTAAAGGTGGTTGACCTGGCGAGCTTCATCGCCGGTCCAGGTGCAGCGGTGATCCTGTCCGACTTCGGCGCCGATGTCATCAAGGTTGAGCCGCCCACCGGCGACACTTGGCGTATCGGATACAAGGTCCCGCCGCAGCCTCGCGCCAAGGACAATTATCCATGGCATCTCAACAATCGCAACAAGCGCGGATTGGCGCTCGATCTGAAATCGCCCGAGGCGAGCCAGGTCCTGCGGCGGCTGGTCGAGTGGGCAGACGTGGTGATCGTGAATACGCCGCACCCCGCGCGCGAAAAACTAAAGCTCGGCTATGAGGATGTCTCCCCGTGGAATCCGCGCCTGATCTATGCCGACGTCACCGGCTATGGCGACAATGGACCCGACGCGCAGATTCCGGGGTTTGATATCACCGCCTATTGGGCAAGAAGCGGGCTCTTGTCGATGACGCGCGATGCCGGCGCCCCGCCGACGCTGCCGGTTGCCGGCAGCGGCGATCATTCAACGGCAGTCAGCCTCTATTCCGCGATCGTTACCGCGCTCTATCGACGGGAAAAGACCGGAAAAGGTTCGTATGTCACGACATCCCTGCTTGCCTCCGGTGTCTGGGCCTGCGCGGTCTATAACCAGGCGGCGCTCGCGGACGCGACTTTCTATCCGCTGCACGATCGCGCCAATCCGCCCAACGCCACCCTCAACGTCTATCGTGCCCAGGACGATGTCTGGTTCTTGATAGTGCTGACGCCCGACAAATGGCCGGCGTTCGCCAACGGGATTGGCCGCCCGGACCTAATATCCGACGCCCGATTTGCCGATCCGGCCAAGCAGGCGGCGAATTCCGTCCAGTTGACGGCTATCCTGGACGAAACATTCGCCGCACGGCCAATGGCCCATTGGCACGATCTTTTCGAGAAGGGTCATCTTACCTTCGGCGTCGTGCATTCCCCCGCAGAGGTGGCCAAGGATCCGCAGCTCAAGGCGAACGATATCGTCGTGCCGCTCGAAGGCGCCGGCGGCCATCTCGATTTCACGGTTAGCAGTCCCCTCAACATTCACGGTGTTGCCAAGGTACCGGCGCGACGCGCTCCGGAGCTTGGCGAGCACAGCGAGGAAATCCTCCATCAACTCGGCTTCGGGCCGAAGGAGATTGAAGGGTTGCACGCCAGCGGCACCATTCCGAATGCCCGAGGACACGCCGCATAGAGGGAGCCACTAGAGCCCCTTAATCTTACCCCCATTGCTGGGGAACGGAGAGATGAAGACGATGGACGATATAGTTGTCGAACATTCCGAAGGCGTGCTTCGTGTTGAACTGAACCGCCCGGAAAAGATGAATGCGATGACGTCGAGCATGTATGTGAAGCTCGCGGACATCTTTAATCAGGCGGCCGAGGATGAGAGCGTCCGCGTCGTGCTCTGGCACGGCGCCGGCGAAGCCTTTGCCGCGGGCAATGATGTGAAGGACTTTCTACAGAATCCTCCTGGCGCGGGAGAATCTCCGCAGGCCCGCCTCATGAATGCGCTGGTGGATTTCGAAAAGCCCTTGATCGCAGCGGTTCACGGAGTCGCGATCGGAGGTGGAACCACAATGCTGTTGCATTGCGACTTTGTCTACGCGGCAGAAAAAACCAGGTTCCAGATGCCCTTCGTCAATATCGGCGTGGTGCCTGAGTTTGGGTCGTCATGCCTTCTGCCGCAGGCGATCGGGCACCTTCGCGCCTCTGACTTGATCCTGCTGGGATCGTCGTTCGACGCCGGACGGGCTCACGAATTGGGATTGGTCACCGAAGTCGTACCCCATGAAACCCTGCTCGCGGTGGCAACTGAGACGGCAAGGCATCTGGCAGCCAAGCCGGCTGGGGCGCTGCAAGCCTCCAAGCGGCTTCTGAAGCAGCCGTTTGTCGAGCACATCAGGACGGCAATGAAGGCCGAGAATGAGGCATTCAGCGTCCAGGTCCGTTCGGACGAGGCGAAGGAAGCACTGACCGCCTTCCTGGAAAAGCGCCCGGCTGATTTCACCAAAACCAGAAGAATCGCAGCGGCCAAGTAGCAGGCCGCCGCCGGGTGACATCGGCGATGTCGCTGGAGCAGAGACACATTGAGACCTGATCTCAGAAAGGAAAAAGCTATGACTGACGATGTCGCGACGAAGTCTAAACCAGTATCCGGCCAAAAGGGCGCGGTCGGGCGGCTGTTCGTGCTCGAACTGAGCGGAGGGCGTATCCATTCGATGAAACCGGACGGCTCCGATAAGAAGGTGATTGCCAACGGCTGCCATCTTCCTGATGGCGTCGTGGTCGATGTCGAAGCCGGCCATATCTACTGGACCAATATGGGCGTGCCCAACCTCAACGACGGCACCATCGAGCGGGCCGACCTCGACGGCGGCAATCGCAAGTTCATTGTTCCTCAGGGCATCACGCACACGCCAAAGCAGATTCATCTGGAGAAGCGCAGCGGCAAGCTTTATTGGTGCGACCGCGAGGGCATGCGGGTGATGCGCGCAAATCTCGACGGCACGAATATCGAGACGCTGGTCAAGACTGGCGAAGGCGAAGATGACAGCCGCGACGCGACGAAGTGGTGCGTCGGGATTACCGTCGATCCCAAGCGCGGGCAGATCTACTGGACGCAGAAGGGGCCCGATAATGCCAGCCTAGGCCGCATCTTTCGAGCTGGCATTGACGTACCCAAAGGCGAGAACGCCGCCAGCCGAACCGACATCGAAACATGGTTGGACGGGCTGCCAGAACCGATCGACCTCGAACTCGATCTGGAAAGCCGGGTCCTTTATTGGACCGATCGCGGCAACCCTCCGCTCGGCAATACCGTCAACCGTGCCTCGGTCGATGCGCCGGGACACGAACCCGAGATCATCGCCGGCGACCTGATGGAAGGCATCGGCATCGCGCTGGACGTGCCCGGCAATCGGATGTTTGTGACCGACCTCGGCGGCTCCGTCTATACCGCAAAGCTCGACGGCTCCGAAATGCGTCCATTTCTCTTCGCCCAAGGCAATCTGTCGGGCGTCGCATACGTCGAAATCCCTTCAAAGGAGAAATAACCATGGCTGGCAACAAGCCGATCACTCAGATCACAATCATCGGTACGGGCGTCATCGGCGCGAGCTGGGCGGCGCTTTTCCTGGCCAAGGGCCTCGATGTCGTGGCGACGGACATAGCTCCCGGTGCCGAAGCCTCGTTGAGGGATTTTGTTCACGCGGTTTGGCCCGCGCTCGAAAGGTTGGGCCTGGCGCCCGGGGCGTCGCCGATGCGGCTGATCTTCACGGCGGATTTGGCCAAGGCCGTGAAGGGCGCCGATCTGGTGCAGGAAAATGGACCCGAGCGCATCGACTTCAAGAAGAAGCTCTACGCTCAACTCGATGAATTGCTACCCTTCGAGACGATCATCGCGTCGAGCTCGTCCGGTCTGACTATGAGCGAGATCCAGTCCGCTTGCCCGTTCCATCCCGAGCGCTGCGTCATCGCCCATCCTTTCAATCCGCCGCATCTGGTTCCGCTCGTCGAAATCGTCGGCGGGGCGAAGACGTCCGAGGCGACGATCCAGCGCACTGCCGAATTTTATGCCTCTCTGGGCAAAAAGACCGTGCGCCTTCACAAGGAAGTGCCCGGACATGTCGCCAACCGGCTGCAAGCGGCGCTCGCTCGCGAGGTGTATCACCTGGTCGGCGAGGGCGTGGTCAGCGTTGCCGACGTCGACACAGCGGTCTGCTGGGGCCCCGGATTGCGCTGGGGCATCATGGGTCAGGTCCTGCTCAATCATCTCGGTGGTGGCCAGGGCGGTATGGAGCATTTCCTGCATCAGTTCACCGGGCCGATGACCGCCTGGTGGAAGGTTCTCGGCACACCGGAATTGACGCCGGAGTTGCAGCAGAAGCTGATCGACGGCGTTCATGCAGAGGTGGGCTCGCGCTCGATCAACGACCTGGCCGCGGAGCGCGACGAGGTCCTGCTCGGGCTCATCGAATTGCGTGCCAAGGCCGAAGCAAGGGCTTAGCCGAAATCGGTTGAACATTTCTCCAAGGATGTCGTGATGACCGGAAAATCCATGCACGTCGCCAGTTCCGCCTACCAATATCCGCTGCTGATAAAGCAGCTGTGGCATACGACCCTGATGCAGGCGCCCGATCAGGAGATCGTCTATCGCGACATCCGGCGTCTCACCTATCGTCGGCTGCGCGAGCGCGTCGGGCGGCTGGCGTCCGGCCTCGCCAGCCTCGGAGTGGGCGCCGGCGATACCGTCGGCGTGCTCGACTGGGACAGCAACCGCTTCCTGGAGGCTTACTTTGCCGTTCCGATGATGGGTGCCGTCCTGCAGACGGTCAACGTGCGTCTGTCGCCAGAACAGATCGCCTATACGATCAATCACGGCGGCGCGTCGGTGCTGCTCGTCAACGATGATTTCGTGCCAATGCTGGAAGGCATCACTAAGCAGTTGCCCAGGGTAAAACTGTTGATCCTGATGTCGGACCGGGTGCCGCCCCAGACCGGCGGGCTGACACTCGCCGGCGAATACGAGGATCTGCTCGCCGGCGCGTCAACCGGCCATGATTTCCCGGACTTCGACGAGAACACGATTGCCACCACGTTCTACACGACCGGGACATCGGGTCCGCCGAAGGGCGTCTCCTTCAGTCATCGACAATTGGTTCTACATTCGCTGGCCGAGATGGCTTTTCTCGGCGCTGCCGCGAAGCAAGGTCGGTTCTGCCGCGACGATGTCTACATGCCGATCACCCCGATGTTTCATGCGCATGCCTGGGGGCTTCCATGGACGGCGACGCTCGCCGGCGTCAAGCAGGTGTATCCGGGTCGTTATGATCCCGCTTTTCTCCTCAAGCTGATCAAAACCGAAGGCGTAACCTTCACCCATTGCGTCCCCACGCTCCTGCAAAGGCTGCTTGGTGCGGCGACGGCGGCCAACACCGATCTCTCCGGATTGAAAATGGTGATCGGGGGCTCGGAACTGCCGACGGCGCTCGCTAGGCAGGCGCTTGCACTGGGCGTCGACGTCTTTGCCGGCTATGGGATGTCGGAGAGCGCTCCGCTACTCTGTCTGGCGCAGGTGAGATCCACGGACCTGACAGGCGACTCCGAAAAACAGACAAGTATCCGAACCAAAGCCGGTCTCGCGGCGCCGCTGGTGGATCTCCGCTTGGTCGACGCGAATCTGAGCGAGGTACCCGCTGACGGCAAGAGTAGAGGCGAGATCGTCGTACGAGCGCCGTGGCTGACGCAAGGCTATGTCGACAACGCCGAAGCGTCCGAGCGGTTGTGGGCTGGCGGCTACATGCATACCGACGACATCGGCGTCGTCGAGCCGGACGGCTACCTGCGCATCGTCGATCGCATCAAGGATGTCATCAAGACCGGCGGTGAATGGGTGTCGTCGTTGCAGATCGAAGACCTGCTGTCGCAATGCCAGAGCGTATCGGAAGCCGCCGTCATCGGCGTCAAGGACGACCAATGGGGCGAACGGCCGCTGGCGCTCGTTGTCAGGGACCGCCGGACCGGCGCCGATGTTACCGACGCGCAATTGAAGGCGCATCTCAAAGCCTTCGCCGATGCCGGAGTGATTTCGAAATACGGGATCCCGGACAAGATCCTGTTCGTTGAATCACTTCCGAAGACAAGCGTCGGCAAGTTCGACAAGAAGCAGCTCAGGGAAGAATACGAAAAAATTTAGCCAGTTATGCAATTTCCGGCCCAAGCTCGCACGAGGTAAACTGTAGCATATCCGTACAAGCAGGCGGACGCTTTTCACTCTAACCTTTCGCGCGATATCGGCCTAGATGGCTGCCTGCCGCGAGGACCTTGAAATGTTGAAAGGTTTTGTAGTCCCGCGGTCGCCTTTGGGGGCCGCTGCCCTGACGCCGCCGCCGCCGTGGCATTTTGCCGGTGACGTTCTGGCCGTGGAATACTGGAGTGACCCGGATCTGTCGACCGATGTTCTTCCTGAGGGAATCGAGCCGGATGCGAAGACCAAAGGCCATTCCGTGGCGATCTTCATGGACTACCAGTTCACAGCCCGGAACGAGGAACATCTCGATCCGGGCCGCTACCAGAGCCGCGGCTTCCTCGTTCTCCTGGATGCTATATGGCAAGGGGCACCCGTTGCCTGGTGCCCCTATGCCTATGTCGACAATGATGCGGCACTGATACGCGGCTGGGTCTGCGGCTATCCGGAGAAACTCGGTTCCGTCCACCAGACCCGTACGTTTGCCGCCTCCCCGCCGCTCGCCAACAACAGCAGGTTTGCTGCGTGCGTTTCCGCCCATGGGCAGTTGTTGGCGCAGGCACATATCACCTTGCGGGAAAGATCGGATGATCTTGCCGGCCTTTTGGATCGCCCGATCGTGACGCGACGCTACTTTCCGCGGTTTTCGGCGGGCGGGCGCCAAACGTCCGCTGTCGATGAGCTCGTTCGCCCTATTTCGGAAAATATGGTGTTCACAAATATCTGGATCGGCGAAGGCGCTCTCGCTTTTCCCGAGACGCTTGGCGAAGAGCTCGACATTCTTGCGCCAATCAAGGTTGGGCGTGGCGTTCGGTGTTCGTTTTCGTATTCAATCGCGGATTGCGCGATCTTGTCGGACTTGACCGTCTAGCAGCGTTCGTTGCTTGGAGTTGAGAAATAGTCGCGGCAATTACATGCAATGTCGCGTCATGGTCAGTTCCTCTGATCTGCCAAAAACGACCAACCCGACGCGGGCCAATCAAATCCAAGCGCGGCCGGTCCCGGTCAGCTCGCAAAGCAGTTTGAAGTTTAATGGAGACGAAAATGCTCAAGGGCTTTACCCTTCCGAAGTCGCCATTCGGTCAGGCGGCCTTAACTCCGCCGCCGCCCTGGCACTATTCCGGCGATGCGATGGGGGTGGAATTCTGGGCCGATCCGGGCGCCGTAGCCGCAACCCTGCCGCCCGGGCTCTCTCCCGATTCGAAGTCGAACGGCCGCGCGGTGATGATGTTCCTGGAATGGCAGTTCACGGCGCAGGATGACGAATATCTCGACCCCGCCCGCTATCAGTATCGCGAGGCTTTCGTGCTGCTCGACGCCATGTATCGGGATATGCCGGTGAGATGGTGTCCCTATGTCTTTGTCGACAACGACGCCGCCCTGGCGCGAGGCTGGACCCAGGGGTTTCCGAGGAAGATGGGCAGCATTTTCCAAACACGGACCTATGCGGCCGCGAGCCCCGCGGCTGCACCGTTGATGCCCGGCGCTAGGTTTGGGGCCAGCCTTTCGGCGCACGGGCAGCGCCTGGCAGAGGCCCGCATCACCCTGCGGAAGCCCGCCGAAGACAGATTGTCGCTTTTCGGTCGCCCTACCGTCTTGCTGCGATACTTCCCGCGCCTGGCAGCCGGTTATCGGGACAGGCCAGCCGTCAACGAGCTGACGATGTTGATCACCGACAACCCAACCGTTGCCGAGGCATGGATCGGTGACGGTGAATTGAATCTTCCAGAGGCGCGAGGCGAGGAGTTGCATGTTC
This sequence comes from Martinezella calliandrae, assembly GCF_030272695.1. Lineage (GTDB taxonomy): Bacteria > Pseudomonadota > Alphaproteobacteria > Rhizobiales > Rhizobiaceae > Rhizobium > Rhizobium calliandrae. Next base: position 98,197 of record NZ_JARFYN010000011.1, read on the forward strand.
TCGCGCCGGTCGCGATCGAATCGGGATTTCGCTGTTCTCTGTCCTACTCGGTCACCGACCTCAGGATACTCGAAGATCATTCGGCTTGAGGCCGGTGGAGTGGCCGTTCTGCCCGCGTTCTCGGCTTAAATCTTTGCGTACTCAACAACGCCGGGACTGAGCGATTAACACTTCAGAACACCTCTTAACAAGCCAGACCGGGTCTTTCAGAGCATCCTCCCCGACATCCGGATTCCGGTATTCGTCGAGGTGCGATATGGAAAGACCCTACAACGAGGCTTCAGATGTTTCGTCTCCAACCGATCTCGAATTTGGTTTTGTGGCGAACAGCCTCATGCTGCTTCTCGAGGCAGCAAAAAGCGAGATCGAGCATGATCGGGAGGCGACCAAGTCGTCGCTGACCACCGCACAATTCATCCTGCAATCGGAGATGGAGCGCCGATCGGGCGCCAAGAGCTCCGCGACGGGTGGACTTGCGGGATGGCAGATGGTCCGCATCCGATCGTTCATTGACAGCAATCTGGACCAGACCATCCATGCGAGTGACCTGAGTGCTGTCGCGCAACGCAGCACGGCGCACTTCTCACGCGCCTTCAAGCAAGCTTTCGGAGAACCGCCGCATGCTTTCCTGATCAGGCGAAGGCTTGAGGAAGCTTGCCGTCTCATGCTGACCAGTTCGGCTTCGCTGAGCGAGATTTCGCTGAGTGTCGGGTTTTCTGACCAGGGACATTTGTGCAAGCTCTTCAGGAAGGCTTTTGGCCAAAGCCCATCCCGATGGCGGCGCGAACGTGAAATCCTATGACTCCGCTGATACCTATCCACGGCCCTTCCGCGCCGCGAGCGCATGCGCATTATGTGGAATCGCTCATAATTCGAGGAATGCCTTACTGTGTCTTGTCGTGCAGCAAGTCGAAAAATGCCGGTCGTCTCGCCAATCGCCTGGTTTGGCTTCAAGGCATGCAAATTTACGATGCAGCACAGCGGCGATTCCAAGTTGACAATTGCCTTTGGAATGAGCACCTACTGTGTAGGTGCTCGCCCGTCGGCTTCTTCCCGTGTCGCCAGACGCATCGTCCGCATTTGGGCGGGGCCATGCGGCGCGAGACAAATCGAGCAATGTCTTTGCCTTGGTGCCGAGATTGATTGCCGACGCTTCAACAAGGTGATCCCGTGGTTCGGAGGTTCACGAGGTGGTGGCCCGGGAAAATTTTGATCGACACCCAATTACGGTATGCGCCTGTTGAGCCGAGTGCGCGGCGGGCATATCGCTTAGGTCTCGGTGGGACAAATGGCGATTGAGCAGTCAGGATCACTGAGCGCGACTAGAATTTTGTTCGGCCCGTTCGAACTGAATCTGGGCGAGCGTTCTCTCAAGAAGGCGGACGAGGCAATTCCGCTGGGGACACGGGCGTTTGACATTCTTTTGACGCTCATCGAGCGAGCCGGTGAGGTTGTCGGTAAGCACGAGCTGATTGCCAAGGTATGGCCAGACGTGACCGTCGAGGAAGGCAGCCTGCGCGTTCATCTGTCGGCGTTGCGCAAGGCGCTGGGCGACGGACAATTCGGTCGCAGGTACATCACCAACGTGCAGGGTCGGGGCTATTCCTTTGTTGGGCCTGTCACGCGCCAGGAAAGCGTAGACCATAAGCGAAGCCCTGCCAGGCTTTCGAACCTGCCTGCCGCCTATCGCGGCATGATCGGTCGTGACGACGTCGTCCAGCAGATCTGCAACCGCCTGATGTCGGAGCGGTTGATCACCATCCTGGGCACAGGCGGGATCGGCAAGACCACGGTCGCTTCGGCCGTTGGACATGCAGCGTCGCCCGATTTCGCAGGCGCAGTGTTTTTCGTCGATCTCTCGGTGCTGAGGAGCGGGGACCAGATTGTCGCTGCCATCGCGTCCACGATGGGGTCTGTTGCGCAGCCCGGCGATCCGGAAGAAGCATTGCTGGAGTTCCTGCGCTCCCGAAGAGCTCTTCTTATTCTCGACAGCTGCGAGCATCTCATTGACGAGGCGGCCGAGATCGCCGACCGCATATGTCAATGTGCGCCGGACATGCATTTGCTGGCCACCAGCCGCGAGGCGCTGCAGATCGCCGGCGAGCGCGTCTTACGGCTTCAGCCGCTGGATTGCCCGCCAGAGCAAGCCGGGCAGACTGCCGACGAGGTTCTTTCCTATCCGGCCGCACGGCTGTTCATGGAGCGAGTGAGCGCACGCGGTGTCGAGCTTGCCCTCGGTCCGGACGATCCCCCGTTCTTGGCCGAGATCTGCCGCCGGCTCGACGGCATCCCACTGGCGATTGAGCTGGCCGCCAGAAGGGCGGCAGTTTTTGGAATTCGGGACACTGCGTTGAGGCTGGCCTCGCATCTCGACCTGCAGAAACTCAGCCGACGAACGGCAAATCGGCGGCACCAGACGCTGAGAGCGACGCTGGACTGGAGCCATGACCTGCTTTCCGAGGCCGAGCGTGCGGTTCTGCGCCGCCTGGCGATCTTCGTTGGGCCCTTCACGCTGGAGGCGGCGCTGACAATGGCGGAGCGGGAAGGCGTGAGCCGGACGGACAACATCGACCTTGTGGCCAGCCTCGTGGAGAAGTCGCTGATCGAAGCCCGCATCGACGCACCCGGAGCATCCTATCGGCTGCTCGATACCACGCGCGCCTATGCCCTGGAAAAGCTGGTCGACAGCGGCGAACTTGACGAGATCGCCGACCGACACGCGAACTATTCGATCGATCAGTTGAAGGCCGATTGCACCGCCTGGAAGAATACGCAGCTCTACAAGGACTATCTCGGCAATATCCGGGCCGCCCTCGACTGGAGCTTCGGTCCCCGCGGCAGCGACGCATTGGCCATCCGACTGGCCGCCGCCGCCGGGCCGTTATTTCTGTCCATGCCGCTCCTTGCCGAGTGTCGAGACTGGATGGAGAGGGCAATCGATCGAATGTCCCCGGAATGCGACCTGCAGCATCAGGTGGAAATTCATGCGTCGTTTGCCTTGTCGTTGATGTTGATCTATGGAGATAGCAAGAAAATCCGCGCTGCCTTCTATACGGCGCTGGGTCTTGCCGAGCGGTGCGGCGACGCGCCCCAGCAATTGCGTCTGCTCAGCGGGTTGTCGATGTATTCCCTGCATCTCGCTGACGTCGCCGGCGCCTTCGATGTTGCTCGTCGGGGCGAGGCTGTCGCGGCGAAAACCGGAAACCAGGACGATGCTGCCATTGCCGACTGCATGCTCGGAACGGCCTACTATCTTGCCGGCGACCATCTGCTGGCGCAGAAGCATCTCGAACAGGCGCTACGCGACCTGCCGCACGAGCCGCCGTCAATTGCCGGCCAATATATGTTCTACCCGCGATCCCAGTCGCTCATGTGCCTCACGCGCTCGCACTGGTTGGCCGGCAATCTCGATCGTGCCGTGTGCTATGCGGAAACGACCGTGGAGGAAGCGGACAGCTCGGAGCACCCGATCACGCTGATCAGTGCACTCGGCATGATGATGTCGCTGTATTTCTGGATCGACGATCTACAGAAGATCGAGCGCAATCTCGTAAAGTTCGAGTACATCGCCGACAAGACATCCTTCGGCCCCTATCGCACAGTAGCCCATGGGCTGAAGGGCCTGCACCTGCTGCGAACTGGCCGTACATCGGAGGGAATGCGGTATTTGCGCGACACCTTGGAGAGCCTCGCGGTCCGGCGTTACAAGATGCTGGTGTCTGACTTCGCCGTGGAACTCGCACTCTGCCTGGCAAAACAGAACGAGCGGGCAGAAGCGTTGGCTCTCGTCGACGACGTGATCGCCGGCTATCGCCGGGTCAACATGCTCATCCACCTGCCGGCGCTGCTTCTGACGAAAGCCATGATATTCATTTACGGGGACGCGCCGGATCTCAAGTTGGCGGAAGAGTATCTTCAGAGGTCGATAGCCGAGGCCCGGAAGCAATCGACGCTTTCATACGAATTGAGAGCAGCCTTGCAACTCGCCCGAATCTGGATCGGCAACGGCGAGGTACAGCGGGCGCGCGATCTGATCGGGCCTATTTACAATCGATTCTCCGAAGGTTTTGGCACCCCTGATCTCATTCTGGCATGGGAAATGCTCCGCGATGAGCACCACAACTTGGTACATTTTAATAGCGGATAATTTGCGGTTCATAGCGCATAATATGCGGATGTCGTGGTTCTAGGGCGTTGCATGGTCGTTACGATGCCATGCGCCAGGCAGGGCCTTGCAGCGGCACAATGCATTCGCAATCACAAAGAAACAGGACGCGCTTCGGTTGATGTCTGGCAAGGTTTCGATTGACACTGATGGGTGGGAGCCCATTCCGCCGGACGGAAAGCGAAGTCGTCGCTCAGGCCTTGGTGGGCTGGTCATGGCTATTGAGCAGCCGGAGTCACGGAGCGTCGCTAGAGTTTTGTTCGGCCCGTTCGAGCTAAACCTGAGCGAGCGCTCTCTCAAGAAGGCAGACGAAGCAATTCCGCTCGGGGCAAGGGCGTTCGACATTCTTGTAACCCTCATCGATCGGGCGGGCGAGACTGTCGGCAAGGACGAACTTATTGCCAAGGTATGGCCGGACGTGAACGTTGAGGAAGGCAGCTTGCGCGTTCATTTGTCGGCGTTGCGCAAGGTGCTGGGCACTGGGCAATTTGGTCGCAAATACATCATAAATGTGCAGGGGCGAGGCTACTCCTTTGTCGAACCTGTAACGCGTGAGCAAGCTGGAGCCGACACGACGAATGCACTTGTCCGAAGTTCGAATCTGCCGGCGCCGCTCGATGGGATGATGATCGGTCGTGACGACGTCGTCCTGCAAATTCGCAGCCGCCTCGGGGCGGAGCGTTTGATCACAATCCTCGGCGCAGGTGGCATTGGCAAGACCACCGTCGCCCTGGCCGTGGGACAAGCTGCGCTGATCGACTTCGCGGGCGCAGTGTTTTTCCTTGACCTCTCGGTGCTCAGAAGCAAGGACCAGGTCATCGCCGCCATGGCCTCCACAATCGGGCTTGTTGCGCAGCCCGGCGATCCCGAAGACGCATTGCTTGAGTTTTTGCACTCACGCAGGGCTCTCCTTCTCCTCGACAGTTGCGAGCATCTCATCGAAGAGATCGCCAAGATCGCAGACCGCATATGTCAACATGCGCCCGACATCCACGTGCTGGCCACCAGCCGGGAGGCGTTACAAACCGTCGGAGAGCAGGTCTTCCGACTTCAACCCTTGGACTGCCCGCCCGAACAACCTGATCAGACTGCGGACGAGATCCTTTCCTATCCGGCTACACGGCTGTTTATGGAGCGGGTCGGCGCGCGCGGCGTCGACCTTGCGCTCGGCTCGGGTGGTGCTGCATTTGTGGCGGAAATCTGCCGCAGGCTCGACGGCATCCCGCTGGCGATCGAACTCGCCGCCGGCAGGGCTGCAATCTTCGGCGTGCGCGATATTGCGGCAAAGCTGGCCTTACGCCTCGACCTACTGAAGCTCGGTCGACGAGCGGCAAGTCCACGGCACCAGACGTTGAGGGCGACGCTGGACTGGAGCCACGACCTCCTTTCCGAAATCGAACGCGCCATTCTGAGGCGCGTGGCGATCTTTGTGGGGCGCTTCACGCTGGAAGCAGCGCTGGCGGTGGCGCAGCAAGACGGCACTAGCCAGCCAGACGCCACTGATGCGTTGGGCAATCTCGTTGAGAAGTCGCTGATCGGAGCCCGCATCGACTCCTGGGGAGCATCCTACCGACTGCTCGATACGACGCGCGCCTATGCGTTGGAAAAACTGGTTGCCAGCGGTGAGCACCGCTCGATTGCGACCCGGCATGCGAACTATTCAATCCAGATGCTGAAGGTCAGTAGCGCCACTCCGATCGCCTCTGAGTCGGCCTCGACCGAACACTTGGCTCGCTACGCCCAGGAAATTGACAACGTGCGCTCGGCACTTGATTGGGCCTTCTCGCCGACAGGCAATACGGAGCTCGGCATCGAACTGGTTGTTGCCGCGATTCCGCTATGGATGCGTCTCTCATTGGTCGCGGAGTGCGGCTCGCGGGTGAAGCAAGCGCTCGGGGTTCTGGGGCCGGAGAGAGCTGTCGATGGGCCACTTGAAATGAAGCTCTATGGAGCGCTTGGCTTCGCCGCTATGCTCACAAAGGGCGCAGCACCAGAAGCCGCAACGTGCCTCCGAAAGGCCCTCGCGATCGCGGAGGCGGTGGGCGATGACGACTATCAGCTGCGCGTCCTCTGGGGGCTTTGGTCCGATCGGAATATTAACGCAGAATTTCGCGAATCGTTATCCCTCGCCGAAAGATTTCGAAGCCTGGCTTCTCGATCTGGCGATCCGGTGGATATCGCCATCGGCGAGCGCATGACAGGATTTGTCCGACACTATATCGGCGATCACGCGGCTGCTCGCCGTCACATCGAGCGCATGCTTGCCTTGCAGGATGACGCACTTCGATATGACAACATTGCTCGTTTCCAATTCGATCCCTGGGTAACGGCACGAGTCACTCTTGCACGGGTACTCTGCATTCAGGGCTTGCCAGAACAGGCAATGGAAATGCTCGAACGAGGCGTGGCCGAAGCGCTGACTATCGATCACGCCACCACCCAGTGCAACGTTCTTGCAAAAGCGTGTCCGGTTGCATTGTTCGCCCGTGACCTTGCGGCAGCTGAGCGGTTCATCTTATTGTTGGAACGTGCAGTGATGCAAGGATTGTCATTTTGGCAAGCTGAAGGACGCGGCTACCGTGGCGTCTTCCACCTCATGCGGGGCGAGACGGAGGAAGGCGTGCGGTTGGTGCGGAGTGCTTTCGGCAATGTTGAAACGAAGGTCGTCACCCCGCCATATCCGCACTTCCTGGGCGCACTCGCAGAGGGTCAGTCAAGCCTGGGAGAAATCACCGAGGCTCTTCACACCGTGGACCAGGCAATCGCGTATTGTGAATTCCATGAAGAGGTCTGGTATTTGCCCGAACTTCTTCGGATCAAAGGTGAGATCAGCCGAGGTGCAGGCTCCGACGAAATTGCACAAGACCTGTTCCTCCGCTCACTGGACTTGGCCCGCAATCACGGCGCACTGTTATGGGAATTGAGAGCCGCGACCAACCTGGCACGGCTCTGGCAGGGGGGTGGTCGGGTGGTCGAAGCTCGCGAGTTGCTCCTGCGGGCCTACGGGCAATTCCGCGAAGGCTTTGCAACTCCGGACTTGCTCGAGGCAAAAGCTCTCCTGTCGGCATTGGCCGTCGAATAGGCGCGCGATCTGGTCAGGCCGGTTTACAGTCGGTTCCCCGAAGTCTTCGGTACTCCTGAACTCATCCAGGCACGCGCAATGCTCGATAATCCGCCTCCGGTCTGATAACCGCCATCCACGGCGTCCTGCAGGCGGCGTCAACTGCACACTCTTCACTACCGGCCGATGTCCTGCGTGAATCCTGATCCCGCAAGAACTGTCAAAGTGACAGCAGACGCAGGAAAGACATGCGTCGGCCGCGCCAGTAGCCTCGCACATATGAACCGGCTTTCATGTGCCGAAGGGCCGCCAGCGCCAAGCGCGATCGTGGCCTGGCAGAGATCAATCAGCGGCGACAGGAGCGAGCGATGGAACTTACGGCATTGCTGCTGTCGAGACTACAGTTCGCCTTCACGATCTCGTTCCACATCGTCTTCCCGTCCTTCACGATCGGATTGGCCGCCTGGCTGGCCGTGCTCGAGGCGCTCCATCTGGCGACCGACCGGCCGGCCTACCGCACTGTGTTCGAGTTCTGGCTGAAGATTTTCGGCATCGCTTTCGGACTGGGCGTGGTGTCCGGCATCGTCATGGCTTTTGAGTTCGGCACCAATTGGAGCGAGCTCTCACGCCTTTCGGGACCGATCCAGGGACCGCTCCTGACCTATGAGACTTTCACGGCATTTGCCCTCGAGGCGAGCTTCTTTGGTGTGCTCCTGTTCGGCCGGCAGCGCGTGACCCCATGGTTCTATCTGTTCTCGACTGTCATGGTCGCTGTCGGCACCACTTTCTCCGCCTTCTGGATCATGGTCAACAACAGCTGGATGCAGGTGCCAGTCGGCTATGCCGTCCAGAATGGCGCTTTTGCGCCGACCGACTGGAGCGCGATCATCTTCAGCCCGGTCGTCTGGGTGCGCTTCCCGCACATGCTGCTCGCTTCGTATTTGACCGGCGCGTCCTGCGTTGCCGCCACGGGAGCCTGGTACCTGCTGCGTCGCGAATTCCATGCCGAAGCCCGTGTCATGCTCCGCATGGGCCTTTATCTCGCGGCCGTCCTGATGCCGTTGCAGCTCTTCTTCGGCCACCTCACAGGCGATTACGTCCACAACAGGCAGCCAGCCAAGTTTGCTGCGATCGAAGGTCGCTGGCACGCCGAGCAGCCCGCCAGCGAAGTGCTGATCGCCATTCCTGACGAGCGTGCGGAAGCCAATCGCTATGAGATATCCATCCCGGTCCTTGGAAGCCTGTTCGGCAGCATGAGCTTCAGCTCGAAGGAAGTCGGCCTGACCGAATTTCCGGCTGAGGACCGGCCGCCTGTCGTAATCACGTTCTTCGCATTCCGCATCATGGTTGGTTGTGGGATGGTCATGCTGTTGCTTGCCTGGCTTGGCACCTATCTCAGCGTCAAGAATCGCATTGAGCAAAGTCGCGTGCTGCTCTGGTGCACTTTTCTCAGTTTCCCCTTGCCGTATATCGCCATCCTTACGGGCTGGTTTACCGCAGAGGTCGGCCGTCAGCCATGGACCGTCTACGGTGTTTTGCGCACCGCGGATGCGTTGACGCCATTCCTGACGACGCGTACGGCGGCAATATCGCTCATCGTCTTCTGCGCGATCTATCTCTTCATCTTCTCTTTCGGCGTCCTCTATATCTATCGACTGCTCCGCGTCGGTCCCGTCGGCAGACTTGCGCTGCCACCGGCTAATGCCGTACCGAATCGTCCGATGTCTGTGGTCGATCCCTCGACCTTGGCGGATGTGCGCCGCTTCGCCGACGGAGAATCATAATGGTCCTCTATTGGGTCGCCTTTCTCGCCGTTGTCACGCTGCTCTACGTGCTCCTCGACGGATTCGATCTTGGCGTCGGGATACTCAGTGCCGGAGCAGCCAGCGATGCGAACCGCAACGCGATGATGAACGCGATCGCCCCGGTCTGGGATGGCAACGAAACTTGGCTCGTCGCCATCGGCGTGGTGCTCTGGGGCGCTTTCCCGGTCGCCTATGCGACCCTTCTGTCTGCCTTCTACCTGCCGCTTCTCTTCATGCTTGCTGGGCTGATCCTGCGCGGGGTGGCCTTCGAATTCCGGCACAGAACGCGTCGCTGGCGGTGGCTTTGGGATGCGAGCTTTGCCGTGGGTTCGCTCGTTGCCGCCTTCATGCAGGGCGTGACCGTCGGTGCGTTGGTTGAGGGTGTTCCCATCGCCAATGGCCGCTATTCCGGCGGAGAGTTCGGTTGGTTGAGCACCTTCTCGATACTCTGCGGCATCGGCCTTTGTGTCGGCTATTGCCTGCTGGGCGCGAGTTGGCTTGTGCGAAAATGCGACGGTGAGGTCCGAGATCTTTCCCATCGCTTCATTCCTCGCCTGTCGATTGGGCTGTTCGTGTTCCTGCTCGCTGTGTTCGCCTTCGCGCTTCTCAAAGACCTCCGTATCATGGACCGGTGGGTCGAGCGGCCCTTTCTCCTCGTCTTTCCCGCGGTCGGGGCAGTGGCCGCGATCAGGCTGGCCACCGGCATTCAGCGTCGGAGCGACCGCGTACCATTCCCGATGGTCTCCCTGATTTTCGCCGCAGCGTTCGCGACGCTCGCCATCTCCTTCTGGCCGTACATGATCCCGTTCTCGATCACGATCGACGCGGCCGCAGCGCCCCATTCGAGCCTCGCTTTCATGTTCTGGGGCGTTGGCCTCTTCGTATTCCCGCTGACGCTGATTCATACCGCGATCAACTACAGCGTGTTTAGAAAGATTCCGCCACCTCCAAAGACGGAGATGAATAAAAAATGAACGTCTTGATGGTTGTAGAGAATGCCCGTTGACAAGCGAGCAATGGGCGCATCATGCACCGACGCTTGAGCAACGTCAGAATCCGGATATCGCAACCACATCCGCCAGGGGCAGCAGACATGGCCAGGATCATCCGCATCATCATCGGGCTAGCCTTGCTTTCAGGCCTCGGCGTGCTTCTCTGGTTTGCGACGAGACCGCCGCCACTTGTCGTTCAAGGTGAAGTGTCGGCCAATCGGGTCGATATCAGCCCGCGTGTTTCCGGACGGATTGCAACACTCAACGCCGATGTCGGTGACAATGTCCAAGGCGGCGCTGTAATCGCGGTACTCGAGAGCCCACAGCTCGTCGCGGGGCTGCATATGGCCGAGGCTGCTCTTGCCGTCGCTGAAGCGGATCTTGTCCGGGTTAACAGCACCCGGCCTGAAACTATTGCCGCCCGGAAGGCCGAACTGGCCGCCGCCGCCGCCGACGTCACGCTTTACCAGGAGGATTTCGATCGTCAGGCAAAGCTGATCACGACAGGCGCCTCTTCGCAATCACGCGTGGACGAAACGACGCGTAACCTCGAAGCCGCGATCCGCAAGCGCGAGTCGGCTGAAGCCAACCTCGACCTCGCCGTCGCAGGAGCCAGCCAGGAGGAAAAGGCGCTGGCGGCGACCCAGGTCGAGCGGGCAAGATCCTCACTCAACCAGCAACAGGTCGACATTTCGGAATTGACCATCCACGCACCGATCTCCGGCCAGGTGACGACGCGCGTGGCCGAACTCGGTGAGAATTTCTCGGCGGGTGCCCCGCTATTTTCGCTGATCGACCTGGAGAACCCGTGGTTCACGTTTAATTTGCGCGAGGACCTGCTGAAGGGCCTGAAAGTCGGTGATGGATTCGATGTGACGGTGCCGGCCATGGGCGACGCGAAGATCCCCGTTAAGGTCACGACGATCAATGCGCAGGGCCAGTATGCGACCTGGCGAGCCACGCGAGCGACCGGCGACTTCGACCTGCGTACCTTCGAGGTGCGGGCGAACCCGGTCAACCCCGTGCCGGGCTTGCGCCCCGGCATGAGTGTGATCGCGTCCTGGCCACCCGCGGGGCATTGAGATGATGGCGAAAGGGCGGCTGCGCCCCGGCTTCCTCGTTGTTTTCAGAAGGGAATTTGACCGGTTCTCGCGCCGGCGACTCCTACTGTTCCTCACCACCGTCCTGCCACTGTTGCTGATGGGAGTGCTTGCCGTCGTTTTCAGCGCCGGGCTTGCCACGCGGCTGCCGATCGCGGTGCTCGATCTGGACGGCACGGATCTTTCGAGGACGATCATCCGCACGGTCGATGCGACACCGGATACGGGCGTTGCGCGTCGTGTGAGCGATCTTGCCGAAGGCCGGCAACTGATCCTGTCGGGCGATGTACGCGGTCTATTGATGCTGCCACGAAACCTCGAGCGCGACGTCTATGGCGGACGCCGGCCAGAAGTCGTCTTCTTCTACAACACACAAGCGATGACATCGGGCAACCTCGTATTGCGCGGCGTCAATTCAGCTGTCCCGGCGGTCGCCGCGGGCATTCGCCTTTCGCTGCGCACGGCGGAGGGGCAGCCGCTGGAGGCGGCGCAAGCCGCGCTGGCGCCGATCCCTGTCCAGGTCAATCCGCTGTTCAACCCGACGCTCAACTACGCACATTTTCTGCTTGCTGCTTTGCTGCCGAGCGTCCTGCAGGTTATCGTCGTGACGACGATGGCTTATGCCGTAGGGCTTGACGTCGAGACCTCCCATCGTCTCCGCCTTCTGAGGCGTCTGGGCGGCGGCTTATGGCCGGCGATGGCTGGCAAGATCTTGCCCTACACATTGCTTTTCTTGGTGGTCCTCGGCATCGCCGACTGGGTCCTTTTCAGCGTCCTCGGCATGCCCTTACGCGGCAATCGCTATCTGCTGATACTGGCCGGAATCCTCTTTATCCTTGCCGACCAGTTCATCGGCGTGCTGCTTGCCTTGCTGCTTCGGCCAATGGCAAGCGCCATCAGCATCGGCACCTTGCTCATGGCGCCGGCCTTCGGCTTCATGGGGATCGGGTTTCCAAGGATCGGCATGAACGCCTTTGCCTATTACTGGGGGCAGATGATCCCAGGCACCTGGTATCTGATGGCGCGCATCGATCAAACCATAAGAGGGACGCCGCTCTATCTCTCCTGGACGCCGATTGCCGTCCTTCTTTTCATGATGCTGCTGTCTGCGAGCCTCACCGCCCTGAAACTGGATGGGATTCGCGTACGTCGGCAGCCTCATCCCACTCAGCAAGCTGCAGCCGATGGAGCTCCGGAATGAAGGCGGTCCTGATAGTCTGCCGTATCGAAGTGGCGCGTATTTTCTCGCTGAAGCCGGCTTTTGCGGTCCTCATTGTCGCATCGGTGATTTACGCGGGGTTTTATCCTCAGCCCTATCGCACCGAGGCACTGCGGGATGTGCCGATCGCGGTCGTCGACCTCGACGGGACAGATAGCAGCCGCGAACTTGCCCGACGCGTGGACGCCTCAGCCGACGTCGCTATCCGCGCCGTCTTTCCCGACCAAGCCAGCGCAACGCAAGATATCTACCGACGCAATCTCTATGGCGTGCTGGTTATCCCGCAGTATTTCGAGCGGGATTTGCTGCATCGTCGCCAATCCCCGATCGCGCTCTATATCGATGCCAGCTACTTCCTGATCTATCAGCGCTTATCCGGTGGCGTGACGGCCGTCGCCCGTACCATGGGTGCTGAAGTAGAGACGGCGAGGCTCATTGCCGCCGGGGTGGATCCTGTGCTTGCCTCGGCGGCTGCGGACCCAATGCCGTTGACAGCGGTGACGCTCTTTAACCCTCAGGGTGGCTATGCAACCTATATCCTCCCCGCCGCCTTCGTTCTAATTCTTCAGCAGACACTCTTGATTGGCGTCGGGTTGCTCGGCACCTACAGAAACGATGAACTCAGCGCCGAAATTGCGGCATCGGGAGGCCCCGTGGCAGTCGTTGCCGGGAAGCTGCTCGCCTATCTGATCCTCGAAGCCTTCATCATGTCGTTCTATTTGATCGCGCTCCCCTATCTCTACAATATTCCGCGCCTGGGAGCGCCGCTCCCGATATTCATCTTCGCCCTGCCTTTCGCGCTAGCCGTCAGCGCCTTGGGTTTGGTGCTTGCCGGCCTGTTTCGGGATCCGCTGACCGTGCAACTGGTATCGGCTTCCCTGGGGATACCGTTCTTGTTTCTGGCGGGCTTTTCCTGGCCGACAGAAGCAATCCCCCCCTTCCTGCATGTCGTGGCAACATTGCTACCAAGCACCTCAGCAATAAACGGGATGGTTGCTGTCGCACAGATGGGCGCCTCCATTCCGGATGTTCGCCAACCCTTCTTGATATTGTGGACGCTGGCGGCTGTTTACACAGCAATCGCGATCCTGCTCGAAAGCAGGAGCAGGCAGTCAATGGTCGCGTCATGACAGCGCCCACGCGGAGCTATGGGAGGATTCGACGTCACGGCCAGCGGAAGACGAGACGATAGCGCCATGAATATTGCTTTTTGGACCGATCCTGACGATGAAAGAGGCTTTTCCTGCAATCGCAGCGGCGAGCACATGCCGATCGTCCGGGTCGGGTAGTTCAAGATCCTCGATCTACGGCCGATAACTCACTAGGTCCGCATCCGGAAGGACGGCATTCATACGGTCGCGGCTGAGCTCCAGGCGTTCAATGGGCAACCCCGTTGGCAGCAAGATTCCGCATCCACTCGCCATGAATATCGTCGGTCCAGCGCGCGTCGACCAAGCCATCGAAGGCGCACTGGATCAGGATATTCCGCAGACGAAAGGGATAGAGGACGCAGGCATCTAAGAAACGACAGGCGGTTTAGAGGCCATGGGTCTCGATCAAGTCCTCGGTGTCTTCGGCAAGGGCGTCAAGCGCCGCTTGACGAACGTCAAGCCTAGATTTTAGCTCGAGCACGTCCTTTAGAAGAGCGCGGCGGTGTTTGCCCACGTAGCGGAATGGCAGATCGCCGCGATCCATGCGTAGGACGACGAGGGGACGTGAGATACGGAGAATAGCTGCCGCCTCGGTCGGGCTCAGTTCTTTGTCTTCGGCCAGCACTGCAACATGTTCGCCGCGCAGCATGTGCGCCAAAAGCGCCTCAACTGCCGCGGCGGCCGACGGCGGTATCGAGAGGGTCTGCTCTTTCCCGCCTTCACGACGAACGTGAAGTTCCAGCCTGTCGCCCGCGCCGAGTTTCGGCAGCGGCGACGTTGTTTTGCGATCGCGATCCGACAGTCCAGCGAAGTGAACGATTTGGCTGGCTATGGCTACATCTTCTATCTTGGCTAAGACAATGCCTGTAGCCGTTAACTGCAACAACTGAAAATATTCGCGAGTTGCAATCGAATTATGGGATTTGTCGCTTTGCACTTAATCGGTCTGTGCGGCCCGGTGGGCTTGACGGACTTCACGCCCAGAAGCTGGTGGAGGCGGCCACCGTGAGCTGGCAGACGGGCGGGCCCATGCAGGTCGACTAGTAATTCTGCCAACAAATGCGATGCGCCGATGTCCTCACATTGGCGCATCGCCACCGAGGAGGCCATGCCGCCCTTAATACCTATCCGGTCGCGCCGAAACGGCCGAACACCGGCTCTTTGTAAGGTGAAGGCCATTGGAACAGGATAGAGACAATCATCCTCCCGCGACATTTCAGGAACTGAAATACCTGATCGCCAAGCGGCATATCGTCTTTCCCAGCAGTGTTGAGGTGACGTGATGAGCATCCGCTGTCGTTCCGCGGCCATGCCGCCTGATCCAATGATGTTTATAGTGCTCATGTGCAGTCTCCTCGTGAGTTGTGGAATTGCCGGGCCGGGAGGTCCAGCGTAACCGATCAAACTCTGCCCCGAGAATGCCAGCATTATTTTCCGGGTGCTCTCCCGCAGCCGCTTGATCCAGGCGCTGGAGATGCGTCCACATCAACTCGCTTTGGACATGCGAAAGGCCCCGAATGGTTCGGGGCCTGCTTCTTTATCGACTGCTCGTCTTATGCTGCGGCGGCGTGCGGGGTTTCGCTCCCTTCTTCTGTTTCCTCCGTCTCGATGTTCGCATGCCGGGCCGGTTCTGTTGGCTTTACCCGGTACCAGATGGCGTAGAGTGCCGGCAGGAACATCAGGATGATGACCGTGCCGACGGCGGTACCGCCAATCAGGGTGTAGGCAAGCGCACCCCAGAAGACGGATTGCGTCAGCGGAATGAAGGCGAGCACGGCTGCGAGTGCGGTCAAGATGACGGGACGCGACCGCTGCACGGTTGCCTCCACGACGGCATGATAATCATCCAGCCCGGCGGCGATATTGTCCTTGATCTGCTCCATCAGGATGAGCGTGTTACGCATCAGGATGCCGGAAAGGCCAATCAGGGCAAGGATGGCGTTGAAGCCGAAAGGCTGGTTAAAGAACAGCAAGGTCGGAACGGCACCCAGAAGTCCGAGCGGGGCGGTCAAAAGAACCATGGCCATGCCGGAGAAGGACCGGACCTGGATCATGATCACCAGCATGGTGAGCAAGATCATGATCGGGAAGATCTTGACTAGCGCTACATTGGCCTTGTTGGATTCCTCGACATCCGCGCCCACTTCGATCCGGTAGCCGTTCGGCAGGGATTGCATGATCGGCTGCAAGGCCTTGCTGATTTCGGCCGAGACATCCGGCGGCTGCATGCCTTCTTGTACGTCGCTGCGAACGATAACGGTCGGTGTGCGGTCGCGCCGCTTCAGGATCGGGTCTTCCTGCACAATTTCCGTATGACCAATCTGGTCGAGCGGGATCGGCTTACCATCCGCCGTTACGAGTGTGAAGTCACCCAGCCGGGCCGGATCGAGCCGCTCCTTGCCCTCGCTGCGGGCAACGACATCCACCGAGCGAATGTCTTCACGCACATCGGTGACGGTCACACCGGTCAGCAGGAATTGCAGCTGCTGGGCGGCCTGCACCGGGGAAAGACCAATTAGCTTCAGACGTTCCTGATCGAAGACGAACTTCACAGAGCTGACACGCTCACC
The DNA here is from genome assembly GCF_030272695.1 of Martinezella calliandrae. Classification (GTDB taxonomy): domain Bacteria; phylum Pseudomonadota; class Alphaproteobacteria; order Rhizobiales; family Rhizobiaceae; genus Rhizobium; species Rhizobium calliandrae. The sequence continues at coordinate 114,260 of NZ_JARFYN010000011.1, forward strand.
CCAGTCGCGGTTGATGGTGCGGGCATGCGGGTTGCTGCGCATCACGGTCATGACCTTGTCGGCAATGTCCGAGACCTGCTGCTGATCCGGTCCCATCACCCGGAATGCCACCGGAAACTGGGAGTAGGGACCAAAGACCAGCTGCGTGACGCGGATGCGTCCTTCCGGTGCGAGCCCATCGGCAATCTTGTCACGCACGCGCAGCTTCAGTTCGTCGCGGGCTTCCGGGCTCGGCGTCAGCACGACGATCTTGGCAAACGACGCATCCGGCAATTCCGGCGCATAGGAGAAGAAGAAGCGCGGTGCGCCCTGCCCGATATAGGAGCTAACGATCTTGGCTTCCGGTTGGCTTCTCAGGTAGTCCTCGACCTTCTTCGTCGTGCGCTGGGTGGCCTCGATGCTTGTGCCCTCCGGCATCTGAACCTCGACCAACAGCTCCGGGCGGTCCGACGTCGGGAAGAACTGCTTCTTGACGAAACCCATGCCAGCCCCAGCGCTCAGGAACATCACCAGCACCACGGACGCGACCGCGAACTTGTGGCGAACCGACCAGCCAATCAGGCGACGCAGCCGGCGATAGTTCGGCGTGTCGTAGATGGCGTGATGGCCGCCTTCAACAGGCTTGATATCGGGCAGCAGCTTGACACCGAGATAGGGGGTAAAGACCACGGCAACCAGCCACGAGGCAATCAGCGCAAAACCGACGATCCAGAAGATATTGCCGGCATATTCACCGGCGCTGGAGCGGGCAAAGCCGACCGGCATGAAGCCGACAATAGTGACCAGAGTGCCGGACAGCATCGGCGCTGCGGTATGGCTCCAGGCGTAGGCGGCGGCGTGAACGCGGTCCATTCCTTCCTCGAGCTTCACCACCATGATCTCGATGGCGATGATGGCGTCGTCCACCAACAAGCCGAGCGAGAGGATGAGTGCGCCGAGTGTAATCCGGTCGAAGACGCGGTCAGTCATTGTCATCACGACAAAGACGATGGCAAGGGTCAGCGGGATGGCTGCTGCGACGATAATGCCGCTTCTCCAGCCCAGGCTGATGAAACTGATGAACAGCACCACGCCCAGCGCCACAAAGAACTTCAGCATGAACTCGCCAACGGCTTCGGCAATATTGACGGCCTGATCCGTGACCTTTTCCAGCGTCACACCCAGCGGCAGGGATGCGCCGAGTTCACCGGCCTTCTTTTCCAGCGCGTCGCCCAGGACCAGACCGTTCCAGCCATCCTGCATCACAACGCTCAGCATGAGGGCCGGTTGCCCCTGATGCTGGATGACATAGGTGGCCGGGTCCTGATAGCCACGGGAGACGTTTGCGACATCAGAGAGCTTGATGTTGCGGGCGCCGACCACGAGCGGCGTATCCTTTATCTTCTGCAGGTCGTCGTAATTGCCGTCGACGCGGATATAGACCTGCGGACCATTCGTATTGATGGAGCCTGCAGGTGCAACATTGTTCTGCAACTGGAGACTCTCGAAGATGGTCTGCGGGCTGATACCGAGGCCTGCCAGGCGTTCATAGGAGAATTCGACGAAGATTTTCTCGGCCTGTTCTCCCAGGATATTGATCTTCTTCACGCCCGGAACATGCAGCATCTCCTGGCGCAGGGCTTCCGCCTGACGAACAAGCTGACGCTCCGGCATTCCCGGTGCCTTGAGGGCATAGAGCGCGAAGCTGACATCGGAATATTCGTCATTGACCAGCGGACCGATGACGCCAGAGGGCAGGTTATGGGCTTCGTCGCCCATCTTCTTGCGTGCCTGATAGAACTGTTCCTGTACCTCGCCGGGCGGCGTGCTGTCCAGGAGACTGACCGTCATATAGACCGAACCTGCATGCGCGGTGGTTTCGACCCGGTCGTAGTAGCGCAGTTCCTGCAGCCGCTTTTCCAGTGGCTCTGCAACGAGATCCTGCATTTCTTTTGCGGTTGCGCCCGGCCAGACGGCCGCGACCGTAAACTGCTTGATGGTAAAGAGGGGGTCTTCGGCCCGCCCCAGCTTGAAGAAGGAATAGACACCGGCAAAGCCGATGGCGATGATGAGAAAGAGGGTGATGGCGCGTTCGCGAACGGCGAGTGCCGAGAGGTTCAAGCTGCTCATTTGGAGGCCACCTTATCGTTCAAAGAGCGGACGGCCATACCGTCGCTTAGGAGGTTGACACCGACGGCGACAATTCTCGTTCCTGTTGAAAGCCCTGATACAACAGCGGTTTCCTGCCCGATCTTGAGCAATCGGATCGCCTTGAAGGCAACGGTGTCGCCGCTGACCTGCCAGACGCCGGTCTGCTTGCCGTTGTCCCAGATGGCGCCCACCGGGATCTGTACTGCGTTGGCTTCCTGCGTGTCCGCCGCTGTATTGATGGTAATCTTGACCGTTGATCCCAGAGGGATCTCTGCGGCGCTTTCAAGCACATAGCGAGCTTCGAAGGTGCGGGTTGCAGCGTCGGCTGCATTGGACAGTTGCCGCAGGCGTGCGGTAACCTCGGTATTGTCCGAGCCATAGACATTTGCCGTTGCCACTGATCCGAGTGCCGGGCGGACCGTCTCGGGAAGATTGACGCTCGCCTCGCGCTCGCCGCTATGGGCAAGGTTGACGGTCGTCTGCCCCGGGGCAACAACTTGACCCGGTTCGCCTGATGTATCGGTCACCACGCCATCGGCATCGGCATAAAGAACCGCGTAGCTCGATTCATTTCTGGCAAAATTGGCGTCGGCGGTGGCTGCATCCAGTTGCGCAACAGCGGCATCGTAGGCTTCCTTGGCCTGATCGTAAACGTGTTGCGAGGCGGCACCGGTGACCAGCAGCCGCTTGTACCGCTGTTCGTCGGCCGTAGCACGGGTGAGAGATGCTTTGGCAGACATCACCGCGTTGTCCTTAGCCCGCAGCGCGAGCTTCAGATCCGTGTCGTCAAGTCGCATCAGCGGCTGGCCCTGCTTAACCTGCTGTCCGATATCGACAAGGCGTTCAATGATCTTGCCGCCGACCCGGAAGCCGAGATTGCTCTCGACGCGCGCCTTGATGATGCCGGTAAAGGCGCGCTGGTTTTCTGTCGCTTTCTCGACGATGGCCGTCTGCACCATGGGGGGTTTCAGCCGGGGATCGTTCTGGTCCTGGGCAAGTGCTGATCCTGAGGCAGTCAGTATAACCGATGCCAGAGCCATCGCCCCGAGGCGATCGAGTGAGGGGTTGTGGTGCGGATGCCTGCCGGACTGGCCGACATAGTCAGTAATGATTTTCATTGCTTCTCTCTTTTTTAGGTTGATATCAACGTATGGACTCAAATGAGGGGGGCCTTCGTCTGTGCAGCGTCAAACTCCTCGGCCCCACTGGCCGCAGGTCGGGTATGCGCTGCGCGCCAGAGGTCCAGCCCCGTATCGAGCAGAAGTTGTCCGAAGGTGGTCAGCTTGATGGCATCGGCCCTGGCCACGGTCGCATGCTTGATAGTTTCGATGGCCTGCAACTTGCGGAGCGTGTCGACATTGGCGCGAATGGTTGTCGCGTCCATCACCAGTGCATAGGCGATGTCGGCTGAGGTTGCCGTAGAGAGCAGATCGACGATGAAAAGGGTGGCCAATTGCCCATTGGTGAGCTTAAGCGGGTTGAGAAGGCGATCCTCTTCCTCAACCTTGCCGGGCTCTGCGAGCTCAAGGGCAAGCCCGTTGGCCGGGTGAAACGTATAAATGCGCGTGACTGCCATGGTTTTGATCCTGTATAGTTGATATCAACGTATGGCGATATGTCTATGCGTCACTCATGCATTGGTCACCACGGCGAGGCCGGAAAGAAGGGTCTCCGATGCCTGTTCGCCCACGGCGCCTGCAATTTCCGAATTGACGTCCGCCCAGATGGGGAGGGCGGCATCCAGCACATCTAACCCCTTCTGTGTCAGCTGAATTCGCTTCGAACGGATATTATCCTCATCCACTCGTATGGTCAGAAAGCCTGCCCGCTCAAGCGGTTTCAGATTCGCGGTAATGGTAGTCCTGTCGACGACCAGTAGATGCGCAAGCTCCGAAATGATTAGGCCACTCGGAACATTCAACGCCATCAGCATGGCAAACTGCCAGTGATTGATGCCGAGCGGCCGAAACGCTTCGTCGAATTTTCGTGCAGTCACCCGCGCCGCCCTCTGGATATTCAATCCAAAGCAGCTCCGGTTGACCAGCAGTCTCGTTTCGAAGTTCAATGTCTTTCCCACGTCGGCACCATATGTTGATATCAACGTAATGTCAACAGGCTTTTTGATGCGGTTGGGGCGGGGTGCCTAATCCCTTCGCCGGCGTCGATTGCCGCGACGTCATCTGGCCGGTCCATCATTCGGCAGTCCTGCTGAGGGTTTTATGGGATCTCTCTCGCCCGTCGCGCCTCGTACGCTCTGAGACCGACAAACACTGTATGCAGGACCGGCGTCTGAACACTACGAGGAGCGCGAGCGATCAAGTCCCCGATGATGTGGTCTGCTTGGATGCGTCCCTTCGACTCGATGTCCCTGAGCATGGACGCCGTCATAGGCGACCCCTTCGCCGTCAACATGGCGAGCGTTCTTTGCTTCGCTTCCGGAGCCGGGTCATGACCGTTGGCGGTGGCGACCGCGCTGCATTCTTCAACCAGCTGCTTAACTAGTGCGGTGCCATCTGCTTCGACAATATCGCCGATAGGTGTTTAGTCCCGGCATTTGATGGATGGGATCGATGGTGAAACGATCCGGCTCCAAAGTCCATCGTCTGCAGATGAACTCGTAAAGCGTGAGGCCCTTTATCCGGCTGCTTCTGGGAAAGGGCTTATCGGTTTTGGTGCAGGGCCGCGCGATGTTGACGCAGACCGGACAAAGGTGCCGTCGGTCGCCGCGCGTTGTGGCTGTCTGGCTGCGCGTGCGGAAGCTGCCTTCTTGGCGGGCGCCATTTTGCCCGAACGAACTGTCGGCTTTGGCGGCCGTCGTTCTTCGGCCGCTGGTGGTGCGCCGAGCCATCGGATGATTGCATCCAGGCTCGGCCGGAGCTGCTTTTTCAGTTCTGCCGTCAACTCGGCTGCGATCTCACAGGCCTGACCGATCGTCGTCCAGTCGATATGGCCATTCAGAAGCGGTGGCGATTTCCGGTAGATAATCAAACTGGCCAGATAAGGCCGTATATTCTCCAACACTCGCCTGGATGCGATTGGAGCGATACGCAGCTCGCAGAATTCCGAAATTTTTCGCTGAAAATGACGTGATGAAAGGTCGTGTTTGGTCATGCTCATTTCGTTTCTCTCGGCGTCAATGCCGAGGGCGAGCGGAAATAGGGAGCGCCCGTTAACAAAATATGTTCATGGTAAATGGTTATACATCGATCGCCGCTGCATGAATGGTGAGCTGCAGATTGTGGTGCTGAGCGATAGATGGGGCTTGCAATAGCTCATTTTTGGAATAATTATGAGTTATAGAGAGGGCGGCTATAACTCATGAAATGGAACTGGCAGAACGCCGATTGGCCAAACTTCAGGTACGACACCGCAAGCCTGGTACCGTTGGAGCAGAAATTCTTGCAGTCTGCCGGCGAGGTTATCGGTGCTGTTCGGCATTTCAACGATGACGACAGCAACCAACTTCGCATTGAGTTGCTGAGCGACGAAGCGGTCAGGACCTCAGAGATTGAGGGGGAATTTCTGGACCGCGTGAGTGTACAGTCATCACTCCGCCAGCAGTTCGGGCTAAACACTGATGATAGACAGGTCCGCCCCCAAGAGCGGGGGATCGCCGAGATGATGGCGGATGTCTATCGCAGCTGGCATAGGCCGCTGAGTCATGACGGACTGTTCCATTGGCATTCAATGCTAATGGCCGGAAATCGATATATTGAAACGGTTGGTGCTTACCGCAAGCATGAAGACGCCATGCAGATTGTGTCAGGTCGATTGGACAAGCCCACAATCCACTTCGAGGCTCCCTCGTCTCGCCAGGTTACCGCTGAGATGGAGACTTTCATCGCATGGTTCAATCAATCCGGGCCAGATGGCCAAACGTCGCTTCAAGCTTTGACGCGCGCAGCAGTAGGCCATCTTTACTTTGAAAGCATACATCCATTTGAGGATGGCAACGGCCGAATTGGGCGCGCGCTCGCTGAGAAATCCCTGGCGCAAAACATAGGGCAGCCAAGCCTCATTTTACTCGCCTTCACAATCGAGAAGAGCCGGAAGGACTACTATTCCGAGCTTGAGCGTCACCAGCGCACGCTTGATATCACCGACTGGATCATTTTCTTTTCAGAAACTATCCTGGATGCTCAACGGGCGACGCTTGAGCGCATAGATTTCTTCATTCAGAAAGCAAAATTCTATGATCGTTTTCGAGGCCTGCTGAACGAGCGGCAGGAAAAGGTAGTCGCGCGCATCTTCAAGGAAGGCACGGCAGGCTTCAAGGGCGGGCTAAGTGCCGAAAACTACATTTCGATCACAGACACATCCCGCGCTACAGCAACACGCGACCTTCAGCAACTCGTGGAGATCGGTGCACTTACGCGCACGGGAGAACGTCGGCATACCCGGTACTCGCTGTCATTGCAGAAATAAATTGCTGCTGCACCAAAGTCATTCTCTAGGTGAACGGCTGTTCGATTCTCATCAAGGCGTAGAACGCAGCGGCGTGGCGCGCGCGGAGATCTTCTGTGGACTTTGTAATTCATATGCATTACGACTAGCCTATTAGTTGGAGATAACTATGGCTTCGAACGCACTCGTTCAAACTCGCATTGATGCTGAAGTTCGAGATCGCGCCTCTGCGGTGCTTGAGAGCATGGGTCTTACAGTGTCGGACGCAGTTCGTATCCTACTCACCCGGACGGCGAACGAGGGAGCATTACCGCTCGAACTTATATCAGGCAGCGAAGCTCACGATGCTTGGTTTCGCAGCAAGGTCCTTGAAGCGCTGAACGACACGCGACCGGACGTTCCGGATGATGAAGTCGAGGCTCATTTCGAGAAACGGCGAGCGGCAGCGCGCCTTAAAGCAGCGGCGCGCAAGTCGTGAAGCTTACCTGGTCAGCGATTGCGTTATCAGATCGAGACGCCATCTTCACCTTTATCGAGGCGGATAATCCCTCAGCTGCCGTCATGGTCGACGAACGGATCGTCGCGGCTGCTCGTCGCTTAATTGATTTTCCGGCGAGTGGTCGTGTTGGCAGAATTGCCGGGACGCGCGAACTGGTGATACTCCATACGTCGCAGCTTATGCTGTAACGCAATCGGCAGTTCGTGTTCTCCGCGTACTTCATGGCGCGCAGGAATGGGCTGACACTATTCCAACCAGCTAGGCTTCGAACATCGTGTCTGCGATCAACGGGTCGCCAGTTGGATTGTTCAAGACCACTGATACCGCAGAACTTTAAACCTTTAAACCAGCGATTCCGAACATAAAGCTCTCAGAGATCGCCGCGTTAAGCGTTAAGCAGCAGCAAACCGTTGTTAATTGCATAGCATGAACGCGATGCCGTTTGCCTGAGAAGGGATGCCCCCCGGCTGCCAGCAGGCTTTGTAGGTCAACGTGCTTAATTTTCCAACGCCAAACATTTGTCGTGCTTAGCGCGTTTGTTAAGTTGCGGCACAATAGGATGCCCATGGAGGTGGTCATGACAACCGCCAGCGCGCCGGGATCGAGGCGGCACGAGCCGAAGGCGTCTATAAGGGCCGGAAGATAAACATTGACGACGATGAAATCCGACGCCGCATTGCCGCCGGCGCCAGCAAAGCCAGCGTCGCGCGTGATCTCAGTGTTTCCAGGATGACTGTTTATCGAGCACGGTGAGCGTCGATGAGCAATCAGACGTGTGAAGCAGGCCGCCTAAATCCGCGTTCCGTCTTCGTTCTTCACTTGGCTTCGGGCCGACGGGGCCGGGTACGTGGGGCAGATTTTGTGTTTTTTACTTCCTGATTTCAATCGACGCGCTAAGCCAAAAAATCTGGCGCGCAGTTTTGATCTGAAGGTTTGAGGCCTCAGACGCGACGGGCATGAATCGTGAGATTTGGACAAGCGTTCAGAACCGGTGACTGAGCGTATCGACGCCACTGCAATTCTCCCTACATCTTGTCGAAGCAAGCCCATCTGGCTGGGAGGAAAGCATCATGGCCGCGAACAAGCAGGAGGAGATCCGCCTTCGCGCTTACGCAATCTGGGAGAGCGAGGGGCGCCCAGAGGGGGCCGACGCACGGCACTGGCAACAAGCCTGTGACGAATTAAACGGCGACACCGGTCATCGCATGACGCAACGGCCTCTGGATGAGATTGATCGGGATGAGGCGGCGCTGCTCCAGGGCGCAGGAGAGAATGGTGACCTCGATCAGGATAGCGGGACATCTCATCCAGCCAAGAAGAAGCTCAGGCACAAACGGTCTGCCAAATCCGCTACGCGAAAGTTGGAGATAACGGCCGCCGAAAAGTCACCGCGACAGAAAATCAAGAAGACCCAGGGGGCGTGATCGCAATGCAACATCTCGATCATGCCATCCACGTCGCACTCGAGGCACATGAAGGCCAAGCAGACAAGATCGGTCGGCCCTACTTTGAGCATTGTCAGCGGGTTGCACTTCTCGTTTCCGGTGAGGAGGCACAAACAATCGCCTATCTCCACGATATTGTTGAGAAGGGGAGGGGGTGGACGTTCGACCGACTGAAGGAAGAAGGCTTCCCATCGGCGATCATATCTGCCGTGGACGCTTTGACGCGTCGTTCGGATGAGTCCGACGCGGAGTTCATCAGGCGGGCCGCGTCCAATGCTTTGGCCCTTCCTGTCAAACGAGCCGACCTTGAGGACAATCTCTGGCAGGCTGAGCAAACCGGCGGTGACGCTGAGAAATACCGGAGTGGCCTCGATATTTTGCGAGATAGAATGAAAGGACGCTAAGGAACGTTCAGCATATCGCGAAGGAACGGGCTCGATGCGTTGATGAACTCCGAAAAGAAAAACGATCGCGCTCATCTCGGTGCGGCTGGACACAAACAGGTTGCCGGCCAGGCCAGGAAATTTATGTGATTGCGAGGCGCGGAAGCAAAAGCCGAATGGATAGTCCTCCAGGAGTCCATGAGCGCTCGATATCAATGCTGAGGCTCTGCGCTATCCTTTTCTCCAGGACGCTTCCAAAGCCGGCAGAAGCCTGAACTGGCCCCGCATCCGTTGGTCCATTCGCTTCCCGCCAAACCAACTCGATAGCGTCGGCTGAGATAGCCGACGTGATATCGACGGATCCGTGGTCGACGGAGAGCGCTCCGTATTTTGCCGCGTTCGTCGCGAACTCGTGGAACAGGAGCGCGATATTGGTGATCTTCGCCCGGCTTACTTCGACGTCTTCCCCGTGGAGCTCCCATTGCCGGCGGTCGTCTCGGCCGTATGGCGCAAGGATATTCGCCAGAAGTTGAAGCAGCGTGGCCGGCGGATCTTCAACGGAATGATCGGCTAGACTCGGCAATGTTATCTCGTGGGCGCGGGCCAGAGACATGAGCCTTTCCTTCATGCTCGAGGCGAGATCGCCGGGCGTGGCGGCGGTCCGGGCGGCGAGTGAAATAATGCTGCCGATGACCGCAAACAGGTTTTTTACACGGTGATGCATTTCCCGAAGGAGCAGTTCGCGATGTTCGGCCGCGCGCCTCCGCTCGGAGATGTCACGGGCGATCTTCGATGCTCCGATAATTTTGCCGCTGCCATCCCTGATCGGTGAAATTGTCAACGAGATGTCGATCAGGTTACCGTCTTTGCGACGTCTTACCGTTTCAAAGTGATCGACGCGTTCGCCGGCTTGAATGCGTGCGAGAATTGCAGGCTCTTCATCAAGACGGTCCTTTGGAATGACGATTGTGATGGGATGGCCTACTGCCTCTTCTGCGGTATATCCGAAAATTCTCTCGGCACCCTTGTTCCATGTGGTGATGATGCCGGACAAGCTCTTGCTGACAATGGCGTCATCTGAAGATTCGACAATGGCCGCGAGAAAGGCCGCAGCATCATAGGCGGGCGGTACTGCAGCCTCGGCGGTGGCCGGTGTTTGTCGATCACTCAAAACCATCATCGTCGCCCCGGTTCATGTCACAAATGCGAACTCTAGGAGCCGCCAATCCGGAACATATCGCATTCTCATTTCGAGCCGAAGCGATTTCCTTATGCGCAACAGTCGGGCACGGCATTGGTGCACGGATCAAAGTTTCAATGTTTTTCTTCTATGCGGCTGGTCGCAACCAGTTGATGGAAACAGATGCATAAACATAACGCCAGCCGTCGCCATCACATCGGCAAGATGAAATTCAGGGTGACGAACTGGCCGGAGTATGAGGCAGGACTTCGACGGGCGTGGCAGCTTGACCTTGTGGCTGATGCCGGAGGCACTCTCCATGTGGATTGCCCACGCCGGACGACACGTGGTGGCCAGCCTTGCTACTCGGATCTGGCGATCGAGACCACTCTGATGCTGGGCACGGTGTTTGGGCTGCGGTTGCGCCAGAGCGAAGGCTTGCTTGGATCGGTGCTGCAACTGATGGGTCTGGATCTCGCCATCCCCGATCACACAACGTTGAGCCGTGGGGCGTGGACCTGGCAATCGCCCAATAGGCGGCCTGATCCCGCGGTCTCGCCCGACGGCCTTCAGGTCTACGGCGCGGGCCAGTGGCTGGAGAGTAAGCATGGCGCCCGATCGCGCCGCGGTGGGCGCAAACTGCACTTGGTGCTGACGACCGATAGCGGCGAGATCATCGCACACAGTATGACCGACCAGGACAAAAAAACGAAGGCGAGCAATTACGTCATCGTGTCCAGATATGGGTAAGCATCAGCAGTTCCTCGCGATATCGCCTAGACTTGACGCATGATGAGCTGACGGAGTTCGTCTTGAGAGGGTGGTCGGATGTAGATGCAGGCGTGGCGTGCAGCCTCGATGAATGCTTCTCGGGCAAAATCGCATGTCGATCTGCCTTCGACGGCTGCCAGGCAAATAGTCAGAGCATCCCGGTAAACCTCGTCTTCATCCGCAGGCCATTTGTCCATCAGACAGTCGGCCGCTTCAGTGTTGCTGCCAATGGTGCGGTATTGGCCGACGCCATGCAGCTCTACAATGACCGGATTTTGCCAAAGACCTTGATTAGGCATGACCTTTCTCCGTGCCCCCAACTCACGAGAAAGCGAGATGTTCCCGCAATCGCGCCGACTATCGGCCGCGTCACGCCGATGTTCCCGCGGATGAGGTGCGCATCTTGCGTCGGCAGCCGACGGCGTTGAACGCAATTTTGAGCGCAGACCCACTTTCGCCGGGAACAAATGCGGCCGCGGTTTTGTTCGAATGCCGGCTGGAAAGCGACCGCCTTCCAGCTTGTCTGCCGGCCCGCCGTTGGACCAGCTCCCCACCAGCGGCGGGTTATGGCTGTCGTTTAGAGCAAACGAAAAGGCTCCTGCATACGCGACAAAGGGGCCTCCACGCCGTCGCGGGAGAGCAGTACGGGCGAAATCAGACCTCCTTTGATCCGGCCGTAGTGCCGATGGAAACAGATGAGAAAGCGGCTGATAAACTTGACGGATGATCAAGGCGAAATCGAACGCAATGCGCGAATGCCCCCGCGGCCGGCCCGGCAGAGAAAATATGGCGTGGCAATGCGAGAGCCGGTCACAGTTGAACCGGGTCACAGACGCAGAACGCTGAACGCTAGAAGTTTGTAGTGCCAATTTTGGCTGCTATTGCCATCGCTATCGCAAAACTGGCCAGTATTCCACGTCGCTCGTTGCAATCGATGTCATGACCGGTAAGCCCGTTTGGCACTTCCAGACCGTGCATAACGACGTCTGCGACTACGATCTGGGCTCCTAGGCGACGCTGGTGGATTATCCAACGAGGAATGGAGTAATCCCTGCGCTGGTATTGCCGAGCAAACGCGGCGATATCTTTGTTTTCGACCGTCAGACCGGAAAGCCGCTGACTGGGGTAGAAGAACGGATTGTGTCGAGCCGCAACAGCGGTCAAAGACCCAGCCGTTCTCACCTTTCCACACGCTTCGCAAGCCCGATTTGACCGAAGCAATGATGTGGGGCATGTCGCCGATCGACCAGATGATCTGCAGGATCGAATTTCGCAAGGCGAGCTACAGCGGGATTTTCACACCGCCGACATCGGATCGCTATAGCATCGAATATCCCGGCTACAATGGCGGCTCGGACTGGGGCGGCATCGCCATGGATGCCAAGCGCGGCGTGTTGATCGCCAATTACAATGACATGCCAAACTACAATCGTCTTGTCCCTCGTGCTGAGGCGGGCAAGCTCGGCTGGACCAAGTGTGACCAGACGCGTGGCAAGATCGGTGCCGTCGAGGGCGCCGGGGATCCGCAAGCTGGCGCACCCTACGCAATCAACGTCAATGCCGGATGGCGCCTGCCCCTGACCGGCCTTCTTTGCAAACAGCCGCCCTATGGCGGTATCCGCGCGATCGATCTGAAAACCGGCAAGACGTTATGGGATCGACCGCTCGGTCAGGCCCGAACCAACGGACCCTTTTCCATCCCCTCAATGTTGCCGGTCGATATCGGAACGCCGAATAATGGCGGTTCGATTGTCACAGCGGGAGGCTTGATCTTTGTCGCTGCGGCGACCGACAATCTTATTCGGGCGATCGATATCAAAAACGGAAGGACGGTGTGGAGCGCAGTCCTACCTGCGGGAGGTCAAGCGACACCGATGACCTACGAGGCGAACGGGAAGCAATATCTCGTCATTATGGCAGGCGGACATCATTTCATGGAAACGCCCATTGGCGACTCATTGATCGCATATGCTTTGCCCTGAGGAAGATGCATTGCAGTTGCTGCACGGGGCGCGTCAATAACGGTAGCGGGGTTCCAACTCATGAGGTCTGCGGAAGCCTCGGCCGAACCCGCCGTTGGGCTAAGCGTCAACGGCGGATTCTCGTCGAGGGAGGGAAAAGACAAGTCAGCCCCTTTGCAGGTGCATCGTTACTTTACGATTTCGATGACCTTGTGCGTGTGCGGGTTGACGATCACCCGCTTCTCGTTGACGATGGCGTACGCATAATCGCTATTGCTCGGAATGGTATGCACTTCGACAGAGCTCGGCAGCTCGGTGCCCACCGCGATTTCACCATCATAGGATACCGAAGGAGTCTCTTGTTTCGTCACGTAGGTCGTCACTTCTCCGGGAACAACGACGGTCGATCCCGTAGTAATGGAATTGTCCGGCGTTACTGTAACGGTGCTCTGGGCGAATGCGCCGCCGGCTGTCAAGAGGGCGAAGCTTGCGAGAAGGAGAGTTCTTTTCATTACTACCTCCATTGAGACGATAGCCCCCTAACTGTGGCGGGATGGGATAGTTCCGCGACTGCGCTTGATTTTCAACTCGCCCAGGGCCGCTTCAAGCGCGCTCTGACAGGTGGGAAGAGCCTCCATGTCCAAGGAAACATGATGTTCGTAGATATATTTGTTGATCACCGCCTACTTCCTGCGATGCAAGCACAACAGATGCCGGGTACTTCGCGCGGCCTTTCAACTGATGCGGGCGCGTAAATTCGGTTCATGGCCCCACACGACAATTCCTAAACGTGGGAGCCCGCCGACGGCGCCAGGAGGAGCAGCTAAATCATTACTCTTCGATTTCTTATCATTGGTGCCGCCGTAGGCGGCGGCCTTCCACAGTGGAATTGCGGCTGCCGCAATTGCGTGACTGCGCGTCACGGGCGCCGGCCGATCATCACGCTCGTTTCTGAAGGCTTGTATGGGAGGATGTGTGGGAGGATGTGTGGGAGGATGTGTGGGAGGATGTGTGAGGCGAACCGCCTCAATATCAAGCCTGCAGGATGACGTGTTCTGCCTTGCCATGCCGCGGAGACAAATCCGTCGCTTGTGTTCCACAAACGTGCGCGACCGATGCCTTGAAGACATCTGGTACCGCAGCAGCATCTTTAACAAGTATCGCTGTGAAGAACGGATGCGGGAGTTGTGCCGGACCTGCGCGCAAACATATCGACTTCGGCGGCTGTCGTTGCGGGCCTTGGCGCTCGCAGGTTGTCCCATTCAACCGATCCCGTTTGCATCTAATCGCCGATTCATAGGCGGATCGTCAGGCGGGTGAGCGACGACTGCATAAGCCCGTCCGTCTGACTTCGTCTACCGCGATCCTCCGATTAGAGTATGCCCACCTTCTTCCGCCACCCGGCAGCTTCGTTATCGCTGGTCAAGGCGCTGGACGACACCAGGATGCCGTGATCCTACCGGGGGTTTCCAACTTAGGACTTCGACGCGCGCTCCGGTTTGCCCTTCCGTTTCGTCGAAGCCATTTCGCGGAGCTCCTTTTCGCTCATCGAATCGGCCATGCTCTTGGACGCCCCCTTCAATTCGCTCTTCTTCTTCTCGCCCTTTTTTGCTGCGAGTGCCGCGCCGGCGGCCATTTGCTGCGACTTTGATTTTGCTGGCATGCCTGTTCTCCTCACATAGCGATCGTAAAGATGAACGGCCGTCGCCGCCCAATGTTCCGAAAGGCTGCCGGAAGGCCATTAACATTTCACTCGCCCGCATAACCGGAGGGATACGGAGAAATGCGATCAATGTCGGATTTGCCTTACGGAAGCAGATCTTCGATCCTGATCGGCAGTTTGCGAATGCGTTTGGCGGCGCCGATCCAAGGCCCCAGATCACGCCGCCCATGAGCTGGCTGTGTGCGGCCAGAGGGTTGAGGATTCTGTCCCAAGCAAATGCTCACACCATACGCGACACTCGCATTTGCTGTCGTATGACCGCCTGCAAAGCGGCCGGCTCTTACCTGTCGAGAGCCGGCCATCTCCGTGATCACTCGCGGCGGTCAGGCTACCTTTTTTGCTTTCTGGTTCGCAAAGGCTTCCGCCAGTTGCGTGAGCTTCTTATCAGTGGCCTCTTCTTCCCTGAGCGACTGTTGCAGAAGAGGGATCGCGTCCTTCAGCCCAAGTTGTTTGGCCCATGCAATTAACGTTCCGTAGCGGGCGATTTCGTAGTGCTCAACGGCTTGTGCAGAGGAAATCAATCCTGCGTCAAGCGCGGGACTGCCTTCGAATTCCTGTATGATTTCTTCCGACTCGGCGATGATGCCCACTATAGCTTCACACGTCTTGCCGCGAGCCGACTTTCCGATCTGTTCGAACACTTGCTCAAGGCGTTCGACCTGTTCTTGAGTTTCGTCGCGATGGTGCAGGAATCCCTTTTTGCCCTCTTCCGTCTGAGCGGCACGCGCCATCTTCGGCAAAGCCTTAAGGATCTGCTTTTCCGCGTAGTAAATATCCTTCAGCGTGTCGATGAAGAGATCGTTCAATGTTTTTTCAGCTGCCATAATGTCCTCCGTGCGGGTGAAATTCGACCCATTGTCGATTTGTCTCCGACGCTTCTTCAGGTGAGGTGACATGCAGTCAGAGACCTCATCGGATTGGGCTTTTCCAAAGCCGAGCATCGTTGCCTTCGAAGAGCGCCGAGCATCGCAACTAACTGCATGATGCCAGCATTGTTCCCGAAGGCCTCCTTCGCGGCTCGCTAAGCAAGGATTTACTGGCAAGGTCCATAATGCGCAGTTGGTATCGTCCGATTTCCCTGCGACAGAAATCAACGAACTTGAGGATGCCCTCGGCGATGAAAAAAACGAGGACATTGGCCGGTGAAAAGCCTTGAAGGCGGTCGCCGCGGAATTCAACAGCAAAGTTTGCGCTGTCTTTTTTGACGACGGCGATGGGCGCCATCAGAGCTCAACCTTTGCGTTGTCGCCCATGTTTGGCTTTGAACTGGAGAGCGCGGCAGCGGCCATCTTGATGTAACTCATCACCGTTCCCGGGCTGTCCCAGTATTCCGCAAAGGACGGCGTGACTTTCAGCACGCGGATCGATGGATCCTCCGGGCTTTCCCACCACGCCTTTGCCGGTGTTCCCCACAGTTCTTCAACCCGTTCGCGGTCAATCATCATTTCGGCCATGCCGGACACCGAGACATATTTTTGCCCTTTGGTATCCGCGAAGGTCAGGCAGACATTCGGCCAACGGGCGATCTCTTCGTCCTTGTGGCTTGCTGCGTCGGTCAAAAAGTAGATGGCGTTTTCCACACGTTCGGCATACGCGGCCATCGGCCGCGCGCGCAGGTCGCGCCCGGATTGCGTGGTAAGCATGCAGAAGCCGATTTTATCGATGATATCCCAAATCCGGGCGGCATCGTCATATTCTGTCATGTCAATCTCCTACCGGTAGCGGTCTCCAACGGCCGTCAATCCTGCTCGCGTGTACTCGGTGTGGCGTTACGTTGGTCCTCATCATCGAGATCGCCATCGACCACGAAGGTGTCCCGGTGCTGTCGCGCAGCTTCCTTCATCGTCTTGGTATTGGCGACGTCGTCAGGCGCAATCTCCCCAGCGTGTTTCGTCCGAGAATCGAATTCGCCTTCAACCTGATTGACTGCTTCCCGACCAGCGTCCAGAGATCCGCCTTGCCGGCGTTTTCCGGATTGTCGCTTTCGCGTCGATCGCCCTTCATCTCGTTTCATCCCTCGCATTCACCGTGACAGATACTGTCTTTTGCACAGAAGGATCGCGCGACGTCTCGGCGAGAAAACAGCCTTGCGCACCGGATGTTCCCAGGTAAGCGGTTTTGCTGAGCAAATATTCGTGGAGCGCGTCGGATTGGCACCTCGGTAACTCGCAGCCGGATGTCGCCGCCCGAAGACCCGCACACTTTTCGGCATTCCACTCTAAAACATCGGGTTTTTGCATGCAAAGTTGCTGGATTCAGGTGATGAGTGGGTTCATGATGCGGCGGTAATGCTCGAGAGGCTACGGTGCGCAGAGCCGATGAATTGGCGATAGCAGTCGGCCACATTCGCGATGGTGAACAGCGCGTACTGCGGCAGGAGGTCCTTGTCAGCAAATTGGCGGCTGCAGGGTATCCCCGCACCCAAGCAACGGAGCTATTGGCCACCTTTCAAATAACATTAGACCTGATGAAGCAGCATCTGGACCTCATCGAAAGGGAAATCGAGGCCGAAAAAATACCCAAGCTATTAGCGAGGGTCGCCAGGTGCGGCCCGCATGAGATTGGTTTCGATGGAAAACTCGACACAGCAGCCCGTCGTTTTGATCGTAGAAGATGAATACCTGCTTGCCTACGATCTTGCCGATGCGCTTGCACAGGCAAACATTTCAGTTCTGGGCCCGGTCGGACGGGTGAGCGAGGCCCTGTTTGCTATTTCGAGGGCGGATCAACTCGACTGCGCCCTGCTCGACATCTCCGTCGCCGGAGAAATGATTTTTCCAGTTGCGGACGCTCTTTCCGAGCGAGGCATACCCTTTGCCTTCACGACGGGATTCGAAAAATCCCTCGTGGAGGAGCGGTTTCGCGATGTCGAGGTATTCTCGAAGCCTTTCAACGTATTTCGCGTCGTGGACGGTATACGCAAAATGGCCATAAGGTATCGCGCCGAAACCAAGCGCCGTTGAAAAGGTCCTGTCACTGGTCCTGACGCCGGGGTCCGAACAAGGCCTTCGCTATATGCTCGATCTCGATCGGCTTTTCACAAAGAACAAAACCGGTGAATGAGGGCGGAATGATCGATGGATCATATCCCGTCGCAAAGACATAAGGGATTTTGAGCTCGTCGAGCCTTTCGGCTACAGGAAACACCAGCTCGCCGCCAAGATGTATATCGAGAATAGCTCCGTCGACTTCCTCGTCCCCGATAATCTCGAGCGCCTGATCGACCCTGCCCGTCGGGCCGACGACGATGGCGCCCAACTTTTCCAATTGCCGTCGGGTGTTATCCGCGAGAAAATATTCATCTTCCACGATCAAGATTCGTTGGCCTGAAAACAGGTCACTATAGGTTTGACTCATGACCACTCGCAGACTGTGAGTTCAAGTCCCTGGACATCTCCCGTCGCTCGTCTTCTGCTTCAACGAGCCTGCCCGTTCCAGACAAAGGGATTTCGATCGTGCAGGTCAAGCCATCGGGTTTAAAATCCAGATTTCCTTTGCCGCCGAATTGATAAGGAACCATGCCTTCAATCAGCTCGGATCCGAAGCCGCGCCTGACCGGCAAGGTGATCGGCCGCTTCAGTCCGCTTTCCCGCCATGCCATCCTGAAGAGCGGTTTCTTCTGGCTTCCGTCAGTCTCCAGCGAGATGTGCAGCTGCCCGGTCTGCCCGGAAAGGGCGCCGTATTTCACCGCGTTGCTTGTCAACTCATGAATCACCAGGCTCATACTTTCGGCCGCCTTGCCAAAAAGGGCAAGGCTCGGTCCTGAAATCACCACAGGATTCGTAGCTCTTCCGGTCTGGGCCGAAATCTCGCTTTCGATCAACTCCTTCAGGTCCATTGAGGCATCCGGCATACTCGTCAGCAACGCCTGCGTTCTCGCCATAGCGTTGATGCGCCCTTCGAGATGACGTGCGTATTCTTCGACCGTATCGCTCGTTTCTGCAGAGCGCTCGGCAATTAAGCGGACGATGGCTAACGTGTTACGAACGCGATGCTGAAGTTCGTGCAGCAGGATCTGTTGTCGTTCCTGCATCAGCTGCATCTCATGGACATCAGTTGCAGTGCCGAACCATTCTACCACCTTGCCGGCGCCGTTCATGACGGGGCGTGCTCTGAGCTGCACAGTCCTGTAGCCATTTCTTTCCGCATTAAAGAGCCGATGTTCGATCTCGAGGTTGCCATCACGTTCGGCCGCCCTCCAGGCTTCGAGCACCTTTTCGCGGTCGTCCGGATGGATTGGTTCGAGCCACCCCTTGCCGAGCGAAGCGATTTCCGACTGGCCCGTATATGCGCGCCATTGCGGACTGCTCCAAGTCCAGGTCCCGTCCGCTGCCGCGCGCCAGACGAGCTGCGGGATGCCTTCGACAATCGAGCGCAAAAGCGCTTCTCGATCTCTGAGACGCTCTTCAGCCCTTACAAGTGCCGTCACGTCCAAGAATGTCAATACCGCACCTTCAATAACGTTGTCGATGCTGCGGTATGGCAGGACCCTGATCAGATATTGCGATCCGGTCAGCGGATTGTTCGTCTCGCGTTCGATGCTGCTCAATGTGCGGATGACGCGGCGCGCATCATGTTCGAGATCGTCATAGGCTATTTTCGCAGCGATGTGATGAATCGGCCGACCGAGATCCGTGTCGATGAGATGAAAAATGTCGGTGATCGCCGGCGTAAAACTCTCTATGCGCAGATCATTGTCCAAGAAGACCGCAGCGATCTGGGTGCTGTCCAGCAAGTTTCTGAGATCGGAATTCGCGCGCGCCAGTTCTTCTACGCGATCGGCCAGCTCTCCATTGACAGTCCGGAGCTCCTCATTGGAGGACTGGAGCTCCTCGTTGACGGATTGATATTCCTCGTTCGATGCCTTGAGTTCCTCGTTCGTGCTTTCGAGCTCCTCGATTGTCGCTTGAAGCCGGTCGCGCGCCTGGCGCAGTTCATCTTCCAATCGGCGAACATGCTCTTCCTGGCCGGCTGACGGAATGATGGTGCTGCCGTCATCGTCGCTGATAAATTGTCCGTCCTGCAGGATGATCATAAAGCGCCTAGGCTGGCCCGGGGACGGATCGATCGGCTCGATCGACATCGTCACGAGCGTGGCGTCACCATTCTGCCCCACCTTCAAGCCGCCGATTTTGACCGACGTTTCGTCGGTTTCGGCCTTAAGCAAGGCCGCGCGAAGGTCGATGCGAAGGTCACGATGAATGAGGCTGAACACGTTGAGGCTGGCATGGCCGGACAGCGGATCGATAAACCTGCCGGTGCGGCCGGAAAAATGCAGGACATCGAAATTTTCGTCGACGATCATATAGGCCGGCGAATAGCGCTCCATGATCCGATCGGCCTGCTTCGTCAGAACGGATACATTGTTGGGGACCTTTTTTATTCCTGCCGTGTCGCTTGGCACGGTTCCGCGTTCGGGCAACGCCGACAGCGGAAAATCCGGAAGCTTCCGGTTCATGGTCTCGACCTGCCGGAAGATGCGGAAGCGGCGGTCTACCGGCGAAAAGAGCCTTCCGTGGCGGCTGACATTTTCCGAATTGCCCAGGAAAAGATATCCGCCGGGCCGAAGGGCAAAATGAAAAAGCGGAATGACCCTATTCTGCAAGTCCGCGCCAAGATAAATAAGGAGGTTGCGGCACGACACCATGTCGAGCCGCGAGAAGGGCGCGTCCTTGATGAGATTGTGCTTAGAAAACAGGCACATCTCTCGCAGCTCTTTGACGACCGAATAGATTTCGCCTTCCTTGATGAACCAGCGGGCAAGTCGTTCTGAAGAGACGTCCTTGACGGCTGAGGCGGCGTAACGGCCGACGCGGGCTTGAGCCAGCGCCCGGTTGTCGATATCGGTCGCAAAGATCTGGACGTGCGGCACGACGTCCACCCGCGCCATATGCTCGCGCAGCAGAATAGCGATCGAGTAAGCTTCCTCGCCTGTGGAGCATCCCAGGACCCAGATGCGAATCTGGTCGCTTGCTCCCTTTCCTTCGAAGAGTTTCGGTACGATTTCCCGTTCAAGGAATTCGAATTCCTTCATGTCTCGAAAGAACTGAGTTACGCCGATTAAAAGATCGTTGAATAGATTGCCGGCCTCTTCGGCGTCGGAGCGCAGATATTCCAGATAATTTTCGATCGTATCGGTCTGGGTGACCTGGATGCGTCGCTGAACTCGTCTTAAAAACGTATTCGGCTTGTAGCCGTGGAAGTCATGACCCGTCCTGTTGCGTAAGACGGCGGCGATGCGTGTCAGCAACGGTTCTGCCTGCGCCATCTGATCATCGAAATCTTCGACCAGCGTCTGGCGCTGGATCGTCCGCAACTGGGCTTTCACACGCGTGGCAAGCTCTTCGGCCGGCAATACGAGATCGGCTAGCGCCGCCGCACTGCTCGGCTGGGAAGAAGACGCCGTAATGTCGACCGCCTCGGGCCCTTTCTCCGCCAGTGCCAAGCCGCCCTGTTCCCTGATTGCCACCACTCCAAGGGTGCCATCGGTGCCGCATCCGCTCATGACGAGCCCGATCGCCCGCTTTTGATCCTGTTCAGCGAGCGAAACCAGAAAACTGTCGGGCACCCCGTGTTCCCCAACCATATCCGACGCATCGCGCACCATAAGATGACGGTTCTTCAACGTCGCGTTCAGTCCGCCGGGAACAATATAGATTCGTTCCGCTTCTATCGTCCCGTCGTTCGATACAAGCTCCACCGTCCGTTCGCTCGCGGCTGTCAATCGCGCGTGAAATGCTTTCTCCTCGATCGCGTCACGCTGCTGCAAAATGACGACGAAGGCGGCGCCCGAGGAGGATTTTATCTGTTCGAAGAAGTGTTCAAGACCATCTGTTTCCGCCGCTGAAGCGGCGATGCCGATCACGATGGGTGCACGTACCGGACTGGCGCTGCCGTTCATGACGACCGCGTCGGTCGAGGCTTTGCCGCTTCTTGTTGCCCCAGGTCTTTTCGTCACGTCTGCTTTTCCATCTTCGCCCCATCGGCAGGCTGGCTATCGATGCTTCGTTCCGGCTCTCAAGGGGCGACACCTATTCCTGGCTGCCGATAATCGCTTTTTCTTCCAGCCTTGAAGAATGGCGGCGCGCAAGATTTCTGCATATTTTCTATATTCCGCGGCTCGTTCCTCGTGCATCTGCCGCATTTTTCGTTATGCGACCCACGAGCCCGGCCCGCTCGTTGATGATGCGCAATGCAACCCGCATCGCATCATCGACGTCACCTTGCTGTTGTGCCATCAGTGTGGCGGACGTATAGCCGTGCCCGACTTGGCAGCGAAATCGCAAAGGATGGCGCTGCCGCACCTCTGACAGAACACCTCCATACTCAAGACATGTCAATGGCGAGAGCTCGCCAATTTGTTTGACAAGCGCCGGGTCGGTCTTGCGGCCGGCGGCGATCGCCACTTCGATGCGGATGTCAATTGGTACCGCCATTGCAGGCCCTGGCGGCTGTTCGGCGAAATGAATGATTGCGTCAGCAAGACTGTCTGCCGGCGCACTGAGATCCACTGGGGTCGTCTCGAGCGCCGCCAGTGGCAATATCAGGCGACGATGCATCTTTGGGGGCCTGAACCAAGGCTATTCCACCGCATATTTTGATTGCACCTAAACCGGAGGCGCCGTCGTTCATCGTGCCGCTCAAGATGACACCGATTCATCGCGGTCCGCAGCATAGGACGGCCGAGTGCAAGAGGGGATCGATTAAGGGGCGAACAAGATTTTCTTTCGGTCCGTTGCCGAGTAACAGCTTTTCGCCGGTGATCAGCAGGTGATGATCGGATGGCGCGACGTATACCTGCCCCACGCTAACAACTTCGCCATCTTCGGCCTTTTTGACCGGCAGGCCTCCTGAAGCTTGGGCGAGGGCGTTCGAAATGCCCGATCCTTCGGTCGACACATGAAGGACAACCAGCACGGCGGCTCTGAGGTCGGCCGGCAGTCTCGACAATATGGTTCGTAGAGGGGCCGAAGAGCCCGCAGATCCGCCGATGTCGACGATGTCGCGGTTGGCCATGCTACCTCCTTGTTCCCATGGAACCGGTCGCAGCTGCCCTTGTTCTGCCCGGACCCATGCAGAAGGTGGCACTGGAAGGGTAGCACGATAGGGCAGCGTAGACAGCAAATGCGTGCATAGCATCATCTTCGCCGACTACCATAGACGCGCGCTTCTTTCGCGTTATCAGTGTCTCCGCGGCAGGCAATGAAAGGCGTGCTCTCGAAGATCATCAAGTGAATCCGGCTTGATGTAAATCCGTGCCCTACGTGCTGCTCGGATAAAAGCGTCGCGAGCCGTACGTGCGGAGAGATTGCCTTCAATGGCCGAAAGGCAGATCTTGATCGCAGCCGTATAGTGGTCGTCTTCCTCGCCCGGCCACCCGTCCATCAGACAGTCGACCGCGTCGATAGTGTTTTTTATCTCGCGGAATTGTCCGATACCCCTGAGCTCCAATAGGACGGATCTCTCCCAGTCTCCCTTTTCTGTCATGCGCCACCTCCGGCGTATCCAAACCAAAAGCCGGCGGCAATGTTCCCGCCGCCGGGAAAAGGGTCTTATGCGCGTGGAGAGACGCAGATCGGTGAGAGTCTGCATACCATTCAAAGACGGACGTCCAAGCGGAATGCCACAAGACGTCGTGACTGGATTTCTCAATGCCCGACAACCAGGCCCGCGGCCGCCCGGTCGGGCTCACAAAACCGGCGGATTGCTGGTTGCCGACGATGTCGGGAATTCCGTCTGGCGCATCACCTCTGCTCATCAGTGATGATCTGTGAATGACAACCGGTTTCAAGCCTTATCAATGGCTGGATCTACTGTCGAAGATAAGGAACCGGCCGCCGCATCCCTTAAAGACTGCGGCATTGCCTTGGGTGTCTTTGCCACTTCTCCAGGGTCGAGGTAATGCGCCGGAACGCGCAACACCGATCGCATCGCCTTTTCAGGGTGCATGTTGGTTAATTCCGCGCGGGATCACGGCCGGCGCAACCCTGCAACGATTATATTTTACCCAGCCCGCAAAATCCTAGACGCGACTTGAGGGTTAGATCGGAGAGGTCTGTCGACAGATATTAGAATGCAAAAAATTTCGTTGACGAGGTCGGAACAAGCCGCGGGCAGCCTCGTTCATAAGAAAAATAAAGAAGAGCGCTTGACAAAGTCGCCTGGTGTTCGCGGATTCTTGCGAGCGGGAGAAAAATGCGGGCGAAGACTCGCAGTCATTCGTTCTTCATCATGACCGTCAAATAGAAAACCGATCACGGCATGACCATGATCCGGCGGCATCCGTCGGACACGCATACGGTCGTGCGCGGGACTGTCGAGCGTCTCGAACCTGGTGGAATCAGGCTCGTTTCTCTTGAAAAAGCATGTAGGAGGAGGCCGTGACTGACAAGAGCCGATCTGCTTGCCTGCAGGACGAAATTGTAGAGCTCATCCCGGCGCTTCGAGCTTTCGCCAAGACATTCCATAAAAGTGCGGCAGACGCCGATGATCTTGTTCAGGAAACCTTGGCAAAAGCTCTCGGGAACCTTGAGCAATTTGATCAAGGTACCCGTCTCAAATCCTGGCTGTTCACCATTATGCGCAATACGTTCTGTACGAAGTTCCGGATCGCCAAGCGCGAGGCGCCGGGAAATCAGAAATGCGTCTCAGGCATCGGCGTGGAACCGCCATCACAAGAGTGGACCATTCGCGCCAAAGAATTGGAACGCGCCTGCAACCAGCTCGCCGAGCCTTATCGCGCCGTTCTTGAGTACGTCGTCATTGAGGGCCGCTCCTATGATGATGCTGCCGCAAAATTTGGGTGTGCGATCGGCACAGTGAAAAGCCGCATTAATCGAGCGCGGCGGCAGCTTGCAGCCCAACTGGGCGAGGAGATCAACTAGGCGCTTATTTCGAATTTCGATCGTGTCTGGGTGTGGGCCTTCCCTCGCCGAAAAGCACGCGAGCGATGTGGTCGAGTTCAATAGGCTTCCTACAAGGGACGAAGCCGATAAAGCCGGCCGCGAGATCTTGCTGATCGGGCGCAAAGCGCGAAGATATATGGAATACCGCTGGCTTCGAGCGCCTCCGCTACAGGGAAAATTGCCTGGCCACCGAACTTCAAATCGAGAATTGCGCCGTCGACCTCGCCCTTGCCAATGGGTGCGAGCGTGTCCTCTACACTGGTGACGGGTCCTATGATCGAGGCGCCAAGCTCGTCTAGCTTTTGCCGCAGTTTCTTGGTCACAAAATCCCTTTCTTCGACCATAAGAAGTCTTTGGCCGTCGAACATGAGACCGTGGTTATTTGTCAGCCTCTTCACCAAATTCGTAAGCAGACACTGACCTCGGAAGACGCGCTAAGGAAGGCATCATGAATTCGTCCAAGCATAGGAAGACTGTGAAGCCAACCGATCGCATCTCGCCGACGATCCCTGAGTGATCCGAACGAGATCTCGGTCACCGATGCCCGAAACAGTGAAAGGCGAACCGCCAAAGATCTTTCCGTTTCTTGGATCGTCCCGTCTTGCCGAGACGATTGATCGTTTCAAAGTCGATGCTGTCGTTCATGGTCATGTGCATCGGGGAATCTACCAAGGTCACACCCCTGGGGAGTCTGGTCTTTAACGTCACCGTCAATGTCGAAAAGCCGACTGGGAAATCCTATGCATTGCTGGAGATTTAACGATTGCGCGATGGTCAATTTTACGAAAGGTTAGGTCCGCGAGCAAAATTTCTTCACTTTAGGATGGAAGCCGATCTGATTTTTCCAGCCAATGCAGCACCGCCATTTCATTCTCGTCCATCCATTTGCGAAATTCGGCTTTCATGCGCTTCCTTGCGCGGATCCCTGCGAGATTGCCGGTTTCGAAGTCCTCGAACACGCGGGGATGAATATAGGATCGCCGGCAGACGGCACGCGTGTTGACCAGTCTTTGAGCGACATCGTCGATCACACTGTTGATCTGCCTTGCCCGTGTCGCGGCGCTGTCGGCTGGCTTGATTTGCGCCAGGGCCGATGCCGCCATGCATGTGGCGCCCCAGATGCGAAATTGGCGGGTGCTGAAATCGCCACCCGCGGTCTCGCGGATATAGGCGTTGACATCCTGAGAGCGTATCGGATGGCGCAGGCCATCTTCGTCCAAATATTGAAATAGCTGCTGGCCGGGCAATTCCTGAAGCACGCGTATGGCGCCGATGATGCGCCGATCATTATATTGTAGCCGCCATTCCTTGCCGGATTTCCCCTTGAAATGAAAGTAGATGTTTGAACCGGCCAGCTTGACGTGTCGGTTGCGCAGGGTCGTCAGCCCATAAGAGCCGTTTTCGGTGGCATAGACCTCATTGCCGACACGGATGTAAAGTCTGTCCATCAGCCGAATGACGGTTGCCAGACCCTTGGCAAGCCCCGGCCGGCGTCGGCGAAGATCGAGGTCGGTTTGTCGCCTGATGTCCGGCAGCGCTTTCGCAAATTCCGCCAGATGCGCAAACTTTTCCCGATCCCTTTCCTCGACCCAGCGCGGGTGATAGCGATATTGCTTGCGTCCCTTGGCGTCGCGGCCAACGGCTTGCAGATGCGAATTCGGGTCTGGCGAGATGACGACGTCGGTATAGGCCGGCGGTATCGCAAGCTCAGCATAACGGGCAAGCTCGCTTTCCTCCGTGATCCTCCCGCCGGCCTCGTCGTAATAAAGAAAGCCGTTTCGAGACTTTCTGCGTCGGATGCCGCTCTCCAATCCCGCAAGATAAACGATGCCGGAGTTGTTTTCGGTTTCATCCATCATACGCACCACAGCAAGCCCGTCGAATAGCGGCGGCATCAAACCACAGTGATCGGGGAACGTTATTTTTCAGCCTTAGTTCCGTAGAGCTCAAGATCCACGCAGCCGTGCGAAAGCGATCATTCAATCAGTTATCCCCCTTTTGCTTCAACCCATCCGTTACTCTGCGCTTACGGGGATGATTGACGTTTTCGTCATTGGCGTCGCGCGCGGCTTCACCGCTGTCCTTGGCCGGAAGGTAGCCTGCCGGTTTCGATCCGGCGGGTCCTTCCGAGCGCGGTGATTGGTCCGTTGTCCCCGGAGCGCGTCCTTGGGTTGCTGGTGTTTCATCGTCGACCTCCTATGTTTTCGACCTAACCTCGGGATCGAGACCATGTTCCGGCTAAAGGCGCTGTCGGCAGTGGCACACTGTCGCTACGCATCGCACATTGGGTGTCGGCGATGGTCAAAACTTTCACGAGGAGCTGACGTTTGATGCGGCGAGGCATGATGGCTTCACTTTCGGGGGTGCGGCCGTTCCCTATGCGATCGCCGCCAAATTTGCCTGGCCCGATCGAGCGGTCGTTGGTCTGGTCGGCGACGGGGCGACGCAGATGAACAATATGGCGGAACTGATCACCGTCGACAAATATTGGAAGACCTGGAGCGACCCCCGCTTCGTCATCTGCGTGTTCAACAATGAGGACCTTAACCAGGTGACATGGGAGCAGTGCGTCATGGCAGGCGATCCTAAGTTCGATGCATCGCAGCGTATTCCCGATGTCGCTTATCACCGTTTCGCCGAGCTGATCGGACTGAAGGGTATTTTCGTCGACCGGCCCGAAGATGTCGGGCAGGCCTGGGATGAGGCGCTTATAGCGGGGAGAGCGGTGGTCTTGGAAGTCAAGTGATCCGGAGGTACCCCCGATACCGCCGCATCTTACCTTCGAGCAGATGCGCCATCTTACAGCGGCGTTGATGAAAGGGGATCCTCAGGAAAGCGGCGTCGTCAAGGGCACGGCCCGACAACTGCTCGACGCCATTTTGCCGGGACGCGGAAACTGACAAGACGCAGCATTTGATTGCTCAAAGCTCGATGAGGGCGATGCCGAGATCCTTGCGGTGGCGGCGGCGCAAGTACGCCGGTGTCTCGATGATGGTCACTTCCAATGTCGGATAAACGATGCCGTCGAGGAAGTGACCGCCGCGCGTGGAGCCATCCTTTAGGCCCAGAACGGCATGAAGGTGCAGGCTCGCCTTGCCGTCGTCCCCGGCGGCAATATCGCCAAGAAGGCTCAGGACCTCACATTGCTCCGCGACCGGAATCTTACGGTAGCTGCGGCTTGCGATATCGAACCAGCCGACCGTCGCTTTTTCAAAAGCGCCGATCGCGGTGACCGATGCGGCGGTCATCTCATAGGTCGTTGCGAAGTTGCTGAGGGTAGAGAAAGCCTCTTCTTTCGCATCGAGCACAACGACGTACGTGCGTTGACCGTCTGTCTCGTTGATCTGTGCGAAATTCATGGCAATGACCTCGCTGTGCCTGTTGCCGCGCTGGAACTGAACATGGTTTAGAACCGTGGCGCGACCGGAAGGTTCCTGAAAATGGGTGGGGGGACATTTTTCTTGTTACCTGCAATTTTGCTGTTTTCGGGAACCAAGCCGAGGGCAGGTGGTTGGGGATGGGAGTTCACCTCAAGGAGGAAGCCATGGCCACCCATCCGACGCCCCCATATCCGTCACAACAGCAGCCGATGCCCGGCCATACCGCCGCCATGCAGCCGGTGCCGGATCATGGGGAAAAGTCCTACCGAGGCTCGGGCCGGCTCATCGGCAAGAAGGCGATCATCACCGGCGGCGACAGCGGTATCGGCCGCGCAGTTGCCATCGCCTTTGCGCGTGAAGGCGCCGACGTCCTCATTGCTTATCTGGATGAAGACGATGACGCGGAAGAAACCCGGCGCTGGGTGGAGGACGCGGGACGCAAGGCAGTTCTCGTTCCCGGCGATATCCAGGACCCTCAACATTGCCGCACAATCGTCGATGAGGCGGTTTCTCAACTCGGCGGGATCGACATTCTCGTCAACAATGCCGCCCATCAGGCAAGCTTTCACGACATTGGCGATATTAGCGACGGCGAATGGGAACTGACCTTCAAGGTCAATATTCATGCTATGTTTTATCTGACCAAAGCCGCCATTCCGCATATGAAACCGGGAAGCGCCATCATCAACACCGCCTCGATCAATTCGGACAATCCCAATCCCACATTGCTTGCCTATGCCACAACCAAGGGCGCCATCCAGAATTTCACCGCCGGTCTCGCGCAGATGCTTGCTGAGAAGGGGATCCGCGCCAATGCCGTAGCGCCCGGCCCCATCTGGACGCCACTCATTCCTTCCACCATGCCCAAAGAGGCGGTTGAGAATTTCGGGAAGCAGGTCCCTATGAAGCGGCCGGGGCAACCTGCCGAACTTGCGACGACCTATGTGATGCTCGCCGATC
The DNA here is from genome assembly GCF_030272695.1 of Martinezella calliandrae. Taxonomy (GTDB): domain Bacteria; phylum Pseudomonadota; class Alphaproteobacteria; order Rhizobiales; family Rhizobiaceae; genus Rhizobium; species Rhizobium calliandrae. The sequence continues at coordinate 143,001 of NZ_JARFYN010000011.1, forward strand.
CGATGTCTAGCTACGTCTCCGGAGCTACGGTCGCCGTGACGGGAGGCAAACCGATCCTATAGGGACGGGCTCTCTGTAATATCAGGAGATGCACATGGACGCCTATGGACGATATTGCAAGGGTACCGCTCCACCCGGCTTCATAGCGGATTTATCCGCAAAGTTGCGAGGCCGGGCGGAGGCAGCCCGAAACAAGATAGTTTGGGGTGCAGCCCTCAAACTACGCAGAGTTGCCAGTATCCGCTGGAATCCGGCATGGGGCATCCACGATGGGCTACCAGTATGTGTGGGGCTGCGGTATTTCGGCCGAATTTGCGCTGCTTATCGCGGCCACGTGCACGCATCCTCGTTCTTAAGATGTGCGAAAATTCCACCCGCTAGCAGCTTGTTTCAAAACATGCGGTACCGTTCAGGAGACAGCTATGACCAGAACCTTTGATCTCTCCAACTTTTCCGATGAGGAACTGACTTCCTTGATCGAAGAGGCGACGACCTTGCGAGACATTAGGCGGGAGAGCCGTGATCGTGAGCCTGCAATAGGTGCGGACGGCTCGAAAGGCCAGGATGTACGGGACCCGGACCACGGGGCCGTTCCTACGCCGACCCCGCGCGACGTTAAGGAAGAGGGGCCATCCCACGGGGCGCCAGATAAATCCTCCGGGGCCTGACCTGAAGGCGGGCAATCCCTTCGTTGCAGTAGTCTAAAAGCGGCGCAGATCACACTCAGGAATCATGCAAAAGCCGAGACAGAATAGCCGATATTGTCTCCGTGAGCTGACTTGAAGCCAAAAATACGTACACCGAAGGTGCTGTCGGAGCGCGCGACGTATGGCGGGATGTTACGTCTATTCGACGAAACGCTCGCGAGTGTGGCTGCTTCAAGGCATGAAAGATGAAACCTTCAGGAGGCTCGGGATATCATATTGAAACTAAGCCATTGCCGTCATTGGTTTTCAGCACGACGGCCTTTCGGAATAGCGGAAAAAGACAGCGCCGCACTGGCACCCGCGTGGCCTGTCGGCGGTTGAGTCTGCCGAAATTGTGCTCAACCGAATGCGCATGAAGCTGAAGAAGCACGGACAGGCTCCCCTCCAGTCAGCACCGTGGAGGCTCGCGCGAGCAAGGCACATCGGCAAAGGCGCGCAGAAGGCTAGGAGCATTTAGCGAATATGTGTGCTTTGAGATACTTTGAGATAGACGAGGGGCGTTGTTCTGTCGCCGAACGACAGGGCGATCGCAAGCACTCATCCCAGTGACCCTAGCGGACACCTTCTGGCGAATGTTTTTCTCGTTGGTCGATGCATCTTCCGGCGATACCACGCGTTTTGCAGGAAGCGCCCGGGAGAAAAATATGTTCGCTCAAAAATCTGCACGAATCCCGATCCAAAGTTTTGTGCTGTTGGCGATCGCTTTCCTTGGCGCGTTTATGTTCGTCAGCAACGGCCGCACCGGGTCAAGGCAGACCAAGCCGCGTATTGCTGCGACTGCGGACGCTCGTGGCCGGCACGCCAATGTCCCGGAGCAACTGCCAATAAGTGGCTTGCGCGACGTATTCTGGCGCGTCGTCAGTGAGGTCTCGGACGATCGAGTTACCTTGATTGCGGCGGGCGTGACCTTCTATCTTCTCCTCGCCACCTTTCCTGCACTCACCGCGCTCGTGTCGTTATACGGTCTCGTTGCCGATCCGACGACCATCTCTGAGCATTTGCGTGTACTGCTGGGCGTCCTGCCGCCGGGCGCATTCGAGTTGATTTCGGAGCAACTCACGGCATTGACCGCCAAACCGCATGGAACGCTGGGGTTCACGTTCTTTGTGAGCTTCGCGATGGCACTCTGGAGCACTCATGGTGGCACGCTGGCGCTCTTCGATGCAATGAATGTTGCCTATGAGGAGACGGAAAAGCGAGGTTATATTCGGCTTAATATCATCGCCTTGTGTTTCACACTTTGTGCAATGGTCTCGGCGGCCGCCGTCATTGGGCTCGTTGCTATCCTCCCATTGCTGCTGAACTTTTTATGGTTGAGCAGCTATCAGGAGGAATTGGCCTTGCTGGGGCGATGGCCCGCCTTGTTGTTACTCGTAACTTCGGCGATCTTAGCCATCTATCGCTTCGGACCGAGCCGTGAGCCCGCGCGATTGCGATGGATGACCTGGGGCGCGCTGCTGACTGTGCTTGCCTGGCTAGCTATGTCTTTTGCATTTTCCTTCTATCTCAGCCATTTCGCAAACTACAACGCCACATATGGCACGCTCGGCGCGCTGATCGGATTTCTGATCTGGACATGGCTGTCAGCGACCATCTTGATCATTGGAGCGGAGTTGAACGCAGAGTTGGAACGTCAAACCGAGAAAGATTCGACGACAGGCGCACCGCGCCCTATGGGTGCCCGAGGCGCATATGTCGCCGATACGGTTGGTGAAGCGGCAGATTGAGGCACCTACACTGAGCGCCACTCAGGTTGTGCCTGACTGCGACCACACCACCATTGTGAGGAATGACTGCCAGACTTTCAAATCTATTTCACTGGGCTCTGCCCGCGCCGCGGCCGCGCGCGACGATCAGTCGACAAATTCGACGACCACGCCGGGCTTGACCATTCCGGCCAATTCTTCGACATCCCAGTTTGTCAGTCGGACACATCCGTGAGAAC
>NZ_JARFYN010000101.1 GCF_030272695.1 Martinezella calliandrae
CGCTTAAGCGTGGGGCTCGGCTCCGGCCTATCCAGAGCAACCCCCGAATTCAGCTTACCGCGGGGGCGGGCCACCTTCATCCCAGGAACATACGGTCTAACTTCGTCCTCAGACTAAAGTCCGTGCTTGATCGGACCTATGTCCCAAAACGCTATTCTTTGGTCCTAACGCCATAGACTATGCCCTCCGCTACGCCAGGTTTTTCTCCGCGATGGAAGCGGCGGGGTAGCCGACCGCTGTTGCAAGGCACGTGGAGAAGTCGATGAACATGAACGACGTCCTCAATATCGGCATCGTCGCCCTGGAGTTCGCTACGGTTTTGGCCGACAGAGAAACCGAACTGGCTTCGAGGTAACCCGCCATGCAGCAAACGAAGCGAATTCTGGTTACAGGTGGTGCAGGTTTCCTCGGATCATTCCTTTGCGAACGACTTTTGCAAGAAAAACACGAGGTTATTTGCGTAGACAATTTTTTCACGGGGCGCAGAAGCAACGTCGCGCATTTGCTCGAAGACAAGTCTTTCGAAATCGTCCGCCACGATATTACGTTTCCTCTATACGTAGAGGTCGACGAAATCTACAACCTCGCCTGTCCGGCAAGCCCGGTTCACTACCAGTACGATCCGGTGCAGACGACCAAGACCAGCGTCCACGGTGCGATCAACATGTTAGGGCTCGCTAAGCGGGTCGGCGCAAAGATCCTCCAGGCCTCCACGTCCGAGGTTTACGGCGATCCCGAGATCCATCCGCAGCGGGAGGGTTATTGGGGCAGGGTGAATCCGATAGGACCGCGCTCCTGTTACGATGAGGGCAAGCGCTGCGCCGAAACCCTGTTCTTCGATTATTGGCGCCAGCACCGGCTCCGGATCAAGGTGGCGCGCATCTTCAACACCTATGGTCCGAGGATGCGCCCCGACGACGGCCGCGTCATCTCCAACTTCATCGTACAGGCGCTGGAAAACAAGCCGATCACTGTTTATGGCAACGGCGAGCAGACACGCTCGTTCTGCTATGTCGACGACCTCATCGACGGCCTGGTTCGCTTGATGGGAACAAACGACGAGGTCACGGGCCCTATCAATCTTGGCAATCCGGTCGAGTTCACCATGCTGGAGCTTGCCAAGCTCGTCATAGAATTGACCGGGAGCCGATCGAAGATCAAATACCTGCCCCTGCCTACCGACGATCCACGGCAGCGACAACCAGACATCGGGCTAGCCAAGCGTGAGCTCGGCTGGGAGCCGAAGGTCCCGTTGCGAGGCGGACTTGCCAGAACGATCGCCTTTTTCGACGACTTGCTTTCGTCGGACCGCTCGCAGCAGGTCGCTGCCGAATGACGACTGTCCTTGTCACAGGCGGAGCCGGCTATATCGGATCGCATTGCTGCAAGGCGTTCGCCGAGGCCGGCTGGTCTGTCGTCACCTATGACAATCTCTCCCGAGGCTGGCGCGACGCAGTCAAATGGGGCCCGCTGGTCGAGGGTGACATTGCTGACGCCGAGACAGTCGCGGCAGCGCTGCGCCAGTACCGACCAGATGTGGTGGCGCATTTCGCGGCCTACGCCTATGTCGGCGAATCCGTCTCGCATCCCGAGCTCTACTACCGGAACAACACATTCGGGACGTTGGTGCTGATCGAGGAAATGCTTAAAGCCGGGATCAACAGGCTGATCTTTTCAAGTACCTGCGCTTCCTACGGCATCCCGATGCGCACCCCCATCGACGAGGAGCATCCGCAGTGGCCGATCAATCCCTATGGCTGGTCGAAGTTCATGATCGAACGGATCATCGAGGATTTCTCGCTTGCTCGCGGCCTCAATGCCGTGATGTTGCGCTATTTCAATGCAGCCGGCTGCGACCCCGACGGCGAGATCGGTGAACGGCACGAGCCCGAGACCCATGTCGTCCCACTCGCGATAGAGGCGGCAATCAAACCGGGCCGGGTCTTTACCATCAACGGCACCGATTTTGACACGCGCGATGGCACCGCCGTCCGCGATTATGTTCACGTCACCGATCTGGCGCATGCCCATGTCCTTGGGGGAGAAAAGCTATTGCGGGATCAGGGAGTGCATGTCTATAACCTCGGCACCGGCAACGGAACGACGGTGAAAGAATTGGTCGACGCCGTCGGCCGCGTTTCCGGGCAGGGACTTCCCGTTGCCTATGGTCCCCGTAGAGCCGGTGACCCGCCGGCCCTCGTCGCGGCCGCCGGAAAGGCAAAGCGGGAGCTTGGATGGGGGCCCAGGCATTCCGACATCAATGAGATCATAGACACGGCACTCGCCTGGTATCGCGGCCGGATGTGACCCTTACTTGCGTGTGGTTGTCAAAAAAAATCGCCGAGAGCGGCGCCGACCGCTTGGATCGAGAACTTTTCCGTCACCCGCTTTCTGGCAGCCGCGCCGAGTCGTGCGCGAAGGGCTTTATCGTCTTTCAATCTCGCCAAGGCCTGGGCAATTTCCTCTGGCCGCTCTTGCTCAACCATCAGGCCGCCGGAGGCCTCTCCGTCGGCCAGAATGTCCGGCAAACCCTGCGCGTCGGTGGCGACGACGGGAAGGCCGCAGGCCATCGCTTCCAATGGCGCGACCGGCATGCCCTCGATGCGAGACGCCGTGACATAGGCATCGGCTGCTGAAAGCCAGCGACGGATCAGAGGCCGATCCGTCGTGTAGCTGGAAAGCCATTGCAAATTCGAAAGCCCGCTTTCATGGACGAGCTTTGTGAAGGCGTCACTGTCCTGTCCCGAGCCGATGATCACCAATTGGCTGGCTGAATCTCCAGCGAAGCTCGCCCAAGCCTTCAAGAGGACGTCGAGCCCTTTGCGGCGGATATCGATGCGCCCGTGATTGAGGACCACGAAGCCATCCTGCGGCAGGCCAAGGCTTGTTCGTGCCTCCATGCGGTCCATGGCCCGCCATGCCTCAGTATCCAGCGGGTTCGGAATGTTCGCGATGTTGAGCGCAATGCGCGGATAGGCCTTGGAGAGACGGCCGCGTTCGGCGGAGGAAGCGACGATGAGACCGCGGCAGGCGCGCAAAGATAACTGTCTCGCAATCGCCTCGGTCCAGGACAGCGTGCGATCTCCGCCCTGAAAGGTGGCATAGAGGGGAACGCTTATGCTGCGCGCCAGCCAAGCAAGTGCATCAAAGCGAATATATTCATATTCCTGGGCGAGCAGCACGTCGCATCGGGAGCGCGTGAGGATCTCGCGGAAGGCCGCGAGCGGCGTCGCGGCCCAGCGCTGCAGGCTATAGGCGGCAGGAGAATGGCCTTGTCGGGATCGTCTTGCCGGTGCGATCCAGATCGGCGTGCCTGTGCCCAAATGCTCGTAGCGCTCAATTCTGGTCACCCGATCGGATGCGCATACGATGATCGGCTTGTGGCCCACCGAACTCAGCGCGGCGGCATAGCCGAACAGCCAGCCTCCCGTCATCCGCTCGACGAAATCCTGAAGCTCAAGCCCAATCGGCTCGAGAAACTCCTCGATTACATCGCCCCACGGAAAGAGGGCGATCACCCGCGGCTGGCGGCCGGTCATTTGCGCCAGGCGAATGCCGTCTCGGTGCCGCGCGTGGAGGGCCGGTGCATCAGATAGCCGATGACCGTCAGGGGAGCGGCCAGCGCGTAAAGAACCTTACGGCGGCGGCGTCCAAGGCGGGAAAACGAGACGTCATGGAAGAACGCCGTGGCGGGATTGATGAATGTGGCACGCCGTTCCGGCGACCTGTCGAAAAGGGCTGCAAGTTCCGGGTCCTTGTACCCCCGCCTGACATGCCCCCATTCGCGCATCAGCTCGCTCTCATGCGGGCAGTGGCGTTTCATGATGCTGAAATAGGGATAGTGCCATTTGGCCTCAGGGGTGGAGATGAGGACATGGCCGCCCGGCCGCACCACTCGTAACGCCTCCTGTGCGGCGAGGCGGTCATCCTCAATATGCTCCAGCACATCGAACAGGGTGACGATATCAAAGCTCTCGTCGGCGAAAGGCAGCGAGCAGGCATTACCGCAAATGAAGGTCGATTTCGCCCACGAGGGCTGATGCTCGGCCAGTTCCGGATCGATGTCGAGGGTGACGATCTCCGCCTCCGGATACAGGATGCTGGCGAGGCCGCTGCGACCGCCGCCGATTTCCAACACCCGTCCGTAGCCGCCAGTTTCCTTTGGGGCGACGCGGTGGATAGCGCGCATCTTCTCACGATAGAAAAGGCCATCGGTCAGGCCATTTGGATAAGGATTCCTGGCCAGGAACTGGCCAAGCTGTGCCTTCTTGATCATTTCGCTATTCCCTTAGCATCAGCGGCGGCTACGCGCATCGCTATACGCCGCTTTCTCCAACCGAAGCGCAGAAGAAACTGCAACCCGGCAACCCATCCCTGTACCTCTGAGGCCAAAATTGCGAGCCTGCCTGGCGGACCCTCGAAAAGCGCCTTGACGAAGGTCTTAAGGAAGTAGACCGGCAGTTGCTTGCCGATGCGCACGATGTTTCCGCGATCGCCGAAATTGTCGTACTGCGCCACAAGCGCCGCCACATGGCCTTTCATGTAAGCTCTTATCTGCCGCTTGAGCCCCTGCCAGTCACTTCGATGATGGTGGAAGACGACAGCGCGCGGTTCGTAAAGGCAGGCTCCGCCGGTTGCCAGAAGCCGATACCAGAGTTCGGAATCTTCGGAGCATCCGGCGGCCCCCGCGCCGAGGCGCTCGTCGAACATGCCGACCCGCTCGAATACGGATCGTTGAAAGGCCATGTTGGCTCCGGCGCCGATCTTCCACACATGCGCGCCGCTCGGCCGTGTTTCTTCGAAAAACCGCCTGTCGAACGTGAGCGGCACGAAGGTAGTCCCGAAGCCGCCCATGGTGAACTGAAAGCAGCATTGCGCAGCCGTATCGAGGCGCGCCGGCAGCACAAGGCCCGTAAGCGCATCCACGTCTCTATCCGCAAAGGCGCGGCCGATCTCGGCCGTCCAACCGGGATGCACTTCGACGTCATCGTCGGTGAATGCAATGATATTCAGCCGGCTTGCACGAATTCCGGCGTTTCTGGCATGGCTCAAGCCAGGCTGCGGCTCATGGACATAACGAACGTTAGCGAACTGCCCGCACACGCCCTTGGCGTTCCCATCGCTGGAATTGTCGACGACGATGATTTCCCCGGGAGTGCTGCGCTGTGCAGCAACGCTGCGAAGGCAGTCGGCCAGCGCCGGACCCCGATCGCGGGTGCAGATCACCACAGAGATATCATCCGCAGAAGCGGAAGACGATATTGCGAACTCTTCGAGGCTCTCGACCAGATTTTCCGCTTCGAGCGCGGCCTCCAGCGAGAGCGCGGGTTTGGGCCACCCTTCGTAAGTGGCCCGCAACGGGGCGCCAAGCCCGTTGCCGCGCGCTTCCAGTTGCGCGGCTGCGAATTCGGCTGCGAGTTGGTGCAACTGGGAGGCGCCGTAAGGCAGTTCGTCCTGCAGAGATGCTCGCGCGCCAAGCGGCAGGTCTCTCCACCAGAAGATCGACAATGCGGGCTCGCCATGGCCGCCGCTGTTGGCGACAGCAAGATCGACATGCCTCACCTTAAAACTATCTGCCGTCATGGGTTGCGCTCCCGGATCGCCTGGATGCGGGCACGCGAGCGGTCATATTCGCCCGCAAGGCCGTAGATTCCACCCCACAGCTCCGCTATGCCGAAACGCAGCTCGTGGCCGCGGCACCGATGCCCGGCGCGAGCAAGTGCCTTCAATTGGTCGAAGAACCACCACCGGACCATGGCACGATGGCGTGCGCGCATTTCATCGTCGGTGCGGTAGCTTTTGACGAGAAAGGCCATCATGCCGAGGCCCCACGTCCAGTATTGCCGCCTGAGCTGCGGAATGGTTTCGCGATGCTCGTGATAGACCGCGTATTCCGGCTCATAGATCATAGGGCGGCCCGAACGCAGCACGCGGTAAAAAATGTCGAGATCGCCGCCTCCGGGCAGCGGCGCTCCCGTGTCAAGCGCTTCATCGAAGCCGCCAAGCTTGATCAGCAGCGCGCGGTCGAAGGCCATATTGCAACCGGCACCGAGAATACCGGACCCGACGGGATGCAGAGGATTGTCGAAACGGGTATTGTGAAACTCCCTTCGCGCAAAGCCACGGCCAAACCCTCCTCGACGTTCGAAAAGAATCTGCGCTTCGGTGTCGAGGCGATAGGGCAGCACCAGGCCCGTGAAACCGCCGGCCTCGGGATTTTCAAGGCAGGCCTTGGCAAGACCGGCAAGCCAATTGCGGTCTACCACCACGTCATCGTCCAGGTAGGCGATGATATCGCTCCTTGCCGCGTGTAGGGCCGCGTTGCGGGCAAAATCCAGCCCGGCCTTCGGCTCGAAGACGTAGCGAATATCCGTGAAACCCGCGACGGCCTCACGCGTGGCGGTATCCACCGACGCATTGTCGACCACGAGGATTTCGACGAACCGGAAAGCGGACCCGGCCCGAATCCGGTCGAGTGAGCTGAGCAGGCGGGAAAGACGTTGCGCGCGGTCCTTGGTGCATATTGCGATGCTGAGGCTCGGCAGAGCCGCCCCGTCCGTCGGCTGGCGTTTTCTTAGCTCCTCCTCCAGTTTGGCAACGAGGATACGCCCGGCAAAGCGCTCGTCGGCAAGGGTTTTCAGCTTTTCGACCGTCATCACCGATCCGGTCGATAACTCGACCATTTCGAATGCGATCAATCGGCCCTTCCATCGGGCGACAAGGCCGATGCCGTTCTGTCCGGCTGAGAGTTCGATCGGCGCTAGGGGTTCCGACAGCTCAATGTCAGCAAGTTTGTAATTCATCGGTTAATTTCCACTCTGGCGGCGCCGCCATGCTGAAAACCATGGAGCCTGGAAAAGTGACCTTGCCGCTCGAAGAGTTCGTCCGGCGAGCCTGCCTCAATGACGCGCCCCTTCGCCATCACGATAATTTGGTCGGCAGCCTCAACCGTCGAAAGCCGGTGCGCGATCACGACAACGGTCCGGTTATGCGAGTACTCATCGAGCGCGAGCTGAAACGCCTGTTCGGTCTCGACGTCGAGCGCGTTCGTTGCCTCGTCTAACAACAGAATATCGGGATTGCGAAGTATTGTGCGGGCAAGCGCGATGCGCTGCCTTTGTCCGCCCGAAAGACGCATCCCCTGGTCGCCGACTCGTGTCTCGTAGCCATCCGGAAGCAGTCGGATGAAATCGTCCGCCTTGGCGATCTGGGCGGCTTGGCGTATTTCGGCATCGCCGGCCTCAAGGTCGCCATAGGCGATGTTGGCCGCGATCGTGTCGTTGAAGAGATGGACTTCCTGCGACATGAGCGAAAGACGCCTTCGCCAACTGCGGAGATCGAATTCAGAAAGTGGCGCGCCGTCTGCGAGAATCTCGCCAGACGTTGGATCCATAAAACGAAAAAGCAGCGCCATGATCGTTGATTTCCCTGCACCCGACTCTCCCACGATCGCCGTGGTCTTGCCGGCGGGAATACTCAAGGAAACGTCCTGCAGGGCCAGCCGCTCGCCGGAGTCGTAGCGGAAGGAGACACTCCGGAACTCGACGGCTTTCCTGAGCGGAGCCGCCGGCAGAATCCCTTGAGCCAGAAAGGGCTTCTCCGTCCTGCGCAGAAAATCGTCGACGTCATCGATACTGCCAGCGAGTCCGTCCAGCGCGATTTTCGACTGCATCAGTTCCCGGGTTGGCCCTTGGAGGCGGTAAAGCAGCGACAGAAAGGCGGCCAAAGCGGCAATGCCAATGTCTGCCGACTGCGCCAAGAGAACGAGCGCGCCGATCAGGACCGTGATCGAGATTTCCGAGACCGGCCCGGGGGTCGCCCATAGCATGTCGAGTTTCAGGAGACGCCGCCGCACAGTGTCGGACGTCTGAAGGAAGCGGCTTCGCTCATAATCTTCCTGTGCGAAGGCCCGGATCAATTGCAGCGCGTTGATGCTTTCCCACATCCTGAGGCCGAACTGTTTGTTTTCCTCGACGACGGCCTTGCCGGTCTCGTCGGCACGGCGTGTGGCCAGGCGAATGGCCAGGGCCCCAAAAAGTAAAAACATCATCGAGAAAAATGTCAGCCGGACGGAAATCAGGAGCATCAGCAGGACGAAGACGACGAATGTGCAGCAGCAGATCATTAGTCGGTAGGCCAGACTCAGCCCCTGGCTGACCTTCCAGGTGTTGTTGGCGATCGTCGTGATGATGTCCGAACGCTTGTTTTCGACTCTGTAGTCGATGCACGAACTTATGGTCTGGTCGAAGACACTCGCCCGCAATCGATGCGCGACCAGGCCGTCTATATACCGCGTCACCCAGGTATTAATGAGATGGACCGCATTCTTGAGAAGGATGCTGAGGCACAAAACTCCGACTAGGAACGCTGTCAAATAGTGTTCGGGGATAGATGCCAGAAGTTGGCTGAAAATCGGCTGCCATCTGCCCGGCTGCGGCGCCAAGGCGCCGAGGCTCTGAATGAGGGGAATAAAAAGGAAGAGCCCGGCACCCTCGAGCACCGCCGCGGCCAACCCGAGCCCGACGATGGTCGGTCCAGCCCATGCGGGTGCTGCCGCCAGGTGGAGAAGCCGTCGCAATCGCGTAAAGAGGGGCACGACCAACATCACCCGGCCATCTCCATATAGAGCGGTCGGAAATGGGCATTCTTGTTTCGCAACCGTTTCAAGCGAACCTTGATCCAGTCAGGAACCAGCCTGGCTCTGCAATACACATCCAGCATGTTCGGCAGGCTCGATATCGCCAGGCGTGTGTCCAATGCCAAAAATCTTCTCAACAGATCACAGCCGTCGAAGAACCGCCCCCCGACAAAACCTCTCACGGCGAGCCAGCGGATCATCTCGACCAGATGAGCGTCTAGGTCGGTACCATAGTGAGGATACTTTTGACGAAATTCCCCGAGAACGATTTCACACGAACGAAGCATCTGCATGACGTCGCTCGACATGTTGGTGTTTGTCATGCGGTAGCCGACAAGGTGTTCCGGTACGACGCGAAACTCGTAGTTCTCCGCGATTCTGAGACAGATCAAAAGGTCCTCGCAGCCTTGAGCCTTACGCGCCCTCAAGGAGGGGTCGAACTGCCCGGCTTTTTCGAATGCGCAACGACGTATGAGCATCGAGCTGCCATTCCCGACGAAATTGTTCCTGCACATGCGCTGAAGCACGCTTCCTTCGGCGGTCGGCCGATTGTGCAGCGAGAAGACACGGCTATCCTCATCGATAAGGGCGAACCAGCAATAGGCCAATCCCGCCGACGGGCCGCCTTTCTCCAGCGCTTCCCACTGAAGGGCGATCTTCGACGGGGCCCATAGATCGTCGGCATCGATAAACGCAAGAAACTCTGCGTCGGTCGCAGCCGCACCGTTGTTGCGCGCCGCGGCGACGCCGCCGTTGGACTGCTGAATGATCCTTATCCGTCGATCTTTCTTTGCATAGTCGGCCACGATCGACGCCGAATTATCCGACGAACCGTCGTCGACAATGATTATGTCCAGCTCCTGATGGGTCTGCCGACAGATACTGGCCAAGGTCGCACCGATCGTGCGTTCGGCGTTGAACATTGGCACCACAACGCCAATGGTGGCACTTGGATCACTCCCCACAGTCAATGCCACCCATCAGCGACGACATCGGCCAATCCGGTGACGCCGCCACCGAGGAAAACCGTCGCAGGCACCAGGGCGACGATGCCGTTTTTCAGGACGCCATTCATGTTCATCGAGCCTCTCCACACCCGGCAACAGCGGTCGAATACCCGCTGCTTTCATCGCCGGGAAAGTCTGGGGCAGCGGAAAGCATAATCTATGGCATTAGGACCAAAGATTTTCGTTTTCGGACATAAGTCCTGCCACTAACTGGACTTTAGTCTGGAGAATAGCGGAGATTCCTAACCCATGTGAGCGCCCTCTTGGTAGACTTTCTTGAAGGACGAAGCGATCGCCGTACGTCACATGCGTCGGCGTGCCGCCGGGGCGAAACCGTCCGGTCAAGGCTGGTGCGGTGCGCCCACCGCGAAGCGGCCTAGCCTTGAGGGGCGGTTTCGTTCCGGCCGACTTCAGCAGGCAAAAAGGCTGCACCGCAGATATTCCGGCCCGTTGCTTTACTCAAATAGTGTCTTCCTTCAGCGGCGGCACATCCGGCGCTCTGTCCAGCTAGCTTGTCAAAGCACCGCGCTTTAGCCCGGCCCAGCCAGGATTGAGCCCGGGTTAAAGGGCAATTTCATCACCAAGCTGCGGTCTGTGTCGAAGGTGACGCCAAGTAGCACTGCGATCTATTTACGGGGCGCAGTAAGAGTTGACGCGGTATGCCGCCACCTCAGTAACGGCGCAGTCTCGAAGAACTGTCTTAAGTACCGCTCCCCCAGCCGCAATGCCGGGTCTCACCTCGTCCACCTTTCATTAACGCGTGATTTTCTTCGCCAATCGCACGCCCGGACCGCCGCCGTTCTCCGGGATGAACTCGACGCCTGCAGCTTCCAGTGCGGCCGATAGCGCCTTGAGCGTTGTCTGCCGCGGGATCGTTTGGGCACTTTCAAGTCTGGCCAGAGTCCGAATCGTCACCCCAGATGCATCGGCCAAATCTTCTCGCGTCCAATCAATCAACGCTCGGGCTGCTCGTATTTGCTCGGGGTAAATGTCCTTTTTCATGCCATTTCCGCTTGCTAATGTCACAAAACATGACATAACTTTCACGCTGGAAATACGCAACGGCCGCACAAGTTGCTCGCAACACCTTGTACAGTGGCCGCCCCTGTCAGACATAGGCGGTTAGGCTTTTATAGTGGAATTGGTTGCGGGGGCAGGATTTGAACCTGCGGCCTTCAGGTTATGAGCCTGACGAGCTACCGGGCTGCTCCACCCCGCGTCACCTGCGCAAACCGGTATA
>NZ_JARFYN010000102.1 GCF_030272695.1 Martinezella calliandrae
CATTGCGAATGGTGACCACCGGGATGGCCTCAAAACTGTAGCCAACGTCATCTCCGGACCGGTCGTGGACCGCGAGAGGGAGCCGGAAATACCCAAAGTACTTACCGTCCGCGTCGAGGTCGAGGTCAGTCCAGATTTTCGTGTGGGTAGCAGGCCTTGTTTTCATCGCTTGGCCGTTCAGGAGTGGTAGGCTTGGATGATGGCATTCAAGCCGCGTTCAAAGGTGGCTCGATCGCGGGCGGTGCCTGTTCCGAAACGGATAGCATTTGGCGGTGTACCATTACCAAAGGCATAGGTGGCGCTGGGGCTGATATTGACACCGAGGGAGCTCACCATCGCGACGAACTTGTCCGCCGGGCGCTGTTCCGGAAGATTGAGCCAGACATGCAGGCACTCAGGCATCGAACGGAGATCGGCGCCAGTAAAGCGAGCCGCGACAAGGGCATGCCGCTCGCGCGTTTCTGTGCGCACAGCATCGATAATCCGAGTAGCTCCGTCCCCTTCGATCAGTCTGGATGCAACGGCTGCGTTGATCGGCGCGCACATCCAGTAGGTCGCGCGCACCCCGGGCCAGAACAGCTTGGGGATATCCTCTGCATTGGGCGCAACGAGATAGGCAACCTTCAGTGCGGCTACCATGGATTTGGCGGTGCCGAGAATGTACCAGGACAGTTCCGGTGCGAAAGACGAGAGCGGCGGCGGAATGTCATGCGGCAATAGACTATAGATGTCGTCCTCGATGATCGCGACGCCGTAGCGACGGCATATTTCTGCAATCGCTTGTCGCCGTTCGACGCTCATTATCGCTGTTGTCGGGTTCTGGAGGGTGGGAAGAGCATAATAGGCGGAGGGTGCATCCTTATGGCAAATCGCCTCAAAGGCCTCCGGTTCGATCCCCTCATGGTCCATCGGCACTGCGCTCAGGCGAAAGCCGAACATGTCGGCGAACTGGTGCATCGTCGGATAGCTCAACGCTTCAATCGCGAGACAGCCCCCCTTCCCGACAAGACTGTGTAAAAGCATGGACAAGATGCTTTGTGTCCCATTGGCGACAACAACTCGATCCGCTGGCGGAACCTGTGGGAGTCGCAGACCCGCAAATCGCGCACCGGCGGTCCGGTCTCGTTCGGAACCGCAGAATTGGTGGGCGCCTATCAGCGAATTTGGCGAGCCATCATCCAGAACCTGGGCGATGGCGGCGCGGTAGATGTCGTCGAAAATGTGAGGTACGAGCGGGGGCAGGTTCCCGCTCATATTGATTGGATTCATTTCGTGTGTCCTAGTGTTCTTTGTGTTGTTTCCGGATGATCGGCAGAGTTCCGGAGAACCAGGGGCGTGCCTCCCACTGAAAAAACTTATCTGCGAAGCAGCTTTGTTGTCGCGTCGACCATATTGGCCATGGCCTTGTCAGGAGTAGTCTGGCCGATAATGAGCTGACGCTGCGATTCAATCATTGCGTCGAAAATCTTCAGCGAGTTATCGCCAGGGAATGCGTACCAATCGACGGCGCGATCAAGCTGTTGGAGGGAAGCTTTTTGCAGGGGGTGCGTGTTAAAGAAGTCGCTGAGTGCGCCGCCGGCTTTCACCACGTTCTGATTGACTGGCATATAACCGGATTTCTCGACCAGGATCCTCTGGCCAGCACCGCTCAACATGAACTTGAAGAACTCCCACACTTGTTTCTGCTTCTCCGGATCTTCGGTCAGCATCATCAGACCGTTACCTGCACCGGGGATCAGTCCGTCCTCGGACAGAACCGGAAGAGGCTTGATGTCTAACTCGAAGTTTCCAGCGGTCTCCTTCACTACCCCGGGAATGCCGGAGGCGGTGCGCACATTGATGCCAAGAGTACCGGCACTGAATGCCTGTCTGGCCTGTGGGGATAACATGTCTGCCGAGCCGGAGCGGCCAAATTGAGCGATAAGCTCCAGCGCTTTTTTGCCTGCCTCGCTGTCAAACATAATCGTTGAGTCATCGGGCGCCATCATTCGCCCCCCATAACCCATCAAGAAAGTCTGGAACATCCAGGCCGCGGAGGAATCATATTCAAGATTGATGCCTATGATATCCGCCTTTGAGCCGTGGATTTTTCTGGAAATTTCGAATATTTCCGGCCAAGTATCGGGGAAGCTGTCTGGGTTAAATCCTGCAGCCTTAACCAGATCACGGTTGACGTAGAGCACCGGAATCGTCGTTGCATAGGGGATGGCGTAGACCTTCCCGTCTACAGAAACGGTTTCTTTCATCGCAGAGGGAAGACCCAGCGCTTCCCAGCCGCCGACTGCTTCGATGAACTGGTCGAGGGGTTGCGCCAATTTTCGGCTGGCAAGGATCTTCGTATAGTTCATTGCCTGCTGTACGAAATCTGGCTTGTCACCAACGATTGCCTGGCGCAGCAAGGTTTGGAGGGCGGGTTCCCAATTGTCGCCCAGCGGTACTGTCCGGACGTCGATGCTGGGGAAATGGGCTTCGAATTCCTTCTCTGCAGCGCCATTGATTGCTTTGAGCGCCGCAGACGATACGGCCCCCAACTGGATACCGTTACCCGCTGCAAAGCTCGCGCGTCCGGCAGTGCCCAAGATTGTCAGCGCAGCGAGACCTGAAAGCAATTCTCTTCTCTTAATTTCCATAACCAAACTCCTTGGTTTATCTGTCTGTCTGCTTCGATCCGCATAAATGAGGACCGCCATGTCTTCACTTCACTGCGCCCCCAGTCAGACCTTCAACGAACCACCGCTGAGCGGAGAGGAAGGCTATGACGAGTGGGAAGACGACTATGGTTGACGCCGCCATAAGGGGACCGTAGTCGTTCCCGGCTTCCTCGTTTTTGAACACCATGATACCGAGCGGCGGGGGCATCAGGTTCTGCTCTCGCACCGCGATCAGCGGCCAGAACAGGCTGTTCCAATGAGATACGACAGAAAAAATCGCGAAGGCGATGATCGCCGGTAGCGCCATCGGCACCATGATGCGCCAGACGATTGCCAGTTCCGACAGCCCGTCGAGGCGCGCAGCATGGACAACGTCGTCGGGAATCGTCTTGAAGAACTGGCGGAACAGAAAGATGCCGAATGGTGAGACGACATAAGGGAAGATCAGTGCCGCGTAGGTATTGAGAAAGCCGAGCTTGTAGCCGAGGATGAAGAGTGGCAGCGCCAGCACCTCATTGGGCAAGAGTAGGGCGATCAATACCAGCGCGAAGAGGAGACTGCGGCCGGGAAATTCCAGCTTGGCGAGTGCGTAGGCCGCAGGAGCGCAGACGGTGATCTGGAGCGCCAGGATCGTGCCGCAGACGATGATGCCGTTCAGCATGTAGCGCGACAGCGGCGAACTCGTCAGCGCCTTGGTATAGTTCTCGACCCCGTAGAAGTGTTCGGGCCAAAAACTGTAGGAGGCGCGGAAGATTTCTCCTGGTGGCTTAATCGACAGCGACACCATCCAGACAAAGGGAACGAGGATCAGCGCCGACGTGATCAGGAGCACCGCATGTCTCATTATAGCCGATGGGATGGCTAGCCCTTGGGTGCTATGCGTGCTCATTGGTAGTGAACCTTTTTGTCCATCACGCGCACCTGGATCAGCGTCAGCGCCAGGACGATGAAGAGGAAGATGACGGCGACGGAGGCGCCATAACCGGTGCGCAGATATTCAAAGCTCTCGCGGTAGAGCGTGTAGAGAAGCATCTCGGAGGCATGGCCCGGTCCGCCCTGCGTCAGCACCTGCACGGTGTCGAAGGTTTCGAAAGCCTTCAGCGCAACGACGATGAAGACGAACATGGTGACCGGTCCGAGCATCGGCAGCGTCACGGTTCTGAGCCGGTCGAACCATAGATCGGCGCCGTCGATGTCGGCGGCATCATAAAGGTCCTGCGGGATCGACTTGAGACCGGCGAGGAACAGCACCATCGCATAGCCGAAGTTCTGCCAGACGCCGATCATCGCCAGGACCGGCAGCACGGTGTTCTCGTCGCGCAGCCAGTTGGCGGTCGGCAGACCAAGCCGGGCAAGTGCCTGGTTGACCAGACCGATGGTCGGATGCAAGAGCGCCTCCCAGGCGACCGCCATCGCCGTCAATGTCGCCATGAACGGCAGGAAGTGAATGGCGCGGTAGAAAGCGCGCAACGACTTGCCGCTCTCGATTAGAAGCGCGATCACAAGCCCGAGGACGATCGTGCCAGGCACGACGATCACGACGTAGAGAATCGTGTTGATGAGCGAGGCGCGGAAGCCCTCGTCGGCGACGACCTCGCGGAAGTTGGCGAGGCCAACGAAGTTGAGCGTGGTAGCGCCGAACTGCCAGTCGGTGAGCGCGATGGCAAACACGCCAAAGACCGGCAGGAAGAATAAGGTGACGAGCAGGAGAAGCGCCGGCCCGGCGAGCGACCAGGCAGCAAACGCCTCGGCGATTCGCTGCCGGCGCAGCGTCTTGCCCGATGCTGTAGCGTTGGTCGGAGCATCGGCTCGCTCGGGCGTCGTCCAGGAGGCGATGGTCATTGCATCCGCTCCTTGATCGGCAACACCTTCGCACCGGCCCTCCCCTGCGCACGCAGGCGCTTGCCATCGGCCGAAAAGATCAACAGCCGTTCCGGCTTGACGCCGAGATGGAGCGCCTGACCCGGCACGATGTGCGGCGCGCGCTCGCTGAGCAGGCGCGCGATAACCGGCTGCTCGGTTCCGGGAACGTTCAAATGAACATAGAGGTCGGACCCCATGTGCTCGACCAGCCGCACCGCGCCCGTCAGAACGTTCAGACCACTCGCCTCCACGAGATGGAAGGCTTCCGGCCGGATGCCGACTGTCAGCGCTGCGCCAGGGGCGGCATCGGTGGCAACCGAAAAGCTCGTGCCGGCCGCATCCGCGATCGCACAATCGCGCAGCTTGGCCTCCAGCATGTTGATTTTCGGCGAGCCGATGAACTCGGCGACGCGACGGTCGTCGGGATCGGCATAGATCCCCTGCGGCGGGGCAACCTGCAGCAACTCGCCGTCGAGCATCACCGCGACCCGATCCGACATGGTCATCGCCTCGGACTGGTCGTGCGTGACATAGACGAAGGTGACACCGAGACGTTGGTGCAGTTCCTTGATCTCGGCGCGCATTTGCACGCGCAGCTTGGCATCGAGATTAGAGAGCGGCTCGTCCATCAGGAAGACGGCAGGCTGGCGCACCATCGCGCGGCCGACAGCAACACGCTGGCGCTGGCCGCCCGACAGTTGCCCGGGCTTGCGACCAAGCAGGTGGCCGATGCCGAGCGCCTTGGCGGTACGCATCACATCGAGCTCCATCTCGGCCGCGGTCGCCTTGGTGCCTGGCAACAACTGTCCGACGAGCGGCAGCCGCTGCAAGCTTGAGAGCCGCCGCATGCGCAGCGGCAGGCCCATGTTCTCCGCCACCGTCATATGGGGATAAAGCGCGTAGGACTGGAACACCATCGCCACATCGCGCCGCTTCGGCCGCACGCCGTCGACAACACGTTCGCCGATTGCCACTGAGCCGGCGGTCTGCACCTCAAGGCCGGCGAGAATGCGCAACAGCGTCGACTTCCCGCAGCCGGACGGTCCCAGCAGTGTCAGGAACTCACCATCGGCAATGTTTAGCGAAACCTCGCGCAGCACGGACGTTGCGCCGAAGGTCTTTTCTATTTTTTCGATGGTTATGCCCGCCATAATGCGTTACCTCGTCGAGCAGCCGCGGCAATTGTGCCGCCTTTGGATGTGCGATAGGCGCATCCATCAGACTCTTCTGTTACAGATAAATGACGTGCATCGAATAATGCGATATCAAGCGCGAGATATTGGATGGTTGGGTAGCGATGGCGGGAGGTAAGATTGGCTGACGAAAACGACTTGTCCTTGAATGCTGTGCGGGCCTTCGTGCAGGTGGCACGTGACAACAGTGTCACGCGCGCGTCTAAGACGCTCGGCATCACTCAGAGTTCAGTCAGCCGTCATCTTGCGGTACTGGAGGAGTACTTCGGAGCAAGGCTGATCGAGCGGCGCGGTCGCCAGAGCCAATTGACCGATTTTGGGCGGCTCTTCGCCGACGCCGTGGCCGAACCGCTCGATACCATCCTGTTTACCGCCAAGCGAATGCGCCGCAACGGTAGAAAAGATGCCAACCGCTTGGTCGTGCGCACATCTCTGGCGACGTTTGCGTATACGGTGCTGATTCCCAACCTGAGAGAATTCTCGAAGGAAATGGGTGGTATCACGGTCGACGTCATCAGCAGTCTCTCTGCCCCATTGTCGACGGATAGTTTCGACGTGCTGCTCACACGCGACCTGATGCTGAGCGAACCTGGCGACCGCTGGGATGTCTATGACGAGCAACTCGTCTGCGTCGGCGCGCCGGACTGCGTCGCCGGTCGTGGCCTCAAGGCCCTGCGCAATACGCCTGTCATCGCCGTCACGTCCCGGCCCGACATTCTGCCCACCTGGCTGCGCGGCCTCGACCTGAAGACGTCGGATATTACATCCGGCGCACGTTACGATCATCATTATCTTGCCCTCCCCGCGATCACGACCGGGCAGAGTTTGCTTGTGACGCCGCACATCGTTGTTGCGGATCTGATTCGGCAAGGCCTTGTGGAGGTGCTTGATGGGTCTCGTGCGCCGAGCGGCATGCAATATCATGCCTACGCAATTGACCGAAGCAGCGATCCAGATGTCGCACGGGCCTTCTGCCGCTGGCTCACTAGACTTTGCAGGAAGATGACGGAGGAAGAGGTCCCGGGCAAATAGCCGCCCGAATATCGCAAAATGCGATCGGTTTGTTGCCTATAAGCGATGCCGAAGCTGGCAAGTAAGCCTCACTCCTCGTAGTTCTCTGTCACATCCAGAGCTACGAGGAAATGTCGTGTCATTCATCGCCAAGAGACTTGCGGCCGTCCGGCCCTCCCAAACCAAGGCCATGACGGCCGCAGCTGCCGTCCTGAAAGAAAAAGGCGTCGATGTCATTGCCCTCAGTCAGGGCGAGCCGGATTTCGACACGCCTGAAGCGGTCCAAAATGCCGGGATTGCCGCGATCAGAAATGGCAAAACCCGCTATACGCCCGTCGCTGGTGTCAAGCCCCTGCGTACGGTGATCCGCGAGAAGCTCTCGCGCGACAACGGGCTTGATTACGATGTCGACCAGATCACCGTCGGCTGCGGCGCCAAACAGATCGTCTTCAACGCGCTCTTTGCCAGCCTTGATCCGGGCGACGAGGTAATCATCCCGGCGCCCTGCTGGGTGTCCTATCCAGACATGGTTCGGCTGGCGGGCGGCGAGCCGGTTCTCGTCCCATGCCATGAACACTTCGGCTTCAAGCTGAAGCCACAGGATCTCGAGGCGGTGATTACGCCGAGCACCAAGTGGCTGATCCTGAACTCGCCCAACAACCCGACGGGCGCCGTCTACTCCAAAACCGACCTCGCCGCCTTGGCCGAAGTGCTTCGCAAGCACAGCCAGGTGCATGTGCTTGCCGACGACATCTACGAAAAGCTGGTCTACGACGTGCGCTTTGCCACCATGGCCGAAGCCGCTCCGGACCTGATCGATCGCGTCTTGACCGTCAACGGGGTTTCGAAGTCGAGCGCCATGACCGGCTGGCGGCTCGGCTATGGCGCCGGGCCCAAGGACCTAATCAAGGCGATGAACACGATCGAGGGCCAGACCTCATCGCATACGAGCTCGATTTCCCAATATGCCGCGATCGAAGCGATCGCAGGAGATCAGAGCTACATCGAGACTTTCGTTTCCGAGTTCCGCAAGCGCCGTGATTTCGTGGTCGAGAAGATCAACGAAGCCGAAGGTCTCAAATGCCGGACCCCGGATGGCGCCTTCTATGTCTTCGTCAATTGCGAAGGCGTAATCGGCAAATTCACGCCTCAGGGCACGATCATTGCAGACGATTTGGATTTTGCGATGTACCTGCTGGAGCAGTTCGGCGTCGCCGTCGTTGCGGGCTCAGGCTTCATGGCCTCACCCTTTATCCGCATCTCCTACGCCGCATCGATCGAAGAGCTGCAGCAGGCCTGCGACCGCATCCTTGCAGCCTGCGAAGCCCTTTCAAATAGCGAGATCAAATATGAGCAAAGCAAAGCAACTGCGTAACGGCATGGCCGAATGCGGCCTCGTCCACATCATGGCCGCCCACAGCCCGCTCTCGGCCATTCTCGCCGAGGAAGCCGGTTTTGACGGCATCTGGGCCTCTGGCTTCGAACTGTCGGCGCTTTATGGACTTGCCGACATGAGCCTGATTACGATGACCCAGCATCTCGACATGCTGCGTGCCATCGCCGCTCAGTCGTCCCTACCGATCGTTGCCGACATCGACACGGGATATGGCAACGCACTGAACGTCATGCATGCCATTCGCGAATATGAGAAAGCGGGTACGGCGGCCGTCGTGATCGAAGACAAGTCCTTCCCGAAGGTCACCAGTCTTGCCGCCGATGGCCGTCAGGAGCTGCTGCGTATCTCGGAATTCCAGGGCAAGATCGAAGCCGCAGTTTCGACCCGCAATGATCCGGATTTCCTCGTCATCGCCCGCACGGAAGCCCTGATCGCCGGCCTTGGCGAAGAGGAGGCGCTGACGCGCGGCCTCGCCTATGCCGAGGCCGGGGCGGACATGATCCTGATTCACTCCAAGAAAAAGGACGCGGCTGAGATCGAGAGCTTCTCGCGGGCCTGGAAGGGACCTGTCCCGCTGGTTATCGTTCCCAACGCCTACCCGGAACTCGAAACCACGCGGATCCGCGCACTCGGCAATATTAGGATGACCATCTACGGCAATTACGGCATCCGCGCCTCCGCCAAAGCGATGCAGGATGCGTTCCGGCGGATCATTGCCGATGGTGGCGTCCAAAACGTCTACAGGGACATCGTACCCGTGGAGGAAATCTTTCGACTGCAGAAGATGGATCAGGTCAAGGTCGACGAAAAACGGTTCCTCAAATAGGCAGGCACCTATGCCGTTCACGCCCGCCGCCAATTCAGACCAGGCAGAGTTTGGCGTCTCTTTCGTCGCAAACGGAGATCCGATATCGCGAGTTTCGACCTTGACCGGACTGCGGCCTTTGAGGACCAGGTGTTTGTCGAGCTTGCCACGCGGTATGTCGAAGAGAGCCAAAGTCTTGTCCGCACCGGAGGAGGTTTGGCTCTGGAAAGCGGTTTTAGCGCACGTCCTGGCAGATGCAATTGGTGCCGCAAGCGCCAGTAACAAGGGCGGCGCGGGCGCTTGATTTCGTTGGTACCGTCGCACTGCTCCTGTGGGGGTTCGGCGCGTGATGAAGACCGGCTGCTGCGCGCATTCGGAGCGCGGCTGAACCGGTGGATTGGATCAAGCACCACAATCGGTTCCCTGCTTTCGGCATCGGGTTGACCGCGGGGGTTGCACGGCAAAAGTGTACGGCCACTGCGTCTATGGCGGCCTCGTTGCCGCAATGGCTATCAGGGATCGATAGTGCCGCAGGCGTGATGTTGTGCGCCGACATTCTACACACCTCCGACACTCGCCATGCCTTACCTTGTAACGCTGCTGATGACTACCACACAGGTTGTCGCCTTCCGCTTTAGTCATTCAGTATCCGCCAAGGGCATGTCTCAAGTTCCGCTTCGACTTGGCCTGATGCTTTGCCACTCCAAAGGCGACCGGGCCAATAGGGCATCCACATTCCATTCGTGACCTCACTGTCGCCGTGGCTGCGGCACATGGCAGTCTCCAAAGCGGCTGTGAGTCTGGTGATATCCCCTGGCCAGCGGGACCATCAGGCCAGCGAGGCCTGTTCTCGCCGTCACCTTGCCGGTGCGATTCCTCCAATTGTGGCAACGTTTCACTATACGGCTGTGGGGCTCAGGGTCACTGTCGGCAATCTCCCTATTCAGAAGGCGGGATGTGTCGCAGTTCCACCATTCTTCAACACGATCGCGACACTCCTCCCCGATGTCCTTCACACCGCGCCGTGCTCGCCGTGAATGCCCATTTCCACATCGTCGTCAACCCCTCGCCATCATCACGCTTTCGATCCTCTAGCGCGTCCGAAAGCTTGAGCAGTGGCTTCAAACAATCTTGCACGATTTTAGCGAGCAACCCGTCGAGGGCGGTCGAAAATCTGGGCGAATTGTTCCAACCGCGCGCCTGCCGCCCATGCCGCCTCCGGTCTGCAATGTAGCCTCTCAAACATCCGCATGATGGAATGGGCGCCAACAGAGTCCAAAAAGGCCTTGAATGCGATATGCCGGTCGCGCTCTTCGCAGCAGCGTGTTGTCCTAGCTCGAATATCTCAAAGTAAGAGGTGCATCGGGCCTGAGAATCTGAGAAACTGCTTTTGCAACAAAGGTTTACCAGATTCGTTACGGAGGCCCGATGCAAACACAGTGTATCTCCGAGCATCTCGAATTTGAAGGCTTCGACGGCCATAAAGTTGTGGCTCGCTTCGACGGCGGCGCCATCACCTCGGATGCCGGCGCCTTGCTGCTTCGCGAGGTTGCCCGCGCCATCGGCCTGTTCGATCGGGTGGCCGCCTGCTTCGTCGATGGGCGCGATCCGAACTGCCTGGTCCACAGCGTGCGCACGCTGGTCGGCCAGCGCATTGCGGCGATCGCGCTAGGCTACGAAGACGTCGACGACCACGACACGCTGCGCCATGACCCCGTTCTTGGACTT
>NZ_JARFYN010000103.1 GCF_030272695.1 Martinezella calliandrae
GCTTCGCCGTCACTCACCCGAGGTAGGAGCCGAGTGCGGGAATCCCGCTCGCTCGGATCTGTCCGGGGGGCGCTCGGCAACGGGCGTCCCTACCGGGAAAGGCCTGAACAGCTGTTTCATTGGCAGGATAGGCCTCCGGGCAGTGCGTGTCGGCTGGCCGCGGTCGCGACGACACGGCATGATCTTCAGTCCGTGGGTGTGTCGCTGTTCTTCATGGTCGGAAGATAAAGCGCTGCCAGACGCTCCAGGAAGGGAAGTTGGCCACCAATGATCTTCCGGCGGGCGTCGGAAAGGGCAAACCATTCGGCACGATCAATTTCGGGGAACGATTGCGGGCGTCCGCTTCCAGGCGGCCATTCGATTTCGAACAGATTGCTGCGCAGGGAGGACGTGTCGAATACGCCTTCGAGCGCGAAGCCGGTGACGTGTTTTCCGCCCTTCTGGCGCAGTTCGCCCAACGGCTGCAACTTGCCCTCGGGGACATGGCCCATTTCCTCGGCGAATTCACGTCGAGCGGCTGTTTCGACCGGTTCATCCTCCAGATATTCGCCTTTGGGAATGGACCATGCTCCTTCGTCACGCTTGCGCCAGAAAGGACCGCCGGGATGAACGAGCAACACGAGGACATCGCTCTCCATCTTTTTGTACATCGGTATGCCGGCGCTCTTCTTCATCGACGATCTCTCATGCGGGTGGAGGCTCTCATTTAAGACGCCTCTTGGTTCGCCCCTCAAACGGCGATCTCAAAATCGGCTTTGACTCACGTCAATGTCCCTTAGCCCACCTCATTCTAGCATTTTCCGTGCAACCGACAGCATGAAAGAGCGGCAATCATTGGAGAATCAATATGAAAGCTCTCGTTTACTTGGGTCCGGGGCAAAAAGTGCTCGAGGAGCGCCCAATGCCTGAGATCAGCACGGCAACTGATGCCATTGTCAGGGTCACCCGCACGACCATTTGTGGCACGGACCTTCATATCCTTAAGGGTGACGTGCCCACTTGCACTCCAGGTCGAATTCTTGGGCATGAGGGTGTCGGAATCGTGGAGGAAACGGGCGCTGCCATCACGCAGTTCAAAAAGGGCGATCATGTCCTGATTTCCTGCATTTCATCGTGTGGGAAATGTGAATATTGCCGGAGAGGAATGTATTCCCATTGCACCACCGGCGGTTGGATTCTCGGCAACACGATCGATGGAACGCAGGCTGAGTACGTTCGCATCCCTCATGCCGATACCAGCCTCTATCCTATTCCGCAGGGCGCCGACGAGGAGGCGCTGGTCATGCTGAGCGACATCCTGCCGACAGGTTTTGAGTGCGGCATTCTCAACGGCAAGGTGCAACCAGGCGGGACCGTCGCCATCGTCGGTGCTGGGCCAGTGGGGTTGGCGGCGCTTCTGACGGCACAATTCTACTCACCGGCAGAGATCATCATGATCGATCTCGATGACCACCGGCTTGAGGTCGCCAAGCAATTCGGCGCCACCAAGACCGTCAATGGCAGCGGCGAGGCGGCTGCGCAGCAGGTGATGGTAATGACGCAGGGTCGCGGCGTCGACGCCGCGATTGAGGCCGTCGGCATTCCGGAGACGTTCCAGGTCTGCCAGGATATCGTCGCGCCGGGTGGGACGATTGCCAATGTCGGCGTGCACGGCGCAAAGGCCGATCTGCATCTCGAGCGGCTTTGGTCTCAGAACATCGCGATCACGACTCGCTTGGTGGATACGGTCACGACGCCAATGCTTCTGAAGACGGTGCAATCAGGAAAGATCAACCCGAAACAACTCATTACTCACCGCTTTGGGCTGGATCAGATCCTCGAAGCCTATGAGACGTTCGGCAACGCCGCCGGCACGCAGGCGCTCAAGGTAATCATTGAAGCCCAAACATAAATAATAGGAGATCTGACAATTTGGCTGAAACATTGGCCGAGGGATACAAGAGCCCTTTGCATTTTGCTGTTTCCGGCCATCAAAGTTTCTCTCAAGGGGAGAAAAATCTCGAATGACGCTTCGAATGACGGCGAGATTTGCGCTCGGCAGATGATCTTCATCAATGATGGGATGGTCCGACCCGCGAATAGTGTGCGCAGTGCCGGGTTGGTTCGCGACGCAGGCGGTGCCCATTCAATGCGTTCTTCGGGAGCCGGTTCTTGTACAAATCCCATGTCGCTCTTCTTTTCGCCGGTTGCGATCCTGAGCCTGAATGCACGATGTCGCGACGGCCTCGTCATCGTCCTCGCAGCGATCTTCTCCCTCATCGTCGTCGTCGAGCGCCTGCTCGGCGTGCCTGTCGCAGGATCCATAGGCCTTTTGTCGCCGCTGCGGTCCTCTACCAGTTTTTGGTGACATCGCTCGGCATCTTGATTGCCACCGTTTCGACCTCGATGGCGCAGTTCGGACTGATTGTGATGCCGGTTCTTATCATCATGAACCTTTTGTCCGGAAGCACGACACCCATGGAGAGCATGCCTGTCTGGCTGCAGAATGTGATGCAGCTTTCGCCAACGACACATTTCGTAGCTTTATTGCAGGCCGTGCTTTATCGGGGCGCCTGATTTGCAATCATCTGGCCGCAAATGCTGGCGCTCTTCGTGATCGGTGCGGCATTCTCTGCCATGGCCACGTTGCGTTTTCGCAAATCACTTCTCAGCGGCCGATGACGTGTCTGGCGGGGGATTTTGGCAGCCCAGATTGCTTGCGCGGTCGCTCATCACTATTGTCACAAAATGGATATCATCGAAGCGTTTCAGCGTCTCAGCCTCGCTCTTGCCATCGGCATCCTAGTCGGGGTTGAGCGCGGTTGGCAGGAGCGCGAGACGGCGCCTGGTAAAAGAACTGCAGGTATTCGCACGTTCGGCCTGTCCGGCTTTCTCGGCGGTTTGTCGGGTTTCCTGCAAGTCAAGCTCGGACCGGTCCTGCCGACCGCCGTTTTCGTCGTGTTCGGCATCGCGTTTATCGTCTTCAGCCGATACGAGGCAGAGCGGGAAAACGATTACAGCGTCACCAGCGTCATAGCGGCTCTTGCCGTCTTCGTCCTTGGGCTCGTTGCGACAGTTTCCGACATGACGGTCGCCGCGGCCGGCGGCGTCGCGGTGACCGTCCTATTGGCTGCTCGTCACAGTTTGCATGGGTTCCTGCGAAACCTGACTTGGCTTGAACTAAGGGCTGCACTCGTGCTGCTTGCCATGACGCTCGTTGCGCTGCCGCTTCTTCCCGATAGAACAATCGATCCCTGGAATGCCATCAATCCATTCCGGCTTTGGCTGCTGACGATCATGATTGCCGCTATCTCCTATGTCGGTTATCTGGCGGTCCGCATTGCCGGCCCGAAACACGGCATCCTCTTTAGCGGCGCTGCGGGCGGATTCATTTCGTCGACCGCTGTCACCTTGTCCTTTGCGCGCTTATCGTCCGAAAGCGATCAGGCGACCCAGAGCCTCGTTGCCGGCGCGTCGATCGCTGGAGCAATGTCTATCGGCCGGGCAATGGTCATCAGCGGCATATTGGCGCCTGCGCTCGTTCCTCAACTGGCTCCCACATTCGTTCCCGTTATTCTTGTCTTTATTTGCGCGACTGTCCTGATGCTCAGGGGAGCGAAAGCAGACGACCAAGCAACGGACATTAATCCGGACAATCCGTTCGAATTGCTGACGGTTCTACGCTTCGGAGCATTCCTCGGCGTCATAAGTTTTATTTCGAAATTCACGATTGACCAGTTCGGGCTGTCGATGATCTTTGTCGTCGCGCTGCTGTCGGGGCTTGCCGATCTTGATGCTATCACTCTTTCGACGGCGCGCATGGCGGGCTCGGCGCTGACAACAGAGGTTGCGACGATCGCGATCTCTCTGGCCGCAGCCGCCAATCTGACAATGAAGATGATGCTGGCTATCTTGTTTGGAAGTCGCGCCTATGCCACGGCATTGAGCCTCACAACCCTGACGGCGCTCGTCGCAGCCGTCGCTGCCTATTTCGGGTACAGCGCGTTGGCCTGAGTGCCGGTTAAGAGTAGGCTCCGGGACATTGCGATCTCCCCTGGAAACGGCCGACATCGAGCTCAATTGATGGAAATCAATGCAGCCTTACTTCCTCGGCTTAGACCCCGGTATAGAATGTCCCGACATCTCTTGTCGCATTTATCCCAAAGGACCGAGATGCTGCGCATTTGGCAAAACTCGGCTCTTGCTCCTGATATCCATGACTCAAGGAAGGATCACCATGTTTCGCGAGCGTATAAGAAACAAGGATCTGCTCCAGCGCATTGTCAGTGCGGACGAGGCCGCCCTGCTGATCAAGGACGGAATGACCGTTGGCATGAGCGGTTTTACGCGAGCGGGCGAGGCAAAGGCCGTGCCCTTGGCACTTGCCAAGCGCGCTAAGGACGAGCCACTAAAGATCACGCTGATGACCGGCGCATCCTTGGGCAACAATCTCGACAAGGCCCTGGTCGAAGCGCACGTGCTCGCCCGTCGTTTACCCTTTCAGTCCGATCCAGTTCTGCGAGACGCGATCAATGCGGGCGAAGTCATGTTCATCGATCAGCATCTGTCCGAAACGGTGGAACTTCTTCGCAGCGGTCAGATTTCCCCGGTCGATATCGCCGTGATCGAGGCGACGGCCATTACCGAGGAAGGCGGGATCATTCCGACAACATCGGTCGGCAATTCGGCAAGCTTCGCGATCCTGGCGGAAAAGGTGATCGTCGAAATCAACATGTTGCAGCCACAGGAATTGGAAGGGCTGCACGATATTTATATCCCGACGCGGCGACCAAGCCGCGAAGCAATTCCCGTCATGGCACCCGACAGCCGCATCGGCGTCCCATTCATTCCGGTTCACCCTGATAAGATCGCGGCAGTTGTCGTCACGCAAAGCAATGACAGTTCTTCGACCATTCAGCCGCCGGATACCGAAACGCAGGCGATCGCCGGACATCTGGCTGAGTTCCTGACGCACGAGGTCAAGCTCGGGCGCTTAAGCCAAAGCCTGCTACCGCTTCAGGCCGGCATCGGGACGATCGCAAATGCCGTACTCCACGGTTTCATCGATACACCGTTTCACGATTTGACGATGTATTCCGAAGTTCTCCAGGATTCGACCTTCGATCTGATCGACGCCGGAAAGCTCACATTTGCATCCGGTTCCTCGATGACCCTTTCCGCCGACAAATACCGCAGGATCATTCCCGATATCGCAGCATATAAGTCGCGGCTGATCCTGCGCCCGCAGGAAATCAGCAATCATCCGGAAGTCATTCGTCGCCTCGGGATTATCGGAATAAACACTGCGCTGGAGTTCGACATCTACGGCAACGTCAACTCGACCCATGTCGGTGGAACGCACATGATGAACGGTATTGGCGGCTCCGGCGATTTCGCCCGCAACGCCTATATGTCCATCTTCGTCACGAAGTCGACGGCAAAGAACGGCGCGATTTCAAGGGTCGTGCCCATGGTCAGTCACGTGGACCATACCGAACACGATGTCGATATATTGGTGACGGAAATCGGGCTGGCTGACCTTCGTGGTCTCGCGCCGCGTGAACGTGCCACCACAGTCATCGCTAATTGTGTGCATCCAGCCTACCGCGAAGCCTTGTCCGACTACCACAAAAGAGCCCTTGCACGTGGTGGACAAACGCCACACCTCATCGAGGAAGCGCTCAAATGGCACACTTCATTGCGCGAGACGGGACGTATGCTGGCTTAGCCGAACATATCCAAGATATTTTATGACCATGCTCACCGTATTTCACATATGAGGCCCGCCTTTTCAGCGGGAACTCTGCGAGGCGGTAATGCCGTTCTTTGCTGCGGAGAGCGGGGCTCGGACACGGGCGATGATCGCAGCATGGATCAAAGTCACCAATAGGCTGGACAGTTTGTTCGCGCACTCCCGGCAATTGCGTCGGGAGGAGATCACGAATGAGATCGTCGAACTGGCGAGGCGAGCGGGGCCGAGAGCCAGTCGAGCCGGTGAACTGGCCTCCGTTTTCCCGTGGCTCTCATGAATCTACGTGCCGGCCGGAAAACGACTTCAGCCGGTGGCATCACGGCCACCGATGGCGATGGCGCCGATTTTTGCTGAACTGTGAATCAGATCGTATTTTACCTGCGTCACTTTCAGATCACGATACCAGTTGATGAGGTCGCCCCACGGGTCGTTTATTTTCGACAAGCCCGATACGAAGGCGACCACCGTCCCGACTTCGGTTTTCCCGGTGACCACATAGTAGCCGCCCAGGGCGAAGATGCCGACATATCCCATCTGCGTCATCAGGTTCATCATGAAATTCATCGCGAACTTGATCTTGTAAATGCTCATATTGATCCGGAAAACATCCTGGATGCGAGACCTCTGCAAGCCGTCTGTATCAAGTGCGCGTCCCGACTGAACGATGTCTTCGCTGATATTGCGCATGATGCCGATTCTTTTCTGTACGCGTCTATTGATGGCCGCCTGCATAAAGGGGACGAAGCCGCTTTGCGGAAGAAAGATCGTGGCGATGATGACGGTCATAAGTGGCTGTAGGTAGACGAGATAGCCGCAAACTGCCGCCAATAGACCGATTTGCAGCAACGGTTCCGATATGCTCGTTCCCACGAAGCCGCCCACGGGATCGGCTTCGGCCAGGATGATGGAGAGCTGCACTCCTTCGGTTGTAGACGCCTCGTTTTCTGTCAGTTGCGTATCGGACGCCTCGAACACCCGTTGGCGCAGCCAGCGCACCGCGGCCTCCCCGATCCAACTGCGATAGATGTTGAGCACAAGCTTCAATAGCCCTTCGGTAAGGGCCAATGCCATATACGCCAGGACTAGAAACGCGATTGTGCGATAGGAGCCTCTCTCGGTTGCCGTGTTGACAATCCGCCGCTGGATGTCCAGCGGAATTGTGCCGGCGAGGAAGAGCAATATCGACAAAACCGCGGCGCCCAGCTGGTGCCATCCCGAGGCGCGAAAGACGAAACTGTATAGTTTTTGCGGCAGCATGCTTTCCTCGAGCAGGGCGCGATGCGGATCAGGACAACAGGCGAGAATTTCTAAGAAGCGCGCCGGTCGCTGGCCGCCGCTTACCTTCCGCTTTTCTTGCCTGCGCTATCTGGAGTTTACTCCTCCTCGCGCCCTTTTTGCGCCTGGAGGGCCTTATCGAATTGTCGAATTCTGGATTGTCGTTAGCCGTTGATCGTCGGCGAGCGGCTTGATGCATAGAATGCCGAAGACGCTCGCGATCATGAAGATCAATAGGACCAACAGTCATTATTTGCACGAACGCCCTCCTGAATAGCGACGCAACCATCGCTTCGACGTGGCCAGTCTTCCACGTTCGTGCAGTGAATGCGTTGATGAGTGTCAATCCCAATAAATTAGCGCCAGGATGGATCATCTGGTGTACGCCGGCTTTACGCAGGCAAGCAGAACAAATGTGGGAGTGAAACCGGTTGGGTGAGACGGAAGAGCGATCTCTAGTGCCATCCCACCCACCGGCCCCCCCTTAAGCGAAGGGAGATTACTCCGCCTTATTGGGTTCAGTCGGAGCCGGCATGGCGACACCAAGATACGGGTCGATCCATGCGATCTGATCGGAGACATATTTCACGCCGG
The DNA here is from genome assembly GCF_030272695.1 of Martinezella calliandrae. GTDB lineage: Bacteria > Pseudomonadota > Alphaproteobacteria > Rhizobiales > Rhizobiaceae > Rhizobium > Rhizobium calliandrae. The sequence continues at coordinate 7,601 of NZ_JARFYN010000103.1, forward strand.
GCACGTTTTCCGCGGCGACTTTGGCGGCAAGGCGCTCGCGCTCGTCGAAAATGGTTCCGGACAACTCCGCAACGCCATTGATGACTTTGACCTTGATAAAGCCGTTTCGGCTCCAGCTCTGCTGCGCCAGGTCTGCAACGATCGCGTCCTGGATTTCCTCATCCTTGGCGAGTGTCGCCTGGGTCGGCAGGAAAAGGGTCAAGGCACGCAACAAATCCGAGCGGCAAACGATCCCGATGACTTTGCCTTCCGAGACCACGGGCAGGCGTTTGATCCCATATTCCTCCATCGTGTCGACAGCATCCTCGACCATGCTGCCAGGGAAAATAGTGCGGACCTCCGGCGTCATCACCTGATCGACGCTCCGGCCGTGCGAACGAACATATTCATCGGCGATCTTGCCGGGGCTGGTGAAAAACTCGAGGAGCCACGATCGCTTGCGTTCGGTACTGAGTTCGCCGCGACGAAGGAAATCGCCTTCGCTGACAATGCCGACAAGTTTTCCCCCGGCATCGACAACGGGGAGACCGCTGATGCGGTGATCGAGCATGATCTTCGCCGCCTGGGCGACAGGCGTTTTGGGGCCAACGGTTATGGCCGGTGCGGTCATGATCGCTTGAATGAGCATTCTCGTCTCCTGGGTACTGATCCGGCGTGCGGTGTCTGAGAGGACTTTGCCTCTTTTGATGCATGAGGCTTAACAAGCCAGGCACCGTCGCGCTTTGATCGTCGTCAATTTGCGGGCTTTGTTTGACGCGCATTAAAATAGCCCGGTCTTGATCCCGATCAAAGACGGGGCTTTACTCGCTTGAAACAATTGACAGCGACACAAGAGGTTGTTGGAGGCAACAACAAAACTCGGCCTTCGTCATGAAAGCTATGATTCTTCGACAGATCGGGACCCCCTTGGCATTTGTCGAGCGTGATGATCCCGTGCCCGGCTTCGGTGAACTGAGGATAAAGGTGGAGGCGTGCGCCGTCTGCCGCACCGACCTGCATGTCGTGGACGGCGATCTCAAAGATCCCAAGCTTCCGCTCGTTCCGGGCCACGAGATCGTCGGTATTGTCGATGCTGTCGGCGAAAGCGTCGACACCGCGAGGCTTGGGCGCCGCGTCGGCGTTCCATGGCTTGGTCACACCTGCGGAACATGCTTTTATTGCCAGACGAAGGCGGAGAACCTCTGCGACCGGCCGCAGTTCACCGGCTATAGCCGCGATGGCGGTTTTGCCTCCTATGTTGTGGCAGACGCAGCCTTTGCCTTTGATCTCGCAAGGGATTCCGATCCTGTATCCCTTGCGCCACTTCTGTGCGCCGGATTGATTGGCTGGCGCGCGCTCAAAAAGGCCGGCGATGGCAGACGCATCGGTCTCTTTGGCTTCGGCGCCGCCGCACATATCCTCACTCAGATATGCGTTTGGCAAGGCCGGGACGTCTACGCGTTCACGCGAGCCGGCGATCGTGCTGCGCAGCAATTCGCACGCGATCTTGGAGCGGTATGGGCCGGTGGTTCAGATGAGAACCCGCCGGTTCCGCTTGATTCAGCGATCATATTCGCACCCGTGGGTGATTTGGTGCCGACCGCGCTCACGGCGGTTCGCAAGGGCGGCGTGGTCGTGTGTGGCGGAATTCACATGAGCGATATTCCTTCCATGCCCTATGCTGTTTTGTGGGGCGAACGCGAACTTGTTTCGGTCGCCAATTTGACGCGTGAAGACGCCCTCGAGTTCTTCCCGATGGCCAGCCGTGCTGCGGTGCGTACACACACGAAGGTCTATCCGCTGCGGCAGGCCAATGAGGCGATCGCCGATCTTCGTGCGGGCCGTCTCATCGGAGCGGCAGTATTGGTCCCCGAGGCAAGCTAGAACATGTACCGGCCACAGCCCACTCATTTGGGGGCAATCGAGCTATTCGTCTTCTTCCAGCGCAGCGATAAAGTTCACAAGCGTCTTCAGCGACTGCTTATAACTCACGAGCTGGCGAATTTGAGACGCATATGGATGGTTACCCTCCGGGTTCGATTCAGGCAAACCAGGATGAGACCGCTGCAAAGCCTCTATCAGTTCTTGATAGATGCTGGCTTGCTCCCTCAGGAATTTATGGCGCTCCGGGTCTTTCATGTCTTTCCAAGTCCCAGCACACAAGCTGGTTTCAAAAACCGATTACTCAAACTCATATGCATCATCGCTGAAATTTATTGGAGCGGCCTTGAACTATGTCAAATTTGACGGATGACGAAGCTCTGCCGGTCGATAAAAAATTGCGAAACTGACTTCCGTAAGCGCAGGTGCGCCGTTATGATTGCAATCATTAGTAAGGCGCAGCGATGATCACCTTGACTTAGCGCAGGGCACACTCCCGTCTGCAGCAGCCGCGCCGTCTTCGGTTGTAATTCACAGTTGCGAGAAACGGTGCATGCAAGATTTCATAGCGCGCCAGAATATTGAGCGGTTTCGAACGCTGCTGAATAAGGTATGCGACGAAGAGGAACGGCGAACGCTTTGCCAGCTCTTGGAAGCGGAAGAAAAGAAGCTGGCGGATTCTAAGGCCGCTGTGGCCGGGAAAGGGCCTAACGATCAAACCTGAGCCAGTGGGCAAACAGGCGTAGTTGCGGGCCAACAAGGGTTAGAACAGTTCGCTTGCAATCTTACTGAATCTATGTATATCGTTCCAAAATGGAGAGATTTGTGAGCATAGGCGAAGCGGCGGAAGTTTTGGGCGTGTCGATCACGACATTGCGCCGATGGGAAGCCGAAGGCCGTCTGGTGGCTGAACATACGCCAGGTGGTCATCGCCGTTACGATCTTGCCAAGCTGCGGCCTGAACGGTTCCGTTCCGCTCAAGACGCCGCCGGCAAGACCATCGCTTACGCTCGTGTGTCC
>NZ_JARFYN010000104.1 GCF_030272695.1 Martinezella calliandrae
ACATGCTTCAGGAAACACTTGGCCTTCGCATCACAGGATTGCGGGTCCTGACCCAGAAGCCATGCACATCTTCGCCGGGATGGCGGTCGCCAGGGACGGTTCTTTTCTCGTTTGGAGGATTGTTGCTGTTTCTTCAGGTCTGCGGTCCATCGGTAAACAGTGGCACGGCTTCCTTTAAATCCCTGGGCTTTGATCTCGGACAGAAGCTGCCGACCGTTGCGACATCCTTCGTTCCAACGTCGAAGAAGATAATCCTCGAACGCCAGAAGGGTATGGTATGAACCGAGGGGCGATGGTGCTCGGGTTCACCACCCGCTGCCAGCCACCGTTCAATTGTACGCACACTCATGCCGACCTGCGGTGCAATCTGCCTCGCAGAGGTGATCCCGGCATCCCGCAGGCGCATCACCTCTTCATACAGATCACGACGCTGCAGCTTTCGCTGCTGCCGCAAGCTTTGCAGCGATGTTTGCTTCTGCGAGCCATGTTCCGGGTCATCATGACCTTCTGCAGCGATTTCAGTCATCGCGGCGACGCCGGCAAGACGAACGGCCTTGCGATGACGACCGACTGCCAGACGAGGAGCTTCGCCCAAATTCGCGAGAAGATGCCAGCGATCCGCGATCTGAGTGGCATCAGGGGCACCTCGTCGTCCGCCCTCGGCATAAACGCCAGCCCGATCGCGGGCGATGATCTCTATGCCAGGATGACGCGCCAGCCATGCGGCCACGACATCTGCATTTCGTTCGGGAAGCAGATCAGGAATGCGGTTGCGTTCCAGATCGCAGACAATCGTGCCGTAACGCTGGCCCTTGCGCCAAGCCCAATCGTCAATACCCACGATGCGAGGGGCAGGATAGGGTTCATGCGCCGAGGAGCGTACCATTCGCAGAAGTGTATCGCCGCTCACAGGCATGGCCAGCTTTTGCGATAGGCGACCGCCGGGCTCGCCGCCTGTGGTAAAACTGATCGCTGTTTGCGCCGTGCTGAGGCGATTGGTTCGACGGGCATTTGCCGAAACCGATCCCGGAAATCGTTCGGTGAATATACGCGTGACGCATTGGCTATCGACACATCGAAAACGACGGACGCGAAGTCGGATCTCTGTAGCTTGATCCTGACAGGGCAGATCGGCGATCTGGCGCATGTAGTGACTGTGAACGCGACCGCTGGACTGGCCGCAAGTGGGGCAATTGGATGAGGTCGAAATCGACTGCGCCGAAATGACGACAGCGCCGCATTGGCGCGCGATCTCCACAACCTCGAAATTCTCCGGGAGCAACGAGTTGAAAAATTCAAGCACGAGCAAATCACTGCATAGACTACGATTCCGAATCTATGACCGTATTCGCGCCATATGTGAATCCTCTTGCACCAAATATGCGGAAGAGCCCAAAATGATTGGCGCGGGATCTGCTTTGATGAAGATCATCGATTCCATCTGCCGGAACAACCCAAGTGGTTATGCCATTGCCCACTGGGTAGACCAGACCCCGGGAGATGCGCATGATCAACGATCTCCGGAACAAGAACCCAGTCATCTAACACTTTGGCCGTCGGGACCTTTATGGACTCCAATGGCGATGGTGTCGGCGATTTCCAGGGCGTGGTGCACCGCCTCGACTATCTCGCCGATCTCGGTATTTACCGCCATTTAGCTCGTGCCGTTTCAGATGCCACCTGGAAAAGACGATGGTTACGACCTTTCCAATTATCACAGGGCGTCGACGGGAACTAATCACTTCCGAGAGTTATGTCATGTGAGCTCAGCTTCGTGCAGGCAAACGATTAATTTGTAAGCCGTTGCTTACAATAATCGGATCGCGAACCTCATCGTTTTTCCATTGACAAAGCAGCTTTCTGGATTCCGCCGACTCGATATTTGGCCACCCAGGCTCGTCGTCAGACGGGTCTGCTCGTCACTTTGCTCGGCTCTGGCAGGGAGTATTTCTACTCATTTACGTTATCGAGCAATAATTATAGCAGTTAGATTGTGCAGCGAATAAGCACTCCAATTAGTTGAATTCGCATGGGGTACTGACGTCAAGATATTCAATCCAGAGTCAGGTGGGAAAATACACTCAGGAAGGGAAAAACAAATGTCCTTGCACATCAGCTATGCAAACAAGGAACTGACAGATCACGCCCGTGCGTCGCAGCCAGCAAGCGCGGCGCTCGCCCAAGGAACGCAATATTCCTTGTTGTTAAAGAACAAGTCGGCTCAACCTTGGACCTTCTATGTCTATCAGAAGATGCCGCAGCCGGTCGCCAATGTCTTCTCGTTGGCGTGGTTTTGCTCTCCGTATCAAATCCGGGTTGGCAACCAAATCAAATTCACTTGGGAAATCGATTATAACTTCGTCTGGAGCGACACCGGACAGCTGATTCCTGGCGTGGATTTTCTCGCATCCGGTGTTCAGGACGGCAGCCCCAGCGGCAAAAACACGACCACGTTTTCCTTGAATGGCGGCCCCGGCTTGAGCGATCCGGTCAAGGGTGATCCTGCCGGGTCCCTCGTCATAAATGATGCCGCAAATGTACCAAACAGCCGCTTCTCGGTCGGCATCGGGATGTCTGGAACAGGAACCTACGTCGTTCAAGCCGGCACCAATCTGCAGCACACGTTCACGCCGACGCCGAGCTACTGGATTGCTGCGGGAACGAATGTGAACATCGGCACGGTTCTGAGCATCGACACGATCACCCAGACCAGGGAAGCGAAATTCCCCTCTGCCGTCTTCGATCTCGTGGGCACGCTGCGGGAGGACAATACCTGGGAGGTCGATCCGACCTAACGACCGGATCAGTTGGCCCCCGCTCCGCAAATGACAAGGCGGAGCAGCCGGGAATGGAGTGCCCGCCGTTGATGGCAAAACGCCACTTACGACCGAGGCACTCCGTTTCTCACAAATGCATCTTCATCAAAGGACGCAACGATGTTCGCAGGACCTCCTATCGGCGCTGTGTGCCCTTTTGCAGGTCAAGTCGATCCTGTCTCGGGTTCGCGGAATACGATCTGGGCCAACGCGGCCTGCGCAAGCTCGGGCGAGACGGCGGGAACAAAGGCCGGCGCGCCCCTCAGCTACGTCGAAGCCCAGGGCTGGATGCTGTGCGACGGACGCTATTTGAGGGCGGTCGCATATCCGGAACTGTATGCCGTTCTCGGGGGACTTTATGGAGAGCGCAATGCGGGGGCGGATCTGGAGTTCCGGATTCCCGACTACCGTGGGCTGTTCCTGCGCGGCTTCGATGCCGGCGCTGGCATGGACCCGGATGCCAAGCAGCGGTTGGATCCCACCGGCAACAATGTCGCGAACGTTGTCGGCTCGCTCCAGTGCGATGCCATGCAAGTCCATACGCATTCCTATGACGTGACGACGCCGGCAGGAATTTCGCAGCAGGGCAGTGCCGCTGGAACATCCATTTCAAGCAAGGCTACAGGCTCACCGGAAACTCCCGCACGTACGGCCTCCGAAACACGTCCCAAGAACGTTGCCGTCAACTATCTCATCAAGTTTAGGTAAGGACGGGAAAGGATTACGCAAATTCCTTTTCTTTCAAACGGTGTAACGGGGCCCTGAGTCACATCCTATCGGCCCGCAAAAGAGGAGAAAGCGCAATGACTACGATAGTAAGGATGTTCGAATTCGTATCGGCTTTCGCCCTGGCCGTCACCATAGGGCATGCAGTCACGGCTGAGGAGCACCATAAAGCCAAGGCCGGCGTAAAGCCTGTCGAGACAGGCGTGGTAATTCGCGGTGTCACGCTTCCCGGCCCTATTGGGGCGCCGGGAACGTCAACCGGCAAGACATGCGAATTTAGCGGCGAGCCCGTGGATCCATCCGGACGCATGGAAGGGGCGAGCGTCAACTGCAGGCCAAATGGCAATCTGGGCAATACGCTGCCAGGACTGCCTGCACGCTTCAACGCCTATTGCATGATCAAGGCGCCGGTCAAAAGCGCGCGGCTCATCCAAGCTCCTCGATCGGAAAACGCCAATCATTGCGATCTCTCCGGCATTACCCGGAAAGACGCGACTGGCCAATTTGGGGGTGCGGTCTGGCGGTAAGCTTTCCGACCTCGACTGCGATTTCTTCGCCACCAGCCTTCACAAATGGCTGGGAGCGCCGGTCGGCAATGGAATGTCGATCGTCAACCGGCGTCAGATCGACCGGACCTGACCCCTGCTTGCACCCTGCCAACCGGCTATCGGCATAGACAAGTTCGATCACTGGAATCTCGGCACGTATAATTCCGCAATTCAAAATGGAATTGCACCGGCCATCCAACTGCATAAGGAGATTGGAGCGGGCAGGATGCATGCAAGGCTAGGCGAACTTACCCGATATTGGATCGGCCTTGCTCACGACATTCCCGGCTTCACGCTTCATACCCCGATTGCCACGAACGAGTTGAGTGCGATTAGTTTGCTTTCCATCGACGGCATCGATATGAGAAAGCTCGAAAGCGAGCTTCGCGAGAAGTACTGCGTTCATGTGATATATCGCAAGGTCAAGGAGACGGGCATTAAGGGTGATCTGGACATTTTCGTCAGCGCCGTGCGCGATGCCTTAGCTAACTCGGCAATGCCCTCGACCCTACAAAAACAGTGAATTGCACGGCCTGCAGCAGGTGGTTGACCTTTCCTGACCGGTGGCGGGCTTTGGACCCACCACTTCGGATATCATCGAGGACCACCTTTTCTGGCAGTGAATATTATTCGATCTTCACAACTATTTTTCCAATATGGTCGTTCGAGTCCATGAAGCGATGAGCCTCGACAATTTGGTCAAGCGCAAAAACCTTGCCGATCTTCGGTTTCAGGGTGCCATCAACGAGATGCTTGAAAATATACTCTTTCGCCTCTTTCAACGCTTCTGCGTCTTTCAAGAGTTCTGGAATCGCCCAGGCTCGAAGTGTGAGGGCTTTCGACATTGCCGACCATATCGGGTAAGGAGCCGGTCGAGGATCAAGCAGTCCATACGCAAAATATATTCCTTTGTAAGCAGCGTCCGAGCCAGGATCTCTATTCCACTTCCGAGAATAGGATCGTAGATGATCCGGGCGCCTTTGCCGTCGGTAATATCGGCAACGCGTTTCACGACGTCCTCGACATCGCTGACAATCACATGGTCATACCCCAGAGAGAGGAGCTCGGCCTTCTTCTTCGCTGACCGCGTAATGCCGATAGCTATGCCGCCTTCGGCATTGACAACCTCCATCGCTGCAATCGCGGTGCTACTGCTGGCCGCTGGAAGCAGGACAAAGTCACGATTGGCGACATGTCCGAGATGAACCAAGGCCCCGTAGGCGGTGAGATACTGCATCCAGATGGATGCGGCCTCTTCCGGCGTGAGATTGTCTGGATAAGCAGCGAGCGATGTGACGGGTACGACAGCGACTTCACCATAGACGCCGTAACGGCTGAAACTGAAATTGGGAATGGTGCTAAAGACCTTCCCGACCAATTTCTCGTTCACACCGGGGCCGACAGCTTCGACCACGCCGGAGGCTTCATAGCCAAGCTTGGACGGAAACTGAGGCTGAACGACATAGTGTCCTTCGCGGAAAAGCGCTTCCGCGCGGTTCAGAGAAAATGCTTTGATGCGAAGGCGTACTTCATCCTTTCCCGGTTGGGGGATCGGGAGGTCCTCGACTTGGAGAACCTCTGGTCCTCCAAGCCGGTGGAACTGCACAAATTTTGCTGTTTTAGACATGAGCTTCTCCTGACGGGTTGCACGTCGCAACGTCACGACACTGTTGGGGTAATAACGGGATTCTATTCGAGCGCGGCGAGGCCGTTGACATCAGCGCCGGCCGACACTGACCGGATCACCAAGGCAGCGCACCCTGGGCATTCGAGAAAGTGCCCGTGCCGCTGTCCGATCCGAGCAGAGCGACCCGCACCGGTTCACGCGCGGCCTCCTCGACCGATCCGCCATATTCGCTCATGTCGGTGGCGGTAAGGCCCGGGCAGACGGCGTGGACCTTGATGCGCGTGCCTTCGAGCTCGATCGCGAGCGCTTGTGTGATCGCGTTCAAGGCGCTCTTCGAGGCCGTGTATGTGCTCGTATATTGGCGAACAGGGTTCGAAGGATCGCTGTTCAGCGTGAGAGAGCCGGTCGCGCTCGATATGTTGATGATTTTTGCCGCCGGCGCTTCGCGAAGAAGGGGCAGCATCGCTTGTGTGACGGCAACGACGCCAAATACGTTGGTCGCGAATACGGTCCGTAGCTCGTCCAGATCGACGACAGACAACCGCGTTTCCGCCATGATCTGGGCGTTGCTTCGTGTGGGATCGCCACCATGTCCGACACCTGCATTGTTCACGAGAACATCGAGCCGGCCATAGGTCTCGCGGATGCGCTTCTCCGCCTTCGCGATCGAGGTTTCATCGGTGACATCAAGCGGAATTGTCCGGGCGTCCGGCCCAACACTATGAACGACGCTCTCGCCCGCTTCGAATCGTCGCGAACCTACAAGTACGGCGAAGCCCTGCTGCGCCAGATCTTTCGCGATCTGCAGGCCGATCCCTTTGTTTGCTCCGGTAACGAGTGCGACTGGTTTGTTATGCATCTATGGTTCTCCGTTTGAACTTGGCAAACACGATCCTTCGTGCCATATACGGAACGATCGTCCGCTTATGCATATACGGAATCATGTTCCGTTTAGCAAGGGGTAGAATTTGTCCGAGGATACGAAATCGTCGAGCGAAGCTGAGGCCCAGGTGGCGGGCCGGCGCCTGCGGGCTGATGCGCAGCGCAATGTCGGTTCGCTTATTCAAACCGCATCGGAGGTATTTGCCGAGGCAGGGGTGGATGTGCCCATACGCGAAATCGCGGACAGGGCGGGGGTGGGCGTCGGCACGCTTTACCGCCATTTTCCGACGCGTTCCGACCTTGTCGTCGCCGTCTTCCGCAAGGAGGTCGACGAGTCCGTCGAGGCAGCGAAGATGCTGGCCACGCAGCACCCACCGGGCGAGGCGCTCGAAAAGTGGGTCGAGCGCTACGTTGATTTTATCGCAGCCCACCGTGGGCTGGCCGCAGCCTTCAATTCGGGCGATCCAGCTCTTGAAGGATTGCCTGCACATTTCCAGGAGCGACTGGGCCCCCTGGTTCAGAAACTTCTGGACGCTGCGGCCGCGAGCGGCGAGATACGCTCGGGAGTGATGGCGAACGAGCTCCTGCACGGCATCGGGATGCTATGCGTGCCGCCCATGTGCGGTGAGCCGACTGATCCGCAGCGGATGGTGGGCTTGTTTATGGACGGATTACGCTTTCGCTGGTAGCCGAACGAAGTTTCCGCCGGGAAAATGATGCCCTCGGAGGTAGCGCGGCACTCAACTGACTAATTTGCGCCTTACCCTTTCGGGGCTGGGCGAGAGAACTCTCACTGACGTTCTTAGTTCTGATGACATGGAAAACGGTGCGAAACAGGACAAGGCAACTGCGGAAAGGGGATTGGGGCGATATCCTCACGCGATCATCCGCCGAGAGCAGCTTACGCAAATGGGCGCTCAAGCTGAAAGAAAGCGTCGGCTTCAAACGAGCTGTCATCACAGTGGTAAGAAAGCTGTATGCGACGTCCACGCCCCATCGATTTCTCAGTTGCAGTGATGTGAGGTTGATCTACGGCCGTCAAATGAGCTCACCGAAGAGTAATTGACGAGCTCATTGTGAGGCCTTGATGCGGGCGGCATAGGTCCATGGCATCAGGGCATCGATGTCTTTGGCGAGGTGGCCGTTTGCGAGGCGGGTGAAGAGATCGCACAGATAGGCGTAGGGCTCAACGCCATTCATTTTACAAGTGCCGATCAGGCTGGCAAACCGGGCCCAATTGCGGCCCCCTTCATCGTGCCCCGCAAAGAGCGCATTGCGGCGATTCATGGCGGGGCGGCGGATCGCGTTTTCCACCAGGTTGGAGTCGATATCGACGTGGCCGTCGTCCAGGAACAGCCGGAAGCCGTCCTGCCGCGTCAGCATATAGGCCAGGGCTTTTCCGAGGTCAGACTTGCTTGAGACGCGCTTGGCTTGCGCTGCCAGCCAGGTGAAGAACTCGTCCACCAGCGGCAGGGACAGGTCCTGTCGAACTGCCCGGCGATGTTCGGGATCTGAGCCGCGGATACTGTCTTCGATCTTGTAGAGCGCGGCGATCCGCACCAGCGCCTCGTCGACGATGGGCGATCCACTCTTTGGCGTGGCCTTGATCAGCTTCCTGCGGCCGTGCGCCCAACAGAAAGCCAGCTTCAAGGGATTGCCACCCATCCGGTCCGACGTGGCGAGGTGAGAGTAGCCACCGTAGGCATCGACCTGAATCGTGCCGTTGAACCCATCAAGGATTTCAGCGGCATATTCGCCCTTACGCCCAGGTCGATAATGGAACACCACGCCCGACGGCGCGGATGTTGCCGCAACCACAGGGACAAACGATGCTCTCGGGCTCGATCACTTTCTCGACCCGCGGCAGGTGTTCAGGCAGCGCACGGGCCTTACGCTCCTTACGAGGAACGGCCTTTTCCGGATCGGATGCGCTGGCTTCGATCTTTTTCTCGACGGCGGCGATCCGGGCCTGTGTTTCGGCAATCGCCGTTTCAAGGTCTTCCAGCGCCAGTTCCATCTGCGCCGGATCGAGCTTTTCCGATTTCGGCCCGAACTTCGCGCGCCGATAGTCGTGAACCTGCCCCTCAAGCTTCTCGATCAGTTCCTTCAACTCGGCGATGAACGCGTCCTTTTCGGCCACCACAGCCTGCTCATGCTGACGTGCAGCACGCTCGACCGACAGCTCGAACTGCATCGCCGCAAAGGCTTTGACAACCTCTGGCGGAAGGTCCGGAAACAGGCTGAGATCAAGGAGCGAAGACATGCGTCTTCATAGCAAATCCAAGCAGAAAAACCCAATAAAACAATGCCAAAACAGGGTGACTGAGTCATCCTGCCGCAGTCGGCGCTGTCACCCGTTGCGCCATAACCCGTCGCCAATCAAGACCTTCGAACAAAGCTTCGTATTGACCCCTGGAAAGACGCATCGTCCCATCCTGAACCTTGGGCCAGGCAAAGTTTCCATGTTCAAGAATTTTGTAGGTTAGCACCATTCCGGTGCCATCCCATACCAGGATTTTCAGGCGATCCCCGCGCTTCGACCGGAAGATCACCGTCACCCCGGAATGCGGATCGAGCTTCAACTCGGTCTGCACCATCAGAGCCAGCGCCTGATGCCCACAGCGGAAGTCCACCGGCCGCGTTGCAATCAGAATCGGCAGGCGTTGGCCCGCGACGATCATGCCGTCCCTCGCATGGCTCGCACCAGAGCCGCCACACGTTCAACCGGCACATCGCCGGGAACCCGCATCACAACATCCGGGCCGATCTCCAACGTCAAGACCGACGAAACCGTCGCCGGCAGCGGCGGCGCCAAAACATTCACAGCCTCGCTCGGCTCTGCCGCAATCGCCAAAGGCACAAATGCAGGCTCGGCATCGCCGCTCTCCGACTGGCCCGACATAGTCTCAAAAGGCAACGCCAGAATGCCCTCGCGCACTTGCCGGCGCCACAAGGAAAGCTGGTGCGCAACAACGTCATGACGGCGCGCGACATCAACAACACGAACACCAGGCTCAAGGCTTTCCGCCACGATCCGCGCCTTCACATCATCCGGCCAACGCCGGTTTCCGCGGCGCGGCTCGACAACTTCGTAGATCCCATGGGCTGGATGACGGCCGGCGTTTTTGCAGAATGAGTGGTCGTATCACCAACCACTTTATTCTGAGGTCCCAATGTTCAAGAATACAGACGCTTCGACCGCCATCCAGACCAACCTTGCCGCAATTTTTGTTTCGATGGAACTGTCTCGTTCAACCTGGC
>NZ_JARFYN010000105.1 GCF_030272695.1 Martinezella calliandrae
GCCGTCGGCCTTCGTGCGGCTCGATACCCTGCCGCTGACACCGAACGGCAAGCTCGACCGCAAGGCGCTGCCCGTTCCCGACGACGACGCCTATGCGCGGGCCCCCTATGAGGCACCGCAGGGCGAGATCGAGACGGCGCTGGCTCAGATCTGGACGGAGCTTCTCGGGATCGAGCGGGTCGGACGCCATGACAATTTCTTTGAGCTCGGCGGCCACTCCCTCTTGGCGGTGCAGTTGCTCAGTCGCGCGTTCGATCTTGGGTTCAAGCTGAGCGCCGCTAACCTCTTCCAAGCCCCTTTTCTAAAGGAACTTGCGTCAAAGGTTCATTTGGAACCACAACCCAGCAGGCCGGGAGTGATTTGCGTTCGAGAAACCGGATCGCAGCCGCCGCTGTTCTTTGTTCCCACAGGTTTGGGCGATTGCTCCTATGTCCTGAGTTTGGCGAAGGAAATGAACGTAGAATGTCCTGTCTACGCTTTGCCATGGCCGCCTTTCAATGACGTTTGTCCGCCAACTCTCGAGGCAATGGCGGCGGAGCTAAGCCTGGCAATTCGAGAGATCCAGCCAAAGGGTCCGTACCGCTTTGCCGGATACTCATCAGGGGCAATCTTAGCTTACGCAATTGCGCATTGCTTGCTAAGTCCCGGTGACGCTGTGTCATTCATTGCTCTAATCGATGTTGTGTTACCTGCAAATCCGTCAAGGCTATCGCCGGCCAAAATGATGCGAGAGGTGCTTCTTGACTCTGTCGAATTAGATGACGACTCCTTCGAGATACTCGAACGGATCGCTGACCAAAGTTCAGTTTCTCAGCTCCTCGAAATGGTACAGAAACTTGGAGGGCTACCGCTGGATCATGATCTCCAAAAAGAGATTTTGATGTATGAGAGGGCCACGCAGTTCCGAAGGGCGCTGAACATGTATCAAGTTCCATCTCTGCCGGTTGAGATACACCAGTTCTATGCCAACAGCTCTATCAGTCATCGGGCACGATCTCGCAAAATTCCGACAGGTCCAGAAGCACATTCGCCCTTGCGAGGTTGGGACCGGATTTTAAGTGCAGAGGCCATTCATGCCGTTCCAATTCCAGGCGACCACCTGACCATGATGAGTGTCCCGGAAAATCGCCAAGTTCTGGCTCGATGCATATCAACGACCCTAAACCGCTTATCGACAACGAATGTTCGAACTTCACTCTCTTGAGATCCATCGCTTCTGACATCCAGGGGAATGGATTTTGCATCTCCGCGAAGAGGGTTCGCAAAAGCGGAACAGGGGTTCCGCTGGTCCCCGGACAGTGGTGGAGTGCACCCTTAGATTTAGCTTAGACTGAGACAAGGAAAGTCGTACACACTGTCCCGCGTTAAGCTATGCCGCCTTTTCCATTCTGAGGAAGCGCAGTGACTGAGGACGATGCGCTGCTCGCGACAAGTTGCGCGGCGACAAACAGGATGGAAGCAGCGTCAATCTGGGTGGGAGTGTCGCCAGAAGCGTCACGTAGGAAGGGCGTAGCCCGACCGAAGTGAGGCTTCTGGCGACGGCGGGCCGGTTTAGGGCCACGCCGTCTAGAGAATCGCGATGTGTTCGGTCCAAATCTTCTTCGACCAAGAGGAAGAATGGATGCCCGGACAGCACATCAACGATCTCCAGATGAGGCTATATATGCAAAACAGATTGAAGCACAGTGTTCCTGCCGCGGCGGCCAAGGCCGGGTTCAGTTCGTCGACGGGTTACCGCATCGAAGCCGATCCGCGCTTGCCGAGCGAGAAGAAGACCAAACGCGAACGCCGACGGGTCGACCCGCTGGACGGCATTTTCGACGAAGAAGTGGTGCCGATGCTCAGCCGAGCTCCCGGCCTGCGTTCGGTCGGTATTTTCAGGGAAGTTTGTAAGCGTCATCCCGAGCTTGATGCCGGTGTGCGCCGCACGCTCGAACGGCGGATACGCGAGTGGCGGGCCATCCACGGGCAGGACCAGGAGGTGATCTTCCGGCAGGTCCACGAGCCGGGGCACATGGGTCTTTCGGATTTTACCGATGCGTCGGAACTGAAGGTGACGCTCGGCGGTCAGCATTTCGACTACCTGCTCTACCATTTCCGCCTGGCCTATAGCGGCTTCGAACATGCCGAGATTGTCGAGGGCGGCGAGAGCTTCGCGGCCCTGACGAGCGGTTTGCAGAATGCGCTCTGGGCGCTTGGCGGGGCGCCGCGCGACCATCGCACCGACAGCCTGTCGGCGGCATTCAAGAACCTCAAGGCCGATGCCGCCGACGATCTGACGGTCCGATACAAAGCGCTTTGCGCCCATTATGGCATGAAGCCCAGCCGCAACAATCGCGGTGTTGCTCATGAGAACGGTGCGATCGAAGGATCGCATGGCGACCTGAAGCGCGAACTGGAGGATGCCTTGCTCTTGCGGGGGACATCCGACTTCGCCGACATCGCCAGTTTCGCGGCTTTCATCGACGAAGTCATCGGCCATCGCAATGCTCGTCGCACCAGGGAGATCGGCATCGAGCGGCAGAGCCTGCAGCCTCTTCCCGATCAACGTCAGAGCGAGGGCGAAGACGAGATCGTCCATGTCACCAGCAGTGGAAGCTTCACGCTACGCAGGGTCTTCTATTCCGTCCCTTCGCGGCTGATCGGTCATCGCCTGCGGGCGCGGCTGTTCAAAGAGCATATCGAACTCTTTCTCGGCGGGACTTTCCTGATGGAACTCAGGCGCGGCCTGTCGTCGCGCAGTGTGGACCGTCTTCCACAAAACATGAGAAACATCGCGTGTCGCGACACAAGATGCCATCTCGCACTGCCCAGGACGGAAAGCCAGCGGTTGACCGCCCGGGTCCGGCGCTTTGCTACTGGCAAAATCTA
The DNA here is from genome assembly GCF_030272695.1 of Martinezella calliandrae. GTDB lineage: Bacteria > Pseudomonadota > Alphaproteobacteria > Rhizobiales > Rhizobiaceae > Rhizobium > Rhizobium calliandrae. Next base: position 2,872 of record NZ_JARFYN010000105.1, read on the forward strand.
AGAAGAACAAAAAAGTGCCGTTAGCCGGACGGGGTTTCTGCTAACGGCAACACGACACCACCTGGCCACATTGGCAGCCAACTGGCCTCCGGCAGAGCATCGAACTTGCCGCGGTCAGCATTTGTTCCACCCGAGCCTCGCAATTTATCCGCTGAGGGAACCTTAAGTCTTGCGTCTGTAGCAACACTGTCTCGGCGTGTGTTCACCGATCGCGGTCAGATGCGGTAGTTCGCATTCGACCAATCGCCAAAACGGGGCGTATGTGCCTCCGCAAGCAGGTTTTGCACGTTACTGCTTTTCTCTCGACGTAGACAGAGATGCTATTCTTCTTCTTCTTTCTCTGCTCGTGTAACTCGATCCGTAGGTTGAGGGCACGTCATCATTCATCGGGACGTCTATAGGAACGAGGCATCGAATGGCCGCCTGACCAAGCGATTTGCCTCGTATTTGCCTCGCGATGACGGTGGACGGCCGGCGACCTACCTGAAGCCAGCAAGGTTTTCGACATAAGCTCATTTCATCGGGTCGCTGTTCTTGCGGTCGATGATCTCGTCGAAGATCAATGTTGCCGACCCATGATCGGCATAGTGTTGGTGAGCGATTGCCGGCTTCATCACTGGAATATCCTTTCGTCCGTCGCGAGGCTTGGGCAGAGCTTGGTTGACGAAGAGGTTAGCAGCAGTGCATTATGAGCAGAAATGGCATTTTTTCCATCGGTTCATGAATGGGTATCATAATGCTTGATCGTCAGCATCTTGCAATTCTGAGAGAAGTCAGCCGTCGGGGCAGTGTTACCGCGGCAGCCGAAAAGCTGAACGTCACTCAATCCGCCTTGAGCCATACGATCGCAAAGTTCGAGGAACGGCACCGCATCAAGATATGGATGAAATCAGGCCGCGGGCTGCGATTGACGCAAACAGGTGAATATCTGCTTTCTGTGGCCGAACGCGTCCTGCCCCAGATGGAACATGCCGAGCGGGTCCTGACCGATTTTGCTGTGGGAAGGAGAGGAGCCCTTCGTGTTGGCATGGAATGTCATCCCTGCCAGCGGTGGCTGACCAAGATAGCGACACCTTATCTCGAGAAGTGGCCGGATGTCGATTTCGACGTGCGTACGGCTTTCCGGTTCGACGGTGTCGAGGCACTCCTTGGGTACGAAATCGATCTTCTGATCACACCGGATCCCGTGGACGCGCCGGACCTGCTCTTTACGCCTGTTTTCGAATATGAGCTGGTGCTGATGGTGCATGCGACGCATCCTCTTGCCGATAGGAAATGCGTGCAGCCACAGGATCTTCTTGACGAGGAGCTGATCACGGTTCCGGTCACATTGGAGCGGCTGGACATATACACCAAATTCCTTGTTCCCGCCCATTGCCGGCCGCGTCAGCACCGCACGGCCGAAACCATCGACCTGATGCTGCAACTCGTCTGTGCGAAAAGGGGTATTACGGTCCTACCGGACTGGCTGCTGCAGGAAGACGCCGTTGGAATGCCGATACGCGCGCTACGCGTGGGCGATGCCGGTATATGGAAAAACATCAATCTGGGTGTCCGGCGCGGCGAGGAGACCATATCATACATCGACGGTTTTCTAGCGCTTGCCCGCGAGAGGGGACGTTCGCCTTCGCCGTGATCGCGGAAAGCGAATTTCCCAGCGCCGCCTTGAGTCCCTCTCGTCAATGACGGTCGGAGATGTTCAGGCCACGATACTTGGAAGCGGCTATTCGAACTTGTGCATGTGGGCGACCATGTCTCGCGTCTTTCCTTCCGTGCGGCATCGCATGGTGATGTCCTCTCGCCCCGACGAAGGAAGAGCCGAATTGGACCAGCCGGTTTTCCTTGCCCCAGGGGTGGCGAATTGCGCGACGTAACCTCAAACCGAGCCGCTCATAGAACCGAGCTGCGGCCTCCAGATCTTGGACCGCAAGCACGATATGATCGATCCGGCGTTTAGAAACAGACATCGGCGCTTTCCCTTTACGGGTTTTGGCTGCATTCTGCATTCTGGCTGCGTGCCATACCGTCGGAACCAGAATGAATGTGAGGGCCGGCAATACGTGCCAAAGACCATAAAGTCGTTTGCGCCCTGCGCTTTGCCGCGTTCGGATGGAGCGTGGCAATCGGCAACCACCGCGGTCGCGCCAATGAAGCCGAAGTTCTAGCCGATCCCTAAAAGGAAGCGCGCCATAAGTCGCCCCGTCATGAAGCTCGGGCCGAGCATGGAAAGCACATGCCACTGAGCGCCAAGCGCTGTGGAATCGACCGAATGGCCATGTCCGACCATTGCCATCGGTGCTGCCGTCATCACGAAAGTCATAAGTGCATAGGAAACGACCCCCTGGCGACCGCGAGCAGATAGCGCGGCGAGGCCAGGATTTGCAACAGCAGCCGGACCGCTGCCTGATCGACGGAACCTGCCTTGGATGCTCAGGGCTGGGGAAGAGTAAACAGGATCGGAATAGCAAGCATCGCAAGTGCGGCCTGACTGAGGAAGCTGCCGGCAAAATGGTGACCTGGAACTGCTTCGCGGGTCCAGATGACCAACTGCGGGCTATCACAGCAGCAACCAGGCCGCCGACCATAGCCCGGGCGATCGCTCTGTCGCGCTTAACTACTGCGCCCCAGTCCGAACCCAGACGTTTCGTGTGGTGGTTTCTGATGTTGTGACACGGCGGTTGTGTCGAGGAACGCCTGATCGACGATTCCCATGGCAAATCCTTCAGCTTTGCTCGACCGTGAGTTTCGAAATGACGTCTCGGGCCGCTTGGGAAGATGCGTGCACGGCACCGGCAAGGTAGCCGGCCTCACTTCGGCTCGTCTCGCTCCCGGCCAGGACCAGCCGCTCCTTCCACGGGCCAGCGATCCAGCCGCCGTCAGGGGCATTCGGGTGGCCGGCGGAAAACCAGTCGGCGGATGTCGCTGTCAGCGGGTCGGCAGCCCAGTCCTTGTAGAGGGTCGCGCGTGGATGGGCAGCTTGCGGCCCGAAGATGCGCGTGAACTGGCGGATCGAGGCCTCCTTCAGAGCGTCCGCGCCGATTGCTGCACGTTGTTCGGCTCCCATCCCGACGAAGCCGAACAGGGCAGCCTTGCCCGAGGACGTGGTCGCATCATGGATCTCTGCCAAAGGTCCGACCATGCTTTGCGCTGTCCCGGAGAATCCTGCCTCGCGCCAGAAGGGACGATCGTAGACAGCGAAAAATTTGGCGTGTGGCGCCATCCAGGTCGGCGTTTGCCGCCACAGTTCGATCGTGCCTTTCTCCTGGGCTGGCTCGAACTGGACGGTCGCCTCCAGAATGCGCGGCGGAAGCGCCGCAATCACCTGTGACGCCTGAATCTGCTCTGTACGTCCGTCGGCCAATCTCAAAGACAGCTCGACACCGGTTTCGTTGAGACGCATCGCGGTGACTTGCGCACCGCACCACAGCGCGGCCTCAGGCAAGCCTTGCGCCAGCGCACGAACCAACGACGCGGATCCTCCGATGAACCTCAGGGCCTCAGGCTCCTGATCCAGTCCGGGATAGCGCTTTGCCGATTCCCGCGACATCCGCTCGAAGACCACCTCGCCATCGCTGTTCTGCGCAAACGTGGGCAGATCGAATTCGGCAACGAGCGCGGCGATCGCAGGCTGCATTCGAGGCCAGAACCAGGACGGTCCAAGGTCGAAGCCGTCTGCGTCCGCCTGGCCTGTCTCGTTCACGGTCTCGATTCGGCCGCCGAGGGTGGCTCTTGCCTCGATGAGCAGGAATTCGATCCCGGCCGCATGCAGCAGTCGCGCCGTGTGCAGTCCTGCCAAGCCTCCGCCGATAATCGCTACCTTGGTGTTCCTCATTATCTCTCTCCGGGAAGCTGGCTCCCGACAGCGTTGGCCTGTTAGAAGCGGGCGCGGCTGTGACAGGCTTCAAGCGGCTCGCAGGATTGACGGTCAGGCAGGATGGCGGGACAAATTTGCGATCCCGCGGCGATAGCACGAGGAACGTCAGATCAAAAATGGCCTTGCTTCATGGTTCGATAAATTCTGCTCATAACACGGAGGTTCATGCACCTCGAGTTTGTGACGCTCGCACCGCAATCAGTCAGTCATCCGCAAAACGTCAGGGTGCTCAAGAGGGGCGTCCTTGATCCAGATTTGAGCGCCTTCCGCGGCCGTCATGGCCTCGAGTGGCTGGCCGGCGGGCAGGCGTCCCCAGCAGTGCCGTTCAAGCTTTTCGCCTTGGAACGCCAGGCTGCCGGCCAGTACCAGGAATTCGAGGCCCCGCTGATTTCCAACCACGATCGTTGAGCTTAGCGGCCACTGCTCGATCGACACGTGTTCCCGTCCATCGTCGAATAGCACGCGTGTCGCGTCGACCCCTTCATGCAAGAGCGCTGCATTACCCTCGCCGGGCTGGCGAATGATCTGCGCGGCGTCGCCTTCTCGGAACTGCCAAAGGCGCACGAAGATCGTGCAGCCTTCTTCCGAGGCGGGAACATGGGATGTGCCGGGCGGGTAGCGGAAATAGCTCCCAGCCGGATGGTCGCCGTGCTCGTCTGGAACACCCCCGCAAGCACGAGAATTTCCTCACCCCGCTATGCACGTGACGCGGAAAAGCGCTGCCTGGCGCGTAGCGCACGATCGAGGTCGCACGGGCGACTTCCCCGCCGACGCGGTAGAGCATCCGTCGGTTCACCCCGGCCGCGGGGCTCGGTACCCAGCACAGGTTAGCCGAATGGACGATGACCGGCCTCGTGAGATCGTCATGATGCGCATTCGTCTGGCGTCCCATCGTCAGCACGATGCGGAATTTCGCGTTGCCGGATCGCATTCTTTCGACCGCCTCCGCCGCGTGCTCGATCGGCATGGTTTCGATCATCGGCCGCACGCCGGCCAAAACGCTGAAGTCGAGTGTTCTCTCGTTCTCGAAGGGTGATCCTGTAATCGACCCGATGACGTCGCGTTCGGCCCCAACCAGGTAGCCGGTCGACACCGGCAGCGGATCTTTGCCGACGCCGAGCAGGACAAGGCGGCCTTCCGGCGCAAGGGCGGGCATCAGCGCCGAGACGGCTTCCGGGTTGCCGGTCGTGGTCAGGATGGCATTCGCACCCCCTAGCGCGTTCAAAACCTCGGCGGCGTTTTCCTTATTCGTATCGATGTAGCGATGGGCGCCAAGCGCCATTGCATCCTGGGCGATATCGTCGCCGCGAGCTGCCGCAACCACTCGAAAGCCCATCTTGCGAGCATATTGCAACGCCAGGTGCCCGAGACCACCGATACCGAGAATGGCGACGGTATCGCCAGACTCTGCGCCCGACTTCTTCAAGGCATTGAATGTTGCGATACCGGCGCAGAGGATCGGTGCTGCCTCTTCGGATAAAAGCTGGTCCGGAATGGAAACGAACCCCGTCGCCCGCGCAACCATCCTCCCAGCGTATCCGTGCGCAAACCGACAGCGCCATGTTCAAATTCGCATTCGATGTGCATTTTGCGAACGAAAATTTCCATACTTGCTCTCTGCGCTGTGAAAATGTCAATTTGTATTACTAATGAAGAATGATGTTGGGTTTGGATAGCATAGATCCACGCTATGGATAGATGGAGACACATGCGGTTCAAGGGACTTGATCTAAATCTCCTAGTCGTGTTCGACGCTTTGATGGCTGAGCGTAAGCTCACGGCGGCGGCGCACAGCATCAATCTCAGTCAGCCGGCCATGAGCGCGGCTGTCGCCCGGCTGCGCGCCTATTTCCAAGATGAGCTGTTTACGATGACGGGCCGCGAATTTATCCCGACGCCGCGGGCGGAAGGTATTGCGCCTGCGGTGCGCGAGGCTCTGCTGCAAGTTCAGCTCTCCATTATTTCCTGGCAGCCGTTTGATCCGGCCCAATCGGATCGTCGCTTCAGAATCGCGCTTTCCGATTACGTCACGCTTGTATTTTTTGAAAAAGTCGTGGAGCGTGTGGCGCGGGAAGCTCCCGGCGTCAGCTTCGAATTTTTCCCCCCCGCCGACCACAATGAAGATCTTCTCCAGCGCGGCGACGTCGATCTTCTCATTTTGCCGGAAATATTCATGTCGAACGCCCATCCTCATGCGAGGCTTTTCGACGATTTACACGTGTGCGTAGGCTGTCGCTCGAACAAGCAGCTGGCAGAGCCACTTACATTCGAGAGATACATGTCGATGGGGCACGTTGTCGCTAAGTTCGGAAGTTTCCGGAGGCCAGGCCTCGAGGAATGGTATTTGCGCGAGCACGGTCGCAAGAGACGCATCGACGTCGTGGTACACGGCTTCAGCATGATTGCGCCCGTGCTGTCCAACACTGACCGTATAGGAACCATGCCCCTACGGCTGGCGCAGCATTTCGCAAAAACAATACCCCTGCGAATTGTCGACCTTCCGCTGCCACAGCATCTTCCGTTCACCGAAGCCGTGCAATGGCATGCGCTTCACAACAGTGATCCGGCAAGCCTCTGGATGCGCGACATGCTATTCCAGGAAGCGGCCCGTATGACATCGCCGCTTGTCGCGGCCGAGCCCCTCATCAACTAATACCGCTCCCCAGAGATTCTGACGGTTTGGTAGCTTATCGCAAGATGGGCAGAGCCTCGGGTTCTATGAGTAATTGAATGCTTCGCGCTTCTCCCGGCG
>NZ_JARFYN010000106.1 GCF_030272695.1 Martinezella calliandrae
TGTTCATGAGAAAAAAAGCGACAACGGAGGAACTTGTTCCGTCGTTCACGCTGAATTTCCTTAAGCCTCTTTGTCACGGTGGAGATCCGTCATAGGGGTGGATAGAAAGGTAAGTCACGGCTGGTACGCTTCAACAAAAGGCGCGTCCAATCGGCCGCGCCTTTCACTTAACCGCCTACCGTGGTCACCAGGTCTGGCGACGACACCAATCATCTATATCCGACCTAACACGGTCCTTTTGGATGCCATAGCGTTCCTGAATCTTTCCTTCGAGCTGATCCCGTTTACCCGCAATCTGGTCAAGATCATCGTCAGTGAGTTTGCCCCACTGCTCCTTGATCTTACCCTTGGCTTGCTTCCAATTACCTTCGACGCGATTCCAGTCCATCGTTGATCTCTCCTCTTTGTTCATAAAGAGGAAACGCGCTTCACTGGAATTCGTTCACGCGGTTACTTAGCAATGAACGGAACTCATCTCTCTACCACTGGGATTTCCGCTAAGAGGGCTCGAAGGATCGGGTTTGGCGATGCAGGACGATTTCAGTCCTCCGGGCTATACCTATTGAACGTGCGCCGGACCGGCGACGAGAAAAGGCGATGCACCGAGCTTCACTTTTACTGTCCCCTAACGGCGACCGGCTCCTGGAACCGCCGGCGGCAACACGAAAGCTGCCGCGCCGCCGACTGACGCGGCCCCTTATCCAGTTCGCGTCTTTGGATCTGGCTGACACGATCGAAATAGATCTCGGCCGCATCCTCTATTTGCGAACACTCCCAAACTCCGTCGCCGAAGATCTTGGAGAATGCGGTTCTGCCAGCGGCAATAGAAAAGCGGACTCGCAGTCGAATGGCAAGCCGCGTGCATTGATCCCGCGATAAGGTGATAAAAAATTTATAGACCGTCTTGAAACTGAAAAAAGCACAAACCACATCGATATCACCGGCAGCCCAGATGGGGGCCGGAAAGCCGGAGACGCAAGGTTTCCGACGCGTCTCCTTTCCATTTCGCTTTACGGAGGATTTGGTTATGAGAAACGAATTCGACTTCGCACCGCTTTACCGGTCCAGCATTGGCTTTGACCGGCTATTCAATCTCCTCAATAGCACCGAGCGCCTGCAGGCAGGCGATACCTGGCCGCCCTATGACATCATCAAGACGGCTGAGGATAACTACCGCATCCAGATGGCGGTGGCTGGCTTCGCGGACGCCGACCTCGAAATCACGCAGGAGCGAAACGTCCTTGTCGTGAAGGGCCAAAAGGCCGAACAGGCAGATGGCGAATATCTGCACCGTGGCATAGCCGGGCGCAATTTCGAGCGCCGCTTCGAACTGGCTGACCATGTCAAAGTCGAAAATGCCGCACTAACGGATGGACTTCTGAGCATCGATCTAAAGAGGGAAATCCCAGAAGCAATGAAGCCGCGCAAGATCGCGATTGGCGACCAGCCGCGGGCAACGCCGCTTCAGATCGACGGGGAAAAACAGATTGCCTAAAGACGGTGGGTGCCGGTCGCTTTCGAACGGCACCTCTCGGCCGGGATACCTCGCAATGGAAACGATCGACGATCAAAAGGCGGGATTCCTCGATGCCGGCGACCTCGCCGCATGCCAGTCCGTTTTCGACGAACTGCTGAAGGACATCGAAGTGGCCAAGGACTCCGAAGAGGCCGAACATATTGCTGCGCTGGTGATTCACCTCTATCGACACGGTATCCGTGATCTCGCCCACCTCAAAGTAATGGTCGCGAGTGCACCGGGCTTTTTTGGGACGTTCTAAGCCGAGCGCGACTGTGCATTAAGATAGTGTCGCCGGGTCGCCCGGGACGTCGGGCGGTCCTCTTTGTCGTGACTTGCCTGTAATCACGGTCTCGTTGCGCTTTCGCCTCCGGCGGAAGACCCATTTTCGGAACTGGAATTATGCCGGTCGCACAAACTTGTTAAGGTGCATCATCGTCGATATTACTTTGCCGGTGTTTGTGTGCCTTCGCACCGGCTTGTTGCCGATTGGCAAAACTCTCTCCGAGATGATGCTGGACTGGTCTCGTGTTGCCTGGTTGCCGCCTACGACGACAACCTGCTGCTCGTCTTCGAAACGTCTGACATGGCCTAGTCCGAGATCTTTCCCCGTAGATAAGCTAATGCATGTGAAAACTGCCAGGTCCCCCTCTTGGGGTGACTCGACAGCGTCGAACGCCGGTGGCAGAAACGATTGCGACCATGCGCTCGAGCTGCCCACCCCGCCATTGCGGCGAATGCAGAAATTGATGAAGGCAGCGCACCATGGAATCGGATCGTTCAATGGATGCAGCGCCGTAACCGCGAGAAATTCGGCAATGAGAGGATTCAATGCTGCCGGCGGCGGTCGTTGCGAGATGACTGAAGGTTTGCGTTCGTAGTAGCGGTCGATGAAACTCTGCGCGATGTCGATCGGACGCGGTCCGTTCGGTGTTAAGGCAAGGGCGTCATGAGTTTGCTTAATTTCCATCGGTGTCGGAGCGTCGCGTCGCACCCGCCGCTCTGGGATGGTGACCAGGGCGCGGGGGTATTGCAGTTGGACGATGGTCTCGCGACCAGTTTTGCCGCCAACGGCAAGCTCGGATTTTAGAGCCGGAACGGCCGCAATCATCGCCAAAAGCACTCGCCGCGTAATCATAGGACACCTCCATGGCAACGTTGGAAACGCCTTGCCAGTTGCTGTAACCCGCAAAGAGCAGAACGGTTTCAATGAATCGAACGGTCGGCAACGCGCGGGCTCATCGATTGCTCCACGCCGACGAAAGAACGGCGCTGATCTTCTTGCGATGCCGCTTCCCAGAGGCAATTGATCGAGGCCTACTCCCAAAAGGACCTGTGGCAAGATATCTATGACGCCAATGCGCGCCCGAGCTATTTGCGGCGATAGGTTTGCCACGTAGTCCGATTACCAGGCTACCCGGAAAGTGATCGGCTCAACTTGGCCGTAGCGTTTTGCCAGACACCGCATCAAAAAGGTGAACCTTGCCCGGGCGGGGTGCTATCCCGGTTCAAAATCGTGGCGTTCGGAACATACTGCGACAAGCTCGCCCGGCCCGTAGCGCAGGAATATCATCGTCTCATGCCCGGTGGGTTCGGTGACGTTCACAGACGCCGTCAAGCCGCTTTCATTGAGCGACACGTGTTCAGGCCGGATACCCCGGCGTGCCGCGAAATCCAGGCATGATGGGAAAACCTCGGACTACGTTGGGGCGAGCTCAGGCTTATGCCCGTCCTTAGAGAGGAAGGCCCGCGACGAACATGGGAAACGCGGTAAACAATCCGCAGATGAGAGCTTGATCAATCGTCGTCCGATCGGATCGCAGCACACCAGTCAGGTTGAATTCAACCGCCGTCGATGTAGACTCGGCGAAGGCAGCCTATGCTTCATCACACCCATGACGGTCATGAGAGCGCAGGATTTTGAGCGGTTCTTGTCCTGACCCCATTCCGCTGCACGCCATTGCCTCGGAGAACGATATTCGCGCCTTCGTTACCCGGCGAAAGATCTCCGGCGGCACGATGAGCCTTGACGGTCGCATTGCCCGCGACGTCATGCTCGGTCTCATGAAGACCTGCCAGAAGCTCGGCATTTCATTCTATCATTTTCTCGTGGATCGTCTCGGTTTGCCATCTGTCGGATAGCCAATACCGCCGTTGTCGGCGCTCGTCATAACGGCGAGCTGAATCAGGCTTTTCTGGAAAACGGCACCAGCTTGCCGTCCTGCAATTTGCCGGTCTGCTTTTCCTTGCGCAGCAATTGCGGCGACACATTCCATTGGCGACCGTTGTCGCCGTGCACTGTTACCGTTTTGCGGTTTCGGCGGATGACGATACCGGCCCGCGTCTGGCCGCTATTGTCCTCGAACACCACGCGCTCGCCGATCGAAAGTTCGAGCAAGGCATGCGTCGTCTTCTGGTGATGCAGGAAGTGTAGCCGATCAACAACCGCATCGTGCAACGCGATCAGCTCTGCTTCACTCAGTTCTCCAAGCTCGATCCGGTGCATCTTGGGCCTCCATTCACCGCGATCGTCTCTCCGAAACTAACCCAATGCAACGTCGATCAGCGGCTATCCACAATTTCGTTCATGAAATCGATCGTGGTCCTGCCACCCCTTTTGCCCCATTGTAATGCCGGAGGAAATTGACAGCGCACTGCCCGGTTTCCTGCTGCTTGCGATATTTGGTGGAGATGCTCTGAAGCTCACTGCTATGTGAATCGCACGATGTATATCCCATTGACATATCCCGCCATGTGAACTAGATGGGGGATGGCGTTCGCACACGGCCGGAGGATTAGAAATGGAACAGGGCGCAGTATTCCAAAGTAACCGTAGCCAGGCGGTTCGGCTGCCAAAGGCCGTTGCTCTGCCCGATGACGTAAAACGCGTAGACATTGTTGCAGTAGGACGTACTCGGATTATAGCGCCCGCTGGCGAAGTTTGGGACAGTTGGTTCGATGGTGATGCAGTAACAACTGATTTCATGAGCGAGCGTGATCAGCCGGCCTTGCAGGAGCGCGAGGCATTTTGATGCTGAAGTACATGCTGGATACTAACATTTGCATTTTCACGGTGAAGAACCGCCCGCAACAAGTGCGAGATGCCTTCAACCGCCATCATGGTCAACTGAGCATCAGCTCGGTAACTTTGATGGAGTTAATATACGGCGCGGAAAAGTCGGCAGTTCCAGAACGAAATTTGTCCGTCGTGGAAGGCTTTGCCGCGCGGCTCGAAGTGCTGGCGTACGATCAAATGGCCGCAAGCCATACAGGTCAATTGCGCGCCGAGCTCGCACGCAGCGGAACTCCAATTGGACCATACGACCAGTTGATCGCAGGTCATGCTCGCTCCCGCGGGCTGATACTGGTTACGAACAATCGGCGTGAGTTCGATCGTGTCCCTGGCTTACGTATAGAAGACTGGACAACCTCGACACCCTAGATCGATAGTAGTGCATCTGGAAATGTCTGTAATTATTTCAATAATATGGGCCTCTTGCCTTGATCTGAATGGCTTGGTTGCTCGTTAAGATCCCATCAAGGCGTCCAATGGAAGCCCCGAGAGTGGCGCCTTAAACAAATGGCCTTCAATTCTTTCGATCTGCGGTATTGGTCGGTCTTCCAATAGCTGCGGCGTCGCTGATGAAAACGCGCGATGACCGCTGCAATGATGCTATTGATCGCTTGTTGCCAAGATAATGGAATAATGGATGAGGACCACCTGATCAGGAGCGACGTTCAAAACTTCATCGAACGTTTTCCAGAACAGTTCCTTGTTACGTAAGAGGGTTACGCAATCCCATCTCGTTCAAAGAGCTCCGCGTCTATTGAGCGAAATCGCGTAAACGCTCGTGGTTGCCGTGATGAAGAGCTTGTGTTTGCCACGTCCGCCAAAGCAAAGATTGGAGACGGTTTCGGGGACCAGGAGCTTACCCATAAGATGGCTGTCCGGCGCAATGCAATGGACGCCGTCGCCGGCCGAGGACCAAAGATTGCCGTCGCTGTCTATCCGCATCCCGTCCGCACACCCTGGCGAGATTTCATGAAAGACGTCACCGCCGCTCAGGCGCCAGTTTTCCGCAACGTCAAAGACCCGGATATGGCGCGGATCGTCGGTATGCATGCGGCCGGTGTCTGCCACATAAAGCTTCTTTTCACCCGGGCTGAACGCCAGTCCGTTCGGGCAATTGAAGTCGGTGAGCACGGCTGCGATCGAACCCGAGGGATCGACGCGATAGACGTTGCAAGGTAGTTCCTGCTCGCTCTTGTATCCTTCGTAATCCGTGGCGATGCCGTAGTGCGGATCGGAGAACCAGATGGCGCCATCGGACGCCACGACAACATCGTTCGGCGAATTCAGTCGCTTGCCCTCATAGCGGTCGGCGATCACCGTGATCGAGCCGTCAAACTCCGTGCGAGTCACGCTCCGGCTGCCATGCTCGCAGCTCACGAGACGGCCTTGTCGGTCCCGGTGTGGCCATTGGCGATGTTCGACGGTTCGCGAAAGACGCTGGTACCGACGCCCGGTATCCAGCGCATGATGCGATTGTTGGGGATGTCGGAAAAGAGGAGGCAATTGAGGTCGCCGAACCAGACGGGCCCCTCGACCCAATCGAAGCCGTTGGCAATCTGTTTGACGGGAGCATTGCCGAGAACGAACTTACCGAAAGCCGGATCCATGATCTCAAAGAACGACATCTTTTATTTTACCTTTCATCTTCCTGCAGTACGGCGCCGCTCCTTAAGCCCTGCCTCAGGAGAAGACGATCTGTGCCTTCATAGCCCGGCTGCGGTCGGAGGCAATCTCGAAAGCCCTGATGGCGTCGGCAAGCGGCACGGAATGGGTAATCAACGGCCTGACATCGATCAGGCGCCTGCGTACCAGCTCAACGCCCGTGGCAAATTCCTCATGGAAGCGGAAAGAGCCGCGCAGATCCAGCTCCTTGGCGGTGATAGTCTGCATCGGCAAGGTCATGTCGCCTCCAAGACCCAGTTGTATGATGATCCCGCGCGGCCTGAGCGCCGCAATTCCACTGGTGAGAGCGGTGGCGGCCCCCGAACATTCATAGAGAACGTCGAAAGTTCCCTTGTCGACCGAATAGGCGCTAAGCGCCTCCGGTTCTTCCTTCGTATTGATGACCCGGTCCGCGCCGGCATCCTTGGCAAGCGAAAGTGTGAAGTCTGAGAGATCGGTTGCAACGATTTCCGCTGCACCGGCCCGGCGGGCGGCCAGTATGGACAAGACGCCGATCGGCCCGCAGCCGGTGACGAGAACTCGCTTTCCCAGCATCTCGCCGGCGCGCTTCGTCGCATGCAGGGTGACGGCGAGCGGTTCGGCCATCGCCGCTTCGCCAGCCGTGAGGCCGTCGGCAGGGACGCATTGAATGGCATCGGCAACCAGTATTTCGCGAAATGCACCTTGAATATGCGGAAAAGGCATGGCGCTGCCATAGAAGCGCATGTTCAGGCACTGATTGTGCAGGCCCTGCTGGCAATAGCGGCAGGTGCGGCAGGGGCGCGACGGCGAGACGGCGACGAGCTGGCCGACTTCGAGCCCCTGAACGCCGGCGCCGAGGGCCGTAACCGTTGCACTGACCTCGTGTCCCAGGATCATTGGCTGCTTCAGGCGCACGGTGCCGAAGCCGCCGTGGTTATAGTAATGCAGATCGCTGCCGCAGATACCGCCGGTGGCGAGTCGCAGCTTGACCTCACCTGCACCCGGTTCCTCGTTCGGATACTCCTCGATCCGCAGATCCTTGGCGGCGTGAGCGACGATGGCCTTCATATCCTTCTCTCCTCAAAGAACGGGGGTGGGTAGCGGCTGGCCGGCAAAATGGGCGGCAAGATTGTCGCGGACGAGCTGGCCCATAGCCTTACGCGTCTCGATAGTGCCCGAGGCGTGGTGGGGCTGAAGAAGCACATTATCCAGCGCCAGAAAACGCGGATTGAGCTTCGGCTCGCCTTCGAAGACATCGAGTGCTGCCGATCCAAGCTTGCCGGTTTCGAGCGCGTCCAACAAGGCTTCCTCATCAATGTTGGAAGCGCGCGATATGTTGATCAGCATGCCTTCCGGACCCAGCGCCTCAATCACATCGCGCCCAACGATATGGCGCGTCGCAGCCGAGGCGGCCAGCGTCACGAAAAGAAAATCGGATTGCTCTGCAAGTTTAACCGGATCGGCGATGAATTCCATGTCGTTTGCGTAAGGTTTCGCTTCGACGTCGGAGTAGGCGATCTGCATGTTGAAGCCTTTCAGCCGCTTGGCGACCTCGAAGCCAATCCGCCCAAGGCCCAGAACGCCGGCTCGCCGGCCCCAGACACGACGCTTCAACGGATAAAGGCCTTTGCCGACCCAGCTTCCATCTCGCACCCATGTCTCGGCGCCGTGCACGCCACGCGATTGGCAGAGCATCATGGCGACGCCTAAATCGGCAACATCGTTGGTCAAGACATCGGGAGTATTCGTCACGCGAACGCCTCGTTCGCGGCAGGCGTTAAGATCGACCGCGTCGAAGCCCACACCGTAGACCGAGATCAGTTCCAGCTTTGGGCAAGCCTCGATGATGGCTCTGTTAGCCCCGAGTTCGCCGCGCGTGGCAATTGCTCTTATGGATGGCCCGACATCTACCAGAAACGCAGTTTTGTCTGCGGCCTCGAAATAGCGGTGGACACGAAACGCCGCGTCCAGCGGTTCCTGATCCCATTGCGGATAGGGGCCCACCTGCAGGATAGCTGGCTTTTCCATCTTTTCGATTCCTCCCTGATGCTGGCCTTGACAGTGGATGTTATCGATAACATAAACAGGGACACCGGTATTTGTCGAGATGAAAAAAGGAGGAAAACGATGTCTCTTGGCCTCTTCGATCTAAAAGGGCGGCGCGCGCTTGTGACGGGGTCGTCGCAAGGCATCGGCCTGGCTCTTGCCCAAGGACTGGCGGCTGCGGGCGCCGAGCTGGTGCTCAATGGCCGCGACGTGGAAAAGTTGACGAAAGCCGCAGCTCTGTTTGACGGCACGGTTCACACCTTGCCCTTCGACGCAACGGATCACGAGGCTGCGCGGCAGGCCATAGACGAATTCGAAGCCAAAACCGGCGCCATCGATATATTGGTCAACAATGCGGGTATGCAGTTCCGCACGCCGCTCGAAGATTTTCCCGCAGATGCATTTGAGCGACTTCTTCGAACCAATATATCGAGTGTTTTCAATGTCGGTCAGGCCGTGGCGCGCCATATGATCAAACGTGGCGCCGGCAAGATCATCAATATTGCCAGC
>NZ_JARFYN010000107.1 GCF_030272695.1 Martinezella calliandrae
AAATGCTGCGGAACTGGCTCCTGAACAACCCATGGCGAAACCGCTGACAGGCCGAGGTACATCGCAGACCCCGACCTGCACCAAATATGCGGAAGATCCCATTCGGGGTGAGGAAGCTCCTTTGGTCAGCGGTCGCGAAGGCTTGAAGACATTGAAAGTTATTGAAGCCATCAAGCGGTCGGCCGTGATGGGAGGACGCGTCGTCCTCTAGCCAGGCGTCAAGACAATCGGCGAGTAAACGCATAGCTGTTTCATAATGGAATCTTAGCCCGCGAAGCGCCTGCGACTCGGCGGTCATTTCATTGGCAGGGGATCTCCGGTTTCGGGCGCGCGGTATTGTCAGCTTGGTGTGGCATTCCCACTTGGCTCTGATTTCCGCAGCGAGTCGACCTCCTTGGAAAGGCGATCCTTGATTTTATCGTGAGCTTCAGATGCGGCCTCGGCGGCATCATGATATACGTTGGAAGCGAGCGCTGCTCCTTCCTCGGCAAGCCGGGAGCTCTGAGCGCTAATGGCGTCCTTGACGGCACTCGATGCTTCGCCTGCCCATTCATCTTCAGTTTCGGTGCTCGGAATCGCCGCGCCGATCGCAGCACCCAATGCGAAGGCTAGTGCGCCTCCCACCAGCGGTTGATCTCGAAACTGCTTTAGGATCAGGGCGTTCAGCTTGTTTGTTTGCTCATGAAGGTTTGTTGCTACGGACGAGGTGCGGTCTGCCAATGAGTTTGCTATTCCCGTCGCGTGGTCCGCGAGGTTTTCCGCCGCGGTTTTTGTTTGCTGCCACTTTTCGGCTGCCCAACCGGAAGCAGAATCCAGAACCGCCCCCGTCTCATCGAGAATTTGATCGACCTGCTTGCCAGTCGCATCGACGAAGCCGCGATAGGTCTTTCCTGTTTCATCGACAAAATGACCCGCGCGGCGTCCTGTTTCGTCGGTCAGCGCCTTCAGCGTTTTGCCGGTGCTGTCCGCGAAATGGCTGTAACGCGCCCCTCCTACAAATGATGGCGGGCCGAGGCGGCGTACGGGTCCCTGAACTGGGTAAAGCTCGAGTTCGGGCTCGGCTGAAGAGGGCGCTACGATTGTCGGTGAAGGGGTACCGTTGGCCATCAGCCAGGCCAGACTGACGCCCATCAACGCTACAGGAAGCGGTTTTTCCTTGAGGGATCGGCCAAGGTTACCAATGAACTCGCTGCCGCCGCTGTTTTTGGCGTAGGCGAGCAGCTCATCGATCAGTTGTCCGGGCGACATTCGTTCCTGGATCGCGCTGATGCGTTCCCCGAGCCGCTCGCGATCCTTATCGATTTCCCGCTGAATCTGTGCGGAGGTCCTGTCTATAGACGTTTCCATCAAAATTTATCCTTCACGGTTTGCATGTCACGGCGAATTGAGGTCTTGGTTGTTTCAAGTGCCAAATTGCTGCGGCGGAAGACAGCGAGGCCTCGCCTGATCATTATCCATGCAATGATGCCGATCAGGCCGCCGACGGTCATGGAGGCAATGGCGCTGGCTGCAGGCTCGCTCACCCCCTGGGCCATGAGCAATGCAGCTACACCGCTGATAACCGCGCTCAGCAGCACGCCGATTGCACCGATCGCCAAGACCGTTCCCATGAGAAGGACCTCGACGCCGCTCAAAGCAGCCGACAACTTCTCCGATGCCTCGGTTTTAGCCAGGTCGATCTCCTTGCGCAGAAGACCTGTAACGTCCCTCAGGAGACCGCTGATCAATTCGGCCAGTGGAGTAGTCTCGGAAGGATTAGTCATTGGGGTGGTCCTTGCTTTCGGAGGCCAATTTGTCCGCCGATGGCGCAGCTGTCGTAGCTTTTTCGGTTCGGTTGCCGGAGGCGATCAAAAATCGACTTGCGGTCAATCCAGCCAAGGCTGCAATGCCTAGAAATACCAGAGGCTGCTTGCGGCCGAAGTTCTCGACTACTATGGCCATCTGGCCTAAGTCCTTGCCCTCAATGTTCTTCGCAATACCAGCGACGCTGCGACCAATTTGGCGGGCGTAGCGACCGACTTGTCGCTGATCCGAGCCTTCCAATTCCGCCCCCGCTTTCTCCAATGCTGCCGCGATTCCGCTCACCTGCCGGGCAGCAAAGTGCGTCTGCTCGGTGACGACGTCCCCGGCGGATTCCAGGGCGGCACTCGATGCTTGCTTTGTTATCCTCGTCATTGAGCGGATATCGTCAGTGGTCTTGTTTTTCAGGTCAGTGGCTGGCGAGATGTCCGCAGAATGACTGCGTTCTCCCTTCGAACCGGAAAGTTCGTCAGTCATCGAGGCCTCCGTCGACTGGATTATTTGTCGCCGCCGAACTTCCGATCTTCTAGTTTTGTTCCCGAAAACAATTCGCCGAAGGGCACAAGACATACTATCGCGGCTGGCGTGCGAAGGATCCTCGAAGCCGGTTTGGACAAGCGCTCCGGGGGCGCCGAAGCTAAGAAACGTCACCTGCAGGGTGATGTCGGATGAGTCTTCTATCGCATAGTGATGCCTGCTGCGCGCGTCCCACTCAAAGAAATGGCAGCATGTCCGACGAAGTGAGAAAAAGAAGCTCTGCAACCGGATCGCAATTTGGCCGCCCGTGCGGTGGGATGGGCGTAGGGTTTATCCGCACTGATCAAGCGCCGCCTCACTGGTGACGATGACCAAGTTTGCAGGCCGCAGGAACCTTGTCGAGGTCAACGCGTTAGGTTCCACAATTGTCGAATTTTTTCAGCGGTTTAGTCGCCACAAGATCGCGTGCGAAGAGGCCTGGCCAGGTATGACTCTGGGGATCGACGAGACAGAGCTTGAAGGCGTCGCTGAAAAAGCCGCCTTCCTGATCAACGGGAGCTGTTATTTCTCGCAACTGGCAGATACGTTGCGCCGTGCCAAAAGGAAAATATGGATTATAGGGTGGGACTTTAATCCGGACATTCTCCTAGAGCCCGAATATTCTCGGCAGACACTTGGTGGATTGCTGGAAAGTCTTGCGCTGGGCAATCCCGACCTCGAAATCAAGATTCTGATCTGGGCTCTCGGTCCAGCCTATTCCGAAAAATCGCTCCATGTCGTCGCCAGGGCAGATTTTCCCCGAAACGATCGCATCGAGCTGCGCTTTGCCTTTCAATCTGTCCTACGTGGTTGTCACCATCAAAAGCTTGTCTGCGTGGACGACACGGCTGCTTTCATTGGCGGAATGGACCTTACTTCACGGCGTTGGGACACACGCCGTCACAAGGTGCGCGACCGGCTGAGGCGCGACCCGGACGGCGCTGCCTATGAACCGCTGCACGATCTGCAGGTGATGGTGACCGGCGAGGCAGCCTGCCTCATATCGGCAGTGGCCAGGCAGCGATGGCATGAGGCGACCGGTCAAATATTCGAAGCCTTGTCGACAAAAGTAGCTTCCGATTGGCCGAACTGTTCCGCCGTTTCGTTGTTCAATGTGCCGGTCAGGCTCGCCGTCAGCGAGCCTGATACTCTGGTCAGGCCTGGCGTGCATCATGGTATCCGCACGACAAAGGAGATCATCGCCCGGGCCAACCGGCAACTCTACATCGAGACGCAATATCTGGCCTCATTCACCGTTGCCGATGCGCTCGTCGCCCGCCTGCAGGAGCCGCTCGGGCCGGAAATCGTCATCGTTTGCACCGCCACCTCGCATGGAATGATAGAAAATACGATCATGGGTGGAAACCGCGACAGGATTATCCAGCGTCTCAGACGCGCTGACCGATACAAGCGCCTGCGCATTTTCCATCCGGTCATTCGCGATGGCACGGAATGTGCAGAACTGTTTGTCCATTCGAAACTTCTGATTTGCGACGACAACCTTCTGCGCATCGGCTCGTCAAACCTCAATCATCGCTCCGAAGGCATGGACACGGAATGCGATATCCTTTTTGAAGCAACGGGAGCCGACCATCGGTTCGCGATCACGCGGCTGCGCGATCTTCTTATTGCCGAATATCTTGGCTGCCGTGCCGACATCGTGAAAAACACGGTCCATCGCAAGGGCTCACTCGTAGCGGCGATCGACGAACTCAGTGTCCAATCGGGATGTCTGCTACCCTTTGTCCCGACGGATAAAAAGGATGGTCCGGTTCCCGGAACTGCCTTCTTCGACCCGGTCCGACCACTGGGACAATCGGTGCGGCTGCTTCTCAATCGCTTCATGAGCCGTCTTCCCTTCGCTGGCATGCCTGCGAAACACGATTTCGCCGATGATGAAAAGCACCGTACCGAGCACGAGCGGGAGAAAAAAGTAGACGCAGCGAAATGCAACCAAGGCGCCGATTGAGGCTGCATCGGGGGCGATGTAAGCAACCACCGTTTCCAGGACCCCGAGACCGCCAGGCACATGGGTGGCAAGCGCTGCTGAATTGGCGAGCACGAAAGCAGTGACCGATCGAAAGAACGCTACGTCGGCGAAAGCCGACAGCAGCTGGTGGAGACAGGCCGCTACCAGAAGGAAATTCAAGGTTCCCATCGCCACCTGCAAAAGCGCAAAGGAAGCATATGGCAATTCAAAGGTCCAACGCCAAAGCTGGAACCGTCGGCGCAGAAAAGCGGCCAGCATGACATAGACGATCGGAAGAATGATGATGGCGCCGCCTGCGGTTCGAAGCCACACCGAGTTCCATCGCAACAGACCTGCCGCGTCCTGCGGATTTAAAAGCAACACGAAACCGGCGAGCGTGATCAGTCCAAGGCAGACAGTCGTGCCGGAAAACAGAACCAGTTTCGCGACCTCCTCCGCAGTAAGACCCCAACGTGAATAATAGCGGTAGCGAAACGCGCCGCTGCTCAATCCCGCGAGGCCGATATTGTGGCCCATCGATAGGCTGATGAAGGAGGCGAGCGCAACCTTCCGATGAGGCAGGGACTTGCCGAGCGACAGGATTCCAAGGAAGTCAAATCCGGTAAGGCAAAAATAGGAGGCGGCAGCACAGGCGAGCGCAAGGCAAAGATGAGAGAACGGGATCTGCTGAAGCGAAGCCGAGATGTCGTGGATGCTATACCGATGCAGGATGCGATACACAAGGAAAGCGGCGAGGCAGATCGCAGCGGCAAATAAGCCATTCCAGATCGTACGTCTCAAAAACATCGTCCATCTTTTCCCCGCGAGCTGTGCGGCGGAACCTCTGGAAGCGGAACGATTGTGCGCCTCTCGTGTTCCTTCGGCCATGTGGAAGCAAAGAGTGATCAGAATTCTGAGCTACAATGTGCACAGCTGCATTGGTACTGATTGGAAAATCGATCCCAGCCGAATTGCGGCGGTCATTGCGGATGCCAGGCCCGACATCGTGGCGTTGCAGGAAATAGACGTTCGCCGCCGCCGGACCGGCAGTGTCGATCAGGCGGCTATTATTGCTTCGTTGCTGAAAATGGAAGCGCATTTCAATCCGACTTTGACGGTTGCCGAAGAACAGTATGGGGATGCCATCATAACGGCTTTGCCAGCGCGAGCCGTCAAAGCAGGCCCGTTGCCCTCTTTAGGTGAAGCGCGCGGCGCGCTTTCGCTGGAGGCGACGTTCGCAAACCGCAAAATACTCGTCGTCAATACCCACCTCGGGCTTCGAGGACGCGACCGTGTCCAACAGATGAGCGCTCTGCTTAGCCCAAGCTGGCTGAATTGCGGTGGCGACAATCCTGCCCTGATGATTCTGTGCGGTGATTTCAACGCGATCCCAGCGTCGGGCGCGTACCGTCTTGCGGCGCGTCAGTTGAAAGACGCGCAACTTGTCTGCAATCGGGCGGCAAGACCGACCTTCCCTTCATATTACCCTTTGATGCGGCTCGACCATATCTTCGTGAGCGCCGATCTGCGGGTCGTGAATACTGCGGTCATTCGCAACCGTCTGACGAGCGTGGCATCGGATCATCTTCCGATCGTTGCCGACATCGACGTCGGTGCAACATGAAAACCGGCGTGGCGGACGGCAGCAGTCGTTTTGCTCCCACGCCGGCGGCTTCACAGTCGACGATTCTTATCGGCCGCTTCCTTGTCGGCGCGTCCCGTCGGCACGGATGTTGTTGTCGACGATACCGGGTCGGAAGCCGGGAACGTGTCCTCAAGGCCCTTGTCCAGCGCATCCTTCGCGTTCGTTGCCTCGCTCGCCTTTGCCTGTTCCAATGATTTAACCGCCGGGGACAACCGCCGCCGCTCCCCGTCCTGCTTCTTCTGCCTTGCTGTCGACATGGAAACCTCCTGTGTACTGAACTGATCTAATCCGCGAGACGAGCGGTGGGTTCCCGCTCATGCGCTTCGTTGGCCACACGAACGTTGGTTGGGCATTCCGGGATGTCACAATGGTCCTTCCATCCTGTCAGCGCGATCACTGCGACCAAGATCGACGCGAGACGATCTTGGTCGCAGTGAAGGGGCGGTGCCTTGCATTGAGGCACTGCACGCTTGCAAGGTCTCATCAGGCCTCGAGAATGTAGACGATCTTGAATGTCGACGGATCGACGATCACGACGCGGCCGTCATCGAGGACGAAGAAGCGATAGGACTTGTACTGTGGCACGATCTCCACGATACGCGGCGGCAACGGCTCAAGCCTTATTTTGCGAGGAATGCTTGTTCCGACGGCGACCGAGAAATCCGTTTCATGCACGCGCTCGACATGAACTTCCTTGACTGCCTCGCGGACCTGCGTCTGCTGCTCGACGGAGATATTGACATTGGTAGAGCTCTTTGACGTGTCGCCGGAGGGCTGGGTCGTTTTCGTCTGGGCGCTGCCGGTGTTCGTATTGTTCGTGCCGGTTCCGGTCTTGCCGCCGGTGGAGGGTTCATTCGTGCCCGGCTGAGTGGTTGTGGATTGGCTGTTGTTCTGGCTCGGTTTGGTTTCGCCAGAGCTCTGTGCCTTTCCGGTATTCTCTTGGGTCTGCTCGCCAGAGGACGGCGCAGTCTTTGTGGCTTCGCCAGTCTTTGGCTTCTGCGTCTCTGTGCCGGACTGATTGCTTTCAGTGCCCTGAGCTTTCGGCGCGGTCTTCGATTTCGGGATCGGGTTCTCCGTTTCGTTCGAGGTGCCGCTTTGGCTGCTTTCGCTCGTCCCGCTCTGGGCCTTGGGCGTCTTGCCGGACTCGCCCTTTGACGTTCCGGTCTTCGGCAAGACCGTGTCGTCCTGCTGCGCGAAGGAGGTGGAATGCGACAGAGGCGCGACGCTGAGGGCAGCCGAAGCTAGTAGTATGTAGAAAAGGTTTCGGGACATTTTGAACTCCTTGTTGAATGCCCTTAGTGGCAGACGCACATCGTCCTTACGCCGAACCCGCCACGATGGTGGCTCTCGACCCGCCCTAGTTCCGCAGCCGCGGATGACTGTGCGAATGCATATCCGCTCGCCAAAGCAAGGGAAGCGGCTGCGATACCGTTGCTCTCATTTTCATCCGTTTCGTCTGTTTTCCATACGAGACGGAATCACACACCGAACAATGGGACAATGTGCTTGTTCCTGGCGTGAGGCTTCAGTCGCCGCGGATAGGACTTTGGTCTGATGCCTTATCCGGCGAAAGTCCGGATGGAATTGACCACAGCAAGCGCGGGCAACCGCGATCCCAGGAACGAATGTGCCATTGCTATGGTTTTGAATGTTGGCGTACAGCGCCGCGGGCAAAGCGCATATCGAAGTCGCCCTCACCACCACACGCGAGACGCGCCGCTGGACGATTCCGAAAGGCTGGCCGATCAAAGGATTTAGGGGGCATGAAGTTGCCGAACGAGTGGCATGGGAGGAAGCAGGAATCAGAGGAAAGGCGAAGAAAAAGGTATTCGGCTACTACACCTACCCGAAGGTTCTCGCGTCGCAAGAAAGTGTCCCGTCAATGGTCGAGGTGCACCTTTTGAAGGTCGAAAAGATTTGCAAGAGGTTTCCCGAACGAAGGGAACGGACAATAATCTGGATATCTCCCTTCGAGCCGCCATGTGTGGACGAGCCGGAACTCAAAGGACTGTTCGCCCGACTAAGGAGCATATATGAAAAAGTCTCAAGGTGCCTTATCGCTTCTTCAAGGTAAGCGGTTAGCCGATAGCGTCTGCGCTGAAGTTCCACGGCATGAGCTGCTCGATATCAGAGGCTGGCCAGCCATTTGCGATGCGGGTCAGTGTTTGG
>NZ_JARFYN010000108.1 GCF_030272695.1 Martinezella calliandrae
GCGATCAGCATCCGATTCCAGATCGAGATAGATCGATGGACGATGGTCGGCTATGGAGAGTGCCAATGTCGTCTTACCGACCTGACGCGGGCCGATGAGTGCAACAGCCGGGTTGGTGTCGAGCAACTCGTTCAGTTCTGTTGATATTCGACGGTCAATCATCCTTGCATTTATGGAGTTGAATTCCAGAATTGCAAGGCAAATTAGTAAGCCTCCTCGAAAAGACCTTGATGCGGCCGTTACATCACTAATCGCGCGGCTCGCCCGTTCTTCCTTTCGGCGTTGTTGTCGTAGCTTGCGGCTTGCGTCACCGACTTGCGCAACGACTGCTGCATCGCCTCCTGCAGCGGCACACCGCGGTTGGCGGCTTCCGTCAGATATTCGGATCTTAGCCTATACGCAGAAAACGCGGTCGCACCTCGACATTATCAGGCGTGCCGTGGTTGGGATCTGAGGCGCATTCGAGCGGATCCAGGCGTGATGGGCGACGCATTTTATCAGCAGGGGCGAAGCCGAGCGAGAAGCTGCGACCGCCGACCGAACCGCTAAAAGCGTTTCCCCTTGGGATCGTGCTGAAGGCCTGCCGGCAAATTATGGACTATGGGCGCGGTCTACACTTGCTTGATGTTGCAGTTGTAAGCCGGCGCTGGCAGAATGCAAAACTCGCCGTCGATATTGGAATGACTGCCACATCATTCACCGTGTTGGGAGCTCCCAACAGCAGGCACAACCGTCTTTGCCTCGATAGGAGAGGTCACGATGGTGGAATAACCAATCCATGTTCATCCTCAAGCCGACGGGCAAGCTCTGGCATGGTGATATCCGGTTTGCCTTCGACCTGTGCAACCAGGAAATCGCGAAACGCTGACAGCTTCACGATCAGTTTCATTTAACTGCCAAGTGACCGCACTGGTGGTGTGCGGCACTAATGGGTGCGGTTTGACGTAGTGGTCGCTATCGCATTCAACGTTTCCGCGTCGCGTCCATAGATATCGTCGTAGTATTCGACAGTTCCGTCTGTAGTCGGCCATGCGGTGAAGTAAGCAACATAGACAGGAACCTGTTCAGGAAGCGGCATGTCCTTCTTCTCTCCACCCGCTATTTGCTGGCTGACGAAGTCCACCGTCTGATTGAGGACGGCCGCCGCCATGCCACGGGGGTTCTCCAGACGCACACAGCCGTGGCTGAACATGCGGTCCTGAGACGCGAATTTGCCGCGAGCCGGCGTGTCGTGCATGTAGATGTCGTGGGCATTGGGGAAGAGGATCTTCAATTGCCCAAGCGCATTATCTGGCCCAGGCGGCTGGACAACCGATATATTCTCGAGCGGCTGAGACCAATCGACCTTCGCTGACGGCATCTGCTTCCCCTTCACGGAAACGACATAGCCTTCCTTGTCCAAATAGGCCGGATCGCGCTTCAAATGTGGCAGCATCTCATTGTGAATGATCGATTGCGGCACACCCCAATCAGGATTGAATTCGACCGTCTTGATCGACGCATTGAAGAAATTTGTCTGATGGTCCTGCTGACCGATAACGGCCTTCATCGAAAGTGTGGTCTGGTCGTTTTCGTTATAATATGCCATGTAGGCGGGCTGGTTGATGAAGACGTACCGCTGCGGGAATTGCTGCGGTAGCCAACGAATCTCCTCCATGGCCACAATTACCTTATTGATATCAGCGGCGGTGTCCGATCCCTGTCCGGATGTCCGCAGATAGTGAAGCTCGGCAGCAAGCTGGCCAAATTTCGGGTTGCCCGGCATCAGTCGGTCGAAGACGGGCAGGAGATCGGGCAAGACGGATAGCTGAGACATCGTTGCCTTCAGATCGACAGGCTTGCGTTTGAAATCGTAATAATGGGACAACTGGTTCGGATCGATGCGCCCACGGAAATTGTCCTGCAAGAACATCAGCATCTTACTGGACAACGCTATTTCGAATTGGGCCAGCGCCTTCACGCGCTCCGGTGAACCTTGCGGCAGGGACTCGAACGTTGCCGACACGGCGTAGTCCTCTGGCGTCAACCCCCAGTCGCCGGCCTGTTTCATCAGATCGATTGCCTGCGCAGCCTTTACCGTCGCACCCTTACCATCCACCCAGACGAGCTTCGCCTTCGGTTGATTGTAGTAGGCCTCGACGATTTCCGCGATATCGACATTCATAGGCACTTGCACGCTGCTCATTTCGCGGAAGATCTTTGCCTGATTGGCGGCTACGGGATCAAAAAGCGTGGCTAGTGGCGATGCATTACCCCGTGGCAAGAGTTCGGCAATCCGGCGCGCCGGACCGGCGTAGGGAACTGACGATTGCGTCGCATCCGCTAGCGCCGCCGTGGAGGCTTCCGGCGGCTTGGCGGGCGCTGCCAGCGCACTTGCTGAAAGCATGCATAGACCAACGAAAGACGGGAGTGCGCAAACGGCTAGACTTTGTTTCATCTTTTGTCCCACAGCGTGACCTGAATCTCCGTCCACGGGCTCCGACAGTGGTTCGGCCATCCAGGCCGACATGCCATTGTTTCGAACTATCGAAAATTCGCGTGAACCTGCCGATGCCTTTGGACGCATAAAGAGGCCATTTAAAGGTCAATCGCGCCGCCGATGATAACGCCAAGAGATCCCATCGCCGTCTGACGCGCGGCATAGTTGGTATAACCTTGGGCCGCTCTGGTCTTCAAAGAAGTCGAGCTGCCCGCCCGCTGCGTCTGGTTGCACTGTTGTAATAGCTCGAGGCCTGCTGCACCGACCGATGTCGCGACTGCTCCATCGCTTCGGGCAGCGGAATGCCGCGATTGGCCGCTTCCGTCCGCCATCTGGCGACGGCGCTGTGCTAGACTTTACAAGAGCCTTCATTTTTCATTCCTACTTGCGGGATTTCCGGGAAATCCGTATTTTCCGGAAAAAAGGAGAATACACATGACAGTGACGGTAACCGCCGCAGCGGTCTCGAAAAATTTCGGCGCCTTTCAAGATGCCGCGGTTCGCGAGCCGGTGATCATCACCAAGAACGGCCGGCCCCGTACGGTGCTCATTGCCTATGAGGACTATCTTCGGCTGATGCGGCGAGAGCGTCGCGTCGAACTGACGACGCAACTCGGTGATGAAGATATCGCCGCCGTCGAAAAATCCGAAATGGACCCGGGTCTTGATCATCTCAATGCCGAACTGCTGACGGACAAGAATGCCGCCGACTGAACCGAAGGTCGGCTGGGTCTTCCGGTTATTCCTATCTCTGGCATCGGCATCACCTCGAGGGACGGGAGGAGGAGGGCGACAAGGATCGGCCGAGCCTGGTGCTGGCGATCGTGACCGCACTTGATGAGGGAGCGCCGATCGTGCGCGTCTTGCCGATCACACATTCGCCACCGATTAATCCGGCCGATCCCATCGAGATTCCGCCGGCCACTAAGCGCCGCCTTGGGCTCGACGACGACCGGTCGTGGATCGTCTTGAGCGAAAGCAACCGCTTTGTTTGGCGGGGCCCCGATATTCGTCCGCTCGACAGCGAAAGCGGCTACTACGGGCCACTGCCGCCAGCCCTGTTTGCCGAGGTCAAGCAGCGTTTCGTGGCGCTTGCCCGGGGCAGCCATCGTTCCACGAGCCGTAGCGACTAAGGCTAGACGGCGGCATCCGCCGCGCCTGCGCGGTGTCTAACTGTTTTTCCGGGGCATTGGAACTGGTCTTCCGTCGCTTTCAGCTCTTCGTGCGAGCCTGTGAATTGTTACGAGTTCAGCTGATTTGCGAGCTTAGATCCATCACTATCGATACCTGAAACTAATCGTTACGCAGGCTCAGAGAGCAAGTCATGCCGAAACAGCGGATGCTCAGTGCGGATGCCCTCGGTTGCCATGGCGAGAAGCTGTTCACCGGCGTCTTCACTGAGGATGGTATCATCGTATCATCCTCGACCGCTGATGATTGTCGCTTTGCGCTCGAAATTAATCCACCTTTGCGTTTCGACGAGACCCACTCCCATCGCGAGTAACCTTGTCGGACCAATTCCGTGAGCTGCTTAAGGAGTTCAGCGCGAAATGGAAAAGTGTGGAAAATGCTGCCGAAACCTAACGACCATCGCTTTGAGCGCGTTCGGGTAGTTAGGAAGCTCGTAGGCCTTCATCGAGATTACCGTGGATTTTCAGAGAGATGAGATCTTGAGATTTTCGCAGGTCGCGGGTTCGATTCCATTCAAGAGCAAGTAGTCCTGCTTAAACCTCGGTTGGCCCATAGCCACAAACGGCCTCTAGAATCTCAATCGTCATCTGCTGTGCTTGCGATGGGATCCTTGAGTATTTTGATTGGTATAGAAGTTTGGACATAACAGCCTCGGCGAGCCGGGCGTCCATCACGCGTGCCGTTTTCAGCGCGCGTGCGCATGATTCCTTGAACGGAATGAGCGCCTTTACGAGATAATCATGGCCCTCGCTCTCGCGGACGCACGCGATATCGAACATGTCGCGTGGCTGCATTGAGCCCCCGCGATAGAAAATCTTCTTCGCAACAATCTCGCCTGGCGTTTCGAGGTAAACCCTCTGTCCACGTATTTCTCTTTCTCTCGTGGGCTCAGACGTCAGGTGCGTTGCGACGATAAAGTCGACCTCTCCGATTCCTTGAACACGATTTTGAGAGCATGCGTGCCGTCGAAAGTGTAAGCGTCAGGGTATATATCGAGAGTAAAGCCCTGCGTTTGTGGATTGAGATAAGGCAGCACCTGAGGATCGTCGATGAAGATATCGACATCGAAACTTTCCCGATGGTCGATTTGAAGCATCAGCGCAGTGCCGCCGCCGAAACTCCAGCTGTCGAGAACGGTGAACTTCGAATTAGCTTGGCTGATTATCTTCTGGGCCTGGTCAAAGAGCTCTGCCCAATGACTATTTTCAGATTGTGTCACTAGGCGGCCCGGGCGAGCGGCAGTTCGTATCCGGCCATGTCGGAAAACCGCTTTGCAACGACAGAGGCATCTGTAAGATTGACGTGCATTTCATCGAGAAACGAATGCTGAAGGCTTTCGCTAACTTCAGAAAAGAACGCAAATGCAGATGCGTCGTAATGATCGGCGCTTCCCGGGTCGACAATCTTCGACGCCAACTGCTCAGCTGAAAGGCTCGTCCCGTAAGGGGCGTTTACCGTTGCTAACACTGTCGTAGTGACTAACGTCATCGATTTTTACCGCAATTAATACATCACCTTATATAGCGTCTTGCGGCGATGGAGACAAGGAGCGAGCAGTTTGACGGCCTCGGTTCGCATCCTTTCAAGCGCTATGCTTCCTAACAGCATTATCTGGTTCCGCTTATTTGTGGTTCCCCGCAGCGCGAATAAATGATCATCGGGAATGTGGAAATGAAAGAAATCGCATGGGCAACAGGGGACGACAGAGTGCTTTCGGGGACTAGAGCCCATGATGCAAAATTGATTTTCTTGGATTTTGTAAACCTTCGCCAGCTTGCTCGATTACACCTTAGATAGCCACGTCAGCAATCTCCGCAAGAAGCTTGAGCAGGTGGCCGCGCATGGCAAGTTATTCGTGGTGTCAGTTGCAGATTGGCGGCAGAACACTAAACGCGGAATGGCGGGGACGCTACCCAATTTGCTGCTCAGGCGCGAACCGGCATAACTTCGTTGGGGGCCCAATTTTCGGTGCGTCCTGGGCAGCCTATCGACAGGCCCTCCCATAAATGCTCGGGTCGCGCCGACGGCCAGTTCGGCACCGACTACCAAATTTTGAGAAACATTTACGAGCTTTTGCGCAATGGTTGGAGGCATGCTGTGAATGTCGTGCCTCGTCCTTTTCTCCTCCACCACTGACGCTATTCTACCATGGGTCACACCATGCGCGGTAAGACATCGGTCGGGCCACCCCTGATGTCGGCCCTTCAAAACCAAAACTGCCGCGTTGGCAGAGGCAGAGCGTCTGGCCGCCCATCAGCCCACAAAATAGCAGCATCTGATTCTACCCGCCGTGACCGCAGGAAAGCGCTTACGCTGTGACGCCCCAGCACCCGTTTCAGATTGCGGAATTTGACGGCCATGGGCCAGCTCCGTCGCATACTGCCCGGGATGGGTACGCGCGGCACGCCGGCATCCCGCGGTCTCAATCTCACGAGATGAGCGCTAGGGCGATTCGATCGGCAACGGCAACCGCGATCAGCGCGAGTGCCGACACCGGCCAGCCAACGTAAGCCAGGATCAGTGCCGCGCCCGCGAAGAACGCGGCTTCGAGAGCCAGCCGCCCAGCCAGTCCGATCTCGTGCTTGCGCTTTGGCGAGAGGAAGGCGCCCCAGACGGCAGCGCTCATCACACAGAACACGAGCCCAAGTAGCACCTGCACCAAGCCCGTTACGTCGAGATGCGCGGCAAAAATTGCAAGTGATGCGAGAATGCAAAGCTTCAGGGAAAATCGTATACCGAGCACCGTTGCTCTCACTGTTTGTCCACCACGTCGTTGGATTCGTTCGCTCATTTTTGAAGCAGTCCTAAGCCGGTTAAGAGCCGAATGATGTAGTCTCTGAGCTGCTCCTCCGTCTGGTCCGCAGGCTCGAGAAGGATCTGATGGAGCAGGGCGCCGATCAGCATGTCTTGGATTAGTTCCGGATCGAGACTACTCGGAAGAGCGCCAGTGGCGCGAGCGCGCCGGATCATGTTGGAGAAGGCCGCTCTGCGTGGACGCAGGACGGCCTCAGAATAAATTGCCTTCAGCTCTGACTTTTCGCCCAGGGCCAGCACGCTGCGCGAAAGGCCCCGATAGAGCGGGTTGAGCATCTGACGTGGCACATTCTCCACGAACCAATCCATTACCTCTGAAATCGGCCGCTCGGCCCAGTCGGCGAATGTGGCCTCCGCCTCTTCGCAAAGGTGGCCGAGGGCTCGAGCGAGGATTTCTTCTCTGGAGGACCAGCGGCGGTAAATCGCGGTCCTGCTGACGCCGGACCGTTGTGTGATCTGCTCGAAGCTAACCGCGCTAAGCCCACCCTCGATGAATAGCGCCAGCGCTGCATCAAGGATTGCGGCATCGACCTCAGGGCTGCGGGGACGGCCGGTTCCGATGCTGGAGGATGCGCGCATTGACAGGGTCCAAGCCAAAGCTACGCTACAGTAACGTATCGTAAGTCGGTACGTCAGCATGGAGGCGAAAAATGGTGGCGAAAGTCCTCATAATCCTTCTGGCTGTCTATTCCCTCCGGGCCCTGGCGAAGTTCGGCTTCGCGCTCAGCTATCGCAGTCGCCGGAAGGCCTTGGACCGCGCGTCGACCGCCGACGATATTACTGCGAACAGTACCAGAAATGGTCCGATCGACTTCATAGGGATTAGGAATATTTTCGGCATATGGGAGCATCATCGCACGGCAGTTGCGCGCCGCAACGCCGACGTCTAATCTTCTAATCAGGACCTATCATGAAACATATGCTTTTGGTCGCGGCTCTCGCGATCTCCTTTCCGATGTTTGCTCATGCCGAGACGCTGCAGTTTCCAAGTGAAGAGCCGATAGCTGAGGTGTCTATCCCGCACAGCTGGGGACCGAAGGAAACTGAAACCGGAATTGATGCAACCTCGCCAGATTCCGCCATCTATTTTTCGATCGATATCGCGGATGATGCAACCATGGACAAGACGGTCGACAACGCCGTCGATTTCCTCGTCAAGAATGGCGTGACTATCGATGCAAAGAGCAAGCATGAGTTTCCTGACACGACCCTAAACGGCATGAAGCTCGGCCATCTCGAGTGGGACGGCACCGATAAGGACGGCCCGGTGCATGTGCAACTCGCATTTGCGCAGCCGTCCGAACACAAGATGCTGGTCATCACCTATTGGGGCTCGACGGAAGACGAGGCCAAGCATGATGACGCGGTCAGTGGGATTATCTCGTCCCTGAAGCCGATCAACGACTGATCACGGATCGGGGGGGGGGGGGGGGGGGGGGGGGGGGGGGGGGGGGGGGGGGGGGGGGGGGGCCTGCTTTTCATCCGCAACGGCGGCAGACCATTACTCAGCAAGCAGCAACACTGCCATGAGCATTACCGGCGACATCGATATGGATGATGACGGGATCACCTTCGAGAACGGCAAGGAGCTTACCTTTTCGGATTTGATCGCAGACAGTTTGGTAGTCGATGGCAAGCGCGTGCCGGGATCGGTTTATCGCCTCGCGCAGCCGCTTGATCCGGAATTGAAGAACGGCAACCGTCTCTGCGGCGCAGGCAAGGTCACCTATCTCGCCACGTGGAGCGACGGCGACGGCTCCATGGCGATCGCGGTGTTCACCGGTTCGAGGCCACCGCGAAGCGACGACGAGAGCTGTGCCACCTATAGCTACGAAGACCAGGAGTAAGATTTTTTCGGCATCGTCAACTTAACGGAATGTGGAATTGGCTGTGCGATGACAGGCCATGACAGATGGTGATTCGCTTTATCGCCGCCATCGCTTTCCAACTGAGGTCATCGCCCAAGCTGTGTGGCTCTATTTCCGCTTTCCCCTCAGCCTGCGGATGGTCGAGGATATGTTGGCGGCGCGTGGCATCATCGTCTCGCATCAGACGATCCGGCTTTGGGCAGAGAAGTTCGGACGTTCCTTCGCCAACGAGATCCGCCGCCGTTCATCTGGTCGGCTCGGCGACAAATGGCATCTCGATGAGGCCGTCGTTTCGATCTGCGGCAAGAAGCAATGGCTCTGGCGCGCCGTGGATCAAGACGGTTTTGTTCTGGAGGTTCTGGTGCAAAGCCGCCGCAATGCCAAGGCGGCAAAGCGCCTGATGCGTAAGTTGTTGAGCGGTCAGGGACGACCGCCGCGGGTGATGGTCACCGACAAGCTCCGCTCCTACGATGGCGCAAAGCGGGAGATCATGTCGCGGTGACTTAAAGCGCTTCATAATCCGCTCTCGTCGCCGGATCGGCTGATGGGAATTCTCCGCCCGGTTGTTCAGCCCTTTGTGGGAGCGATGCTCGACACCCGGCAATCTACAACGCTTCGTCTCCATCCATGACCCGATTGCCAACCTGTTCCACATCCCACGTCATGACATCTCCTCCGGTCACCATCGCGAATTGCGTTCAGGGGCGATGAGCCTATGGGCGGCAATCGCTCGGGCATGAACCACAGTGGCGCGAACGGGCTGCCGCTGTTTCGCGTCCGTTAAGTTGACGATGCCCCCTGGAGATATCGTGAGCAACCGTGCTGTAATAGCCGTCGTAGTGCGGTAAATCGTCGAGCGGTGACGGCCAAGCTGGCGGGCCATTTCGTTGACCGGAACTTTTGCCGCCACCAGCTGATGTAGGCGTCGTCGGTCGGCGAGAGCAAGCTGCGTATAGCATCGGGACATGCCAAAATCTCCAAAGTGAAGCGATTGAAATCATTGGCATGTCGCACTTGAAAATAGAATGTACCCGGCTACACACACAATGTGGCAGCAAGGTTGAATTGTCCGGCGCTGCGCAAAGTTAAAATGTCACTTTGAGCGGCGTCGTCAGCCATTTAGACATGCGACACTCGACATCTCCACCGGCGCTGAGGCAAGCCCCCGACCGGACCGGCTGGACCGGGTTGCAAGGGAAGGGAGGGGGCGGATGAGGGCCACCCCTTCGGCTTTAGCTTTGAGACGATCCAATCGACCCGTCACTCGGCAGCTTGCTTTCTCAACAGTGCCTTTTCGCGCCGAGCAATGACGGCGGGATCGTTCATAAAATCCGTCCGCTTGCCCGGCCTGCGGCCCCGCGGTTTGTAGCCAATCTTCTCGCTGTTCGTCTTCACGGCGGGCTTCGTCGGCTGCTCCTGACGCTCCTTGATGTAGGCCAGGAGATCACCGAGCCGCTTGTTCTCGGTGATCGCCGCATGCGTCACCCGCTGGTCCTTGTCGAACACCCGGTAGGGTAGGGAATGCCCCTTCCAGCGCACATCCAGCCTGCCGTCGGCAAGCGCGTAGGTCTCGACATACCGACCGACCAGCCCGCGCGTCACCTCGGTCTCCTCCAGCATGATCCGCTGGCGCTCGAACGAAAACGTCAACTGGGCACCGACATAACGCTGCTCACGTTTGCACAGGACGTCGCGCAGCCGATCCGGGGCAAGGTTCAGCGGCCGATGCAGATCGTCAGATCGGGCAGGGATAACGGCAAACTGGTGGTTATAGCGCTCCATGAACCGAGGCAGGAAAGCGTTGCCGTCGTCCATGCCGCAGATACCCTCCAGACGCTGATCCTTGATCAACCGGTCCTGTAGCGTCCGGTTCATCCGTTCGACGCGACCCTTGGCCTGGCTCGAGTTTGCACAAAGAATCTCGATGTTTAGCTCGCAAAGCGCCCGCCCGAACTGGGTCATGCCCTGACCGCCCTTGGCATCCTTCTTCGCCACCCGGAACACCGAATGCTTGTCGGAATAGAAGGCGACCGGAGCACCATGCGCCTTCAGATAGAGTTCCAGCGCCTCGAAATAGCTGAACGTACTTTCCGATCGTACAAACCGCAACTGCATCAGCTTGCCGGTCGCATCATCGATGAACACCAGCAATGTACATGGATCACCGCGATCTTCGAACCAGCGATGTTCGGATCCATCGATTTGCACCAGTTCACCGTAGGCCTCGCGCCGCAACCGCGGCTGATGAAACGTCCGCCGCTGCTTGGCCGATAGCCACAGGCCAGCAGCCACCATCCATTGCCGCAACGTCTCGCGCGACACGCGCAATCCATCGCGTTCGGCAAGCTTCTCGGCCGCCAGCGTCGGACCGAAATCGGCATAGCGCTCGCGCACGATCGCCATGGCATAATCGCGTACGCCGTCGCAGATCCGATTGTTCGACGGGCGGCCGATCGCCTGATGCCTTATCGACGCCGCACCGCCAGCGCTGATCCGATCGCGCAGACGACGCACCTGGCGCGTGCTTAAGCCAAGCACATGTGCCGCCGACACCAGCGTCATGCGCCCGGCAATCACTTTCGACAAGACCTCAATTCGAAGCAGGTCACGCTCGCTCATCGCAATCAATCCCATCCGCAATCTCCCAGGTCATCAAAACCCGGGGAGAGTGACATTCCAACTTTGCAGGATCAGGACACTTTATCTTTGCGTGCGACTTCTAATGTAAATGCAACAAGGGCTTAGAGGCTGCTACAGGGTAGGGAGATCAGCCCCCGATCCGACCGGCTGGGCCGGGTTGCAAGGGAGGAACGGGGGCGGGTGATGACGCTCCCCTTTGGCTTTATGGGGACGTCGATGTCGCCGCGCTGTCACCACTTGTTCGTGGCATGCTTCTTTCGATTGCCTATGCTGACGGTGAGGGTGGCATAGGATTGACGGCGACCGGCGCCATGAACCGCAAGTTCGTGCATTGGGCCGCTGTGCACTTCCTATGGCCAGGATTCACAGCAAAAGATCTCTACAGCATGAACAAGGTGCTCAATGAAAGCGACATGCCGCCGCTTTGGGTCGTGCGCGACATGACCCGTCATCTGAAGCTTCTCCGCCGGAAAAAGAATGTGCTGCTGCCAACCAGACGCGGCCGGGAGTTTCTGGTGAACCCGCAAGCCTTCTTCGATCTGGTCGCCACGGATTATCTCTATTCGTATGTCCACGCCACCGAGCGGGAAGAGGAGGTCCGAGCGCGTTTACGCTGGTGGCGCATGTTCCTCAATCTTCTCAATATCAAAGCCAGAGAAGGTTGCACGCCATTAGATGTTGTAAAGATCCTCTATCCAGATCTGGCGCCTCTTTCAGAAACCGAAATGACCCTGGAAGCCTGGAAGCTGAAATCCGATCTTCAGTATGGCGTCTTCCAACGCTTATGCTGGCTCGGCTTGCTCTATGAGGCACGAGAGGGGCTCACACTCTTCCAGGACGGATCCTTCCACAAGACGCCGCTTTGGTCCGCCTGCCTGCAGCTGGAATCGGATACGCAAAGCGACATCGGCGTGCACTGACGATCTTTATTCCGCCGCTGGTTGCCTCAATAACGCTTTCTCTCGCCGCGCAATCACAGCAGGATCATTCATGAAATCCATCCTCCGCCGCGGCTTGCCGTCATTTGTTCACTTCACGCCTGAACACTTCAGCTGGGGTGCAGAAACCAAGGCATTTTCTCGGGGTATTGTTCAACTGATCAATCAGTGATCGTATCGATTCATCAGGAACTGACAGGACAGCAGTATCCCTCGGCAGGTAACGCCGAATCCGCCGATTCATGTTCTCGACGGAGCCTTTTTGCCAGGGCGCAGACGGATCGCAGAACCATGCATCGGTTCCCATTCCTTGTTTTAGTCGCCGCCAGGAGACGAATTCAAATCCGCGATCAAACGTCAAACTTTGGCGGGCATGCTTGGGCAGGGGGCTGAGCACGTTGATGAGCCGCTCCATGATTGGCTTGGACTGCCGGTCGTTGTTCTTGAACAGCATGGTGAACCGGCTCGTCCGCTCGACAACCGTTGTCACATTGGCATTGCCCTGAACCCTTTCGAAGATCATGAGATCGGCCTCCCAGTGACCGAATTCCTTGCGATCGTTGATGACTTCCGGCCGATGCTTGATCGAACGCTCATCTGGAAAGACTGGATTCTGCGGCTTGCGAGCATATCGCGGCCGGCGCTTTCTCCGCCGTTCCGGGAGAAGCCGCGCGAGTTGCTGCCGTTGTCCTTCTGGTGAATAGACATACCGGTAGATCGTCTCGTGACAGACGCTTGCCTTGGCCGCTGGTTCGATCTTCAGTCGTCCAGCAATCTGTTCCGGCGACCAGCCGGATTCCAACTTTCCGATCACTTCGTTCCGCAGATCCTCGCGACGAAAGAGCTTGCCGATCCGCCGGCGCCTTTCGTGCGCCATGTCGTTGGCGGTCATCGCCCAATAGCCCTCGGCATCGGGCAATTCCTGATCGTGCCAGTAGTTGCGTTTGATCTCCCGGGAGATGGTCGCACGGTCCCGGCCGAGGCGTCTGGCGATCTCAGACTGGCTAAACTTCTGATCCAACATCCTGGAAATCGATCGGCGTTCGTCAAAACTCAAATGCGAAAAGGTACGGCTCAAACCATGGCTCCCGAAAAGCAGGCAGCTTAGCGCCTTTGTTGCAGTTCGAGATAGAATGTACC
>NZ_JARFYN010000109.1 GCF_030272695.1 Martinezella calliandrae
GTTTTCGGTCTGGGGTGGCTGTTGAACTGGCGGCGTCGCCGTGTCGGGGGCTTGTTGGGCGAAACTGACGCCAGCGGAAAGCAGTACTGTCAGTGCGGCCAAAGCGGCAGTCAATACCGCAATCGAAGATATGCGTGTTGATGCGGGGTCCATTTAATGTCAATTGAAGTTCGTATGCGCCGCGGCACCGCTGCGCACCGCGCCACCTTTATGGCCATTCTGGAAAGCGTCAGAAGCATTCGTCGGACCGGCCGCCCGTTAGCCGTGGATCCAGAATGCACTCTCGGCAAATCTGTCGTCGGACCACCAGTTCAGGCGACCAACACCACGCCGAAAATTGACGGCACCTGCTTGGCTCTGCAGGGGCGCCACTACATCTCCAGCTGCGTTTCGCGAAGCGGCAAACGTGTCGCTTTCCGGAATCACCATTACCATGTGTCCAGAC
Organism: Martinezella calliandrae; assembly: GCF_030272695.1. Classification (GTDB taxonomy): domain Bacteria; phylum Pseudomonadota; class Alphaproteobacteria; order Rhizobiales; family Rhizobiaceae; genus Rhizobium; species Rhizobium calliandrae. The sequence continues at coordinate 446 of NZ_JARFYN010000109.1, forward strand.
CTCCCCTCCTCTTTTCGGCGGGCGATGATAATACCAAGACCTCCCTGATTGGCGGATTGCTGCAGCTTGGTGAGTGTGCCGGTCTGGCGCCATCCGAACATTGGACCGAAATCCCGCAGCCATCGAAACAGATCATTCGCTCTCATTTCATCGATCGTATCGCCGATGAGCGGCTGGACCACAGTTCCATGAGACAGAGCCAGGATTGCCTTGGGCGTCCACCAGACACGTGGCAGGTAAGCGCCAGCCAACATGCAATAGTCGTGCGTATAAATGTTACAGAACGTCAGTCCGTCCCGTGGCTGATAACGCTTGTAATCTGGATCATCCGAGGCTAGCCAATCAATGATCGCTTCCAGCTCATCTATGAGTTCCGTTGGAGACGTGCCGTTTCGGGTCGGCTGCTTGGGTTCGTTCAGCGAATGGGCGTCTGCTAGATCGACCCGTCTGGTAATCGTTCCGTCTTTGCGAGGCATGGATACTGCGACAATCCCGTTTGCCGGGGGATTTGCTTCCGGGGCGACAATCGGGATATCGGTGTTCGCAGTTGCTGGTACGAGGAACTTCGAAAAAGCGAAGCCGTGCAGATTGGCCCCTGAAAGGCTCGTCTCCACTTCACGAAAGCCGTTCGTCACCTTTCCATCGACTGCCCGAACTGGTTGGCCGTCGGGAAGCTGTGCGATGACGTTCTCGCCCGGCGGGTCAGTGATTTGCGGTGTGCTCCGAAGACGAAGCGGACTTATCTTTGTGTTGACGACGAATGTTCGTCCGTTCGCCGAGATGTCGGTAGGCGGCGGGACAATCGCGGTGCCAGCGGGAGGTGGCGCGATTTCGGGAGGATTTCCATTGCCTCCCACAGTCTTTGATAACCGAATGAAATCGAATATGGCCTCGCCGTAAAACCGACCGCTGTCGTCTTTGAATCCTTGCTTGAGTCCCTTGCTGGGATTGTAGCCGCCGGTATTGTAGGCGATTGCGACGATCGCCTTCTCCATGTCGTCAAGCCTAGTTTTCGATTGGAAGCCTACCTTCTTGAGCGCATCGTGCAGCTCACTTAGTGCTTTCCTAAGGGTCTCGTCGATGTTCTCGTACCGTTTCTGCAGGAAATAATTTGGATCGTTCAGAAAGAACTGCAGATCGTGCTGCCAGACGCCATATCCGTGGACGAACTTGTTTGGCTTGTTGGCGGCGTCGCGATAGCTGGCAATATGCGCAGCCATGTCAACAAGTGCCTGATGAGCGAGATCGAACATCTCCTGACCATGGTTTACTGCGACAAGATCTGCCTTATTCTTCGGGAAGGCGCCTCGCCCGCCGCTGGCATCGAGGGTATCACCGACACAGAGCGCCACGATCTGATCGATGCCCAAATTCCTGTCGTGTCTGAGTATGGGCCAGATTTCCCCCGTCTCCTGACACGCCAAAGCTGTCATCATATCGAGGTCGAACGGCCCCCCGGCCGTTGCCGTCTCGATCACGCCATGGAAGTGGTCTTTGAACCACCCAATGTCATCGGCATTCGGCATTTCACCCTCCCAATGTTGGCGCAGTAGGATTTAACTGCGCTGTGTGCTTCGCCCGCGGATCTACGCGGATTGACTATCGGCTTTTTGACGTTGGCCTGTTGCCTGCGGCACGAATGCCGAGGGCCTCCCCCAGTGTGTCGAACCAGAACTGTGCTCCTAGCGATGCCGCCAAGGCCGTTAACACCCAGCCAGAGAGTTGCTCGATCCAGTCGAAAATCCATTGTTTGGTCGTGAGCGGCGTCAAGCGCGGCGCCGCCTCGCTGGTGCCAGTCACGGAAACCTCGGAGCCGCTCACTGTTGGAGCGGCTTCAGCCTCCAATCCGCGGAAGAGCCGCTGATATGAAGATGCTGTCCACCCAATCGGAAGAGTTTCATTCATCGTAGCTGTCAGTTGCTCAAGGTCAGGGCTGGCCATCTGTTGCCCGCCCGTTGCATCAGTGGGCGTCGTACGAACAATGTTCGCGGCCTGGGATTCAACGGCCGCTCGAATCATTGGCTGCGACCATAGTTGGCGAGCGACCTCGAATGTGCTGCCATTGACTGCAGCGGCCATAAAGAAGGCGATGGCGAGAAGCACGAGCTGGACATTCCGCTTGTACCATCCACCGAAACGATCCATGGCGTTGTCGAACCATGTCTCAATTGAAGCCTGCAGCTTGTCGACATCGCCTGCAGCGTCTCGAAGAAAAGGAGAAAGCGGCCCCTGAAACGCCGGCGAGGATTGCTGGAGCATTCCCTGTTCAGAGAAGGTGTCCACAATCGCCTTGGCGAATGCAGCCGAAGGAATGTAGCTCGGCAGCTTACCTGGGAGCGAAAGGCTCCGGATCCGGGGATTCGAATAAACGCGCTTTGCCAGCCCCGTCATCGCTGGATCGTTCAGCATGACCTTTATGCTGTTTAAGAGGTGCCGGCCGCGCCAGCTCGTGACGTTCGCAATGAGCTCCTGGATCACGCTGCAGGCCAGCGCCAACAGGAAATACATGAAGGCCAGGCCAATTCCGACGTCGAGTACAATCGAATTCCACATCGCCATGACCTCACATATCAAACGCCGGGCGGATCAACGGATGGGACGGTGAACCAATTTCCGATTTGTCGGATCCCAGGAAGGCGCCAAACGGTCGTTGGCTTACGAGAGACGAGGGCGAATAGCGGACCGCCCGCCTTGTCGGTCCAACCTGCTCGCCACACAGCGAATTTGGAATTCGTTTCCGCCTGGCAAGTCGCAAGAATGTCTCGGACCTTCCCGATATCCAGGCCGGTAGCCTTGGCGATGCCTGCCTCATTCCTGAGTTCAAATTTGGGACTGAGGAGTTCGGCTAGAACGAGGCGAATCTCTTGCTCGCTGGCCAATGATGGTCGTTTCCATTTTACTGGAAACTTCCAGCTCGCAAGTTGATCCCTGCGGACCAAATCCGAAAGGAGTGAAAACCTGACGAAGTCAAATAACCTTTCCTTTTCAAATGAGTAGGCGATCTCCATAAGGCGACGAAGGAACCACGTCGGCCCCTTCTGTGCCACTGATGCCGCGGCCAATTTGCTGATGCGCAATTCGGTAGCATTCTGAAGATCGCCAAGAAATCCATCGTCGATCTGCGGCCAAGTGGGATAGGGCACTTCCGGAAGGGCGTCTCCTAAGAGAGGAATGATCCGATAGATCTGTTTTTCGTCAATCACAGCCCCATGGAAAGCAGCGTTTGAGCGAGCGGCCTCGGGCCACGCTTTGATGATCTCATTGTCTTCGTAAAGTCCGAAAGACTCGCTTAGGAACTTCTGGCAATTGCGACGGCCCAATTGATAATCGTGTTCGCGGAATGTCTGGGCGAGAAAACCACCGAAGCCGCCGAGGAGACCTGATGCTAGGGCGTAGACCTGTTCCGTTCCATCTGGTGCCGTTCGGTGGGGAGATATGAGGAAGCGGCTGAAAATGCCGTCAACGGCTGCGACCGCGACTTCCGCAGGTTTGAACTGTGTCTGCGTTCGAAGCGCCGGTATGAGCGTCATCAGCACCGATATAAGATCGCCCGCCGGTTCACCATCTTGGGGAAATGGCGGCGCTTCGGGGAATGGATCAATCATTATTACCGCGCGATCAGCGTCATCGCCGCTCCGCGGATTTTGTTGCCCAGGCGTCTCCATCAAGCAGTAGCGGGCGAATTCGAAGGGTTCGTTGTTAATAAGGCCGCCATCGACCGCGGTATAAGCAAAGGCGCGTGAAGGATTTTTGTGCCAGCTCTCAGGCCAGGCAGGCTTCATGCGGTCCTTGACCAGTTGTGCATCCGTGATTGGCCAGTTTCGATCTTCATATTCGTCCGAGGTCGCATTCCATTGCCTTGCGGCCAGACCGATTGGAAAGGCTCCGGATGTGACGGCTGCAAGCCCGTAATGTACCCATTCAGCACTAGGCTTGCCTCCGTTGGTCCTTAGGTCCTGGACATTCAGCTTGCGCACTTTGTCGTCCTGCGCAAATCGGCTGGGGCTATCCCAAGTGCCGAGCCCTTCAATCCGGTAGTGAATGCGATCACCGTGGTTCATCATGCCGTAGTCGCCACCTCTGAAGCTTACAGAGTACGGCACCCCGCGTAGGTTCGAGACTGTCAGATAGATCTCAAGGCTCGATGAGATGTATGGATATGGTTCTCCTATTGCATCCAGCCGAAGCGCCGCGTCTTCGATCTCGGAAAGGACCTTGCTGTTCAGCACCGAAACCACGTTACTGGCGCCATCAAGGTCGGAGACCCTCAGAAAGTCTTCGCCCCCGTTCTGAGAAAGCATGGTCGGGCGGACCACCCAGGCGTCATAGAGGTTCGGCAGGAGATATTTGATCAGTTGGGCGTTCCCTGTCTGACCGCCCTCGAACTTAACTGGCGTGACCCCTCCCGCCAGCGCCACCGCACCCAGAGCTCCCGTGATTGCACCGGCGGAAGCACCGGCGATCACCTTTATTCCAACCGTATGATTGGGAATCGCGTCCTTGTTAGCCGGATCGTCCTTTGCCTTTTGCCATGCGTTGAGAGCCTGGATGAGAAAATCAAAAACGCCGGCAGAATAGGCGCCTGCGGAGATCGCTCCCGCCATGGCCAAGCCGATTTGAAATTCTCTGCCTGCCTTCCCCACTTGCATCTTTCCAGCCCAACGAAATGTTCGAAACGACAACAGCCGTCCAGAGCTGCGGATTTGAACGCTGGCCACAGGCAACCATTCGGTCTTGCCCAGGGTTCGACCGTTTGGCGCATCGTCGCCAGACACGTTCCAAATGCCATCAGTTACGTCAGCGCAGGCGACACAAACGTTGACAGTTCGTCGCACGACAACGCCGCACCATCACGAAAAGCGTGATAGTATATATTGCGCGATTTGACGTATTAATCACAAATAGCTACGTTAAAACGAAAAATCGTGACGTAGCTTTCAGTATTATCCCCAATATATTACTAATACACTCTCGCGATAATTGCAAATCAAATCGCGCTGATCTAACCTCCGCGGAGCGCAGGCAGATGTTAGTCGCAATTTATATATATTCCTGGTTTGAATCGAACTAGCGAGATCAGTCCAACTTGGACAGGCGACGTGTAAGTCGGGAAGGAACAAGCTCTACCTGGCATTCGTTGTTCCGCACGCGAAACCCTCTGTACCGCCGACGTCGCGAAATTTCACTGCCTTGCGACCGCAATTCTCTCCCAAGGACAACAGGAGCCAGTCACCGACCGGTGAATCAAGCGGTTCGCATCGAGTGCTGCCGACAAATCGTTTCACCGCTAATGGGCGGGGATAACGGGGGCGTGCATCGGCCGACTCCTTCACCTGCACCGGGGCCGGGCTTGGTAGGAAGTCGGCACCTGCGGAAAACGCCGGCTCGCCTCCCACGGGATCCAATCAAACCAAGGCGGTCACGCTGGACGTCGTGGTTGCATCGGCATTGGCTATCGCTTATCCCCAGCGCAAATGGCGGCAACAGGTTCAAGATCGAACATTAATCACCCGTCATTGTACGACACCGGCCTTGCGTAGCCCCTCCATGACGAGCTCGAAATCGGCGGGGTTCTTGAAGGGCAAGACTTTGCGACGATATTCCAAGGAATAGCCGGGGTTGACGCGCATTACCTCTTGCCAAGTCGCGCGAGCTTCTTCGAAACGGTCGAGGTGCCCGTAACAGGCGGCCAGAAGCGCGCGCGAGACATCGGTAAGAGGGTTACGGCTCACGCGCTGCAGCAACAGTTCCACGGCCTCTTCATACCTTCTCATTTGAAACAAGGCCCAGGCCTGAAAGTGGAGAACGATATCCGGAAAGTACGGGTTCAGGACCCTCGCCCGTTCGAAATAGGTGAGCGCCTCCTCAGATCTGCCTGAATAGAGAAGTGCCTCGCCGAGGCTGACCTGCCCTTCGGCGAAGTTCGGATTGAGGACTATCGCACGCTCGGCCTCGCTGATGGCTCTGTCGTGTTGTCGCAGGTAAAGGCTGACCAGACCCAGCGCCCAGTGCGCCACGGGATCGCTATCATTCCGCGCCACCGCCAGCGTCGCAGCCTCTGAGGCTTGCTCGATCGAGCGCTGTGGTGACGCGCTCCACTGGTTCAGGTAGTCGAGCCCGTGGGTAAGGGCGAGGAAGGCATGTGCCGAGGCGAAGTTCGGGTCCAGTTCGACGGCACGTTGCAAAAGGTCACGCGCGTCGCTGTTCGTTTGCTTCGTCAACCGGTGCCACAGCTCCCGACCACGCAAGAAGCAGTCGTACGCCTCGGGGTGCCGGGTCTGCCCCGGCGCCAGTCGTTGCCGATCGCCCTCAGCCAGGTTGACCGAAAGCGCGTCGACGATCTGCTGCGTGACATCGTCCTGAACCGCGAATATGTCGGTCAGGTCGCGATCGAACCGCTCCGCCCATAGATGCCCGCCGGTGGTCGCGTCGATGAGCTGCGCGGTGATGCGTACCCTGTTCCCCGATTTGCGTACACTGCCCTCAAGCACATGACGCACGCCGAGCTTTGTGCCCACCTCCTGCACATGGACGTTCTTGCCCTTGAAAGTGAAGGACGAATTGCGGGCGATGACGAAGAGCTGCGACAGCTTCGATAGCGCCGTGATGATATCTTCCGAAATGCCGTCGGCGAAGTAGTCCTGTTCGGCGTCACCGCTCATGTTGGTGAAGGGCAGGACGGCGATCGACAGCTTCGGCGAGGGTGCCGTCGCCGGTTGGCTCGTCGCGGTTTCCGAGGTCGCGGCTGCCTTGGTCCCGGCGCTGCCGACTTGCAGCGAATAGACCCGGATCGGATCGGCGATATTCTTGAGCCGCGTGCTGCCGAGATCGCTGACCGAGAGGTCGAGCCTCGCCTTGACTTGGCGGTAGGCATCCTCGGACAGGCAGATTGCGCCCGCCGCGGCGACGCCCTCCAATCGCGAGGCGATGTTGACACCGTCGCCCATCAGATCGCCGTCGCTTTCCTCGACGACGTCGCCCAGATGGATACCGATCCGGAACTCGATGCGGCGGTCCTGCGGCACCCCGTCATTGCGCTCCACCATACCGTTCTGCACCTCAATGGCGCAGCGCACGGCGTCCACCACGCTGCGGAACTCGACCAGTGCGCCATCGCCGGTGCGCTTCACAACCCTGCCATGGTGCACGGCGATCGTCGGATCGATGAGATCGCTGCGCAGTGCGCGCAACCTCGCCAGGGTGCGGTCCTCATCGGCACCTGCAAGCCGGCTGTACCCAACCACGTCCGCGGCCAGGATTGCAGCCAGCTTTCGGTTCTCGCTCATGGCGCCGTCTCCCCACTTCCACGATAGCAGGGAGACAGAGGGCAAGAAAGAACTTTGAGCCGCCGCTCGGAGCGATCTTGGTTGAGATCGAGTTGGTCATGGCTCGTGTGGACGCTGCCGACGTTGTCGCCGCCCGCAATGACTGCTCTGTCAGGCTCCCGGCC
>NZ_JARFYN010000110.1 GCF_030272695.1 Martinezella calliandrae
CCGGCAAGAAGCTGGTCCAAAAGTTCCTTTTCGATAGCCATGTGATGATTCGCTCCTTTTCATCATCATGGCCCACCGCACAGAATTCCTGACACTCCCTTAACTTGAGATTTGGCCATTCGAACCCAGAGAAATGGGACCGCATTTCGCTTGCCGCATCCAGCTTATGCAGCTAGAAGAAGGGTCCAATATGAGCGGATGCGGGATGAACAAAAACGAACAACTGATCATATTCGACATGCGGTGTCTTCAAGACTCCTCTTACAAATACCGCGGCGTCGGCAGGCTATCTACAAATTTGGTCCGGTCAATTGACCGACTACGCAGAAACAATAAGGTCTCGACAATCGGCCTCGTTGATACGGGTATGCCGCCCTTAGACGACTCATTCCGAAGCCTTGTCGATAGAGTCAGCAGCAGTCCATACGCTTGCCTGGAGGCGCGACCCGCAATATTCGTCGAACTTTCACCAATGACGCATGATCCGTTATTTGTCGGGCGCATCGTAGATGATCCCGACGTTCTCAAGATAGCCGTGGTATATGACTTTATCCCTCTGCTGAAGCCGGAACGATATCTACCCAGGGCATCAGACCGGGTGAACTACAAGACTCAGATGTTGTGGCTCTCGCGGTACGATCATTTCTTCCCAATCTCGCAGTACAGTGCGGATGAACTGCAGCGCATCTTAGGAATCGACGCAAAGCAAATCACAAACACTTCTGCGCCGGTGGATAGCGCATTTGAGCTTGTCTACGCTTCTCTGCGGAGGGAGAAACTACCAAAAACCTACGTTCTTGCTTGCGGCGGAGCCGAGCCCAGAAAAAACATCGAATGTCCGATAAAGGCCCATGCTGGAAGCAGGACGTTACAGGATCAGGGGGTAGCGCTGGTCGTTACCGGCAATTACTCTCCTGACTGGCAGGCGAGCTTGCGCGACCTCTACGTGCAATATGGGGGGGATCCGGAGCTTCTTTATTTCACGGGATTTGTTGAAGAGACCGATCTTGTCGCAATTTATCGAGGTGCTACCGGTGCCATAGTGGCAGCCCATATGGAGGGATTTTCGCTTCCAGTGGTTGAAGCTATGGCTGCAGGCGTCCCAGTGGTTGTGTCTGCGATTCCTGCGCATGCGGAACTTGTTCAGCGGGACGACCTTATGTTCCACCCTGACGACGTCGAAGAAGCGAGGGCGAAGATCGAAAAGCTGGTCACAGATCCGACTCATCGTTTGGCGATCGTCGAAGACCAGTCAACCAGATGGCAGCGATTTCGGGCAGACAATATTGCAGAGAACTTCTGGTCGGCGGTGGACGCTCTTTTGCAAGCCCGGAAACAGGTGGTGGTTCCTCGCGTCAATAGGGGAGCTCGGCCCAGGGTCGCATTCCTAAGCCCTATACCGCCCGATCGTTCGGGCGTAGCAGACTATTCCGCAGCGACAATTAAAGAACTCGGTAAGATTGTCGACCTCGATGTTTATGCACGGGCCATTCCGGAGGCAAAGCCGGAAGGTGCTGTCAGAGCGAATATCGTATCAGACATTCCTTTTGTGTCGTCCGAATATGACAAGATAATCGGAGTTGTCGGCAACTCCCATTTTCACTTTGAGATATTCAACTTGCTACTTCGTTATGGGGGAGCGTGCATCGAGCATGACAATCGCCTTCTGAGCTTTTATCGATTGATGCTTGGGAGGGACCGGGCACAGGAAGTCGCGCAAAAGGAACTGGGGCGCCTAGTAAGTGGCGAGGAAATCGATAGATGGATGAACGACGAGTCATTGCTCGAGGCGACCTTTCTCGGAGAACTCTCTCAGGTTTCGTCGCCGCTTTTTCTGCATTCTCGGGTCACTACAGACATCGTCAATGCCCGACTTGATGCTAAAGCGATTCATCTGCCTTTTTCGATTTACCGACCGTGGACCGATGATCCGCTTGATCCGGGAGCAAAAAGACGCGCACGTGAACGGCTCGGTATCAAGGAAGAGGAGTTCGCCATCGCCACGTTCGGCTTTGTTCACTCTAACAAAGGCGCCGAAGAATGTATCTGGGCGATCGAACTTCTGCGAAGCTGGAAAATACCGGCGAAACTCTATTTTGTCGGTGGGTGGGCGATGGAGCATCAGAAGTTTCTGGATCTGCGCGCACAGCTTGGTCTGGAGGACAATGTTGAGTTTGTCGCGGAGTATACCAGCGATTCTACCTATCGTGATTTTCTTACTGCAGCCGACGCCGGAATACAGCTGCGAACGCATTTTCTAGGAGGGCTTTCAGGAGCTCTGCTGGACTGCATCGCAGCCGGACTGCCGACTGTTGCAAATGATGATCTAGCGGAAGCAATGGACGCGCCTTCTTATGTGCTACGAATTCCGGATCATCCGAGCCCGGTACTCTTAGCGGGTGCCTTGGCGGAGATTTCTGATCGCATCCGGAATCGCGCAAAGCTTAAGGAATCGCAGCGGATTTACTGTGAGGAGCACAGTTTCAAACGGTACGCCGAATTGCTGAGCCAATCGCTTGGTTTGGATACGAAGCTGAATTCGAGAATTAGGAATGTTGCGTCGTGAGCGTGTCGCAGATTTTCATTGATCTCACCCTGCTTGTCCAGCATCCGATACACAGTGGCATCCAGAGAGTAGAGCGAGAGATCATCAACCATTGGTCTGGGCCAGCGGATTTGATTGCTTGCCGATTCGACCATGAGACCGAGTCATTTGTCGAACTGCCGGACCAGGTCCTGCAGGAAATAAAGGACGGCAGGTCAGAAGAGGAGGAGCGCGATCGTTTGATGCCCCTTCTCACTGGAAAAGGGCCGATCTCAAATCATGACCTCATTGGCGGCTTGTTCAATGTTGAGGTGCATTATCACCCTACTCGATTGAACGCCTACAGGACTCTGTGTCGCGCACCTCATTCACGCGTGGCATGGCTGGTGTATGATTTCATTCCGTTCTTACAGCCACAATTTTGGCCATGCAGGACTACCGAAACTCTGATGCACTACATCCGGACGCTGCAAGAGGTTCCCAGGGTATCATTTATCAGTGAAGCAACTCGAACCGAATACATTGAAAAAATTGTTCGGGCACCTGAGCGAGCAGGGCCTGCTTTTCCGCTAGGCGGAGATGGCTACGCAATGCCGAAGCTGCAATTCGACAATCGCAAGCGAATGTTCAGTTTTATAGGGAGCATCGAGCCGCGGAAGAACGTAGCGGCGATTATGTTGGCGTTCGAGAGTCTGTGGGATTCAGGTGTGGAGGCGCCGCTGACAATCGTTGGTCGCAGTGATGTATACGCACCCGTCGAGATGGCGATCTTAAAACGAATAGCCGGCAGACCACTTTTTCGACACTTCGATCACGCGACTGATGCAGTGGTTGCAGAGGTCCTCGAGAATTCGAGAGCCACCATTTTCGTAAGCTCTGCCGAGGGCTTCGGCATACCTCCGTACGAAAGCTTAATCGCGGGCGTTCCGGTAATCGCGTCGAAGGGGATACCCAGTCTTGATTTGCTTCCCCCTAGTGGGAGACTTACGATTGATGATATTAGGCCAGAAACCATTGCCAATGCTGTCCGGCACATGCTCAAGGATCAGGCGGCAGAAAGTTTGTGGGGAGAGGCCGCAGGCATCGAAATCCCGACATGGAGGGACTTTGGCCAAAAGATCGCTAGTTGGGTACAAGAATAATAACATAAGGGATACGGGAGAAGTTATGGGTAGTAATGGAAAACCGCCTCTCATGGCAGCGACAATTACAAGCTATGCCCAGAACCGTGAGGATGTAATCCTGAATCGAATATTTCAGGATCTAAAAGACGGCTTCTACATTGACATTGGCGCATATCATCCAACGGTAGCGTCGGTCACCAAGACATTTTATGATCGTGGGTGGAGTGGTGTTAACGTCGAGCCGGGGCCCGTATTCGATGAACTTGAGCGAGCTCGTCCGCGCGACGTAAATTTGAAAGCGGCGGTTGTTGACTACGATGGCGAAATAGGCTTCCTCGAGAATTCCTCCAATCCTGGTATGTCTAAAGTGATGCCAGCGGAAGTGCATCATGATCATAATGTGTCAACCGAACAAATAAGTCGTGTTTCAGCAATTACATTGAACAGTTTGGTTGCCAAGTACGCCAAAGACCGGACGATCAACTTCCTTAAGATAGATGCGGAGGGTGCCGAGATGGCTATCATCCGATCGACAAATTGGAAGGTGATCCGTCCTCAGGTTATGGTGATCGAGGCGACTGCTCCTTGGTCAAACGAGCTCGTTAATCAGGAGTGGGAGCCAAAACTCCTCACGAACAATTATATTCGCGCATTCTTTGACGGCATCAACGTCTTTTATTTGAGGGATGAAGATAAAGAGCTTCTTTCTCGTTTTGACATGCCCCTCAACGTCCTTGACAATTACGGGATATTCGATCAGGGCGCGCAACAGTTGAGAATCGACCAGGCCGAACTCTCCGCCAGGAATACTGAACTCACCGAGAAACTGACGGCTGCCAAGGCCAGATCAGACACCCTTGCAGCATCACTTGATCTTTCTCGGGATGAGGTCACCCGATTAAGGGCGATGATTGCCGACGCGCAGAGCGACGCACAGGACGCACAGAGAGACCTGCAAAGAGTTGCCGCGCGCGCGGCCCGTTATGACCGTCTAGTCAGCAGCTTACGTGATCCGGATGGCCCTCGCGCATTGCGGATTGTCCTTCCTTTGGCACGTGTTGTTAGAAAGATTAGTCACGTAATCGGTTCCCGGCCTAAGGTTCCTATGGCCCCGCATGATATCTCTAAAACGAGCGCACTATTGGCCGGTCCACGACGATTATCGCCAAAGCGTATTGCTCTGGCGATTTACAGAAGATTCTTGGGACCTGTCGTGCGTCCGTCGATGGGACGGATAAGGTTGTTTATGATGCAGCCGGTTAGTGACCAGGTAGCAAGGGTCAATGACCAGGTAGCGGGTCTCAGGAGCCTTGTAGAGACTCAGCAACGAACTGGCGAGATGGCTTCTGAGCATATTAAGAGTTTGGAAGCTTTGATAATCACGATCGCATCGCAAACGCGGAAATAAAATGGGCTCGCCGGTCCCCGGGACGATGGCCTTGAAGCTACGTTGGAGCCGATATCCACCGCCTGAAGGTCAGTGATGTGAACCCTTCGAACTGGAGCAGTTTTGGTTAGAGTTTGCTTCAAGATGGATTATTTCAACGGGGCGAGGTCAGATCCGGGATTGGCGCTAGATCCGGAGCAGAATCTCGTTTAACAGTTCGACGCAAAGTTTCACGGAGCATCGGGTATTTCCAATGTGCCAGGCACTATAAAACTCTTTCCAGGAATGGTGGCATAGACAACCCAAGAGAATTCATTAGCAGTGCGGCCATTTTGCAGCGTGCGCACTTCTACTGTCAGGGGCATGGATATTCATCTGCATCCGCTACCACAACAAGAGCCGGTTTGGATGTCTAATTTCGAAAAAGCGCTTCTCCATGTGACAGCGTTAGTGATGCTTCTTTATGCATTCGGCAGAAACATTTACTCTATGAGCGTCGACTTTGCTCATCATTTCCTTGTGGTCGAATATCTCGCGAACCACTGGCGGGCAGATATTGGTAGCTATGGCAACATGGCGTCTATGGCACACTATCCGGAAGGTTCGCATTACCTCACTCTTGCTGTAAGCGCCCTTTCCGGCTCGTCATATTCGGCACTTTGCTTCGTTGCGTTGATCTCAGTTTATTTTGCGTATTTCGCGGCATCTCGCATTGCGATTTGCCGCCTTCCGCGATGGTCGATAGTGCCGTTTCTCGCAATAATCGCCCCGCTGAGCATTACTCACGCCATCCCTGGCTATGAGATCATTTCTAATTTTTTGTTTTCTCAAATCGTCGGCGCGGCACTCTATTTCTGCCTACTCGTGGTCCTGATGGATGAAAGAATTGCTCGGCCAATTCGGATTTGGATGACGATCCCTGTCGCCGCTGTCCTTATGACAATTCATGCACTGCCAGCGCTAAATCTCACTGCGACGGCCGGCATGATACTCGTGATCTCAGAGACGAAGTTTTTTCTTAAGCAGCGAAAGATGTCGGCGAAAGGATTCGCCCAACTTGCTGCCTTCGGTCTCATCAGCCTGGGCATGTTGGCAGTTCACCCATCCTTCGCCGAGATGCGCGCGTTGGCTGACAATAACGGCGCTCTGGATCTCGGCATTAGCCTTCGATATCTAGTTGCCCTCGCGATTGCTACTTCTTGCGCAAGCCTTTGGTTTACGCTCCACTCAAAGACAGCGACCTTTGTCGATGTCGTCACGACGGCAGCGCTCACGGGAGCCATTATTCTCGCCGTCGCTCAGGCTATCGTGCTGATCGTTGGCCACGCGGGTTCTTGGTATGCCGTTAAGAAGCACATGTTCTTCATAGTGCCTCTCTGCGCAATCGCGTTATCGAGGCTCGCAAGCTCTCTTATGCCCAGATTGCCGCGTGACAATCTCGGAGCCAGATCGTCCTTCATTGTCGCGGTCGTGGCTGGCTCACTCTTGACAGCACGGGTCTATTCAAGCCAGGTGCTTTTGCCTACGTGGGTCGTCAATGACCAGATCGCCTATGCTAAGGACGCAGTACAGAATGATTTTCCTGCATATGAATTTGGAAACACTGCCGTGCTCGCAAGTTCGGTTGAGCCGACTATCCGATATATGATAAGCCTGTCAGTTTTTGGGCTCCCGTTCAACGATCGCTCTGTGGCCCTTCTCGGGGGAACGAAAGATCCGAATATCGCGCCATATCTGATGCTAGATCGGAAACAGGCAAGCTCCAAATGCGACGAACGCTATGCGGAGACTAGCAAATTCGTAATCGTTCCAGCGCGGTGCTATGTGCCAAACTAGTATCCATACGCCGGGAACCGCGGAACTGGGTCGCGTGCGCGGGTCATTGCTGATGTATGCTGCGGACTAGGTTCGGGCGGTGATCTGAGCAGAGGCTTTTTCGGCCTGGCGCAGCCTTTTCCACTCCCATGGGAGTAGTTCGTGCAAGCGGGAGACGGGCAGATCGGCGATGCGGGCGAAGACATCGGCAAGCCAGGCCTTTGGGTCGACATCGTTGAGGCGGCATGTGGTGATGACGGTCAACATGACGGCGGCACGATCGGCCCCACGCTGGGAACCGGCGAAGGTCCAGTTTTTCCTTCCTAACGCCATTGCCCGTTCATTCTGCCCATGTCGGTCAGGAATTGGAAGTTTATTATCGTTGGCATCCGTATTTTGGCCGCAAGGTCAACGTTCGGCGGGTAGAGCATCGAGCAACGGGCCAATTTCTCAAGGTGTTAGGTCCGTCAGGTGCCGTCGTTTCGATGGCTGCCTGGATGCTTGATCCGGTCGTTTGCGCCGGCATGACATCGGGTGCGCCACAGGTCGATCTGCTGGCATTGTCCGAATTGAAGAGGCTGGTCACGGTCGTCGCTGCTCCGCCACACTCCAGACGCGATGATGGATTCGCACGGGAGAAAGTCGATGAAGCAGCACGCCGCGCCCGCGTTGAACTGTAAGCGCCGTCTCCGCCCCATTGGATTGGCTGTATTTTGAGGCTTGCCGCGTGTGCGAGAAGGTTTCCAGGACTATCTGGAGATTTGCATGGCAGA
>NZ_JARFYN010000012.1 GCF_030272695.1 Martinezella calliandrae
CGCAAGGCCGAATATCTCCATTCGACGCAAACGAAAACGATCCGGATGGTCCGACGAATTCGCAAGAACTGTCATCGCTCAAATGCGATAGCCCTGGCCTCCACCGCACTTCCCCTTGCGCCTCGCGATAATCTCGCTAAAAGTGCCGCGATACAGGGTTGGCGGGCCTCTCCGCAGGCTCGCATCGAAACGGACCTCATCACCATGGCATCACATAAAGACGTGAAGAAAGTCGTTCTCGCCTATTCTGGCGGTCTCGACACCTCGATTATCCTGAAGTGGCTGCAGACGGAGCTCGGTGCCGAAGTCGTCACCTTCACCGCCGATCTCGGTCAAGGCGAAGAGCTGGAGCCGGCGCGCAAGAAAGCCGAGATGCTCGGCATCAAGGAGATCTATATCGAGGACGTGCGCGAAGAGTTCGTGCGCGATTTCGTCTTCCCGATGTTCCGTGCCAATGCCGTTTATGAAGGCGTCTATCTGCTCGGAACGTCCATCGCACGCCCGCTGATCTCCAAGCACCTGATCGATATTGCCCGCAAGACCGGCGCCGATGCGATCGCCCACGGCGCGACCGGCAAGGGCAACGACCAGGTGCGCTTCGAACTGTCCGCCTATGCGCTGAACCCCGACATCAAGATCATCGCCCCTTGGCGCGATTGGTCGTTCAAGAGCCGCACCGACCTGCTCGAATTCGCCGAGAAACATCAGATCCCGGTTGCCAAGGACAAGAAGGGCGAAGCACCGTTCTCGGTCGATGCCAACCTGCTGCACTCCTCGTCCGAAGGCAAGGTTCTGGAAGATCCAGCGCAGGAAGCGCCGGAATATGTGCACATGCGCACGATTTCGCCAGAGGCGGCTCCCGACAAGGCAACCGTCATCAAGGTCGGCTTCGAAAAGGGTGACGCCGTTTCGATCAATGGCCAGCGCATGAGCCCGGCGACGTTGCTGGCAACGCTTAACAATTACGGCCGTGACAACGGCATCGGCCGCCTTGATCTCGTCGAGAACCGCTATGTCGGCATGAAGTCGCGCGGCGTCTACGAGACCCCAGGCGGCACGATCCTGCTTACCGCCCACCGCGCTATCGAATCCATCACGCTCGACCGTGGCGCCGCTCACCTCAAGGATGAGCTGATGCCGCGTTACGCGGAGCTGATCTATTATGGCTTCTGGTTCTCGCCGGAACGCGAAATGCTGCAGGCGCTGATCGACAAGAGCCAGGAGCATGTCGAAGGCGAGGTGACGCTGAAGCTTTACAAGGGCAATGTCATGGTCATCGGCCGTGAAAGCCCGAAGTCGCTTTATTCCGACAAGCTGGTGACATTCGAAGACGATCAGGGTGCCTACGACCAGAAGGATGCGGCTGGCTTCATCAAGCTCAACGCCCTGCGCCTGCGCACGCTCGGCAAACGCAATCTGTCGAAGTAATCATAATTTCGATGACAAACGCCCCGCCTCCGGTCGGCGGAGGCGGGTTGGATCGGAAGGTGCCTGGTCTTACTCCACGGCCCTCAATTCGCGTTCCATCTCTGCCGGTTGCTCCGCGTTCTGCAAATTGCTGCGGAAAGTGCGAAGCGCATGCTGAAGGTCATCCTGCAGGCAATGATCGAAGCCTTGCATTGCGTCCTTCTCCACCGCATAAATCTCGCAACCGATCTGCTTCAGCTTGGCGCCGGCCGCCTCCGACAATACGATGCGCTTGGCCCGACGGTCGAGCGGATCGGGCTGGCGCTCGATCAGACCGCGCGCCTGCAATTTGTCGAGAAAGGCGCTGACCGTCATCGGCTCTAGCCCCATGCGAACGGCTATATCAAGCTGACGGCTGCCGTTGACGGCGGCGACCTGGATCAGCGTGCGCGCTTCACCTGCGGTCAGGCCAAGTCCTGCAGCCATAATGCGCCGTTCAAATGCTGCTCGCATTAGCCGGGCGCAATCCGCCACAAGAAAGGCAAGTGAATCCGTATCTATCCTGCTGCTCATCAGCGCTTCCCTACCTACGCTTGTTTTTATGCCCCGATAAATCTTTATTGATTTCACCCCTCGAATACAATGGGTTCTTCATTCCTCAAGCAACTTGTTTAGCTTGACCGGATTTGGCGCCTTGTTAATCTGCCGCCATCACCATCGGGAACTTCCAATATGACGCAATCACTTATCGTCGGTGCCTTCCTGGCGGCGCTGTTCTATGTGCTTATTCCCGGGCCGGCTTTCCTGGCATTGCTCGGCATTGGCGCGGGGCAGGGGCGCAAGGCCGGCGCTTTCTTCATGAGCGGCCATCTCGTTGGAGACCTCGTCTGGTCGTCGCTCGCTCTGGTTGCAATTGTGGGGGCAAAAACTATCGGCACCTTTGTTTTCGATCTGCTGGGATTGCTTTGTGGATTCTATCTCGCCTGGATCGGCTGGAATGCCGTTACCGCCAAGCCGAAAGGCGACGGCAGGGCGTTGCTCAATGTCGACCGCCCGTTCCGCCGCGGCCTGATTTTCGGCGTTACCAATCCCAAAGGATATCCCGTGGCCTTGGCAACCTTTACCGCGCTGGTGGCGGGTTCGTCCGGCGCATTGACGTTCAACGCGCTGCCGCTACTGCTCACTGTTTCCTTCACCGGCTTCATCACCGCCGACATCATCCTGATCGGCATTATCGGAGCGGGCACGGTCCGGCGTTTCTATCGTGCTCACGAGCGGCTGATCGTGCGCTGCTCCGGGGTGCTTTTCATGGGCTTTGCGGCTCAGGCGCTGTGGCACGCGACACCCGGTTTGCTCGGCTGGCGTAAAGCCTGACCAACCCTCATTATTTGTTCCACCCCCGCCATACCAATTTGGCGGATGGGGCCTTATATCGGTGCTTCGATCAGATGCCTGCCGAAAGGACCTCTCGCATGTCTTCCCAAACCGCCGTTAACCCAGCGCTCGTCGAATGGACCGGACACAAGGGCCTGCCGCGTTTCGACGCCGTGAAGGACGCCGATTTTGCGCCTGCCTTCGAAGCAGCTCTTGCGTCGCACAACGCGGAGATCGATGCGATTGCCGACAATGGCAAGGCGCCGACATTTGCAAACACCGTTATCGCGCTCGAAATTGCCGGTGACGAGCTGTCGCGCGTGTCCTCTCTATTCTGGAACCGGGCAGGGGCGCATACCAATGAGGTGATCCAGGCCCTGGAGCGTGAGATCGCACCAAAGCTGTCGCGACATTATTCGAAGATCGGCATGAATGCCGCGCTTTTCGCCCGTATCGACGCTCTGTGGGAAGCGCGCGAAGACCTCGACTTGACGGTGGAAGAGACCCGCGTGCTGGAACGGCATTGGAAGGGTTTCGTGAAATCAGGCGCCAAGCTGCCGAAGGCGGCACAGGAGCGGCTTGCCGAGATCAACGAGAAGCTGGCGGGCCTCGGCGCGCAGTTCGGGCAGAATGTGCTCGCCGACGAAAAGGACTGGGCACTGATCCTCTCCGAAGAGGCTGATCTTGCCGGTCTTCCCGATTTTCTGAGGGATGCGATGGCGGCAGCAGCGCGCGAGCGCGGCGAAGAGGGCAAATATGCCGTCACGCTTTCGCGTTCGATCATCGAGCCCTTCCTGACATCGTCGGAGCGTCGTGATCTGCGCGAACAGGCCTTCAAGGCTTGGGTCGCTCGCGGCGCAAACGGCAGCGGGACCGACAATCGCAACATCATCAAGGAAACCCTGGCGCTGAGGGCCGAGAAGGCCAAGCTGCTGGGCTATGGCAATTATGCCGAACTGAAGCTCGACAATACCATGGCCAAGACGCCGGAGGCGGTAAACGAGCTCCTGAAAACCGTTTGGGTAAAGGCGGCGGAACGAGCGCGCGAGGAAGAGGGCGACATCGCCGCACTGATCGCAGAGGAGGGCCGCAATCATGAGGTCATGCCCTGGGATTGGCGGCACTATGCCGAGAAAATCAGAACGCGGAAATTCGATTTTTCGGAAACGGAACTGAAACCCTATCTGCAGCTCGAAAAGATCATCGCCGCCTGCTTCGATGTCGCCGGCCGTCTTTTCGGCATCCGCGCTGTCGAGCAGAAGGGTGTTCCCGCCTATCACCCAGATGTCCGGGTCTTCGAGATCCGCGACCGCTCCGACAAGCTGGTGGCGCTGTTCCTCGGTGATTATTTCGCGCGCAGCTCGAAGCGCTCCGGCGCCTGGATGAGCTCGTTTCAGTCGCAGCATAAATTGCAGCTGAAGAACGGTCACATCGGCGAACTGCCGATTATCTATAACGTCTGCAATTTTGCTAAGCCCGCCGAGGGCAAGCCGGCGCTGCTGTCGATAGACGACGCCCGCACGTTGTTCCACGAATTCGGCCATGCGCTGCACGGCATGCTCTCAAATGTCACCTACCCCTCGGTTTCGGGCACCGGTGTTTCCCGCGATTTCGTCGAGCTGCCGTCGCAGCTTTATGAACACTGGCTGACGGTGCCGGCGATCCTCAAGGAATATGCCGTCCATTACGAGACCGGTGTGCCGATGCCGCAGGCGCTGCTCGACAAGGTTCTCGCCGCCCGTACCTTCAATGCCGGTTTCAACACCGTGGAATTCACGTCGTCGGCGCTCGTCGACATGGCGTTCCACACCCGCGGCGCGGTCGAGGACCCGATGGCGGTGCAGGCCGAGGTGTTGTCGGAGCTCGGCATGCCGAAATCGATCGTCATGCGCCACGCCACGCCGCATTTCCAGCATGTCTTCGCCGGCGATGGTTATTCGGCCGGCTATTATTCGTACATGTGGTCGGAAGTGCTGGATGCCGATGCCTTCGCCGCTTTCGAAGAGACCGGCGATGCTTTCGATCCGGATATGGCCGAGAAATTGAAGGCCAATATTTATTCCGTCGGCGGCTCGATCGACCCGGAAGATGCCTACAAGGCCTTCCGCGGCAAACTGCCGAGCCCGGATGCGATGCTCCGCAAGAAGGGCCTGGCGGCTTGATCTTTGCCTTCGGCATGCAAAAGTCGGTTGCGAAAGGTCAACTTTTGCGACCGATTTGTGTGGCCACGTTTGGTTTGGTTTGATTTTGCCTGGTCAATCAGGATTTGCGCGAAAGCAGAGCCAACAGCTCGGCCAGTTGATCGGCCTGGGCGTCGTCTAGCTTGTCGCCTAGGTGGCGTTGAAGCGCCGAAGCATAGACAGTCCACATGCGGTCCCGCATGGTACTGCCCGCCTCGGTGATAACGACCCAGCGGCCTCGGCCGTCCTCGGAAAATACCTCGCGGTGAACAAAGCCAGCCTTTTCCATCCGGTCGAGAAGGCGAGACAGGTTGTGTTGTGCCAGGAGCGTGCGCTCCTCAATCTCATAGGGTCGCAACCTGCCCCCCGCGGCCCGCGCCAGCTCCAGCAGCACGTCATACCAGCTGAGTGGCGGCAGGCCGGCCGACTTGAAGTCTTGCTCGATCGCGGCAAGCACGATCTGCTGAGTGCGCATAAGACGTACCCACGCTCGTGTGATGGCGGGCGAGGGTGGCGTGGTTTTTACATCTGAGCAATCGGGCATGGATGCAATTACATCTACATTGACCGGACTGGCAAGTCCGGATATAGATGCAATTACATCTATATCGATCGGAGTCTCTTTCATGCCCCAAGATCGCTCAACTCGCTACGCCGTGACTCTGCTGCGCATCAGCCTCGGGGTGATGTATCTCGCCCACAGTGTCGTGCTCAAATTTCTTACTTTCGGCCTTGCCGGAACGGTTACCTATTTCCAATCTATCGGACTGCCCGAATGGCTGGCCCACGTCACCATTGCTGCCGAAGTCGTGGGCGGTACGATGCTGGTTCTCGGCATCTATGCGCGCTGGGTGGCCCTCGCGCTGATCCCGGCGCTGCTCGGTGCAATCATCTGGGTGCACGGCGCCAATGGATGGGTGTTCACGGCGCCGGGCGGCGGTTGGGAATATCCGCTCTATCTGATGGTCCTTTCCCTCGCCCAATTTCTGCTCGGCGACGGCGCCTATGCGCTGCGTCCGTCCCGCGCCATCAGCTGAATCCGACAATAGGAGATTTGATCATGCCCCACGCAAAGCTGATCCTCGTCAGCCACCACCTCTGCCCCTACGTTCAGCGGGCCGCCATCACGCTTGCTGAAAAGTCTGTGCCATTCGAACTCCGTTACGTCGATCTGTCGGCGAAACCCGACTGGTTTCTCGCCATTTCTCCGCTCGGCAAGGTACCTCTGCTGATCGTATGGCAGGACGACGGAGCAGAAACGGTTTTGTTCGAGAGCGCAGTGATCTGCGAATATCTTGAGGAAACCCAATCTGGTGCTCCGCTCCATCCGGCCGATCCGCTGGCGCGTGCCCGGCATCGCGGCTGGATCGAGTTCGGCTCCTCCATCCTTTCGGATTTGTGGGGCTTTGAGACCGCCAAAGAGGAGGGGATCTATCAGGCCAAGCGCAATGCGCTGATCGACAAGTTCGGTCGTGTTGAAGACGAATTGAATGATGGTCCGTTTTTCGCCGGTGGGGCGTTCAGCCTCGTCGATGCGGTCTTCGCACCGATTTTCCGGTACTTTGACGTGTTCGATACCATCACATCGACCGGCGTATTTGATGCGTTGCCGCGTCTCGTGGCATGGCGCGCGGAATTGGCTTTGCGGCAAAGTGTGCGGGATGCGGTGACGGGTGACTATCCCGATCGCCTCAAGGTCTTTTTGAGGGATCATGATGCATGGCTGCTGAAACGCGCCGCCTAACGGATTTGCGGGAATCCCGGCTAAGGCGGCCGCCTTCATCTGATATTGGCAACATCGCCGAACGGTGGCTTTTGGTATCGGTTGGCGCGAGGTTGGCATATTCGTGACACGCGAAGGCAAGCTTACCGCTGCTTTCGCGCCTCCCCCCTTTCGCAAACGCGAAAAAAAGGCTATGAGCGCGCCAAATGAAATTGGCCTGTTCACTTTACACAGCGCCTCAGCCTCAGAGATACAAGATTATGGCACTCCGCAACATCGCGATTATCGCGCACGTTGACCATGGGAAAACCACCCTCGTTGACGAGCTTCTGAAGCAGTCCGGCTCCTTCCGCGAAAACCAGCGCGTTGCCGAACGCGTGATGGATTCCAACGACCTGGAAAAGGAACGCGGCATCACCATTCTCGCCAAGGCGACCTCAGTCGTCTGGAAGGATACCCGCATCAACATCGTCGACACCCCCGGCCACGCCGACTTCGGTGGCGAAGTCGAGCGCATCCTGTCGATGGTGGACGGCGCGATCGTTCTCGTCGACGCTGCCGAAGGCCCAATGCCGCAGACCAAGTTCGTCGTAGGCAAGGCGCTGAAGGTCGGCCTTCGCCCGATCGTCGCGATCAACAAGATCGACCGTCCGGACGCTCGCGCCGACGAAGTCATCAACGAAGTCTTTGATCTCTTCGCGAACCTCGACGCCACCGACGAGCAGCTCGATTTCCCGATCCTCTACGGTTCAGGCCGTAACGGCTGGATGAACTATTCGCCGGAAGGTCCGAAGGATGAAGGCCTGGCGCCGCTGCTCGACCTCGTCGTCAAGCACGTTCCGGAGCCGACCGTCGGCGAGGGTCCGTTCCGCATGATCGGCACGATCCTGGAAGCCAACCCCTTCCTCGGCCGCATCATCACCGGCCGCATCCATTCGGGCTCGATCAAGCCGAACCAGGCCGTCAAGGTTCTAGGCGCCGACGGCAACACGATCGAAACAGGTCGTATCTCCAAGATCCTCGCCTTCCGCGGCATCGAGCGTCAGCCGATCGAAGAAGCACAGGCGGGCGACATCGTCGCTATCGCCGGCCTTTCCAAAGGCACGGTTGCCGACACCTTCTGCGACCCGCAGGTCACCGCGCCGTTGATCGCGCAGCCGATCGATCCGCCGACCGTCACCATGTCCTTCATCGTCAATGACAGCCCCTACGCCGGCACCGAGGGCGACAAGGTCACCTCGCGCGTCATTCGTGATCGCCTGTTCAAGGAAGCCGAAGGCAACGTCGCGCTGAAGATCGAGGAAGCCGAAGAAAAGGACTCCTTCTACGTCTCCGGCCGCGGCGAATTGCAGCTCGCGGTTCTGATCGAGACCATGCGCCGCGAAGGCTTCGAGCTTGCCGTCTCGCGTCCGCGCGTCGTCATGCATAAGGACGAGGACGGCCAGTTGCTAGAGCCGATCGAGGAAGTCGTCATCGACGTCGATGAGGAGCATTCGGGCGTCGTCGTGCAGAAAATGTCGGAGCGCAAGGCTGAAATGGCCGAGCTGCGTCCTTCGGGCGGCAACCGCGTCCGCCTCGTCTTCTTTGCACCAACCCGCGGCCTGATCGGCTATCAGTCGGAACTTCTGACGGATACGCGCGGCACGGCCGTCATGAACCGTCTGTTCCATGATTATCAGCCGTACAAGGGCGAAATCGGCGGCCGCGTCAACGGCGTGCTGCTCGCCAACGAAGCCGGCGAAGCAGTGGCCTACGCCCTGTTTAACCTGGAAGATCGCGGCCCGATGATCATCGACGCCGGCGAGAAGGTCTATGCCGGGATGATCATCGGCATCCATACCAGAGACAACGACCTCGAAGTCAACGTTCTGAAGGGCAAGAAGCTCACCAACATCCGCGCCGCCGGCAAGGACGAGGCGGTGAAGCTGACCCCGCCGATCCGCATGACGCTCGACCGCGCGCTCTCATGGATCCAGGACGACGAGCTGGTAGAGGTGACGCCCAAGTCGATCCGCCTGCGCAAAATGTACCTCGATCCGAACGAGCGTAAGCGTTTCGAGAAGGCTCGCTACGCATAATAGCGCGACCTGTACCGCTTCGGACGAATTGACCCCGGCCACTGCGCCGGGGTTTTATTTTGTGTGTTCGATTTTTGAGCCCTTGTCGCAAAGGTTAAAAATGCGTTAATTTTCAGTAGCCGTCCACGGATAAAGACTGTGGGCAAGTTGCTGATCCGCATGATTTGTGGATGGTTAATTCTCGCTGGCGGGACCAGAGTAGCCGTTATGAAGACGTTGTCGATCGATGTTCGGCGGGCTGAACCGCATGATGCCCGGGCCATTTCCGAGGTGCATCGCCTGTCGTGGCAATACACCTACACCGGCATCATTCCGCATCGCGCGCTCAGCCATATGATCGAGCGCCGTGGCGAAGCCTGGTGGCGCAAGGCGACCAGTGGCCCGGCGACGCTCCTGGTTCTCGATGTCGCAGGCGAGATCGCCGGCTACGCCACCCTCGGTCTCAACCGCGCCCGCGCATTGCCACAGGAAGGCGAAATCTACGAGCTCTATCTTCGCCCGGAATATCAGGGCATCGGCCTCGGCCGGCTTCTCTTCGGCGAGGCGCGCCGGCTCTTGAAATCTCTGGGCTGCAAGGGACTGGTCGTCTGGTGCCTTGAGGAAAACGAGAATGCCGACCGCTTCTATCGCGGTCAGGGCGGTGCAGATTTCTGCGAGGGTATCGAGACCTTCGACCGTAAACAGCTCAAGAAGATCGGCTTCGTCTGGCCCTGAGGCCGCCTGCTGCGACGTTGACCGCGACGGTCGATTAAAACCCCGCGTCGCGTCAATGCCTTGTTGCGTTGCGTCATGAATCCGATTATCTGGCTGCAGCAACCATCCTTATTAGGGGAGACGCATGCGCATCGACGCGATTTCCATTGGCAAGAACCCGCCCGAAGACGTTAACGTCATCGTTGAAGTTCCGGTCGGCGGCCATCCGATCAAGTATGAAATGGACAAGGAGGCCGGCACGCTGGTCGTCGACCGTTTCCTCTACACGCCGATGACCTATCCGGGCAATTACGGCTTCGTCCCGCACACACTCTCCGAAGACGGCGACCCGATCGACGTCCTCATTGCAAGTACCCGTCCGCTGGTTCCGGGCTGCGTCATCAACGTGCGTCCGATCGGCGTGCTGATGATGGAAGACAATTCCGGCAAGGACGAAAAGATCATCGCGGTTCCCTCGCCGAAGCTGACGCTGCGCTACGAGAAGGTCAAGGAACACACCGACCTGCCGGAAATTACGCTGAAGCAGATCGAGCATTTCTTCGAGCACTACAAGGATCTGGAGCCCGGCAAGTGGGTGAAGATCTACGGCTGGAAGGGTTCCAAGGAAGCCGGCGAACTCATTCTCGAAGCTATCGAGCGCGCCAAAAAGGCGAAGGCCTGATCAGTTTTTCGGCAGAGCTTTCAATCTGCCTATCAAATCCTCCGGGTCGCCATCGATCCGGAGGATTTTTTTACGCGCCGTATCGCCGGAGATCAGGCTGACCGCTGATTTGGCAATGCCAAGGTTCTTGGCAAGCAACACGATCAGCGCCTTGTTGGCTTTACCCTTTTCCGGCACCGCGGAAACACGCGCCTTGAGATAAGCCTCTCCGTCGGCACCAGTCTCAAACCCGTCGATCGCATCACGCCCACCATTGGGCGTGAGCCGGACGGATAGTCTCACATGGTCGGCAAAAGCCTGCCAAGCCCCGCTCACCGGCCAAATATCGGGTAAAGCGTGTTCCACATTAGGGAACGGAAGAAGAAAATGATCAACAGCAGGATGATGGGCGAAATATCGATGCCGCCGAGATCGGGCAGCACGCGCCGGATCGGGCGGAGCGCAGGCTCCGTGACTGCATAGAGGAAACTTCCAACCGAGTTGACGAACTGATTGCTCGAATTGATGACGTTGAAAGCATAGAGCCATGAGAAAATAGCACTAGCGATCAGCACCCAGGTATAAAGATTCAAAGCCAGATCAATGGTTTGAAATAAGGCAAGCATATCCGTCTCCATTTCGCGGTTGACAGACATGTAGACATTGGCGACTTAACGGGCAAGTCCCATGCTTTGAAGCGCGCTGAATCATGTTTAACAGGCCGGGCGGGCGTTCTGCGCATTTCCCCTGGTCGGAGAGCCTCACCTCATGACGTTGGTTGCCAGCGGAGACCGGCTTGCCGCGTTCAGACACATTGCCTACGTTTATTTCTTTTTTGCTCGTTTTCTAACGGCTTTCGCCACCCAGGTCGTCAGCGTGTCCGTTGGCTGGCAGATGTACGACCACACCGGCAATCCGATTTATCTCGGCCTGATCGGCCTGGTGCAGTTCCTCCCGTCCCTGCTTCTGATCCTGGTGACTGGTACGGTGGCCGATCGCTACAACAGGCGTATGGTGGCTGCCGTCTGCATTCTCGTCGGTACGATTTGTGCGGCGGCATTGCTGTTCCTCACCGTTTCCGGCACCTTCGCGCCGCTTCCGGTTTTCCTGATCCTCGCCGTATTCGGCGTCGAGCGCGCCTTCATGACGCCGGCGACGCAGTCGCTGGCACCGAATCTCATTCCGCCAGAAGACCTGGCGAACGCGGTGACATGGAATTCCATGTCCTGGGATGCGGCCGCCATTCTCGGCCCAGTGGCCGGCGGCCTGCTCTACGGCGTCGGCCCCAGCGTTTCCTATAGTGTCGCCGTCCTGTTCTTCGCCGCCGGTTCGCTGTTGACCTTCCTCATTCCGAAACCGCAGCAACGCGTTGCGCATGAAGCGAGGAGCTTGAATGAGATCCTCGCCGGCTTCCGTTTCATCTGGTCGGAAAAGGTCGTGCTCGGCGCCGTCTCGCTCGATCTCTTTGCCGTGCTCCTCGGTGGTGCGGTGGCGCTGATGCCGATCTACGCACGCGATATTCTGACGCTCGGGCCTTGGGGTCTTGGCCTGTTGCGCGCTGCTCCGAGCTTCGGCGCCATTGCCATGGGCCTGCTTCTGGCGACCTATCCCATTCGCCACCGCGCGGGGATTTGCATGTTCATCGGCGTCGGGATGTTTGGGCTGGGAACATTGATTTTCGGCGTCTCTCATACGCCGTGGCTGTCGATTGCCGCACTCGCCATCATGGGCGCATCGGATCTGATCTCGGTCTATGTCCGCGAAACTCTGATCACACTCTGGACGCCGGACCATGTGCGCGGCCGCGTCAACGCCGTGAACATGGTCTTCGTCGGCGCGTCAAACGAACTCGGCGAGTTCCGCGCCGGCACGATGGCGCACTATTTTGGCGCCGTCCCTGCCGTGGTCATCGGCGGTATCGGCACATTGGCCGTTGCGATCATCTGGGCAAGCGGCTTTCCACAATTGCGCCGGATCGACAGTCTGAACGCGCCGGAGCGCGACGGCGAGCCGCAATTGGCGTGAGCCAAAATTTTCTTGTCATCATGGCAAGAGCGCGCGCATGTTGTCGCCATGAGCAACACGACGAGCAGCGAACCGATCGATCCAGATCCATCTGCTCCGCCGCCGGCCGCGTCCATCGAGCGCCGGCGTGCGTTCCGGCTAGTTGCGGGTATAGCAAGCCTGCTGGCGCTATGGGCGGTTTGGCAGGTCTTGACGTCGTTCGTCGCCTATACGGACGATGCCTACGTCACCACGAATTTCGTGGCGGTCGTCCCGCAGGTGACGGGCGTGATCGTGAGCATCAATGTCGCCAACGACCGGCAGGTGCGACGCGGCGAACTCTTAGCGGTGATCGACAAGGTACCGTTCCAACTCGTCGTGGATCAACGCAAAGCTGCATTGCAGGAGGCGGCTGCGAACCACAAGCTTGTCAGTGACGATCTAGCCGCCGCCCAGAATCGGCTGACGACTGCGACGGCCGTGCTCCAACAGGCCGGCGATGATCAAAAACAGGTAACCTTGACTGCTGCCAATGTTATTTCCGCCAATCAGCAGGCAACCATGGAGCTGGCAGCGGCGCGCGAGGCGGTCGACAAGGCATCTCAGTCGGTTGCCCGCCAGGAGGCGATCGTCGCGCAGGCCGAGGCCGCGCTGGCCTTGGCAGAATGGCAGCTCGGCCAGACCGAGATCCGCGCACCGGTCGACGGCACGGTCAACAATCTCTCCGTAAGCGTCGGCGATACAGCATCCGCCGGAAAGGCGCTCGTCGGCATCGTCGATGCGGAAGGCTGGCGCATCGTCGCAAACTATAAGGAGAACTACGTCAGGAAGCTTGAGCCCGGCAAAGCGGCGTGGGTATGGCTCGATACGCATCCCTGGCGTCCCTATCGCGCTCGCATCGAGGGCGTGTCGCGTGGCATCAGCAGGGGTCCCGATCAAGATGGTATCCTGCCCTATGTCGCCCCCACCACGGATTGGATCAGGTTGAGGCGCCGCTTCCCGGTGACGTTGAAGCTGGTCGAACCACCATCCGACCTCACCCTCTACATGGGGTCGGATGCCAGCACACTGATTTTCCCATGAGGCAGGCTCTCGCAGAACTCGTCGGTGCCATCCGCGGCGAGTTGGCGGAGTTGACCATTTCCGGCCCACGGGCGCGGCAAGCCAATATTGCGGCATTGGCGGTCGGCCTCGCGCTCGTCCTCGCTCTGATCCTGAGGCTCAACAATTCCTGGTGGGCCGGGATCAGCGCCTTCCTGTGCGTGCAGGCGAACCATCCGCAATCCTGGCAAAAGGGCGGGATGAGGATAGTCGGAACGCTTATCGGCGCGGCGGTGAGCTTTGCGCTTGTGCCCTGGGCGGTCTATGATCCCGTGACGACGCTGCTGCTTCTTTTCGCGGCCGGCACGCTCGCTATCCTAGGCGCGTTGCTGAGCCCCCATGGCTATGCCTGGCAGCTCGGTGGGATCACGGCCATGATGATCACCCTCGGGGCGCTGGACGATCCAACGCTTGCGCTTTCCATTGCCTTCTACCGCACAGTCGAGATCATACTCGGCACCGCTACGGCTCTAGTGGCGACACGGCTGCTGGCGCCCGCGGAAGCCGGAGCCACGGTGCCGTCGCCTGGCTGGCAAAGTCTGCTGGGCCGCAACTGGCATGTATTGTCTCATGCCATGCGAACCGGAATGGCGGTTGCCGCCGTGCCTTTGGTCTGGCGGCAACTGGAGCTGCCCAACCTCACTCAGATGGCGATCTCAATCGGCGCGGTCATGGCCGTCCCCGCCCTTACAGGGATCTCGGATCAGGACCAATCTGCGATCGCCCAGCGGATGCTGCAGCGGATAGCCGGATGCCTGCTGGGCGGCTTTTTCGGTGCGATGGTGCTGTTGGCGCCGATCAGCCAGTTTTTCGTGCCCTGGCTCGCGCTGCTGATGGCGGGAACATGGCTTGCCATGCAGATCCAGAACGGGAGGCACGGCATCGCCGGTGTCGGCGCGCAGGCCGCCATCGCGCTGATCCTGACGCTTGCGCAAGATGCGGGCCCCGCAACCAGTCTCGGACCGGCCGTCAACCGCATCGCCGGGATGATCGGGGCGATAGGGCTGCTGCTGCTGGTCAACCTGTTGCTCGGCCCGCCGATTGCAGCTCAATCAGCGGGTGATGAAAATCGAGGCTGATGCAGAGCCATCGCATGATGTGAGGCCCATCAAGCGGCCATCGCCTGCTTGCCCTCGAAAACAAGATCGAGGAATTCAGAGAGCCAGGCTCTGAGGGCCGGGTCGAAGATCATGCGGCCTTCCAGATGCTCGCGACCCTTTTGAGCGTTCGGCATGCAGAAGCGGTGTTCGCCGTGCACCACCCAGCGCTGCATCATGGCACGGGTAAGTTCGGCATGGAACTGCAGGCCCCAGGCATTGGCGCCATAGCGATAGGCCTGGTTGGGATAGGTCTCGCCGGTCGCCAGCAGATCGGAGCCGCGCGGCAGGTCGAATCCTTCACGATGAAAATGGTAGACCATTTGTGGCCAGTGGCGCATCAAAAAGCCGCCCCCTTTCGGTCGACTGCAGCGGATACCAGCCAATTTCGGTCTTGCCGTCGTCGCGCGCTTTTACTTTGGCTCCGAGGTGGCGGGCGAGCATCTGGGCGCCGAGGCAAATGCCGAGAAAGGGGCGATTTTCCTTCAGTGGCACGTCGAGCCAGTTGATCTCGCCTTCACGAAATCGTCGGGATCATTCGCGCTCATCGGTCCGCCGAAGATCACCGCGCCGGCATGGCCCTCCAACGTGGTCGGCAGTCCGTCGCCGAGCACCGGCCGACGGATGTCGAGATCGTAGCCCTTCTCCAGAAGCATCTGGCCGACGCGGCCGGCGCTGGAGCGCTCCTGGTGCAAGACGATCAATACCGGCCGCTGCCTACCCCTCCGCTGAGGGGCTTCAATCATCATCCCCGGTCCCCACGTTGCGGCCCGGGGCTCGGGCGGCTGCCTCCTGACGTTTCATGACGCGCTCGCGATCGGAAATGCCCATGAGATCGGCAATGCGCCAAATGGCATGGTCCTCCATTTCGCTGCGTTCGCCATCAGCATAGACGATGTCCCACAGGATGCCGAGAAGCTCGAGGCGCTGTTCGCTGTTGAGGTGCCGCTTCAAGTCGGACGTGAAGCGATAATAGTCGACCGCCTCGCTTTCGGCCTGCTGGCCGGCGGCGATCAGCGCATCGAGCTGGCGGCCGTCGAGACCGTATTGGCTCTTCAGCAGCTTGCGCAGCCGCTTTTTCTCACTCTCTTCGATCTTGCCGTCCGCCTCCATCACCTGGAAACAGAGCGCCGCAACCGCGATGCGCGGATCGTCTGGAGCAAAACCGGGTTTGGGGTGGTCCTTGGTGAGATTCTGAAAGAATTCCTGAAAGCGTTCGAACATTCGGTTCCATTCTTAGAAGAGCTTGAGCCGTGTCTTGGGTTCCGGTTCAAACTTGGGATCTTTCACGCCCGGATCATCCGGCGCACCGCCGAAGAAGGGTCGTGGTTCCGGCTCCTTCGCCGGCTCGAATTTGGCGGCGGATGCGGCTGGCGCAGGCTTCGTCGCAATCGGTTCCAATTCTATAACAGATGTGCCGGCAGCCGACGACGCAACTGTTGGTGAGGCAGATTTTACCGCCGCGGTTGCGGAGGCTGCCCCGTGTACCGGGGGTAGCGATCTCAGCGCGGCATCGACCGACACGGCCGTGCCCTCTTCCACCGGCCCCTCGAGCTGGCCGAAAGGCGCCTTCCATTCGAAGGCGTCGAGCCTGCCGGTGATGGGCGACAGCGGCAGCCATTTGTCGGAGATGAAGCCATCGGCGACCCAGGCCGGATCGCGCGGCGCGCGCAGTGCCTGCGCCATCCAATGGCGAACGCGGCCCTGATCTCCGGTCTCGGCCTCTTCAATATCGGCCAGCAGCAGGAAGGCGCCTTCACGGGTATCGATGCGGGCCGCAGCCTCGGTCTTGGCACGGGCCTTGGCGAAGTCGCGGGCGTCGAGCGCCGCCTTTGCCGTGATCAGCAGCGCTTCGACATTGTTCGGGCGGATCGCTTCCAGCCGCTCGGCACGCTTCAGCCGATCAGCGACGGAATCACCGCCGCGGGCGCGGACATAGGCTCTGCCGATTTCCGGATGCGGCTCTGCCTTCCAGGCCTGTTCGAGAATGGATGCAGCCTTGCGCGCCTTGTCTTCGCGAAACAATGCCTTGGCGGCTGTCAGTGCGGCCGGCACGAAATCGGAGACCAGCTTCAGCGCGGCCAGCGCGTCGTCACGGGCGCCAGCCGGATCGCCTTCGAGCTTTTCATTTGCACGCGCGGTCAGCAGCACGGCCCGCTGGCGGTTGGCTGTATCCTTATCGATGACGCGAGCAATCTTCTGCTGGTCGAGAAGCTTGATGGCTTCGTCCCAATCACCGGCCTGGCTGCGGTATTCCATTGTCGCTTGCGCCGCCCACGGCAGATAGGGGGCTTGGTCGGCGGCCCTTTCTGCATATTGGCGTGCAGCCTCGTGCGCGCCGAGCCGCTTGGCTTCGAGATAAAGGCCACGCAGGCCGAGTTCGCGGGTTTCCGGATCGTTGGCCATCCGCTCGAATTTTTGGCGAGCCTCGTCATGCTTGCCCTCGATCAGCGCGGCCTGGGCTTCGAGCAAATTGATCAGTGGTTCCTGGTCGGCGCGGATCAGGCCGCGCGAGCGCGCGGCCATTTTGCGGGCCAGCAGCGCGTTGCCGGCTCCTGCGGCGATCAGTCCGGTCGACAGCGCCTGATAGCCGCGGTCGCGCTTGCGGGCGCGGAAATAGCGGGTAACGGAATGCGGCGAGGTCCAGATCAACCGGATGAACCACCAGACCACCATGGCGGCGGCGATGAGCGCGATCAGGATGGCGGCTGCGACGATGAGCTTGGTCTGGTAGAGTTCGCCGCCCCAGACTAGCGTAAGATCGCCGGGACGATCCGCCAGCCAGGAAAAGCCATAGCCGAGTGCCAGGACGAGAACGGCGAAAATAAGCAGTCTGATCATTCTCTCACCCCGTCCTCAGCTCTGTTTTCCGGTGTCGGCGATTGCCTTCGACAGTGCTTCGCCGACCAAATCTTCGACGCGGATACGAGCTTCCAACGATTGCTTGAAGGCGGCCGAAGCCGATTTGGCGGCATCCGGCAGGCTGTTCCACTCGGTGACGGCGGCGGGCAAATCGCCGTTCTTGACCTTGTCCTCGAAGCGGGCGGCGATGGCCGCGATGCTGTCGCCGGAGACGTTGCCGACCGGGCGGACTTGCACCAAGGATTTGGCGCTCGTGAGCAAGCGGTCGCTCCAGCTCTGGTTCGGGTCGTCCTGCTGCGTCGAACCGACGATCGCCGTCGCGACATCGGATACGCGGCGAATTAGATCGGCGCGCGAGGGAATGCCGGTCTGGGCGAAGGACTTCAGATCGGCGACCGCGGGGTCGTCAGGCGCCACATTGGCGAAGGTGTCGAGTTCAGGCTGAAAAGGCCCACCGCGATCGATCGCCGCCTTCAGGGCTGCTGCCGCGATGGCGCGGGCGACAGCGCTTTGCTGGCTCGGCGCGTTCAGCTTCTTTTCGGCACTGTCAAGGCGCTTGCTGACGTCGGCGTTGGACGAAGCCTGGTTTTGCGCCGCCTGAGCGAGGCTCGCCTTTAGTTGTTCCACTTGGGCGCTGAGAGCGGCGATCCTCTGGTCGGCATCGCCGTTGCTTGCACCCGACGATCCTCCTGCGGCCGTGCTGTTGGCCGCTTCGAGTGCTGCGACGCGGGCGGTCAGGGCTGCGTCCGGTGTTGCCGCGGGAGCAGCGGCGAGACTGGACACCGTCTGTTTCAGCCCGTCGATTTCGGCTGTGAGCGCGGCGATATTGGCGGAATTGTCCTTTGCAGCCCTCCCACTGGGCAGGAGGCCCGCATATTGAATGGCGCCAGCGCCGATGAGAGAGATCAGGCCGCCGACAATGCCTGCAGCGATCAGACCTGACGTTGCGCCCTGCTGTCGCGGGGAAGCAAACGTTTGCCCGGCGCGGGAAGGCTCGGGTTCCTGCGCGGTCCGGGCTTTGGGCTCATCTGCCGCAGCATCTGCGACGGGCTGGTCGATGTCTTCCCGCAGCGGCTCTTTCTCGGTTTCCAGCGGTATTTCCGTCTCATTGGCGGACGAGCTGCCGGGCTCGCTGTGATTGCGCTCCGTCATCTCCTTGTCGGCCGCGGCTTGAGTGGTTTCCTCGGCTTCCAGGTCGATCGTGATCGGCTCGTCGTTGGGCTTCGAATGGCTTGGCGGGTTTCCCGATACCATGAGGTCCTCTTTTCATGCGCTGCAGCGAAAGTAGACAGACAAGTCGATTATGGAAAGAGCTTAGATCAAAATTGCGACCTCACTTCGCGGCCAGAAGCGCCAGAAGGCTGTCTTCGCCCGGCAAGGCGGCGATTTCCACAAGAGATCGCAGGGCCGCCGGCACCGCTTCGGTAATTGCGTCGCTGAGGCATAGTATTCGTGTCCGGGTCAAGGTATCGGCGTGCTCGCGCAGAAAGGGCAGGGCGAAAAAGCGGCGGGCGGTCTCGCGCGAATAGAAGAGGATCGCGTCCGCAGGGATCTCAGCGAGGACAGAGGTGAGCATCCCGTCATCGGGTATGACTTCCTTCATCCGATAGCATTCGACCGTCCGGAATGCGATCCCGAAGTTCTTCAATTGCGCCTCAAATCCAGGTGCGCGCGGGGAGCCCGTGAGATAGAGCAGTGGTGACTTTCTGAATTCGGGGGAGTGTCCGACGATCAGGTCCGCCAGCCGCGCACCGTCGCTGCCGCCAACTCCCACAACAACCTCAAAGCCGATCTCTCGGGCAGCCTGTGCCGTCGCCGTGCCGACCGCAAAAACCGGCCAGTGGAAAAACGGCTGCAACGAAGGCTGCACCTGTTTCAGGACGCGCATGACCTCGGCGCTGGTAATAGCGATAGAGCCGCTTGTTTCTTCCAACGCTTTTAGAGCTGCCTCGGCATCGTGCACAGGCTCTGCCAGCGGCAGAAGCAGCGGGTCATGGCCCATCTGCGCAAGCCGCCGGGCGGTGCGTTCACCCGAATGCGTAGGACGGGTGACGACGACGCGCATGGGATGTCATGTCCAATCTTCGAAGAAGGTGCTCCCGGCCTCGGCGCGGATCGCCTGGCCGGCATTTGTGCCAAGCGCTTCGGCGTCCCGGCGATGACCTTCGATGGTGGTGGTGTGCACCTGCCGGCCATCGGGCGTCAGGATCATGCCGAAGAACCTGATATGGTCACCCTCACAGACGGCATAACCGGCGATCGGTGTACGGCACGAGCCATCGAGTGCTGCCAGGAAACCGCGTTCGCAGGAGACGGTGTCGAAGGTCGGGCCATCATTGATGGCGGAAAGCAGGTCGTTGATCCTGCCGTCACTGATAGGGCTTTCAATGCAGATCGCACCCTGGGCTGGCGCCGGCGGGAATTCGTTCGGATCGAGAATGTCGGTGATCACATCCACCTTGCCGAGCCGCTTCAGGCCGGCAAGCGCCAATAGCGTCGCGTCGGCGTGGCCCTCTTCCAGCTTGCGAAGCCGGGTTTCGACTGAGCCGCGAAAGGTGATGACGTTGAGATCGGGACGCAGGCGGCGGATCAGCGCCTGGCGACGTAGGGACGCGGAACCGATGGTCGCGCCGTGCGGCAGGTCGATCAGCCTTGGTGCCGTACGGCCAATCACGGTGTCTCGGATATCCTCGCGGGGCAGATAGGCCGACAGCGCCAAACCTTGCGGCAGCTTCGTCGCCATGTCTTTGGCAGAATGGACCGCGAAATCGAGCTCGCCGGAGGTCAGCTTCTGCTCCAGTTCCTCCGTAAACAGGCCCTTGCCGCCGATCGCCGCCAGGGAACGATCGATAATGCGGTCGCCCTTGGTGGTCAGAACGACGATCTCAAACATTTCCTCGGGCAAGCCATGTGCTGCCATCAGGCGGTCGCGGACTTCGTGCACTTGGGCCAGTGCAAGTGGGCTGCCGCGCGTGCCGATCCGGAAAGGTTTTGTTTGCATCCGCTTTGATCCGTTGTTACCGACAGTTCCCGTAACCATATTTCCGCTTCATCGCAATCGACCAACAGGCAACGAACAGCTTCCATGGCGCCCATTCTTCGCATTCTCGGCATCGAAACAAGCTGCGACGAAACCGCCGCGGCCATTGTCGAGCGCCGGGACGACGGCACCGCCACAATTGCCTCCGACGTAGTTTTGAGCCAGTTGGACGAGCATAGCGCCTACGGCGGTGTCGTGCCGGAAATTGCTGCGCGGGCCCATGTCGAGGCGCTGGATACGTTGATCGACGAAGCATTGAGGCGCGCCAATGTGTCGCTGTCCGATGTCGACGCCATCGCGGCCACATCCGGTCCCGGTCTCATTGGCGGCCTGCTTGTCGGGTTGATGACCGGCAAGGCGATTTCGAGGGCGACCGGCAAGCCGCTATATGCAATCAACCATCTAGAGGGCCATGCGCTGACGGCAAGGCTGACGGATGGCCTTACCTTTCCCTATCTCATGCTGCTGGTCTCCGGCGGCCACACACAGCTGATTTTGGTGCGCGGCGTAGGCGAATACGAGCGCTGGGGTACGACCATTGACGACGCGCTGGGCGAAGCCTTCGACAAGACAGCAAAGCTGCTCGGTCTGCCTTATCCGGGCGGCCCAGCGGTCGAAGCGGCGGCGAAGAACGGCGATCCGGATCGGTTCGATTTTCCGCGCCCGCTGGTTGGCGAGACCCGCCTCGATTTTTCCTTTTCCGGCCTGAAGACCGCGGTGCGACAGGTGGCAACGGCGATAGCGCCGGTGACCGAACAGGATATAGCCGATATCTGTGCTTCCTTCCAGAAAGCGATCTCGCGCACGTTGAAGGACCGGGTCGGGCGCGGCCTGCAGCGCTTCAAAAAGGAATTTCCGAAGACGGCGGACAAGCCGGCGCTGGTGGTTGCCGGCGGCGTCGCGGCCAATCTCGAGCTGCGCCGCACGCTGTTGGAACTCTGCGATCGCAATGGTTTCCGCTTCATCGCGCCGCCGCTGAGGCTGTGCACCGATAACGCCGTGATGATCGCCTGGGCGGGGCTGGAGCGCATGGCGACAGGTGCAGCGCCCGACGGCCTTGATGTGCAGCCGCGCTCGCGCTGGCCGCTCGATCAGAAGGCGGAAACCCTTTTGGGGCACGGCAAACGAGGAGCGAAGGCATGAGCGATAGTGAACGGATCGCAGTGGTCGGCGCCGGCGCCTTCGGCACGGCGCTTGCTGCTGTCATCGCCTTGACCGGCAAGAGCCAGGTGACGCTGGTCGGGCGCAATGCTGCGCTGATGGCTGATCTCACAGCGGATCGGATGCATGACACGGCGTTGCCGGGTATTGATTTGCCGGATGCGCTGCAATTTTCCGCCGAGCCTGACGCGATTTCAGACGCCGGCATCGTGCTCTTCGCCATGCCGTCGCAGGCACAGGCGGATGCGGCTCGTCATTATGGGCCTTATCTCGCCGAGGATGCCGTGGTCGTCACATGCGCCAAGGGCATCGACAAGGTATCCGGCGACCTCTTGACCGACATGTTGGAACGGGAATTGCCGCACCACGCCATCGCCGTTCTCTCCGGACCGGGTTTTGCCAGCGATATTGCCAAGGGCTTGCCGACGGCAATGGCGATCGCGGCTGCGGATATGGCGGTGGCGGAGCGGCTGGCACAGGCAATATCAGGCCCGACATTCCGCCTCTACGCTTCTTCCGATCGGGTCGGCGTGCAGCTCGGCGGCGCGTTGAAGAATGTGCTGGCGATCGCCTGTGGCATCGTCGAAGGATGCGGCATCGGCGATTCGGCGCGTGCGGCGCTTATTAGCCGCGGCCTGGCGGAAATGTCACGATTTGTGTCCGCCAAGGGTGGCAAGGCTGAGACGGTGCGCGGGCTCTCCGGCCTCGGTGACCTTGTGTTGACCGCGACCAGCCACCAGTCCCGCAACCTGCGCTTTGGTATCGCGCTCGGACACGGCGAAACGGGCGATCCATCGCGTGGCGAGCTGGTTGAGGGCGCCTATGCCGCCTCGATCGCGGCGCGTCTAGCGCGGGGGCTTAGTGTCGATATGCCGATCATCGAAGCGGTCTCGGCCATCATTGACGGCAAACTGGATATCCCGACGGCGATCGAGCAATTGATGACCCGGCCGATTACGACGGAATAGAAAGCTCGAGCATCGGCTGCGCACTGGATATAACCGGAGGCGATGATGGGCGGCTCGCAAAAACGCGCGATTCAGAATTATCGTTCTCGTCTTGAAGAGCGTGGTCTGGCTCGCTTCGAGGTGCTTGGCCTTGATGGTGATCGTGCTCTCATTCGTTCGTTGGCGCGACGTCTTGCGGAAGCAGAGGCCGAATCGGCCCGCATCCGTAGTATCATGAACCAGGCGATCTCCAGCGAGCCGCCGAAAAAAGGCGGCGTCTTCGATCAAGCCTGAGCCGGCGCCTAACCTGCCGGTTGGTTTCAAGCACAGATAGATGATGACCTGTTCATCGCAGCGTCTACAATTGCCGAGATTCAGCGCGGGATATTGATCAAACCGGCAGGACGCAAACGGGACGAGCTCGAAACTTGGTTTCTCGGCCCGCAAGGACCGCTGGCATATTTCGCCGGACGCATTCTTTCCTTTGATGAGAGTGCTGCCTTAATTTGGGCACAGCTTATGGCGGAAGGTCGGGCAGCCGGGCGACGGCTCGACCCCACGGACATGTTGATCGCCGCCGTTGCGATCGCGAATGAATGCGTTTTCGCAACGGACAATGAGGCGGACTTTTGGGGGTCTCGACATTATCAATCCGCTTCGCGCAGAAACAAGATGACCTTCGCTTGATGAGGCTTTATCCATCATCCTCAACAATCTGCTGATTTCCATAGGAGAATAGAATCATGCTGTTTGCCTTTGTCTGCAAGGATAAGCCCGGTCATCTGAATGTCCGGATGGAGACCCGCCCTGCCCATGTCGAGTATTTGAACAAGCTCAATGCCGAGGGTACCTTGAAAATGGCGGGTCCTTTCCTCGACGCCGAAGGCAAGCCGAACGGCACGCTTGCCATCGTCAGCGCAGAAACGATCGAAGCAGCAAAGGCGATTGCCGATGCCGATCCCTATACCAAGGCCGGCTTGTTCGAGAACGTCGAGATCAAGCCCTACAACTGGGTCTTCAACAATCCGGAGGCATGAAGCATGGCGCATTGGCTGTATAAATCCGAACCGGCGTCGTGGTCTTGGGAGGCGCAGAAGAGAGCCGGCGAAAAGGGCACGGAATG
This sequence comes from Martinezella calliandrae, assembly GCF_030272695.1. Taxonomy (GTDB): domain Bacteria; phylum Pseudomonadota; class Alphaproteobacteria; order Rhizobiales; family Rhizobiaceae; genus Rhizobium; species Rhizobium calliandrae. Next base: position 23,452 of record NZ_JARFYN010000012.1, read on the forward strand.
GACCGGCGTGCGCAACTATCTCGCCCGCAACAACATGCGAGCGATGCAGATCGGCGACAAAGGCTTCTTCTACCATTCCAATGAGGGGCTGGAGATCGTTGGCATTGTCGAGGTCTGTGCACTGTCACATCCCGATTCGACCGCCAAGGACGACCCGCGTTGGGACTGCGTGGACATCCGCGCCGTCCGCGATATGCCGAAGCCGGTGTCGCTGAAGGATATCAAGGCCAATCCAAAGCTTTCGCAGATGGCGCTGGTCACCTCGATGCGGCTTTCCGTGCAGCCGGTGACCGACGAGGAATATCGCGAAGTCTGTCGCATGGGCGAACTGGACAATCCGCCTGTTTGAAACCTCTGACTCGAGGGCCATTTGAAGACCGAACCTGAGAGCTTCATTCGCGAAAATACCAGCCTTATGGCACTGCCGCATGTGCCGGAAATCCAGCTGCATCTGGCGAGCGAAGCGCATGATCTTTGGCTGAAGACGGAGGAGGAGCTCGAAGAGATCGGTCTGCCGCCGCCCTTCTGGGCCTTTGCCTGGGCGGGCGGACAGGGGCTTGCGCGCTTCCTCCTCGATCATCCCGGCGAGGTCAAAGGAAAAAGGATTCTGGATTTCGCCAGCGGCTCCGGGCTCGTCGCGATTGCGGCGAAGCTTGCGGGTGCAAGCCATGTGTTCGCCGCCGATGTCGATCCCTGGGCGGAGACGGCAATACGGTTGAACGCGGCGGAGAACGGCGTCACGCTCGAATTCACTGGTGACGATCTCGTCGGCCAAACGACGAATGCCGAGGTCATTCTTGCCGGCGATGTCTTTTACGATCGCGATTTCGCCGATCGATTGATTCCCTGGTTCCGACAACTGGCGAGCGAGGGCCATGTCGTTCTTGTGGGCGATCCTGGGAGAGCCTACCTCCCCAAGGATCATTTGGAGGCCCGTGCCACCTATCAGGTGCCTGTGACCAGGGCACTGGAGGATAGCGAAGTGAAGAAGACGACGGTCTGGCGATTTCTTGCAGGCTAAGAGCCGTCAGGGGCGAATCACGCAGACGCCGGCTTCATAGGAGCAGGCATTGCGAGCATGTTTGACGTCGATCACCTTGGCCCGTGGCATCGGTGCCGCAGGTTCGCTCTGATCATAGCCGCCACCGTAACCGACGACATAAGTCCCGCCGTCGGCCTGGTAAATATCGGCCGTGCCGGCATAGGTGCCGACGTCAGCCGCATATTGCCGATCCATCAGAACGATTCTGGCGGGTTGCGGCTGCTGGTAGCGCTGCGGCCAGGAGATTTCCTGCAACCGAACAAAGCGGGAATGGTGGAACTGCCGGTGTCCATGGCGATAGTCGCCCGCTAAAGCCGATACGGACGAAAGAGCAGCGGCTGCTGCCAAAACGAGCATTGCTGCCTTGAAAAGATGCCGTCCCATGGGTTCGCCTCGCCTTGCAAATCCTTAATAAAATATGAACAGCAGAGTGCCGCAAGATCGGCGTTAAGTCCACTCGGCGGACGGGAAAATCGTGTCGGTCGGCCTATCGGAGATGTCGTTTTTGCGCACTCGCTAAAGGTGTCTGATGATCCGAATCGATTAAATTCGAGGCAGACAGCAATTGTACTTGTCGATATGGCTTTCCGTGATTAATGGTCACAATTGATGCAACGCACACAGGATTTCTCCAGGTGCGTAGCCCCGGAGACATCCGGGATCGAAGCGTATCGTAACGCCGCGAGGTTCTGATGGCGAACGTCACACAAAACCGGCCCCTGTCGCCGCATCTGCAAGTCTACAAACTCATTCCAACTATGGTCATGTCGATCGTTCACCGCATCACCGGCGGTGCGCTCTATTTCGGCACTCTGCTGGTCGCCTGGTGGCTGATCGCGGCGGCGACCGGCCAAGGCTATTTCGACCTGGTCAACTGGATCATGGGTTCTATCATCGGCCGGCTCGTGCTGCTCGGCTATACCTGGGCGCTGCTGCACCATATGCTCGGCGGCTTCCGCCATTTCATTTGGGATCTCGGATACGGCTTCGACCCCGCCGTCTCGACCAAGATGGCCAAGGCGACGCTTGTTGGTTCGCTCTGTCTTACCGCGCTGGTCTGGATCATCGGCATCGTCATTCGGCTGATTTGATTGGTATGGTCTTGTCCGAAAACGGTTTCGCACTTTTCGGGATCATGCTTTAAAGGATATTTCTCATGGATATGCGCACCCCTTTGGGCAAAGTCCGCGGCCTCGGCTCCGCCAAGGAAGGCACCGAGCATTTCTGGCGCCAGCGTCTGACCGCAGTTGCCAATGTTCCGCTCATCATCTTCTTCGTCATTTTTCTGATGATCTATGCCGGCGCTCCCTATGCGGATGTCGTGCACGCGCTGTCGAATCCGCTCGTCGCGGTCATCATGGGCCTAATGGTGATCTCCGGCGTCATTCATATGAGGCTCGGCATGCAGGTCATCATCGAGGACTATGTCCACAGCGAGATCGGCAAAATCGTCCTTCTCATGCTCAACACATTCTTCGCGATTTTCGTGGCTGGGCTCTGTCTCTTCGCCATTCTGAAGATCGCGTTCGTAGGATAATTACAGATGGCACCGAATTCATCCGCTCAGAATGGGCCTGCTCAGAACGGGAAAGCCTATAAATATGTCGATCACTCCTATGACGTGATCGTCGTCGGCGCCGGCGGCGCGGGCCTGCGCGCCACGCTCGGGATGGCCGAGCAGGGTTTCCGCACTGCCTGTATCACTAAAGTATTCCCGACCCGGTCGCACACGGTCGCAGCCCAGGGCGGCATTGCCGCCTCGCTGCAAAACATGACGCCGGACAGCTGGCAGTGGCATCTCTACGACACCGTCAAGGGCTCCGACTGGCTCGGCGACGTCGACGCCATGCAGTATCTCACCATGGAAGCGCCAAAGGCGGTCTATGAGCTTGAGCATTACGGCGTGCCGTTCTCGCGCAACGAAGAAGGCAAGATCTACCAGCGCCCGTTCGGCGGCCATATGCAGAATTACGGCGAAGGCCCCCCGGTGCAGCGCACCTGCGCCGCCGCCGACCGAACCGGCCATGCCATCCTGCACACGCTTTATGGCCAGTCGCTGCGCAACAATGCCGAATTCTTCATCGAATACTTTGCGCTCGACCTGATTATGTCCGATGACGGCAGCCGCTGCACCGGCGTCGTCGCCTGGTGCCTGGACGACGGCACGATCCATCGCTTCGCCGCCAAGATGGTGGTGCTGGCGACCGGCGGCTACGGCCGCGCCTATTTCTCGGCGACCTCGGCCCATACCTGCACCGGCGACGGCGGCGGCATGGTTGCCCGCGCCGGGTTGCCGCTGCAGGACATGGAATTCGTGCAATTCCATCCGACCGGCATCTATGGTTCCGGCTGCCTGATCACCGAGGGCGCGCGCGGCGAGGGCGGATATCTCGTCAATTCCGAAGGCGAGCGCTTCATGGAGCGCTACGCGCCCTCGGCCAAGGACCTTGCCTCGCGTGACGTCGTTTCGCGGTGCATGACGCTTGAGATCCGCGAAGGCCGCGGCGTCGGCAAGAACAAGGACCACATCTTCCTGCACCTCGACCATCTCGACCCAGCCGTGCTGCACGAGCGCCTGCCGGGCATTTCCGAGAGCGCGCGCATCTTCGCCGGCGTCGACGTGACGCGCGAGCCGATCCCGGTTCTGCCAACCGTCCACTACAATATGGGCGGCATTCCGACGAACTATTGGGGTGAGGTGCTGAACGCCGACGGCAACAATCCGGAACGCATTCTGCCGGGCCTGATGGCTGTCGGCGAAGCCGGTTGCGCTTCGGTGCATGGCGCCAATCGGCTGGGTTCCAACTCACTGATCGACCTGGTGGTCTTCGGCCGCGCCGCCGCTATCCGTGCCGGTCAGGTTATCGACCGGGCGAGCCCGGTGCCGCCGGTCAATATTGCTGGCTGCGACAAGATCATGGACCGGTTCGACCGCCTGCGTCACGCCAGCGGTTCGACGCCGACCGCGGTGCTGCGCGAAAAGATGCAGCGCGCCATGCAGGAAGACGCCGCCGTGTTCCGCACGCAAGAATCGCTGGAATCCGGTTGCCGCCGCCTCTCGGCAATCTGGCAGGAACTGCCTGACGTCAAGGTCACCGACCGTTCGCTGATCTGGAATTCCGACCTCGTCGAAACCCTGGAACTGCACAACCTAATGGCAAACGCCATCACGACGATCTATGGTGCCGAAGCCCGCAAGGAAAGCCGCGGTTCGCATGCGCGCGAGGATTATACCGAAGGCAAGTTCGGCGGACGCGACGACGAAAACTGGCGCAAGCACACACTCGCCTGGGTCAACGAAGCCGGCGACGTCAAGCTGGACTATCGCCCCGTTCATACCGAACTGATCGCCGAAGGCATCGATCCGCACAAGATCGAGCCGAAGGCGCGCGTGTATTGATCTGAGAGGAACTGACTATGGTTGAACTCGCTCTCCCCAAGAACTCTCAGATGCGCGAAGGCAAGGTCTGGCCGAAGCCAGCGGGCGCGAAGAATACGCGCGAATTCCGCGTCTACCGCTGGAGCCCGGATGACGGTCAAAACCCGAGCATCGACACCTACTACATCGACGTCGACGATTGCGGTCCGATGGTGCTCGATGGGCTGCTCTACATCAAGAACAAGATCGATCCGACGCTGACGCTGCGCCGTTCCTGTCGCGAAGGCATTTGCGGCTCCTGCGCGATGAACATCGACGGCACGAATACGCTCGCTTGCACCAAGGGCATGGACGAAATCAAGGGCACGGTGAAGATCTATCCGCTGCCGCATATGCCCGTCGTCAAGGACCTCGTGCCAGACCTGACGAATTTCTACGCTCAGCACCGCTCGATCGAGCCCTGGCTGAAGACGGTATCGCCGCCGCCGGCTAAAGAGTGGAAGCAGAGCCATGAGGATCGCCTGAAGCTCGACGGCCTCTACGAATGCATCCTCTGCGCTTGCTGCTCGACCTCCTGTCCGAGCTATTGGTGGAACGGCGACCGCTATCTTGGCCCGGCCGTGCTTCTGCAGGCCTATCGCTGGCTGATCGACAGCCGCGACGAGGCAAAGGGCGAGCGCCTCGACAATCTCGAGGACCCGTTCCGGCTCTATCGCTGCCACACGATCATGAACTGCGCCCAGACCTGCCCTAAGGGCCTGAACCCGGCCAAGGCGATCGCCGAAATCAAGAAGATGATGGTCGAGCGGCGGGTCTGACCCGCCGACGATCATGCGTCCGTGCCGCGGGCCCAAAGCTTGGCCACTCTGATCGCCGCTTCGCTCATCTCGAACCGGAGCGGGATCATTCCACAAACCGCTCGCGGTTAGGAAGCAGACGCGCGAGATGGGCGAGGGCGTGCCGCCAGCCGAAGTCGCGGAATTTTTATCACCCTCGCTCGCACGCCATTCCGATTTTTCGGACAAGCTCCGCCCAACACATGGAACGCGATAAAATCGTGCAGACGCTGGCCGATCATTTCTATCTGGATAAGGTTCGCCGGGTGACGCCTTGAAATGACCGGATTCTTGCGGAGCTATGACCTACGGCAAATTGTGGCGGTATCGACTTGATTAACCAAAGTGAAATACGGTAATTCCCACATCATTGAGCATCACTTTGCAAATGTCAGCGGTGGACAAATAATTAGGAGTGTGATGATGCAGTTCAGATATGCAGTGACGGCTGCGGCGATAGGTCTGTCGCTTGCCGGTTGCCAGCGCACAGCATACAACGACGATTATTCTCCCCCGCCATTGCAGGCTCAGCCCGTTCCCTCCGTTCAGTCCAGCCAGCTTCCGCCCACCGCAGGCGCTTCGCAGTTTCCGGCGGCGCCGACGAACACGCCGAGCGCGGCCAATCCGCAGCAACAGCAGGCGGTGGCCGCTTCGGCACAGGACGTGACCAAGGAATCCATGGTCGGAAGCTGGAAGGTCAGCAACGGCGGATCGAGCTGCGACATGTTCCTGACGCTCACCAATCTCGGCAGCGGCTCACGTGGCGGCACCCGTGGTTGCGCGGGCGAGCTGACGACCATGGGCTCGTGGGAAGTTTCCGGTAAGCAGGTCATCCTCAAGAACCGTGATGGCAGCCAGATCGGCTCACTCTACAAGACGGCCGATTCGCGTTTTGATGGCTCCACGGCCTCCGGCCAGCCGCTCAGCCTCAGCCGATAAAGCTCTTTTGAAGCGGTTGGGCCATCCGGCCGCTTCCCTCATGCACAGGCGGGTATCTCCCAATGCAGCCCATGCCAGACTATTCCATCAGCGTCGTCGAACATTTAAAGGCGCTGACGGCTTCCGGATCGCTCCAGGTGGATTCGGCGCAGATGGATGTGGCGAAATCCCTCGATCACGTGCTTGCCGCTCTTAAGCGGAAGCGGCCGGCGACCAAGTCGAGCGCGCTCGGTTGGATGTTTGCCGCGCGCAAGAAGCCCGCCTGGATCGTTCGCGGCCTCTATATCCATGGTAGTGTCGGGCGCGGCAAGACGATGCTAATGGACATGTTCTATGCGATGGCGCCCTGCAACAGGAAGCGCCGAGCGCATTTCCATGAGTTCATGGCTGATGTGCACAATCGGATCGCCGCTCACCGGCTGAAGTTCAAGAACGGCGAGACCAAACAGGCCGATCCGGTGCCGCCGGTAGCAGCGGACCTTTTCAGCCAGGCAGAGCTGCTCTGCTTCGACGAATTCTCCGTGACCGATATCGCCGATGCAATGATCCTGTCGAGGCTGTTTTCCGAGCTGTTTTCGTTGGGCTGCGTGCTGGTCGCCACCTCGAATGTCGAGCCCGACAATCTCTATCGCGACGGCCTCAATCGCGGCCTGTTTCTACCCTTCATCGATCTTTTGAAGCGCTACGTCGATATCGTCACGCTGGATTCACCGACGGACTACCGCCTGGAGAAGTTGAACAGCCAACCGGTCTATCTGATACCGCTCAACGAACGCACGGATATGGCGATGGATGCGTCCTGGACACAGGTGCTGCACGGGCGCAAGGCGCTACCGCTGGACATTCCGATGAAGGGACGCTCCATCCATGTGCCGCTCGCCGTCGATCGCATGGCGCGGTTTTCCTTTGCCGACCTCTGTGAGGCGCCGCTAGGGGCTGCCGATTTCCTGGCCATCGCCAACCGCTTCGACACGATCTTTATCGATCGCGTTCCGAGGCTCGGGCCGGAAAAACGCAACCAGACCAAGCGCTTCATCATCCTCATCGACACGCTTTACGATCATGCCGTCCGGCTTTATGTTTCTGCTGAGGCGATGCCGGAGGATCTTCTGGTCGAACGACGCGGGACGGAGGGCTTTGAGTTCGACCGCACGGCATCGCGGCTTTTCGAAATGCGCAGCGCAGAATACCTTGCCCAGACTCACGGAAAGCGCGCCGCCGAGTAACGGTTTAGTGACAAAATGTCTTACGTTTACGTAAGACATTTTTGATCTAACCGATTGAAATTCCTGATCTCAAAATAATCAATTGCCAATTTGAGGCTTTGGGTCTATGCGATTGGCGGCAATGGTGGATGCCTTGCAAGGTGTCCTGCCACGGATTTTGATCGCAAAGGATACACCGAAATGGCGCGCAACAAGATCGCACTTATTGGTTCTGGCATGATTGGTGGTACGCTGGCGCATCTCGCCGGCCTGAAAGAACTGGGCGACATCGTCCTGTTCGACATCGCGGACGGCATTCCCCAGGGCAAGGGCCTCGACATCGCCCAGTCTTCGCCGGTCGAAGGTTTCGACGCCAATCTCACGGGCGCCAGCGACTATTCCGCGATTGAAGGCGCCGATGTCTGCATCGTCACCGCCGGCGTTCCCCGCAAGCCGGGCATGAGCCGCGACGATCTTCTCGGCATTAACCTCAAGGTCATGGAACAGGTCGGCGCCGGCATCAAAAAGTATGCCCCGGACGCTTTCGTGATCTGCATCACCAATCCGCTCGACGCCATGGTCTGGGCTCTGCAGAAGTTTTCGGGTCTGCCGACCAACAAGGTCGTCGGTATGGCTGGTGTGCTCGACTCGTCGCGCTTCCGCCTCTTCCTCGCCCAGGAATTCAACGTCTCCGTTGAAGATGTCACGGCTTTCGTTCTCGGCGGCCATGGCGACTCGATGGTACCGCTCGCACGCTACTCCACCGTTGCCGGCATTCCGCTGACCGACCTCGTCACCATGGGCTGGGTGACCAAGGAACGCCTCGAAGAAATCATCCAGCGCACCCGTGACGGCGGCGCTGAGATCGTAGGCCTCCTGAAGACCGGTTCGGCCTACTACGCTCCGGCCGCTTCTGCCATCGCGATGGCCGAATCCTACCTCAAGGACAAGAAGCGCGTTCTGCCTTGCGCCGCTTATCTCTCTGGCCAGTACGGCGTGAAGGACATGTATGTCGGCGTTCCCACGGTTATCGGCGCCGGCGGCATCGAGCGCGTCATCGAGATCGACCTGAACAAGGCCGAGAAGGAAGCCTTCGACAAGTCGGTCGCAGCCGTTGCCGGCCTCTGCGAAGCCTGCGCGACCATCGCGCCGTCGCTGAAGTAATTTCCGCGTTCCAATAGGGATAAATCCATGAACATTCATGAATATCAGGCCAAGGCGCTGCTGAAGACCTATGGCGCACCCGTCGCGGACGGCGTTGCCATCTTCTCCGCCGATGAAGCCGAAGCCGCCGCAAAAAAGCTTCCAGGCCCGCTCTACGTCGTCAAGAGCCAGATCCATGCCGGCGGTCGCGGCAAGGGCAAGTTCAAGGAACTCGGCCCAGACGCCAAGGGCGGCGTTCGCCTCGCCAAGTCGATCGAGGACGTTGTTGCCAACGCAAAGGAAATGCTCGGCCACACGCTGGTGACCAAGCAGACCGGCCCGGCGGGCAAGCAGGTCAACCGCCTCTACATCGAAGACGGCGCCGATATCGACCGCGAGCTCTACCTGTCGATCCTGGTCGACCGCTCGGTCGGCAAAGTTGCCTTCGTCGTTTCGACGGAAGGCGGCATGGACATCGAGACAGTTGCGCATGACACGCCGGAAAAGATCATCACCGTCGACATCGACCCGGCGGTCGGCGTTACGGCTATCAATTCGGCTGCCCTTTCCGACGCGCTTAAGCTCGAAGGGGCTGCCCGCGAAGACGCTGCCAAGCTCTTCCCGGTCCTCTACAAGGCCTTCGTCGAAAAGGACATGGCCCTTCTCGAAGTCAACCCGCTGATCGTCATGACCAATGGCCATCTGCGCGTGCTCGACGCCAAGGTCTCCTTCGACGGCAATGCGCTGTTCCGCCACGAGGACATCGTTGCGCTGCGCGACGCGACCGAAGAAGACGCCAAGGAAATCGAAGCGCACAAGTATGACCTCGCCTATGTCGCCCTCGACGGCAACATCGGCTGCATGGTCAACGGCGCCGGCCTTGCCATGGCAACCATGGACATTATCAAGCTCTACGGCGCCGAGCCTGCGAACTTCCTCGATGTCGGCGGCGGCGCGTCCAAGGAAAAGGTCACCGCAGCCTTCAAGATCATCACGGCCGACCCGGCTGTCGAAGGCATCCTAGTCAACATCTTCGGCGGCATCATGAAGTGCGACGTCATCGCCGAAGGCGTGCTCGCAGCCGTCAAGGAAGTCGGTCTGAAGGTTCCGCTCGTCGTGCGCCTCGAAGGCACCAACGTCGAGCTCGGCAAGAAGATCATCAACGAATCCGGTCTCAATGTCATCTCGGCCGATGACCTGGACGATGCCGCCCAGAAGATCGTCAAGGCAGTCAAGGGAGCCTGAGGCAAGATGTCGATCCTCATCAACAAAGACACCAAGGTTCTCGTTCAGGGCCTGACCGGCAAGACCGGGACCTTCCACACCGAACAGGCGCTCGCCTATCACGGCACGAAGATGGTCGGCGGTATCCACCCAACCAAGGGCGGCGAAACCTGGACCGGCAAGGACGGCGAAAAACTGCCGATCTTCAAGTCGGTCGCTGAGGGCAAGGATGCAACCGGCGCCAATGCCTCGGTCATCTACGTGCCGCCGGCAGGTGCTGCGGCCGCCATCCTCGAAGCAATCGAAGCCGAGATCCCGCTGATCGTCTGTATCACGGAAGGCATTCCGGTTGCCGATATGGTCAAGGTCAAGGATCGCCTGCAAAAGTCGAAGTCGCGCCTAATCGGGCCGAACTGCCCCGGCGTTCTGACCCCGAACGAATGCAAGATCGGCATCATGCCGGGCTCCATCTTCAAGAAGGGCTCGGTCGGCGTTCTCTCGCGTTCGGGCACGCTGACCTACGAAGCCGTCTTCCAGACCACCAATGAAGGCCTTGGCCAGACGACGGCAGTCGGCATTGGCGGCGACCCGGTCAAGGGCACTGAATTCATCGACGTCCTGGAAATGTTCCTCGCCGACGACGAAACCAAGTCGATCATCATGATCGGCGAAATCGGCGGCTCGGCGGAAGAAGACGCCGCGCAGTTCCTCAAGGACGAAGCCAAGAAGGGCCGCAAGAAGCCGATGGTCGGCTTCATCGCCGGCCGTACCGCACCTCCCGGCCGCACCATGGGTCACGCTGGTGCCGTGATCTCCGGCGGCAAGGGTGGCGCTGAAGACAAGATCGCTGCGATGGAATCGGCGGGCATCCGCGTGTCGCCTTCGCCGGCGCGCCTCGGCAAGACGCTGGTGGAAGTCCTGAAGGGCTAATCCCACCTCTAGCAAGATCCGGACGGGGCAGCGGCATCCGCATATCCCGTCCGGCTTTCGAGTTTTTGGAAGCCGATATGCGGTCCGAGGATCGCGAAGGAAATAGGGTCGCCGGATTTCCATAAGCCGGCAAAGTAAACAAGTCGGGAGGCGGACGAGAGCGTCCGCATATCACCATGGCAAGGCAAGAAGCCAACGAGCAGTTTCAGATTACATCGTTCCTGGACGGCGCCAACGCTGCCTATATCGAGCAGCTTTATGCGCGCTACGAGGACGACCCGTCGTCGGTCTCCGACGAGTGGCGGTCCTTCTTCAAGGCATTGGAAGACAATCCGGATGATGTGAAGAAGGCGGCCAAAGGCGCCTCCTGGCAGCGCAAGAACTGGCCGATTCAGGCGAACGGCGAACTCGTCTCGGCGCTCGACGGCAACTGGGGCATCGTCGAGAAGGTTATCGAGACCAAGGTGAAGGCCAAGGCGGAAGCCGCCGGCAAGCCGACCGACACTGCCGACGTCCTCCAGGCGACGCGTGATTCGGTTCGGGCCATCATGATGATCCGCGCCTATCGCATGCGCGGACACCTGCACGCCAAGCTCGACCCGCTCGGCATCGCCGCTGCGGTCGAGGACTATAAGGAACTGTCGCCGGAAGCCTATGGCTTCGCCGAGGCCGACCTCGACCGCAAGATCTTCATCGATAACGTGCTCGGCCTCGAATATGCGAGCGTGCGCGAGATGATGGAGATCCTCGAGCGCACCTATTGCTCGACCCTCGGCGTCGAATTCATGCATATCTCCAATCCGGAGGAAAAGGCTTGGATTCAGGAGCGCATCGAAGGCGTCAACAAGGGCATTAACTTTAGCCCCGACCGCAAAAAGGCGATCCTGCAGAAGGTCGTCGAATCCGAAGGCTATGAGCAGTTCCTCGACGTCAAGTTCAAAGGCACCAAGCGTTTCGGCCTCGACGGCGGCGAATCGCTTATCCCGGCGCTGGAACAGATTCTGAAGAGCGGTAGCCAGCTCGGCCTCAAAGAAGCCGTGTTCGGCATGGCCCATCGCGGCCGCCTCAACGTGCTGTCCCAGGTCATGGGCAAGCCGCATCGTGCGATCTTCCACGAGTTCAAGGGCGGCTCTTATGCTCCGGACGAAGTCGAAGGCTCGGGCGACGTCAAGTACCATCTCGGCGCCTCCTCGGATCGCGATTTCGACGGCATCAAGGTGCACGTCTCGCTAACGGCCAATCCGTCGCATCTGGAAATCGTCAATCCCGTCGTCATGGGCAAGGCCCGCGCCAAGCAGGACATGAGCGCTACCGTCTGGGACGGCGATATCATTCCGCTTTCCGAGCGCGCCAAGGTCGTGCCGCTGCTGATCCATGGCGACGCCGCTTTCGCCGGCCAGGGCGTGGTTGCTGAAATCCTCGGCCTGTCGGGCCTGCGCGGCCACCGCGTCGCCGGTACGATGCACGTCATCATCAACAACCAGATCGGCTTCACCACTAATCCGGCCTTCTCGCGTTCGTCGCCCTATCCGTCCGACGTCGCCAAGATGATCGAAGCGCCGATCTTCCACGTCAACGGTGACGATCCGGAAGCTGTGGTCTATGCGGCCAAGATCGCGACCGAATTCCGCATGAAGTTCCACAAGCCTGTCGTCCTCGACATGTTCTGCTACCGTCGCTACGGCCACAATGAAGGCGACGAGCCGTCCTTCACACAGCCGAAAATGTACAAGGTCATTCGCGCCCACAAGACCGTGCTGCAGCTCTACTCCGAGCGGCTGGTCGGCGAAGGCGTGTTGACCGAAGGCGAAGTCGAAAAGATGAAGGCCGACTGGCGCGCCCATCTCGAACAGGAGTTCGATGCCGGCCAGTCCTACAAGCCGAACAAGGCCGACTGGCTGGACGGCGAATGGTCGGGCCTACATACGGCTGATAATGCCGACGAGCAGCGCCGTGGGAAGACCGCCGTGCCGATGAAGACGCTGAAGGACATCGGCCGGAAGCTGTCGGAAATCCCGGCTGGTTTCCATGCGCATCGCACCATCCAGCGCTTCATGGAAAACCGTGCCAGCATGGTTCAGACAGGCGAAGGCATCGATTGGGCGATGGCGGAAGCGCTTGCTTTCGGATCGCTCGTGGTCGAAGGCCACAAGATTCGCCTGTCCGGCCAGGATTGCGAACGCGGCACCTTCTCGCAGCGTCATTCGGTTCTCTACGACCAGGAAACCGAGGATCGTTACATTCCGCTCGCCAACCTGTCGCCGACACAGGCTCGCTACGAAGTCATCAACTCGATGCTTTCAGAAGAGGCGGTTCTCGGCTTCGAATACGGCTATTCGCTCGCACGTCCGAATGCGCTGACCCTGTGGGAAGCTCAGTTCGGCGACTTTGCCAACGGTGCACAGGTCGTCTTCGACCAGTTCATCTCGTCGGGCGAACGCAAATGGCTGCGCATGTCCGGCCTCGTCTGCCTGCTGCCGCATGGTTATGAAGGTCAGGGTCCCGAACACTCCTCGGCCCGCCTGGAACGCTATCTGCAGCTCTGCGCCGAAGACAACATGCAGGTCGCCAACGTCACGACGCCGGCGAACTACTTCCACATTCTGCGCCGTCAGCTGAAGCGCGACTTCCGCAAGCCGCTGATCCTGATGACGCCGAAGTCGCTGCTGCGTCACAAGCGTGCAGTGTCGGGCCTGGCGGAAATGGCGGGGGAAACCTCCTTCCATCGCCTGCTGTGGGACGATGCGGAAGTCATCAAGGACGGCCCGATCAAGCTGCAGAAGGACGCCAAGATCCGTCGCGTCGTCATCTGTTCTGGCAAGGTCTATTACGACCTGCTGGAAGAGCGCGAGAAGCGCGGCATCGACGATATCTACCTGCTGCGTATCGAACAGCTCTACCCGTTCCCAGCCAAGGCGCTCATCAACGAGCTCAGCCGCTTCCGCAATGCGGAGATGGTCTGGTGCCAGGAAGAGCCAAAGAACATGGGCGCATGGTCGTTCATCGATCCCTATCTGGAATGGGTGCTCGCCCATATCGATGCCAAGTACCAGCGGGTTCGCTACACCGGCCGACCGGCCGCCGCCTCTCCGGCGACGGGCCTCATGTCCAAGCATCTGGCGCAGCTCGCTGCATTCCTTGAGGATGCGCTCGGCGGTTAAGGTGTGAACCGGAAAGGGGGTGCGCGATGGCTTATTTTCATCTGAAACTTGTGCCGCCGCGCCCCAGCTTCCCGCATGACGCCACAGGGGAAGAGATGGCCGCCATGCAGCAGCACGCCGCCTATTGGCGCCAACAGGCGAGCGCCGGAACGGCAATAGTCGTCGGTCCGGTCTTCGCGGCCGATGGCGCTTTCGGCATCGCCGTCCTCGACGTGGAAGGCGCCGACGCCGCCAAGGCGCTAGGTGATGCCGATCCCGTCCTTCTCGCTGGGCTCGGTTTCCGTATCGAAATCTCGCCGATGCCCTCGATCATTCTCCGGCCGTCCGCCGCCGGAAACTCCATCTAATTTAATAACGACGAAAAATCAGGATCTGAACAATGGCCACAGAAATCCGCGTTCCTACCCTCGGCGAATCCGTCAGCGAGGCGACCGTCGGCACCTGGTTCAAGAAGGTCGGCGATGCCATCAAGGTCGATGAGCCGATTCTCGAACTGGAAACCGACAAGGTGACGATCGAAGTTCCCGCGCCCGCAGCCGGCACCTTGTCGGAAATCGTTGCCCAGGCCGGTGAAACTGTCGGCCTCGGCGCGCTGCTCGGTCAGATCTCCGCCGGTAACGGCGCCGCGGCTGCTCCGACCCAGGCCGCCGCGCCGGCCGTTGTTGCTGCCACGCCGGCGGCGGCTGCCCCGGTTGCCGCTCCAGCCATTGCTGCTCCGGCTTCCGCCATGCCGCCGGCACCTGCGGCCGCCAAGCTGCTCGCCGAAAACAATCTCTCTGCCGATCAGGTCGATGGCAGCGGCAAGCGCGGCCAGGTTCTGAAGGGTGATGTGATTGCTGCCATCGCCAGGGCTGCTTCGGCTCCTGCCGCCGTCCCGGCCGCCCCGATCAGCGCCCGTGCGCCGACGCCGGTCGAAGACGCTGGTCGCGAAGAGCGCGTCAAGATGACCCGCCTGCGCCAGACGATTGCCAAGCGCCTCAAGGATGCGCAGAACACCGCCGCCATGCTGACCACCTACAACGAGGTGGACATGAAAGCCGTCATGGACTTGCGCAACAAGTACAAGGACATCTTCGAGAAGAAGCATGGCGTAAAGCTCGGCTTCATGGGCTTTTTCACCAAGGCCGTCACGCATGCGCTGAAGGAACTGCCGGCCGTCAACGCCGAAATCGACGGCACCGACATCGTCTACAAGAACTACTGCCATATCGGCATGGCTGTCGGCACCGACAAGGGCCTCGTTGTTCCCGTCATTCGCGATGCCGACCAGATGTCGATCGCTGAAGTCGAGAAGGAACTTGGCCGTCTGGCAAAGGCTGCCCGCGACGGCACGCTGTCGATGGCTGACATGCAGGGCGGCACCTTCACCATTACCAATGGCGGCGTCTACGGTTCGCTGATGTCCTCGCCGATTCTCAATGCGCCGCAGTCGGGCATTCTCGGCATGCATAAGATCCAGGAGCGTCCGGTCGCCATCGGCGGCCAGGTCGTCATCCGCCCGATGATGTATTTGGCACTTTCCTACGATCACCGCATGGTCGACGGCAAGGAAGCCGTGACGTTCCTCGTGCGCGTCAAGGAAAGCCTGGAAGATCCGGAACGTCTGGTTCTCGATCTCTAAGGGAGCGTTGGCTCATGTCGAAATGGCCCATGCTGACGATGCGCGGACTTTTGTGCGCCGTCGCCGCATGGATTCCTTCTTCCGCCGTCGCGGAAGATTTCGACGTAGCAAAGCTCAGCAGCAATCTCGATTTGGCGTCGCTAAGCGACGCCGATCTCTCTTCCCGGTCGATCACCGTCTTTCACATGGGCGATGTCGAACTGACCTCCGGCCGCATCGTCGCCAGCGATCCGATGGTCGCGCCGGATCGCTCGGCCTTTGTCAAGACCGTTCCGCCCGGCAACTATCCCGTAACGCTCTATGAAGCCTTCGGCCGCATCGCCGCCGCAAGCCTGCGCTTTGCCGACGGCAAGCCGGCACGCTGGGAGCTGGCGCTTACGCCCGGCCAGGATATCCCATCGCTGAAGAGCGACGAGTTCTTCGGCTATCCGGTCGATTCCGGCCTCGGTTGCTACATGGATGCGGGTACCTACGCGCTGATCCAGGAGCGGGAACAGCAGGTCCGTACTGAGAAGTCCTCCTCTGACGTCAACTATTACGACGATGTGCTGGCTCCGGAGGTCAAGGTAAACGACGACAAATATGTCATGCATCGGCCGGTTGCCGACAAACGCGGCAACGTCGCGGTATTCTGGAGCGGCTGGGGAGATGGTTTTTATCCGGTGTTCTGGGGCCTCGATGCGAATGATCGCCCGCTTGTTCTATTCACGGATTTCGGCGTGACCGAAAATGCAGACGGCCGGCGCGAACCGGGGGGAGGGTGATCATGCCGGCAAACCGCGCGATGCCACGATTGGCCCCCGTGCACTGGGCGATGATGGCGTTTACAGCCATTCCCGCACCAGCGCTGGCGGACGAATGCGTGCAGGAAAAAGCGATCTATGGCGACATGGACGACGCTTATGAACTTCGCTTCGAGCCAGTCGGTGCCGAGATGGCCGTCAGCAACAAGTTCAAATTCGCCGTGCGCAACACACCGATCGTGGCCGACGGCGTGGTGATGCGCTCGGACGATCTGCAGCATGCCAACGGCATGATCATGTTCAACTGCCCGGAAGGCGATGTGACCGGCGCCGATCTTCGTGCCTGCACCGTCTGGCAGGGGATGATCTATGCCTCCGACGAGAGGGGCAACATCAGTGCCCTGCCGGCAGAGGGTGACGGAGCTGCGGAACGGTTGTTCCTGCCGGCCCTCGGACCTTCGATCCGTGAATCCTCCATGTGGGGCGCGGGCAAAGCGACCATCGCGCCTTGGGATGTCTTGACCTTGAAAGGATGTGGCTAATGACAGGCAAATCTCCTGTTCTTCTCGTCACCGGCGGCAGCCGCGGTATCGGGGCGGCGGTTTCGATCGCCGCCGCACGGCAGGGCTGGGCCGTCGCGGTCAACTATCATTCGAACAAAGCGGCCGCGCAAACGGTCGTCTCCGTGATTCGCGATGCCGGCGGCGAGGCGATTGCTATCGCGGGCGATGTCGGCTCGGCCGATGATATCCGATCCATCTTTTCCTCGGTCGACCAGCATTTCGGTCGGCTGCATGGTCTCGTCAACAATGCGGGCATTGTCGATCGCGCGCAGCGGCTGGACGAAATGACGCCGGAGCGGCTCGAGCGGATGTTTCGCATCAACATCACCGGCTCGATGTTGGTAGCCGCTGAAGCTATCCGCCGTATGTCCACCCGCCATGGCGGCAAGGGCGGCGCGATCGTCAATGTCTCCTCCGTGGCTGCGACCCTCGGCGGCGGCGGCCAATATGTGGACTATGCAGCGTCCAAGGGCGCGATCGATACGTTCACGCTTGGTTTGGCGCGGGAGGTGGCGGCCGAGGGCATCAGGGTCAACGCGGTCCGGCCCGGCATCATCGATACGGATATCCACGCTGCCGCCGGCCTGCCCGAACGGGCGCGCGAAATCGCGCCGCAGCTGCCGATGAAGAGGGCGGGGACAGCAGACGAAGTGGCCGACGCCATCCTCTACCTTTTGGGGGCCCAGGCTTCCTATATAACGGGCGCCATCCTCGATGTGAGCGGCGGCCGTTGATCGGAAAGGGCTGTGATCATGCAATATGTTTTGGAATTCCTCGGGCTGATGGCGGTATTTTCGATTTTCATCGTCGCACCGGGCGCTGATTTCGCCGTCATCCTGCGCCAGAGCATCGTGCATGGCCGCCGTCCAGCCGTTATGACTGGCCTCGGCATGGGTTTCTCGCTGCTCTTCCATGTGAGCTATACCATTCTCGGCCTTGGCTTGATCGTGTCGAAATCGCTGATGCTTTTCAGCCTGATCAAATGGGCCGGTGTCCTTTATCTCGTCTACCTCGGCATCAAGTCCTTCCGTGAACCGGGCTTCAAGGTGAAGGAGATCGATATCAGCGATGAGGACCGCAAGCCGGCTTCCGTCTGGCGCTGCCTGGCGACGGGTTTCATCACCAATGCGCTCAATCCAAAGCCGGTGCTGTTTTTCCTGTCGCTGTTTTCGACGCTCGTGCGTCACGACACACCGGCAATGATCCAGTTCGGCTACGGACTCGGCATGGCGATGGCACTCGTCGTCTGGTTCGCCGGCGTTTCGGTCTTCTTCACCGTCAAGCCGGTCCGCGATCGCTTCATCGCCAGCGGCAAATGGTTCAACCGCATCACCGGAGCGGCACTCGTCGGCTTCGGCATCCGCCTCGCGTTGGCGCGGGCGACTGACTAACAAAGATAGAAAACAAGGAAATTAAAACCATGTCCTACGATGTGATCATTATCGGAACCGGCCCCGGCGGCTATGTCTGCGCCATCAAGGCGGCGCAGCTTGGCCTGAAGGTGGCCGTCGTCGAAAAGCGTTCCACCTTTGGCGGCACCTGCCTCAACATCGGCTGCATACCGTCCAAGGCGCTGCTGCATGCCTCCGAAATGTTCCATCATGCGGGCCATGGCATGGATGCGCTCGGCATCGAAGTCGCCGCACCCAAGCTCAACCTTTCGAAGATGATGGCGCACAAAGATGCCACCGTGAAGGCGAATGTCGACGGCGTCGCCTTTCTCTTCAAGAAGAACAAGATCGATGCTTTCCAAGGCACAGGGAAGATCGTCGCTGCCGGCAAGGTTTCTGTTACGGCCGAAGACGGCAAGGTGAGCGAGATCGAAGGCAAGAACATCGTCATCGCCACCGGCTCTGACGTTGCCGGCATTCCGGGCGTGTCCCTCGAAATCGATGAGAAGGTGATCATTTCGTCCACCGGCGGCATCGCGCTCGACAAGGTACCGGCCAACATGATCGTCGTCGGCGGTGGTGTCATCGGCCTCGAACTCGGCTCGGTCTGGTCGCGCCTCGGCGCCAAGGTCACCGTCGTCGAATATCTCGATACCATTCTCGGCGGCATGGACGGCGAAGTCTCCAAGCAGTTCCAGCGCATGCTGGCCAAGCAGGGCATCGACTTCCATCTCAGTGCCAAGGTCACCGGCGTCGAGAAGGTCGGCGATGGCGCCAAGGTCACCTTCGAGCCGGTCAAGGGCGGCGACAAGGTGGTGCTCGATGCCGATGTCGTGCTGGTATCGACCGGCCGCAAGCCCTACACGGCCGGTCTCGGCCTCGAAGCGGCAGGCGTTGTCCTCGACAATCGTGGCCGCGTCGAAATCGATGGCCACTTCAAGACCAATATCCCCGGCATCTATGCCATCGGCGACGTGGTGAAGGGCCCGATGCTCGCGCACAAGGCGGAAGACGAAGGCGTGGCGCTGGCAGAAATCCTCGCCGGCCAGGCTGGCCATGTGAACTACGACGTCATTCCGAGCGTCGTCTACACGCAGCCGGAAGTCGCTTCCGTCGGCAAGACCGAGGAAGAGCTGAAGGCTGCGGGTATCGCCTACAAGGTTGGCAAGTTCCCCTTCACCGCCAACGGCCGCGCTCGAGCCATGCTGGCGACGGACGGTTTCGTCAAGATCCTGGCGGACAAGGAGACCGATCGCGTTCTCGGCGGCCACATTGTTGGCTTCGGCGCCGGTGAAATGATCCACGAGATTGCGGTGCTGATGGAATTCGGCGGCTCGTCTGAAGATCTGGGCCGCACCTGCCATGCACATCCGACTATGTCGGAAGCCGTGAAGGAAGCTGCACTCGCGACGTTCTTCAAGCCTATCCATATGTGAGGATTGATTGGGGGCAGATCAGGCGGGGCGCTGATGTTTCGTGGCCCCTCACCTCAACTCTCTCCCCGCCGTTGCGGGGAGAGAGAACCGGTTCGGCATTTGCCGTCCTCTCAGAGACTTGATCTCCTATGGAAATGAGGGGCAGGCCACAGTTTTTCCCCGAAACGGCTCTATCCGGCGTCGCCAAACTCGATCAATTTGCCGCCGTCACCGTGAAACCCTGCTTGCGCAGCAGTTCCACCAGACCCTGATCGCCGACCAGATGCAGCGCGCCGATGGCGATGAAGGCGTTGCCCTTGGCGAGGATCGGTGCGGCGCGCTCCGCCATCACCTTGTTGCGGTCGAGGATGATTCGCTGCTCGAAGGTTGCGGTGTCCTCGTCGGACAAAGTCTCGTCGGGTTCGATAGTCTTCAGCATCGGCACGATTGCTCCAACATTGCCGGCAAGATAGAGATCGGTCATCGTTTCGTTGACGTCATTGATCTTGTCGCCAAGTTCCAGCGTCTGGATCAGCGATTTCAAATGCAGTTCGATCGGCAGGTCGCTCATGGCCTTGGCCTGTTCAGCCAGTGTTTCCAAACCCTTGACCTGCTTTCCAGCGGCCGCGGCATCGGTGGCAAGTTTTTGATCGAGGAATTTCATACCGGCCGCCTTGCGGCGGACCTCGCAGGCGGTCAGTTCGAAGGAACTCGAGATCAACCAAGGCTGCATGTGGGAAACGGCGGCGAGCGGCACACCGCGCTGTTTCAAGCCGGCTTCCAGCTTGGCATTGTCTTCAGGCGACAGGTGTTGGCTGATGGTCGAGCCGTCGGTCAGCATGGTTAGCGACGGATTGACGAAGAGAGCCGCCGCCGCTTTCTTGTCGTCCAGGATTTCATCGGACTCGACGACGACCGTGTCAGCGGCGGCACTAGCTTCGGCTGCCCCCTTTGGCATGGTCAGCACGCGGGCGTCGCTGACATGCATGGTGCCGAGCAGCCAGGAGGGTTTCAAGCCGGGCTTTTCGATCTTCCAGAAGACCCATTTGCCGTTTTCCACCTTGTCGCCCGCGGCAAGGATCGAGGCATATTTCGCGGGATCGGTCGTTTTCAGTTCGGCCATGAGGTTCTTCCCGCCGCAGCTCTCGACCGCAGCCTCTTCGGCATGCGCGGGGGCCAGTGACAGCAGAACCACGATCAACGCGGTCGCCAGCATCAACGGAAATGCAGTTGCGAGCCAAAAGAGGAGGTCGCCGATTGCCGGCTTCATCGACCGCATCGTCTTGGGTTCGAGGGCAGAAATCATCTAAACCTTCCGCTGGTAGAGCGCATGACTTCTAGAGCGCGAACGTGGCTTTCGCGAGACATGCCGATACATGTTCTGCTCTACCCTTCGGACACGCATATTCCCTTAACACGAGGGGTTAATGTTTTCTTACGCCCTCGGATGAGCCCGATCATAGACCTCCAGCAGCCGCGAAGAATCAACGCCGGTATAGACCTGCGTCGTCGACAGCGAGGCGTGGCCGAGCAATTCCTGGATCGTGCGCAGGTCACCACCGCCTGCGAGCAGATGCGTGGCGAAGGAATGGCGCAGTGCATGCGGTGTGGCGGTGTCCGGCAGGCCGAAGGCGCTGCGGAGCTTCTGCATGCCACGCTGGATGATGCCTGGTTGCAGCTTGCCGCCGCGCGCGCCGCGAAAGAGCGGGGCGTCTGCGTCGAGATGATAGGGGCAGAGCGTGCGGTATTTCTCTACCGCCTCGACGACGATGGGGAGCAGAGGCACCAGCCGGGTTTTGTTGCCCTTGCCGGTGATGCGCAGCGCAGTCACGCCGGGGCGAACATCTTCCGGCATCAGATCGAGCGCTTCGGAGATGCGCAGGCCGCAACCATAGAGCAAGGTTAGCACAGCCGTATCGCGCGCAGCGATCCATGGTTCGTCATGCATCTGCGCCTCATCGCTGACGACGGTGATCGCCTGGGTGTCCGACAGGGGCTTCGGTAGCGATTTCGGCTGTTTCGGCGACCGCACCGCGCCGGCGCCGGCCGCATTTACCAGCCCCTTCTTTTCTAGATAGTGCAGCAGCGAACGAAGGCCGGCGAGATTGCGCCCCAGCGAACGCGCCCCCGCGCCATCCTTGCGGCGCGCGGCGAGAAAGGCACGGAAGTCGGCGGGGCGCAACGCGTGAATATCTTTGATGGTTGCCGGACCGCCAAGATGGCCCGTCAGAAACGTCAGAAACTGACGCGTGTCGCGTTCATAAGCATCCAGCGTGTGGGCGGAGAGCCGCCGCTCCTGGCCGAGTGCGTCCAACCAACGGCTGCGCTCGGCCATCAGCTTGGGATCAGCGATAATCAGCAATTCGTTCAGTGGAAAACCCCTTGAAATTCAAATTCCTTCTGCCACTTTGAAGGAGGGAAGGTTATGGAATCGCTAACATTCCTACTGCGCCGTGCCTCCTTTGCGCGCGTAAAGACAGCGGTAGCACTTTTCAACTGCGTATAAGTCATTACTTAAATCAAAATCGATTTAAGCGGGTTATACGCGAGGCGCTTGTCATGCTTCGATCATATTCGATTGCGATAGAGTATAACCCAACCATCCAGGGCATTTCATGGCACGTCGCGGTTCGATAACTGCATTGGGACAACTTGCAGAAGCGATCGCTTTGGTGTCCCAGGGGCAGCCTGGACATATCGTCGATACGCTGATCGCCGAGCGTGGCCAGAAGATCGTTCGCAATCCGCTCTGGCCGTTGATGCGGCCCTTTCTCTACACGCTGCTGCGCTATAACAAGGCGATCGAATTTGCCAACGATGTCGCCAAGCTGTCGGGTTTTCAGTGCTTCGAGTATATGAGCGATCTGTTGAAGCTTGATATCGGGATGACCAACGCCGAGCGCATACCCGCTTCCGGCGGCTTCATTCTGGTCAGCAACCATCCGACCGGCATCGCAGACGGCGTCGCCGTTTTCGATCTCCTGAAGACCCACCGGCCCGATATGATGGTTTTCGCCAATCGCGACGCTGTCCGCGTCAATCCGCGCTTTGCGGAGATGATCATCCCGGTTGAATGGCGCGAGGAGCATAAGAGCAAGCTGAAGACGCGCGAAACGCTGCAGCTTACCAATCGCGCCGTTGCCGACGGCAAGGTCACCGTGCTTTTTCCATCCGGCCGTATCGCCTATTGGGCAAATGGCAAGCTGAACGAGCGGCCCTGGAAGACGTCGGCCGTGGGCCTGGCGCGCAAATACAATCTGCCGATCCTGCCGGTTCATCTGACGGCGCGCAATTCCGGGCTGTTCTATTGGTTCGCCAAATGGTCGACGGAACTTAGGGACATGACGGTGTTCCACGAACTCCTCAACAAGCGCGGCGACCGTTTCGATTTCCTGATCGGCAATCTTATTCCGGTCGAGCGTCTGGACGGCGACGTCAACGAAGTGACGAAGGCGTTGGAAAAGCACACGGTGTTCGATCTGGCCGCCGACGGAAATGCGACTTTCGCGCCGATCGGCGTGCCGCCGACGGTGCAGAATGAAGCGGCTGCAGTCGCGGAACATTCGGCTTGACGGCTGTTGGCAGCCAGTGCCGCTGCACACATATCTTCTGCGCAAAAAGACGATATCGGTGAAAAGTGTGAAGTGGCTTTCGGATGAGATCACGCCGAACCCAAGCCGGGTTTCTTTTTACGACCGCTCGGGGCATGGTCTGGCGCGATGAGTAAAGATTCCTCCGATCTATTCGGCGCGCTGTTTAAAGCTGCGCCGGCGAAACCGACCATGAGCCGCACGGTTCCGGTTCTGGTGCCCATGCCGGCGCCGAAGCCCTATTCCTATGCGGTGCCGGAAGGCATGGCGGTCGAGCCTGGCTCGGTCGTGCAGGTGCCGCTCGGGCCGAGGCAGGTGATCGGCGTCGTTTGGGACGGCGGCGACGAAGGTGGCGTCGATCCGAAGAAGCTGCGGCCGATCAACCATGTCTTCGATTGCCCGCCGCTCACCAAAGAAATGCGCGACTTCATCGACTGGGTGGCCGCCTATACGCT
This sequence comes from Martinezella calliandrae, assembly GCF_030272695.1. Taxonomy (GTDB): domain Bacteria; phylum Pseudomonadota; class Alphaproteobacteria; order Rhizobiales; family Rhizobiaceae; genus Rhizobium; species Rhizobium calliandrae. Next base: position 47,089 of record NZ_JARFYN010000012.1, read on the forward strand.
GTCGCCGCCGGGACTGGTGGCGCGCATGGCGCTGCGAGCACCGGCAGCCTTCGATCCCGAACCGATGGTGGAGGGCCTACGTTTTGTCGGCGGCGCGCCGGAACGGCTGACGCCGGCTCGGGCGCGGGTCATGGATACGGCAAAGGACGGCCCTTCGTGGACGCGCAGCGGGCTCGCGCATGCAGCCGGCGTCTCGGTAAGCGTCATCGACGGGCTGATTGCGCAAGGCATTTTCGAAACCGTGTTCCTGCCGCCGCCGCCCGTGGTCGCCAGGCCGGATCCGGATTATATCGCCTCGCGGCTCGAAGGACCGCAGCGCGAAGCTGCGGATGAAATCCTTGCTGAGGTGTGGAAGGGCGCATTCTCTGTGTCGCTGATCGACGGCGTCACCGGCTCGGGCAAGACCGAGGTCTATTTCGAGGCAATTGCCGAGACGCTGAAGCGTGGCGAGCAGGTGTTGATCCTGCTACCGGAAATCGCGCTGACGGCCAGTTTCCTCGAGCGCTTCCAGGATCGTTTTGGAGCCAAGCCGGCCGAGTGGCACTCTGACCTAGCACCGCGCATGCGCGAAAAGGTGTGGCGGCAGGCGGTGACCGGCGAGGTTCGCGTCGTTGCGGGCGCGCGCTCGGCGTTGTTTTTGCCCTTCGAAGATCTCGGCCTGATCATCGTCGACGAAGAACACGATCCCGCCTACAAGCAGGAGGATCGCGTCTATTATAATGCCCGCGACATGGCGGTCGTGCGTGGCAGGATCGGGGATTTTCCGGTGGTGCTGGTCTCGGCGACCCCTTCGGTCGAGAGCCAAGTCAACGGCCAGAGCGGACGATACAGCACCATCCATTTACCGACCCGCTTCGGTGATGCGGCTCTTCCGGACCTGCATCTCATCGACATGCGTCGACATGCGCCCGAACGCGGTGGCTTTCTGTCGCCGCTGCTGATCCGTGCGATCGGCAAGACGATGGAGAAGGGCGAGCAGTCGCTCCTCTTCCTCAATAGACGCGGCTATGCGCCGCTGACGCTCTGCCGCGTTTGCGGGCACCGTTTCCAATGCCCGCAATGTTCGAGCTGGCTGGTTGAGCATCGCTTTCGCGGCCAGATCCAGTGCCATCAATGCGGCTACGCCGAACGAACGCCGGAAGCCTGTCCGGAATGCGGCACGCTCGATCATCTTGTGGCCTGCGGACCGGGCGTCGAACGCATCGCCGAGGAGGTCGAGCGGTATTTCCCGGACGCACGGACGATCGTGCTCTCCTCCGACATCATGGGCGGCGTCAAACGGCTGCGGCTGGAGCTCGATGCCATCGCCAAGGGCGAGGCGGATATCGTAATCGGCACGCAACTCGTCGCCAAGGGCCATAATTTCCCGCTGATGACGCTGGTCGGCATCGTCGACGCAGACCTTGGCCTTGCCAATGGCGATCCGCGCGCTGCCGAGCGGACATTCCAGCTGTTGTCGCAGGTAACCGGCCGCGCCGGGCGAACCGGCCTGAAAAGCCACGGCCTGCTGCAGACGTATCAGCCGCAGCATCCGGTCATGCAGGCGATCGTTTCCGGCGACGCCGGCGCCTTTTACGAACGCGAAATTTCGGAGCGGGAGAAGGCGGTGCTGCCACCCTTTGGGCGCCTTGCGTCGATCATCGTCTCCGCTGAAACGCGCCAGGACGCCGAGATCCATGCCCGCGGCATGCGCAGCGCTGCACCGCAGGTGCAGGGCATCGCCGTTCTCGGGCCTGCCGAGGCACCGCTCGCCCTGGTGCGCGGCCGCCATCGTTTCCGCCTGCTGGTGCACGGCAAGCGCAACTCCGACATGCAGGGTTTTCTCAGGGCCATGCTAGCGCAGGCGCCGAAGGAGCGCGGGTCCGTGCACGTCCAGCTAGACATCGATCCGCAGAGTTTCTTGTAGTTTCGCGAGTACGACGACTTTCCAGTGCCTTCCCCTGTTCGGCCGCTTCATGTCATAAGACACCAACAATATACAAGTGATTTGGGGACGACCGATGGAGCTTTATTTTCCGACTGACCTCGGCGAGCGGCTTGCCTATTGCTCGGCGGCATTCACGGCACTCATCGGCCTCATCGGGATGTTCGCGCCGGGCTATACTTATCGTTTCCTCAAGCTGCAGGTGCGCGAAGGGCGGCCGGAAGCCTATGCCGAGGGCCGTTCGGCCGGCGGCTTCTATCTTGGTTTCGGGCTGGTCGCGATTCTGTTGGCCCAGCCGATGATCTATCTGGCGCTCGGAGCATCTTTTGCGGTTGCAGCCTTTGGCCGCGTCCTCTCGATGATGTCGGATCGGGGAAGAGTGATCGTGAACATGTTACTTCTGGTTGCGCAGGCGGTTCTGGCGGCTCTACCACTTCTTTACGGACTGGGCTATATTTGACCGAAAATGGTCGCCCCTCTGCCGCTATTGGCCGCACTATCCCCATGGTTTTGAATTTTTGCCATCATAAATTCACCCGAATAGCGTATTCGGCCATTACGCGTGTTGCGAGTCTCAATATCCTATGTTAGACGAACCCCGAATTTCGGATGAGGTGGGGGGAAGCTCCTGCTGATTTCTGGGGGAAATCAAAACGAATTCAAGAGCATGTGACTTCCGTTTCTCGGAAGCCGAATTCTTGGGTTGAAATCAGGGAATCTTGTGCCCGTGGCAGACACATCCCAGCATATTTCTGGTGTTGCCGAGCGCTATGCCTCGTCATTGTTCGAGCTGGCTCTGGAGGAGGGCGCTGTCCCGACAGTGACTGCCGATCTCGACCGGTTCCAAGCCATGCTGGATGACAGCGATGATTTGAAGCGTTTGGTCTTGAGCCCGGTCTTTTCGGCCGAAGAGCAGGTCGGCGCCGTCCAGGCGCTGGCGACGAAAGCGGGCTTCGGCGTTTACGTCACTAATTTCCTCAAGGTCGTGGCAGGCAACCGGCGCCTTTTTGCGCTGCCGGGCATGATCAAGGCTTTCCGCATAATTGCTGCGCAGCATCGCGGCGAAGTTTCCGCCGAGATCACCTCGGCGCATGCGCTGACCCCGGCGCAGGAAGATGAATTGAAGGCGGCGCTGAAGGGCGTCACCGGCAAGGACGTGGCGATCGCCGTTACGGTCGATCCGTCGATTCTTGGTGGTCTGATCGTGAAGGTCGGGTCCCGTCAGATTGATACGTCTCTTCGTACCAAACTCTCTACCCTTAAGCTTGCATTGAAAGAGGTCGGCTGATGGATATCCGCGCCGCGGAAATTTCCGCAATTCTGAAAGATCAGATTAAAAATTTCGGCAAGGAAGCCGAAGTCTCCGAAGTCGGCCAGGTTCTTTCCGTCGGTGACGGTATCGCCCGCGTCTACGGTCTGGACAATGTCCAGGCCGGCGAAATGGTCGAATTCCCCGGCGGCATCCGTGGTATGGCGCTGAACCTCGAATCCGACAACGTCGGCGTGGTCATCTTCGGCTCCGACCGCGACATCAAGGAAGGCGACACCGTCAAGCGCACCGGTGCGATCGTTGACGTTCCGGTCGGTCCGGAACTGCTCGGCCGCGTTGTCGACGCGCTCGGCAACCCGATCGACGGCAAGGGTCCGATCAATGCGACCCGCCGCGCTCGCGTCGACGTCAAGGCTCCCGGCATCATTCCACGCAAGTCGGTTCATGAGCCGATGTCGACCGGCCTCAAGGCTATCGATGCTCTGATCCCGGTCGGTCGCGGCCAGCGTGAGCTGGTCATCGGCGACCGCCAGACCGGCAAGACCGCCATCATCCTCGACACGATCCTGAACCAGAAGCCCATCCACGATGCCGGTCCGGAAAGCGAAAAGCTGTTCTGCGTCTACGTCGCGGTCGGCCAGAAGCGTTCGACCGTTGCTCAGTTCGTCAAGGTGCTCGAAGAGCGCGGTGCGCTCAAGTACTCGATCATCATCGCTGCAACGGCTTCGGATCCGGCCCCAATGCAGTACCTGGCACCGTTCGCCGGTTGCGCCATGGGCGAATATTTCCGTGACAACGGCATGCACGCCCTGATCGGCTATGACGACCTGTCGAAGCAGGCTGTGTCCTATCGTCAGATGTCGCTGCTGCTGCGCCGCCCGCCGGGTCGCGAAGCTTATCCGGGCGACGTTTTCTACCTGCACTCGCGCCTCCTCGAGCGCGCGGCCAAGATGAATGATGACCAGGGCGCTGGTTCGCTGACTGCTCTGCCTGTCATCGAAACGCAGGGTAACGACGTTTCGGCCTTCATCCCGACCAACGTTATCTCGATCACGGACGGCCAGATCTTCCTTGAAACCGACCTGTTCTATCAAGGCATCCGTCCGGCCGTTAACGTCGGTCTCTCGGTTTCGCGCGTTGGTTCGTCCGCGCAGATCAAGGCGATGAAGCAGGTTGCCGGTTCGATCAAGGGCGAGCTTGCCCAGTATCGCGAAATGGCCGCCTTCGCTCAGTTCGGTTCGGATCTCGATGCCGCAACGCAGCGCCTGCTGAACCGCGGCGCCCGCCTTACCGAGCTCCTGAAGCAGCCGCAATTCTCGCCGCTGAAGACGGAAGAGCAGGTCGCGGTGATCTTCGCCGGCGTCAACGGCTACCTCGACAAGATCGCGGTTGCGCAGATCGGCAAATTCGAGCAGGGCCTGCTTTCCTACCTCCGGTCGGAAGGCAAGGACATCCTCGACGCGATCCGCACCGAAAAGGCCATCAGCGACGCGACCAAGAGCAAGCTCATCGCTGCTCTTGACAGCTACGCCAAGTCTTTCGCCTGATCGGGCCTCACTTCTAGGACGGATACCGGATGCCTTCACTTAAGGATCTGAAAAACCGGATCGCCTCCGTCAAGGCGACGCAGAAGATTACCAAGGCGATGAAAATGGTCGCCGCGGCGAAGCTCCGGCGTGCCCAGGAGGCGGCTGAGGCCGCGCGGCCTTATTCGCAGCGCATGGGTGCCGTTCTTGCCAACATAACGGCTGCCGTCAGCGACGCGGACGCCGCGCCGCCGCTGATGACCGGTACGGGCAAGAGCGACGTACACTTGCTGATCGTCTGCACTGCTGAACGCGGCCTTTGCGGCGGTTTCAACTCGCAGATCGCGCGTTTCGCCCGCGATCACGTCCGCAAGCTGATCGCCGAAGGCAAGACCGTGAAGATCTTCACGGTGGGCAAGAAGGGCTATGACATTCTGCGTCGTGAGTACGCCTCGCTGATCGTGGAGCGCAAGGAACTGCGCGACGTCAAGCGCATCGGCTTCGATAATGCCGATGCCATCGGCACGCGCGTCATCGAGATGTTCGAAAACGGCGAGTTCGACGTCTGCACGCTGTTCTATTCCGAATTCAAGTCGGTCATCAGCCAGGTGCCGACGGCGCAGCAGCTCATTCCAGCTTCTGCTCCCGAAGTTGTCGAAGAAGATGCCGCTCATAAGGGCGCTATTTATGAATACGAGCCGGATGCGGCTTCGATCCTCGCGGACCTGATCCCGCGCAATATCTCCGTTCAGATCTTCCGTGCGCTCCTCGAGAATGTCGCCGGCGAGATGGGCGCGAAGATGAGCGCGATGGACAATGCAACGCGAAATGCTGGTGAGATGATCAACAAGCTGACGCTGAACTACAACCGTCAGCGTCAGGCGCAGATCACCAAGGAACTGATTGAAATCATTTCGGGCGCGGAAGCGCTCTGAGGTTAGGGAAAGAGGGTAAGATTATGGCTGACGCAGCTATGGCCGCAGTTTCGGTCGGCAAGGTTACGCAGGTTATCGGCGCCGTCGTGGACGTTTCTTTCGAAGGCGATCTGCCGAAGATCCTGAATGCTCTCGAAACCGACAATAACGGCCACCGCCTTGTTCTGGAAGTCGCACAGCACCTTGGCGAAAATTCGGTCCGCACGATCGCCATGGACTCCACGGAAGGTCTGGTCCGTGGCCAGTCGGTTTCCGACACAGGTGCGCCGATCTCGGTTCCGGTCGGTCCCGAAACGCTCGGCCGTATCATGAACGTTATCGGCGAGCCGGTCGACGAAGCCGGCCCGCTGGTGACCGCCCATAAGCGCGCAATACACCAGGACGCTCCCGCATACGTCGAGCAGTCCACGGAAGGCCAGATCCTGGTGACAGGCATCAAGGTCGTCGACCTGCTGGCACCTTATGCAAAGGGCGGCAAGATCGGCTTGTTCGGCGGCGCAGGCGTCGGCAAGACCGTTTTGATCATGGAACTGATCAACAACGTCGCGAAGGCGCACGGCGGCTACTCGGTGTTTGCAGGTGTTGGTGAACGTACCCGCGAAGGCAACGACCTCTATCACGAAATGATCGAATCCGGCGTCAACAAGCATGGCGGCGGCGAAGGCTCCAAGGCAGCTCTGGTTTACGGTCAGATGAACGAACCGCCGGGCGCACGCGCACGCGTCGCTCTGACCGGTCTGACGGTTGCTGAAAACTTCCGCAATGAAGGCCAGGACGTCCTGTTCTTCGTCGACAACATCTTCCGCTTCACCCAGGCAGGTTCGGAAGTGTCGGCTCTGCTCGGCCGTATTCCTTCGGCCGTGGGCTATCAGCCGACGCTCGCCACCGACATGGGCCAGATGCAGGAACGCATCACCACGACGACGACGGGCTCGATCACCTCGGTTCAGGCGATTTACGTTCCGGCCGACGATTTGACCGACCCGGCACCGGCAACTTCGTTCGCCCACCTGGACGCAACCACGGTTCTGTCGCGCTCGATCGCTGAAAAGGGCATCTACCCGGCTGTCGACCCGCTCGACTCCACCTCGCGCATGCTCGACCCGATGGTCGTCGGCGAAGAGCATTACGAGGTCGCCCGTAAGGTTCAGTCGACCCTGCAGCGTTACAAGGCCTTGCAGGACATCATCGCTATCCTGGGCATGGACGAACTCTCCGAAGACGATAAGCTGGCGGTTGCACGTGCCCGCAAGATCGAGCGCTTCCTGTCGCAGCCGTTCTTCGTCGCCGAAGTCTTCACCGGTTCGCCGGGCAAGCTCGTCGCTCTCGAAGACACGATCAAGGGCTTCAAGGGTCTGGTCAACGGCGACTACGACCACTTGCCGGAAGCTGCCTTCTACATGGTCGGCTCGATCGAAGAAGCGGTCGAAAAGGCCAAGAAGCTGGCTGCCTGATAAGGCCAATCGAACGGCGCGCGAGGCTTCGTGCGCCGTTGCGTTGAAATAAAGACAATCGAGAAGTGACCGGTCATGGCTGACAATTTCAATTTCGAACTCGTGTCTCCGGAGCGTCTGCTTCTGTCGGAACCCGTCATCGATGTCGTCATCCCCGCCAGCGAAGGCGAGATGACCGTTATGGCCAATCATGCGCCGACGATGACCGCAATCAAGCCGGGCGTCGTCAAGGTGCATTCGGCGACGGGCAAGAAGCAGGACTACGTGGTGTTCGGCGGTTTTGCCGATATCCTGCCGACCGGCTGCACGCTGCTTGCCGAATCCGCAATTCCGGTCCAAGACCTGAGACAGGACGAGTTGACGCGTCGTATCGATGCCGCCAAGGCAGAACTCGAAAATGTCGAACACCATGAGCGCAAGTCGCAACTCGAGCATTTCATCATGGAAATGACGCGTCTTCGTGGCGCGATTGGGCAAGATTGATCCGGTAGACGTAGTCTTAGGTTCGAATAAGAGCGGTCCGTTGGAGCCGCTTATACATGGCCGGAACATCGGATATGATGTTCCGGCCTTGCTTGTCTTGTCGGTGGTTGCAATACCGTTGAGACGATGCACAGAACGGTCGGCAATGGGCCGCCTGAACTTCGGTTCATAAAAAGCAAAACCCTTTGCGCATTCGAGGCTTCGTCGCACGCTGGTCTGGGTCAACCCTGATAGCCGCCCAGCAGATGACGGTGCAATTGGCCCGCTTCCGCCGAAAGAGCACGGAAGCGCGGGGTGCCGAGATAGTAGCCGAATCCGCTTTCGACCCGATCATTGCCAAGAGTGATTAGGGCACCGGAGCGCAAGTGTTCCTCGATGAGTCCGAGGCTGCCAAGCGCTATGCCTTCGCCGCGCAGGGCCGCCTCGACTGCCATGATATAGGTCGAGAAGGAAAGCCGCGGTCGCGGCAGCTTGCCCTTCAGTGGGTTACCGACGCGGCCGAACCATTGACGGAAGCTGATCCAGTGGGCGTTGAAGCGCTCGTAATCGATCAGATCCAACCCGGCAATATCAGCAGATGTCAACGCCTCTGGTTCCAGGTTGCGGCTCGCCAGATAATCCGGCGAGGCGATCGGCACCAGCACTTCCTTCATCAGCAGCGTCAGGTTCCAGCGCGGATGCTCACCGGTGGAATAGAGAATGACGAGGTCGTTGGTCTCGGATGCCAGTTCCGCTGGCGAGTCCGTCGTCAGTAGGCGCACGGAGATGCCGGGGCTCTCCTTGCCGAAATCCTTGAGCCGCTGCCCGAGCCAGAGATGCGAGACAGAGCCGCTGGCGGCGATCGAAATGATCTCGCCTGTGCCGGCGCGGAAAGGCTCTAGGCTCTCCTCGAGATATTCGAGCGTGGCGCGGACGCGCTGGAATAGCCGCTCGCCTTCGGCCGTCAGCGCCAGGTTCCGGCCGCGCCGGGTAAAGAGCGCGGCTCCCAGGTGATTCTCCAAGCCCTTGATGCGACGGCTGACGGCGGCCTGGGTGATGTTCAGTTCGCGGCCGGCGCGAGAAAAGTTCATCGCGCGGGCTGCGGCATCGAACACGCGGAAGGCTTCAAGCGGTATCTTTTCCAGCATTGGCTCTCCATAACTTCAGATCATCAATATTCCTGATAAATGGCCAGATTTGAAGAGTTGAAATTGTGATGCAGGATCGCAGCACAGAATCTGCTGCGCTTTTCTAGGGTGATCCTCGTGTCCTTTAACATTTCTGCCATTCCAGATATCCGCTTCGGCAGCGGCGCGCTGGCCGGCCTCGCCGCAGCCGCCAAATCCTTTGACGGCGTTTCCGCCGCTCTCTTTGTGATCGATGCGTTCTTGGCTCGGTCGGGTCTTGCTGACAAGATCAGGAGCGATCTGACGGAAGCGGGTATCGCGGTTAAGGTCTTTTCGGATTTCTCCGGCGAGCCAAAGGTCGCGCATATCCGCGCGGCGATAGAGGCGGCAAAAGGCGCGGATATGGTGGTCGGCGTTGGCGGTGGTTCAGCGCTGGATATCGCGAAGATTGTCGCCTGTTGCGCGGCGTCGGGCGAAGACCCGATGTTCTATGCACTGGCTGCCAATCCCCTCCCGAAAAACCCGCTGAAGAAGATCATGGTGCCGACGACAGCCGGCACCGGTTCGGAAACCTCAGCCACCAATATCTTCGCCGGCCCGGAGGGCAAGAAACTCTGGATTTGGGGGGCGGAAACCAAGGCCGATCTCGTCATCCTCGATCCGGCTCTGACGATCACGCTACCAGCCGATCTCACCGCCTGGTGTGGCTTTGACGCCGTCATCCACGCCTTCGAGGCGGCGACGAATAGAAACACGCACCACGGTGGGCAGCTCTACGCTCACCGGGCCTTGCGGCTGCTCACCGGCGCACTGGAAACGGCTGTGAAGGAGCCCGGCAATATCGAAGCGCGGGGCGATGTATTATTCGGTTCCTGCCTCGCCGGCATCGCTATCGACAATTGCGGCACGGCGATTGCCCACAATATCAGTCATGCCTTAGCGGGGCTTGCGCCGGTCCACCACGGGCTCGCAACCGCCCTCGGCTTCGAAGCGTCGCTGCCCTGGTTGGTCGAGGCGGATACGGATGACCTCAATGCCGCCGCAAAAGCTTGCGGTCTCGATAGCGCGGCGGAATTGCCCGCCTTCCTCTCCGATTGGATGGACCGTTGCGGTATCGCCCGCGCCCTGCCGGCAGCTTTCAAGCCCTTCGATACAAGTGATCTCGCGCGAGAAATGCGCGCTCCGGAAAATCAGCCAATGCGACGCTCGACCGTCCGCGATGTCACGGATGCCGATATCGACCGCTTCGCCGCTGCCGTCATGGCACTGCCGAAAGGAATTTGAGATGACCAAGAATTACACACGCGACTATTGGGAAGGCGTTCTGTCCGGCCTCAAACTCGAAGGGCGGCATTTCATCGATGGCGCCTATCGCGCCTCTTCGTCCGGTGCGACCTTCACCCGAAGCCGTCCAATGGATGGCAGACCGGGTGCGGAAATGGCGCGCGGCAATGCGGCTGACGTCGATGCGGCCGTGGCAGCTGCGCGCGCCGCATTTGAGAGTGGCGTCTGGCGCAGGAAGCAGCCGTTGGAAAAGAAAAAGATCATGCTGAAATGGGCGGAGCTCATCCGTGACCATGGCGAAGAGCTCGCCATGCTGGAAACGCTTGACGTCGGCAAGCCGGTCATGGCGTCGCTGACCGTTGATGTTCGCCTTTGTGCCGATGGCATCCAGTTCTACGGCGAGATGATCGACAAGATGTATGACGAGATTGCGCCGACCGGGCCGAATGCCCGCGCTTTGGTGCGCAAGGTGCCGCTCGGCGTCGTCGGGGCGATCACGCCATGGAATTATCCGATGATCATCGATGCCTGGAAACTCGGGCCGGCCATCGCCGCCGGCAATTCCGTGGTGCTGAAGCCGGCGGAACAATCCTCGCTCTCGGCCATCCGCCTGGCCGAACTCGCCCTCGAAGCGGGCTTGCCTGCCGGCGTCTTCAACGTCGTTACCGGTTATGGCGAAGAGACCGGCAAGCCGCTGGCGCTGCATATGGATGTCGACATGATCGCATTCACCGGCTCGACCGAGGTCGGCAAGCTCATAATGGGTTATGCGGCGCAGTCGAACGTCAAGCGCGTGGCGCTGGAACTCGGCGGCAAGTCGCCGTTGGTCGTCTTCGGAGATGCCGATCTCGATGCGGCGGCGAGTGCGGCCGCCTGGGGCTGCTTCTATAATTCCGGCGAAACCTGCCATGCCTCGACGCGGCTGATCGTGCAGCGCTCGATACAGGAGAAGCTGATTGCGAAGATCGAGGCGGTGACCCGCTCCGATATCGTGCTTAAGCATCCGCTCGACCCCTCCGCCCAGATCGGTGCCCTGATCGAGGAAGAGCATATGAACAAGGTGCTCGGCATGATCGCCGCGGGCGAAAAAGAAGGTGCACGCCGTGCTTTTGGCGCCGAGCGCGTCTTGAGTGAAACCGGCGGCTATTATGTCTCTCCGGGCGTCTTCGTCGACATGACCAACGACATGAGCCTTGCGCGTCAGGAAATCTTTGGGCCCGTACTTGCCGCCATTCCCTTCGATACGGAGGAGGAAGCGCTCAAGATTGCCAACGACACGATCTATGGGCTGGCCGGTGCCGTCTTCACTAAGGATATGGATCGCGCCCACCGCTTTTCCGAATCGATCCACGCAGGCACTGTGTGGATCAATACCTACGATATGTCGAATTTCGCGACACCCTTTGGCGGCTTTAAGCAGTCCGGCTTCGGCCGCGATCGCTCGGTGCACGCGATCGACAAATATTGTGACTACAAGACTATCTGGCAGCAGTTCGGCTGAGGTTTGCGGGGAGGCATGACCATGAGCAAGATCGTTTCCATCGAGATCACCCATCACCGGCTGCCGCTCGCCCCGCCATTCAAGGCGAGTTGGGATGGGCGGCCTCGCCGGCATTTCGATGCGACGATCGTTCGCGTTCGGGACGACGAGGGCCGTGAAGGCATCGGTTCCGGCGACCTGATGAAGGGGTTCGAGGGCCACGAGGATCTGTTCATCGGCCAGGACCCGCGACACCTGGAACGTCATTACGAGGTCCTGTCGCATATCAACTTCCATTATGGCCGCTGCTGGCCGATGGACCTGGCGCTATGGGATCTCTCAGGCAACATCACCGGCGAGCCGGTGTGGCGGATGCTTGGGGGCCGCGCCAGCCGTGTACGGCTCTATGCCTCCTCTGGCGTGTTGCGCGAGCCGGCCGCGATGGCGGAGCAGGCGGAGCGTTATCTCGAAGAGGGCTTTCCAGCGATGAAGGTGCGCTTCTCCTCATCCGCGGGCGGGCGCAGCAGCTGGCGGGATGATGTGACGGCCCTTGAGGCGATCCGCGCCCGTATCGGCACGAAGCTGGAGCTGATGGTCGACTGTAACCAGGGTTGGCGGATGCCCTGGGATACGACATTGCCCTGGACCTTCAAGGACGCGCTGACGGTTGCGAAAGAGCTGGAGAGGCTCGGCATCTATTGGATGGAGGAGCCGCTGCACCGCTCCGACCGCAAGGGCATGAAGGAGCTGAAGCAGGCGACTTCGGTGCGCATTGCCGGCGGCGAGATGACGCGTGAGCTCTATGAGTTCCGGGACATTATCGAGGAGCGCGCCTTTGATATTGTGCAGCCGGATGTGGCGTTGGTCGGCGGCATTACCGGTTGTCGGCGGCTGGCCTATCAGGCGCGCGAGGCGGGTGTCCAATTTACGCCGCACTCATGGACGAATGGTATAGGTGTGCTGGCGAACGCGCATTTGACCGCGGGTGTCGGCGATGCGCCTTGGCTTGAATATCCGTACGACAATCCGGAATGGAGCGAGGCCCGTCGTGACTACCCGATGGCGATGCCGCTCAAGCACGATCAGGGTTGGCTGGATTTGGGCCTATCTCCCGGCCTCGGCGTTGTTCTCGATGAAGAGCGTCTGAAAGCCACCCGCATCTGACCTGATGCTCGGCCATCGTGGTCGAGTTTCGTTTCCCACCTTATCTGCCGCCCAACGGTTTTCCTTGGGCGGCTTTTTTGTCGGGCGTGGGTGTCGTCCGGGTTGCCTGCTCGCGCGTGCGGGCCCAGCGAATGACCGGGCGTTCCAGAAAAATGTAGCTGATTGTGCCGATCGCAAAGATGATCGCGATCGCGGCCAGGCTCGATGTGATCCAGCCGTCAAGCACATTGTTGGAGCCGGTGCCGAAGGTCCAGGGGAAGAGCTGCGTCATCAGCGTCAGCACCATATCCTGCCAGATATAGACACCGAAGGAGACGGTGGCGACATAGCGGATGAGACTGTTGTCGAGCACTCTTCCCAGAAAGACCGACTGCGGCAGAACGCAAAGGGCGATGGCCGCCGCCAGGGGAAACAGCGGAAATTGATAGGGAATGCCAAACAAGGCATAGCCTTCCGCTGCGCCACCGATGGATTGCGGCAACTGCCATGCACCCATGACGATCGCGAGAGCTCCGATGACATCGTAGATTGCCGAGCGGCGGGCTGGAATAACGGTCTGGATTCCGGCCGCGAGCGCCCCGATTGCGAATATCGCGAAGAAGCCGATGGGGTTGTAGCGCGGCATCCATTCTTTGGCGCCACCCTCGAAGCCAAATTGCCACCCCCGCCCGACGCTGTCTGTCGGGAGATAGGTAACAATCAGCCAATGGCCGACCAGCGCGGCCGCGATAATGCCGATCCAGAGCGAGCGGCTGATGAGAGGGGAGCGTGACCTCAGCGTGGCATGGAACAGCAGCAGGAAGCCGATTGGCAAAAGAATATAGCAGGTCGTCTCGAAGGGGATAGACCACAATGGCCCGTCACCCTGTACTGGAAAAAAGGTGCGCCAATGCCATTGGCTCATCAGGAAGAAGCCGGCGATGTAGCGGCCGAACAGCTCCCCATCGAGTGGAAACCCATAGATCGTGAAGCTAATTAGGAAGCCGACTGTCAGGGCGACCCAGAAGCCCGGTAGGATGCGGGCGGCGCGGCGCATGGTGTAGATTTTCAACGACGGTAACGGCTGGGCTCTATCCAGCGCCAACCAGAATGGCCGCGAGAGAAGAAAGCCGCTTAGAACGAAAAAGACCGAGACGCCGTGATTGCCGAAGCGGGCCAATATGAAGGTTAGGTCCAAGGTCGGGGGGATTTTGTTGAAATCCATCCGAAGTGCGAGATGATGGACGAGCACCATCAGGCACGCGACGGCGCGCATGAAATCCGCTCCTCCCAGGCGCGTCTCTTTCTCGATCCTCATCGCGCAGACACCTTCCTCGACGCTTGGTTAGGGCATCGTGAAGGTGTCGGCAAGTGTGAGTGAGTTTAGCCGAAGAGCGCGTTGGTGTAGTAAGCGCTGAAATCCGGCTTGTCCCTGAGAACTGCTCCTTGGCCGTCGAGCAGGATACCGTGAGCGAAGAGGAAGTCGCCGAGCGCCAGCGTCTTGACGGGATCGATAATGCCGCTTTTGCCGTCGGCGGTCTTGAGGTAGTGGCCGGCAATGAGTTCCTTGAGGGATGCCTTGACGAGATCTGTGTTGGTGAGCGCGCCGTTGGCACCAGCGATCAACAGATCCGCGGATTCGTCGGGATGGTACACAGAGTAATCGTAGCCGCGCTTGGTCGCCTGGATAAAAGCCTTGGCCGCCCCGGGGTTCTTTGCGATATAGGCGTCGCTGGAGCCGATCAGGGTCGTCTGTTCGTCCGGAACGCCGTAATCAGCATAGCGGAAGCGGCGCAGCGCCTTCTTCTCGAGTTGGGCCTCGATACCCTCCCAGGTATAGACCTCAAGCGTGAAATCGACCGAGCCGCTGGCAAGCGCCTCATAGGCCGAGGTGCCGAGCGTCACGGTGTTGATTTTACCCTCGCCGCCATCATTGCGGATGATGGCGGAGATCAGGGCATTTTCCCAGGCGCTGCCAAAACCGCCATAGGTCTTGCCGTCGAGATCTCTCGGGCGTTGGATGTCCTTGCGGCTGTCGTTGAAGATGACGCGGCCGGTCTCGGTCTGCACGATGGCATAGACGCTCTTGATGTCCGCGCCGGCGGCGCGTTGGGTAAAGACGCCGATCGGCCCGGTAATGCCGAAGTCGGCGACGCCATTGGCAACCAGAGTACCGGCACCGGTGTCGGTATAGGGCAGGATCACTACATCGAGCCCAGCATCCTTGTAAAAATTCTTCGCCTGGGCGACATAGAGGCCGATGTGATTGGTATTCGGCGTCCAGTCGAGGGCGATTTTCACCTGCGCCGGTTCGGCGGCCGCAAATGCGGTGCGGGCGAGCGGCAGGGTGGCGGAGGCAAGCGTCAGGGCAAGAGCCTGGCGGCGTGTCAGAAGCGGCATGGCGGTCTCCTTTAAGAGGGTCGATGAAGCAAGGTTTCGAGAATGTCGGCCTCGATATCGCGGACCGAGGCATCGGCAAGATCGGCAAGCTTGCGCGGACGCGGCAACGGCACGCGGATTTCGCGGATGACCCGCGCCGGGCGCGGCGAAAGCACATAGATGCGATCGGAGAGGAACACGGCCTCGCGGACGTCGTGGGTGATCAAGAGCGCCGTCCAGCGGTGATCGGTCCACATGGTCTGCAGCCATTCCTGCATCTGCGTGCGCGTCAGCGCATCGAGTGCGCCAAAGGGCTCGTCGAGGAGCAGCATGTCATGCTTCTGCACGACGGTGCGGAGCAAAGCGACGCGCTGGCGCATGCCGCCGGAAAGCTGAGACGGATAGTGGTTTTCGAAACCGGCAAGACCAAAGGGTTCGAACAGCGGTTCGACCATCGCGCGCGCCTCCCTCCGGTCCATTCCCTGGACGCGAAGGCCGAGCGTGGCATTGTCGATGATCCGGCTCCAGGGCATCAGCGCGTCGCGCTGCGGCATGAAGGCGAAGGTGGCGGCGCTTTCCGAAAGCGGCAGGCGATCGAAGACTATGTCGCCACCACTCGCCTTTTCAGTACCGGTCAAGAGCCGCAGGATGGTGGACTTGCCGGCTCCCGAGGGACCGACGATGGTGACGAATTCGCCACCGTTAACGGTAAGCGAGATGTCGTCCAGCACGGTTATCGCGCCGAAGGATTTGGATATCCCACGAAATTCCAGCCTATGTGCAGTCATTGGCTGTAAGGCCAGTGCTTGTAAAGTCATGGCGATGTCGGCCTTTCGCTATGGCGCCAGGGCATCGAAAGGTGGCCGACCAGGACGGTGATCGCAAAAAGTGCGAGCGTCAGGCCGGCGCTGACGAAGACGGCGGCGAGCACGAGATCGGGGCGAAAATTGTTCTTGGCGTTCAGGATGTAGATACCCAGCCCTTTGGCGGCGCCGGCGTATTCGGCGAAGATGGCGCCGACGACGGCATAGGTGATCGCGATTCTCAGACCCGCGAAAAAATAGGGCAGCGCCGAAGGCAGGCGGGCCAGGAGGAAGATCCGCCAGCGCGCAGCCTTCATGGAGATCAGCAGCTCGCCGATATCCTTATCCGTTGCCTCATAGCCCTGCAGCAGCGCCACCAACATCGGGAAGAAGGTGACGAGGGCGACGAGCAGGATTTTCGGCACCAGGCCGAAGCCGAACCAGAGCACGACCAGCGGCGCAATCGCCACCAGCGGCAAGGTCTGGCTGATGACGAAGAGCGGAAACAGTGCACGGCGCACCGGCCGGGCGAAATCCATCAGCACGGAAAAGATGAAGGCGACGGCGAGCGAGCAACCGAAGCCCGCGAGCGTGGCGTTGAGCGTCGGCCATGTGTTGTCAATCAGCGCCTGCCGGTTGACCCAGCCCTGCGCCAGGACGCGAGATGGCGCCGGCAGGATGGACGGGCGGATGCCGGAGAAGTCGGCGTAGATTTCCCACAGGGCCAGGAAACCTGCGGCAGCGGCAACCGCCGGCAAGGCGCCGATAATGGCAGTAGCAAGCGCAGATGGCGCAAAAGCGGACAGACGTCGTGACATGGCCGATAAGCTCTGATCAGGCTTTGGTCGGGCTGTTTGCGGATACCGTGATGTCCAAGGTGACGTGGCCTTCGGGCGGACCGAAACTGATGAAGGCCTGCTGCACGGTGGCGAAGATAGCGCCAGCGTCGCCCCGCAACTTGGTGGAGAAGTTCTTGGCCTTATCGAAGGTGCCCGACCGTTTCAGGAAGTCGATGCAGCCATAGATCTCGTCCATATGGTCGCCGGTGCCCATGACATAGAGCGAGAATTGGGCAGCCGACGGCTGATTGGTAACCGGCGTCTCGGCAACGGCGGCGAGCGCGGCATCGATACGCTCGGCAAGCGGCGCCTTGACGCTTCCCCCAAGGGTGACGCCACAGATCGGATCGTCCGGTTCGCCGGGGCAGCCGCGCGAGACGGCGGCCGAAAGCACGCAATGTTCGCCCGATCGTGCGGCAAAGACGAAGAGATCGCGCATGGCAGCGAACAGCACATCGGGCGGGCCGACCAGAAGGGTTGAAATATCGTCGGTTTCAATGCGAAGCGCATCACGGTAGGGGTCGAGGCCCTTGATGGCTTCGAGGATGATGCCGGCGAAATTGCCGGACATGGGATACAAGGATACTTGCGCGCCTGAGAACATTTTAACCTCGCTCCGCTGGCATTACCCAGATCAGCTTTGAAGGGTCCGGAGGCTTGTCGCCTCACATCTCAGCCCCGGCTTTACGGAGCTCCCCTGTGATTGGCGCGAAAGCTAGCACCGGTTTTATGACAACGCAACGGCAAATGTTCAGGTGCCGGCCACGCAACAAGCGGCTGGGCTCGTACGGCGAAGGCTTAACAAGGGGCGCGAAACGGGACGGTATAGAGCCCGTCTGTCTGCGGGGGAGAGGAAACGCGCAGCGGTCAGTCTTCGACGATCTCAATCTCGGGACGGCCGGCAAGCGTGAGCCGCTGGCGGCCGCGGTCGGCGCGCTCAAGTGTGATCGGCCCCGCCTTTTCCTCCAGTCGCCGGCGTAGCAAGATCAGCCGGGTCTCCAGATTGTCCTTGAAATCCGGCAGTTGCAGGCGCCGGTCGCGGCGGATCTCGCGGTTCAGAAAATCCTGCTTGCCGGTGCGTGTATACTCTTCGAGGAAGTGTAGGAGCAGCCGCCCCGGGACGCCGCGGATGAGATAGTCGTCGTCGACGAACAGCGAGCCGTCGCGCGGATAGAAGCGCACGGCGATGCGCCGACCGGCGGGCAGGCTCCAGACCTCGTCGGCCGACGTCTCCGTCTTTTCGCGCCGACCCATCTCCGTCCGCTCGCGTTCCTCGGAAAGAAAGGAGAGCGCGGTCGCCAGGTGCGCGGCGATAACGGTCAGCGCCTCTTCGTCGCGATGGCGAAAGGTGAACCGTTCCGTCGATTCCGAGAACAGCACGCCAACGAGCCTTCCGCGTGAGATAAGCGGCAGCGCGGTCTGGCTGAGCGGCTTGTCGAGCGCCGGAAGCGGGATCGGCGTCGCATCCTCGACGCCCGCCATGGCCCGCACTGCCTGGATGTAGCGCTGGCCGCGACTCAAGTCGGTGATCCGCACATTGCGGCGCCGCTCAGCCGCAACGCCGATAATGCCGCACCCGGGCGGAACCTCGGCGCCGAATCCGAACTGATCGTAGCCGCGGCTGGCGATCGTCGTCAGCCCGTCGCGTTCGCCGTCCGGCACCAGTACCATGGAATGGTGGTAGCCGAAGCACTCGGCGAGGCCTTCAAGCGTCACGTCGAGCAGCGCTTCCGGATCGCTGCAATCCGACATCCGCGCCGTCAGCCTCGCCACCTTGCCCATCAGGTCGGGCAGCACGAGCGGCTCCGCCTCGACCAGCGGATTGGCGGCCGGCACGGCCTGGCAATCCTCCACCCGGTAGATGTCGACGGCGCGCAGCGTCATGATCCCGGTCATCCGGCTTTCCAAAATCGCCAGATGGACCGCCACCCGCTCGAAGATCTCGCCCTCCATCTCGGAGCGCTCGAACACTAGGTCGAGGACGTGCTGCTGGCCGCTATAGCCGTCGACCACCATCACCGTCGCCAGCCCGTTGCGCGCCACATTGGTAGCGGTCTTGGAGAAAAACTGGTTGGAGAGCGCAACATGCGTCTCGTCGACGTAATGCACGTGCGAGAGATAGGAGATATTGGGCATTCCGTCCGCACCGGTCGTTGCGATGACGGAGGGAATGACGCCCTCGAAGCTGTCACGCAGCCTTTCGAGCGGGATCATGCTACAGCTTCCGGTATCAGTCTGCGTCCGGCGCCCGGCCCGGGCGTCTGCTCGAAGATCTCCTGCGGCTCGATCGTCAGGCAGACGAGCTCCTGGTCCGAGAGCGTGCTAGAGAGTTGCATCCGGGTGACCCCGAGCGCCAGCATCCGCGCGAGCTGTTCTGCCACATAGGCCTGACCCAGCGCCCGGCAAGCAGCATCCGCCGGCTCCGCCTTCAGGACCCGGCCCTTGATCTGGCAGGCCTTGTAGTCGTCGGCCCGCACATAGGTCGTGGCAATCGGCCGGCCGGTCAGCGCCTCGCCCACAGCCTTCGGCCATTGGCAGCGGGAGGCGAGAAAGTGCAGATGCCCGCTCTGCCTGTCGAAACGCACGCCGGAACCGCGGCCAATCATCGGCCGGCCAGCTTCGTCGCGCGTGGCGAACAGCATCATGACGGGACTTTCTATAAATTCCGCGAATTCCGGCCTCAGCAATACTTTTCCCCCTGAAATGCGGCGATGATAATTAGTTAGGATATTCTTAGCAATCGTTGCAATCGCTTAGGATAGTTTTAGGAAGCGCCTCGGAAAGACGTTGGTTATCTCTCGGCCATCAGCCCGGTGCACAGAAAGAGGCGCCGGCCAACGAGAGGAAAACCATCATGAGCCACGAATTCTCGCTCACCAGCATTCCCGATCTCAACGGCCGTTATGACATTTACGGCGCGATACACAAGGGCCTGCGCAAGGCCGGCTGCGATCTGCTCGGACGCCTCGGCACTGCCGACTTCCAGAACGCTGAGGAGACAGTCTTCCTGATCGACGACCTGCGCAATTACCTGATGCTCGCCGCTTCCCACGTCAATCACGAGGATGACCATATCCATGTGGCGCTCGCCGCCAAGGGTGTCTCGACCGTCACACTGGATGACCAGCACGACGACCACCGCACTGCCTTCCGCGAACTTGAGGAACTGATCGCCGCCTGGGAAAAGGCCTGGCCGCTGCACAAGCCTGCCTGTGGCCGCAAGCTCTATCTCGCCTTCGCCGCCTATATCGCCGACGATTTCGCGCATATGCACGAGGAGGAGACGGTGACCGGCCCTTTGCTGTGGAGCAACTTCACCGACAACGAAATCCTCGGCATCGAGATGAGCATCATATCCTCGTTGCCGCCGGAAAAGAGCATGGCCTTCATGCGCATTATGATCCCGGCGATCAATCCGGCGGAGCGCGCGGCACTCCTGGGCGCCATGAAGAAGGATGCGCCGCCGGAGATATTCCAGGCGGTCATTGACTTCGCCGTCCGACCGGGCCTTTCGGCCATCGACTTCGCCCGCCTCGCCGTCGCGCTGAAGCTGGCGGCCTGAAAAGGCTACCGCCGGCCGAGGATCGAGGCTCCGCCCGCGGCATCGCCATGAATTTCCGGAGAAGAATGATGTGCAAACCGAACGGCGAGGCGGGCATCACGGCCGAGTGTCCGCGCCGCGGCAATTGTAGCGGCTGCTCCATGCTGCTTTCCGCGACGACGGAGGAGGGGATCGCCGCGCGTGTTGACGCGCTAGTCAAGGGAGAGCGTTCGGTGCGTGCGCCGGTCGTCCTGGAGACGCGCCTCAAATCTGGTTGCCCTATGCCGATCCCGAGAAAGAGAGGAAGCACTCCAGCTGCGTGACGTCGTCGCGCTAGACTGTTCGGTGCCAACTCTCCCACCATCTGAGCACCCGCATTGCCCGTAAAGTGACCCACCGTGAGGGCTTGCCTTGTCCGTTGTCGACCTCGAACCACGCTCGTCCTGTGGGGCTCCAGTCGAGCGGCCATGTGCCGTTTTCCAGGCGTCTGGAACGAAGATGGTCGATCGCCTCCCCAAGTCGCGGATCTGCATCAGCGCCGGTCAGTATTGCGCAGAAGCGGAAGTAATCGAGGGCGCGCAGGATGTCATAACGCCAACGGTTGGGATGTACGAACCGCAGAAAGCGCTCGTCTGCGGGCTCGCCGGTGCCGAGACGGCGAAAGAGGTGGCGTTCCAAGAGATATTCTTGGCCCGACTTGCGCGCCTCTTTTGATGCAGGCGTGCCCCCGGTCGCGCGCTCGTGCTCCAGCAACCCCTCCAGCACGTTGATCGTGCTCGCGAAGGACGAACGGACCGAGCCGTTGATCCTCTCGCAATTCCAGCCGCCGTCTTTGAGACGCTCGCCCACGAGCCTGTCGACGATGGATGAGACGTCGATCCCGAAATAGGCGCCATCAGCAACGGTTCGGCCGTTGATGCATTCCTCGACTTCGCCCTCCCAGTAGGGCTGGCCGCCCTCATCCCAGCGCGAGTTTGCGCCGATCAATTCGACTGTTCGTTTTGCCCGCTCCGACGAGGGATCAAGACCAAACTCCCGCAACTGCGACAAGGAGAAGCTTGTGGCTGTCCACGGCTGACCGAGTTGATGCCACTCTCGGGAGTCGAAATTGCGTGGCAAAAAGGCGCCGCCCGCCCATTGGCCGTCGTCGTCCTGAAAAGAGAGAAGTCTGGCGCCCCAGCCCTCGGTCTCCACTTTGGCTCGCTCCGCTGCCCATTCCGATTCCGGGGCGTCGAGCAGGTCGCGCATCACCTGCCACCGGATCGACGGGTCAGAGTCGAGAAGCCAGTTGATTACCGCGCCAGAGTTAGTCATGCGAGCAAGCCTATCAGCAGATCGGGGCGACGCCTCTTTTAATGGCTTCCGTGGGTTCGCGCCAGCCGCGCTTACGAGGAATCCGGCTGGAGCTTGCGCAGCCACTCAGGCCTGGACGCGCGTGCCGGCCATATAGTCATCCAGCTTTGCGGCTTCGTCCTTCGAGAGATAAAGGCCCTTTTTCGAACGGCGCCAAAGAACGTCGGCGGCGGTGTAGGCCCATTCATGCGCCATGAGATAGCGGACTTCCGCCTCATAGAGATCGCTACCGAAGCTGCGGCCGAGATCGGCCGTGGTCTTCGCTTCTCCAAGAATCATCACGGCGCGGGTGCCATAACGGCGCACGAGTTGGCGCGCGTGCGGGTCGGCGAGGAAGGGATAGCGCCCCTTCAGCTTGGCAACCTCCGCCTCATAGCCGCGAACCGGGAAATCGCCGCCCGGAAGCGAGCTCTTGGCCGTCCACGGCATGCCCTTAAGGCCGAGGACCTCTCCGATCTTTTCCAGCGCATGTTCGCTTAAGCGACGATAGGTGGTGAGCTTGCCGCCGAACACGTTGAGCAAGGGTGCCTGTCCCTCCGCGCCTTCGACCTTCAGCACATAATCCCGCGTCGCTTCCTGAGCCTTGGAGGCACCGTCGTCATAAAGCGGGCGTACGGCGGAATAGGTCCAGACGATGTCCTCGCGTCGGACCGGCTCCTTGAAATATTCGCTGGCGGCGTTGCAGAGATAGATGGTTTCATCGTCGGAAATCGTCGCATCCTTCGGGTCATCCTTATAGTCGCGGTCCGTCGTGCCGATCAGTGTGAAATCCTGTTCGTAAGGGATGGCGAAGATGATGCGGTTATCCGGATTCTGGAAGAAATAGGCCCGCGGGTCGTCGAATTTCTTGCGGACGATGATGTGGCTGCCCTGCACCAGGCGGACATTATGCACCTGGTTCTTGCCAAACGCCTCGGACAGAACATGATCGACCCAGGGGCCGGCCGCGTTGACCAGCATGCGCGACCGGAACGCGCGCTTCCCGCCGGTGATGGTGTCCTGTGTTTCGATCGTCCAGGCGGCGCCATCGCGGCGGGCGGAAATCACCTTGGTCCGCGGCATGATGGTGGCGCCGCGATCGGCCGCGTCCCGGGCGTTGAGCACGACCATGCGTGCATCGTCCACCCAGCCATCTGAATATTCGAAAGCTTTTGTAAACAGCGCCTTCAGCGGTCTTCCCGCCGGATCCGTCTTCATGTTCAGCATCGCCGTCGGCGGCAAGAGCTTGCGGCCACCGAGGTGATCGTAGAAGAAGAGGCCGAGGCGGATGAGCCAGGCGGGGCGGATGCCGCCCTTGTGATAGGGCAGGACAAAACGCAGCGGCCAGATGATGTGCGGCGCCATCGCCCAGAGCACTTCCCGCTCCATCAGCGACTCGCGCACAAGGCGGAATTCGTAATGTTCGAGATAGCGCAGGCCACCATGGATGAGCTTGGTGGCGCCGGAGGAGGTGCCGGAAGCAAAATCGTTCATTTCCGCAAGCGCGACCTTGTAGCCGCGTCCGGCGGCGTCACGGGCGATTCCGCAGCCGTTGATACCGCCGCCGATAACGAAAATATCGTAGATCTGCTCGCTCACGCACGCCCCTCCGAAAGGACAGTCTTTTTGGGAAATGGAAAATTCGAAAATTAGTTCATCTAAAATGAAATCAAAACGAATGTCAAACGAACGTTTCGTGACGAAAACGGTAGGGTGATCAATTCTGGCGGCGCGAAGTTTCCACCAACCGAACGCCGTGTTCCGCCGCCGTGGCGCGAACCGACTCGACGCGGCATTCGTCGGTGATGAAGGTATGGACTTGCGAGAGATGGCCAATGCGCACCGGAGCGGTGCGTTCGAACTTGGTGCTGTCGGCCACCAAGATGACATGGCGGGCGTTGGCAATGATCGCCTGCGCCACTTTCACTTCGCGGAAATCGAAATCCAGAAGCGCGCCGTCAGCATCGACGGCCGAGGTGCCGATGACAGCGTAGTCCACCTTGAATTGTTTTATGAAGTCGACCGCCGCCTCTCCGACGATGCCACCGTCCGAGCCGCGAACGACACCGCCGGCAATGACGACCTCGATCGACGGGAAGATGCGTAATTTATTGGCAACATTGATATTATTGGTGATAACCATCAGTTCATGGTGGCCGAGAAGAGCCTCGCCGACTGCTTCAGTCGTCGTGCCGATATTGATGAAAAGGGAGGTATTGTTGGGGATTAGACCGGCGGCGGCTCGGCCGATCGCCTGTTTCTCGGGGGCGGCGATGGAGCGGCGCGCCTCGTATTTGACGTTTTCCGTACCGCCCGGAAAAATCGCACCGCCATGCACACGCGATAGAACGCGGCCGTCGCAGAGGTCGTTCAGGTCCTTGCGGATGGTTTGCGGCGTGACAGAAAAGCGAAGCGCCAGTTCCTCCACCAGCACGCGGCCCTCAGCCTTGGCGATTTCCAGAATCTCGGTCTGGCGCCCGGATAGGAACATTGTCGACGCTCCCTTTCTTTCGTTTTTCTCTCATCATATGATAAAGTGAAAATTCCGCAATTGCCGGCGCGCGGAATCTGCGACTTGGGGAGGTCATCGTGTTTCATCCGAAGCTATTCGAAAATCGCAATGTCGTGATTACCGGCGCCGGCCGCGGCATCGGGCTGGAGGTGGCGCGGCAGTTTCTTGATTGCAGTGCGCGCGTTCTCGTCCATGTCGGACGGGACGCCGGCCGCGAATTGCCCGATTTTCTGATGGAGGCCGAGCTCGATCGCCGCGCCTTTCTCGTTCCTGCTGATTTCACAAGCGAGAACGGTACGCGGCACTTTGCTCTCGCCGCCGCCGATGCGTTCGATCGCATCGATGTCCTGGTCAACAATGCCGGCACCATGGTAGGCCGCTTTCCGGCCGGCGAATTGACCGACGAATGGTATGACCGGATCGTTCAGCTCAACCAGACCTCCGTCGTCGAGGTAACAAGGGCGCTATTGCCGATGCTTCGGGCGGCGGGTCATGCGGCGATCGTCAACACGGTTTCGATCTCGGCTCTGACCGGCGGCAGCCCGGGATCGGCGATCTATTCCGCCTCGAAAGCCTTTGTCGCCACCTATTCGAAGGCTCTGGCGCGGGAGCTGGCACCGGACGGTATCCGGGTGAATTGCGTGTCGCCGGGAACCATCGCCACCGATTTCCACGAGCGCTATTCGTCGAAAGAAAAGCTTGAACAGACTCGCCGTTCTATCCCGCTGCAGCGTCTGGGCACGCCGGAAGATTGCGCGCCTGCTTATCTCTTTCTCGCTGCGCCCACGCTCTCCGGCTACATAACGGGACAGGTGATCGAGATCAATGGCGGACAGCTTATCTGCTGATAAATCGGACCTTTTTTGGTGTTACGCGACTATTTGAACCAGCTTCTGGACCCATAATATTATAGGGATATCTCTATGTGAGTTACCGCCTGAGGCTATCATATGTCGCTGTGTTCACCACTTGATGGTGCTGCCGAGCATAATGTTGAGGAACTGAGTGCGAAGGCTCAAAGGGCTAGCATCCTGTTGAAGGCTCTGTCGCACGAGACGCGTCTGATCATTCTTTTTATGCTGGCCAAGCGCGAAAAGACCGTGACGGAGATCGAGGAGCTTCTCGGTTTGCAACAAGCAGTGGTTTCGCAGCATCTGGCCCGGTTGCGGCTGGAGAAACTGGTTGACACGCGCCGTGAGGGCCGACTCGTTTATTATGCAGTCGCCAGTTCCGAAATCTGTAGCGTGGTCAATTCGCTGCAGGAAGTCTTCTGCAAGTCCAATTGCTGATTTATTGTTCCTGTCGGACAAGCGGCTGACGTCCGTCATAAACGGAACATGGGTTTGGCCCCTGCCGATCACGGATGTCCTCTCGAAGCTACAGATCCACGCGCCAGCCCCGGCGACGCCGGCGAAAGCGGCGTCTGCAAGCTGTTACGGACTTTCCTTTTATTCTGAAATGCGAACAGTCATTTCAGCAAATGCGGACAGTAAGTTAGGTTTTTGTCACAAAGACGATGCCACGGAAGGCTTAGTTAGGGGTTCCTCGGACAGCGATGTCGGAGGCTTGAATAAAGGAAACCCCATGAAGAAGATCATTATACTCGCGGCAATTGGATTGTTTTCCACAAACGCCGTAGCAATGTCCAGGCACGACTCCCAATCGCTCACCTGTTCAGCCGTTCATGAGAAGATGGCCCAAGACGGCGCGGTGGTGTTGCGACATCCCTCGCACGCGCACCCGGACATGATGATGTACGATCGGTATGTCACGAATTCGGTGGCATGCATCGGGCAAGGCGCGATGGGAACTGTCAGCGTCCCGACCCAAGACGACCCGAACTGCAAGGTGAAGGCCTGCGTCTTTGCCACTGGAAAAGGGCCGAATAAAAACCACTAAGGCGACTGGCTAAGTACGTGCTCTTTGCGTGGACAGCTGAAGTCGCGTCCATGCTGACAGAAAGCCGGGATTGCGATCCCGTCTTTTCAAAAGGTCCAGTCCCAGGATCGCTGAAAAGGCCCGGTGCTCCCAGCCGGGCCTTTTCGGTCCGACGGAAGCCCGGAAATGTCTGAAGCCTCGATTTAGCCTTCAATTCATCATCGTATCGTCAATTGCTTGACACGACAGTGTTATGCAATGGCGCTAATACTCCTAGTATAAGATAAGAAGGAGGACTGGCTCGTGTATCACAGGGAAATGACGATGTCGGAAGTTTTGCGAGATCCGATGATCCGGCAGATGCTCCGTGCCGATCGGGTATCGTTGAGCGAATTTGCAAAGCTTCTGGAAAAAGCCGCCCGCGCAAGAAACGCAGTTTCTGTCGAAGGGAGTGCGATACCGTTTATCCCTCGCGTTTTCGTCGAGCATCCTTGTGTTGGCGGTGAAGCGGGTCACTAAGCCTTTTTGGGCCAACAAGCGGATAGCCGCTGAAACAATTCAATCGCCGCAGCGTGGCTGCAATCAGCGCAGCTCCGCTCGAAGATAGCGTACGCCCCGTCCCAAGCGCTGGCGCAAGAGCGTTCTTAGTGTTGCTCCGTCGGCGTAGCCGACCTCGGCTGCGATAGCGTCGAGGTCAAGGCCGCTGTCGTGGAGAAGGGGTTGCGCGTGTTCGACGCGCAGGTCCTGGAAATAGGAAAGCGGCGATTTGCCGAGCACTGCTTTGCAACGACGTTGCAATGTGCATGCGCTCGTTGCTAGTGAACTGGCGGCTTCCTGCAGAGAGAACCCAGCCTGCAGAGAGAACCCAGCCTTCAGATGATCCCGCGCCCAGCGTTCGAAGCGCAGGACAAGCGGATCTGCCTGCGCCAGATGATTAGGGATGATATAGGGTGCTTGCAGGCTGCGAATATCGACGAACAAATAGCGTGAAACGACGGTCGCCAGTTCCGGGCTCGCCTTGCATATCAGCCAGAGAGCAAGGTCGAGATGCCCCAAGCCGCGCCGGCTGTGACGCCTATGTCGGTCGGCACGAGCATATGTGACTTGTCCAGTCGGACATTCGGGTAGCGTTGCCGGAACAGCGGCGCAAGCCACCCAGTCGTCGTCGCCTCGCGATGATCAAGAAGCCCGGCTTCCGCCAGAAAGAACGTCCCGATGCAGGACGCGGCGTTGAGGGCCTTGCGCATTCCATTTCGGCAACTGCGCCCGAACCTTCTTCATATCCAGCCGTTCCGCGATGTGCTGCCACACTGGGGGATGTTGCTGCCTTTCCAATGTTGCGCTCATGCCCCGGCCCATTTAACTGTCTCATTTGGGAGAGTTAAATGATCGACAAGCTAGAATTCTTCATCGCGCTTGCCAACCAGAAGCATTTCGGCCGTGCCGCCGAAGAATGCGGGGTAACGCAGCCGACATTGTCGGCCGCGATCAGGCAGCTGGAGGATCAACTCGGCGTCATGCTCGTCAGCCGCGGTTCGCGCTTTCAGGGACTGACGCCGGAAGGCCAGCGCGTGCTGGAATGGGCGCGGCGCATCGTCGGCGATACCAGGACCATGCGCGAGGAAATGCGGGCGGCGCGCAAGGGACTTGCCGGCCATATCCGGATTGCCGCCATTCCGACGGCGCTCGCCATGGTGCCGAGGATCACCGCGCCGTTTCAGGAGCGGCATCCCGACGTCACCTTCTCGATCACCTCGCGCAATTCGCTGCAGGTGTTGAGCCTGCTTGAAAATCTCGAGATTGATGCCGGCATCACCTATCTGGAAAACGAGCCGCTAGGGCGCGTCACCAGCGTGCCGCTTTATGCCGAGCGCTATCATCTGATCACGGCGGCCGGCAGCCCGCTGTCCGAGCGCACAAGCGTGACTTGGAAGGAAGTGGGTAATCTTCGGCTTTGTCTATTGACTGCCGACATGCAGAACCGCCGGATCATCAACCGGCATCTCTCAGAAGCCGGCGCGGACGTCTCGCCGACGCTGGAATCCAACTCGATGATCGTATTGTTCTCCCATGTCTTGACCGGACGCTGGGCGAGCATCATGCCGAAGAATGTCGCGGAATCCTTCGGCTTTCCCGCCGATATTCACAAGATTCCGATCACCGAGCCGATTGCCGAGCATCTTGTCGGTTTGGTGGCCACTCATCGCGAACCCTTTACGCCGCTCGTATCGGCATTGTTGCATGAAGCGCGATTACTCGCGGAAAGTGATAAAGATTGATAGAAATTTTCTATCGGTCGACGGGACTACATTATTGATCCTCCGGTTCTTCCCTGCGATTTTTGTTAGGTGAGCATGCATCGTCGCGTGTTTGCGGAGGAGAAGCCTGGGAGGCTGCTTATGAGTTTGCATCTTGGCTCGGGCGAGATCGCGGCCC
Source organism: Martinezella calliandrae (assembly GCF_030272695.1). Lineage (GTDB taxonomy): Bacteria > Pseudomonadota > Alphaproteobacteria > Rhizobiales > Rhizobiaceae > Rhizobium > Rhizobium calliandrae. The sequence continues at coordinate 75,414 of NZ_JARFYN010000012.1, forward strand.
GCGCCGGCGTCATCATCGACAGCATGAAGTCGATGGAAGGCCCGCTCCTGCCGATCCTGCATGGGATCCAGGCGGAATTTGGTTATGTGCCACAGGATACGCTGCCACTGATCGCCAAGGCCTTGAACCTGTCGCGCGCCGAAGTGCACGGCGTCATGACCTTCTACCATGATTATCGCGATCATCCCGCCGGCCGCCACGTCCTCAAGCTCTGTCGCGCCGAAGCCTGTCAGTCGATGGGCGGCGATGCCGTGGCGGAGCGTGTCAAACAGCTCCTCGGCATCGATTTCCACCAGACGACACCGGATGGCAGCGTGACGCTGGAACCGGTCTTTTGCCTCGGCCTCTGCGCCTGCGCGCCATCGGCGATGCTGGACGGCGAGCTCCATGGCCGGCTGGATGATGAGACCGCCAAAGAGCTGGTGATGGAGGCGCGCCGATGACGGTGAAGATTTACATTCCCCGCGATGCCGCCGCTCTTTCCCTCGGCGCCGAGAAAGTGGCGAAGGCTGTTGCGCAGGAGATCGCCAACCGGACCCTCGATGCGCAGATCGTGCGCAACGGCTCGCGCGGCATGTTCTGGCTGGAGCCGCTGGTCGAGGTCGAGGTCGATGGCATGCGTATTGGTTACGGGCCGGTGAAGGCCAACGACGTTGCCGTGCTTTTCGATGCCGGGCTGATCACCGGCGGCGATCACGCGCTCTGTCTGGGGGAGGTCGAAGACCTCCCATTCCTCAAGCAACAGACCCGTCTCACTTTCGCCCGCTGCGGCATCACCGATCCTCTTTCACTCGAAGATTACGAAGCTCATGGCGGCCTCAAGGGGTTGCGCCGCGCGACCGGCATGGCTGTGGCGGACATCGTGAAAGAAGTGACCGACTCTGGCCTGCGCGGCCGTGGCGGCGCAGGCTTTCCGACCGGCATCAAATGGAAGACGGTGCTCGACGCGCCGGGCGACCGCAAATACATTGTCGGCAATGCCGACGAGGGCGATAGCGGCACTTTCGCCGACCGCATGATCATGGAAGGCGATCCCTTCGTTTTGATCGAAGGCATGGCGATTGCCGGTTTGGCGACCGGCGCGACCAAGGGCTTCGTCTATACGCGCTCGGAATATCCGCATGCGATTGCCACGATGACCCAGGCCGTTGAAATTGCTAGAGCCGCCGGCATTCTCGGACCTTCTGTTCTCGGCTCCGGCAAGGCTTTTGATATGGAAATCCGTAGCGGTGCCGGCGCCTATGTTTGTGGCGAGGAAACGTCACTGCTCAACAGCCTGGAAGGCAAGCGCGGAGTCGTGCGCGCCAAGCCGCCGCTGCCGGCGCATAAGGGCTTGTTCGACTGTCCGACCGTCATCAACAACGTTATCTCGCTCGCCTCCGTCCCCGTGATCATGGACAGGGGCGCGGCCTTCTACCGCGATTTCGGCATGGGCCGTTCGCGTGGCACCATCCCCCTCCAGATCGCCGGCAACGTCAATCATGGCGGGCTCTATGAAACGGCCTTCGGCCTGTCGCTTGGCGATATCGTCGACAAGATCGGCGGCGGCACGAGGACTGGCAGGCCGGTGAAGGCGGTGCAGGTCGGCGGGCCGCTTGGGGCCTATTTCCCGCGCAAGCTCTTCGATACGCCCTTCGACTATGAGGCCTTTGCCGCGAAGGATGGGCTGATCGGCCATGCCGGCCTCGTCGTCTTCGACGACACCGCCGACATGTTGAAGCAGGCGCGTTTCGCCATGGAATTCTGCGCGGTGGAAAGCTGCGGCAAGTGCACGCCCTGCCGTATCGGCTCGATCCGCGGCGTCGAGACGGCCGACAAGATCGCACGCGGCATCGAGCCGGAAATGAACCGGGCGCTGCTTGCCGATCTCTGCAACACGATGAAATTCGGCTCGCTTTGCGCACTCGGTGGGTTCACGCCTTATCCGGTCATCAGCGCGATGACGCATTTCCCGGAGGATTTCTCTCCAGTCCCCCTGATTGAAGCGGCGGAGTAAGACCAGATGTCTCTTGTTTCCGAAATCGATTACGGCACGCCCGCCTCCCGCTCCGAAAACATGGTGACCTTGACCATCGACGGGCAGCAGATCACCGTGCCGGAAGGCACTTCGGTCATGCGCGCATCGAGAGAAGCAGGGATCATGGTGCCGAAGCTTTGCGCCACCGACATGATCGATGCTTTCGGCTCCTGCCGCCTTTGTCTGGTCGAGATCGAGGGAAGGGTAGGCACACCGGCCTCATGCACGACGCCCGTGGCGCCGGGCATGGTGGTGCACACGCAGACCGGCCGGTTGAAGGATATCCGCCGCGGCGTGATGGAGCTTTATATCTCCGACCATCCGCTCGACTGCCTGACCTGCGCCGCCAATGGCGATTGCGAGTTGCAGGACATGGCGGGCGCTGTCGGTTTGCGCGACGTCCGATACGGATATGACGGCGACAATCATGTTACGGCGCGCAACAATGGCGAGATCAATCTGAAATGGATGCCGAAGGACGAGTCCAATCCCTATTTCACCTATGATCCGTCCAAATGCATCGTCTGCTCCCGTTGCGTGAATGCCTGTGAGGAGGTGCAGGGCACATTCGCGTTGACCATCGAGGGCCGCGGTTTTGGCTCGCGTGTCTCCGCAGGCATGCACGAGAATTTCATCGACAGCGAATGCGTTTCCTGCGGCGCTTGCGTGCAGGCCTGCCCGACGGCGACATTGACCGAAAAATCGGTGATATCGATCGGCCAGCCGGAGCACTCGGTCGTCACCACCTGCGCCTATTGCGGCGTCGGCTGCTCCTTCAAGGCGGAGATGCGTGGCGAGGAATTGGTGCGCATGGTGCCGTGGAAGGATGGCCAAGCCAATCGCGGCCATTCCTGCGTCAAGGGTCGCTTTGCCTATGGCTATTCGACCCATAAGGACCGCATCCTCAATCCCATGGTCCGCGAGAAGATCACGGATCCGTGGCGCGAAGTCACATGGGAGGAGGCGTTTGCGCATGTCGCCAGCGAATTCAAGCGCCTCCAATATCAGTATGGCCGCGATTCCGTCGGCGGTATCACCTCGTCGCGCTGCACCAACGAGGAGACATACCTGGTACAGAAGCTGGTGCGCGCCGGCTTTGGCAACAACAATGTCGATACCTGCGCCCGTGTTTGCCATTCGCCGACCGGCTATGGCCTCGGCCAGGCCTTCGGCACCTCGGCCGGCACACAGGATTTCGACAGTGTCGAACATTCGGATGTCGTTATCGTCATCGGCGCCAATCCGACCGACGGCCATCCGGTATTTGGCTCGCGCCTGAAAAAGCGGTTGCGCCAGGGTGCGAAGCTGATCGTCATCGACCCCCGCCGCATCGACCTCGTGCGCACACCGCATGTTGAGGCGAGCTACCACCTTCCGCTGCAGCCGGGCACCAACGTCGCCATGCTGACGGCGCTGGCCCATGTTATCGTCACCGAAGGCCTGTTCGACGAGAAGTTCATCCGCGAGCGCTGCGACTGGTCGGAGTTCGAGGATTGGGCCGCCTTCGTCGCCGAGCCGCAGCATAGCCCGGAGGAGACGGAAAAGTTTACCGCCGTTCCCGCCGATCTCGTTCGCGGTGCTGCGCGTCTCTATGCCAAGGGCGGCAATGGCGCGATCTATTACGGGCTCGGTGTCACCGAGCATAGCCAGGGCTCGACCACGGTCATGGCGATCGCCAACCTTGCTATGGCGACGGGCAATATCGGCCGTCCGGGTGTTGGTGTGAACCCTCTTCGCGGGCAGAACAATGTGCAGGGCTCTTGCGATATGGGGTCCTTCCCGCATGAGCTCACGGGCTATCGCCATATTTCCGACGACGCCACACGCGAGGTCTTCGAAAAGCTCTGGGGCGTGAAGCTCGACAAGGAGCCCGGCCTGCGCATCCCGAACATGCTGGATGCCGCCGTCGACGGCACTTTCAAGGGCCTTTACATCCAGGGCGAAGATATTCTGCAGTCCGATCCGGACACCAAGCATGTCGCGGCCGGTCTTGCAGCCATGGAATGTGTCGTCGTCCACGATCTCTTCCTGAACGAGACAGCCAATTACGCGCACGTCTTCCTGCCGGGCTCGACCTTCCTGGAGAAGGACGGGACCTTCACCAATGCCGAACGACGCATCAACCGCGTGCGCAAGGTGATGAGCCCGCGCAATGGCTATGCAGACTGGGAAGTTACGCAGAAGATGGCACAGGCGATGGGTCTTGGCTGGAACTACACGCATCCGTCCGAGATCATGGATGAGATTGCCGCAACGACGCCGACCTTCGCGCTGGTCTCCTACGATTATCTGGACAAGATGGGCTCCGTGCAGTGGCCCTGCAACGAGAAGACGCCACTTGGCTCGCCGATCATGCATGTCGATGGTTTCGTGCGCGGCAAGGGCAAGTTCATCCGCACCGAATATGTCGCGACCGATGAACGCACCGGCCCGCGCTTTCCGTTGCTGCTTACCACCGGGCGTATCCTCAGCCAGTACAATGTCGGTGCGCAGACACGTCGCACGGAAAATGTCGTCTGGCATGCCGAGGACCGGCTGGAGATCCATCCGCACGATGCCGAACAGCGCGGCATCCGCGATGGAGATTGGATCAAGCTCGCCAGCCGCTCGGGCGATACGACGCTGCGAGCACTGATCACCGACCGAGTTGCCCCCGGCGTCGTCTACACGACCTTCCATCACCCCGACACGCAAGCGAATGTCATTACAACAGACTATTCCGACTGGGCAACCAACTGTCCGGAATACAAGGTAACGGCGGTGCAGGTCTCGCCGTCCAACGGCCCGTCGCAATGGCAGATCGACTATGACGAACAGTCACGGCAGTCTCGGCGGATTGCCGGGAAAATGGAGGCTGCGGAGTGAGGTTGAGCGCGGGGAAAGACACCCCCTCCTATCGCTTTCGCGACATCTCCCCCACATGGGGGGAGATCGTTAACCTGTGGCGCTCTCCTCGCAACATAGTGAACATTATCCTCGCAGAAACGTTGTCTTTGGGTGTTATAGCGCGCAGCGAATTTCTTAGACCGATCGCCCCCCTTGTGGGGGAGATGTCACGGAGTGACAAAGGGGGGTATACACGCTCCACCAACGCCAAAGTCTATGGCGCTGCACAAAAAATTGCCGGTATCGCAGCCATATGACCCATTTCAAACCTACCATCACCGTCTCCGAAACTGCCCGCCGCAACGGCATTGTCCACTCCGGGTCGCGCATCGTGCCGGAAGAGGTACCGATCGCTTTTTCCTATGGCGGCACGTCCCATGCAGTCATGATGGGAACGCCTGCCGACATTGAAGATTTTGCGGTTGGATTCAGTCTGAGCGAGGGCATCATCACCAATATCGATCAGATCGCGGCGATCGAGCCTGTCGAGGGTGAGCAGGGGATCGACGTGCAGATCGCCTTGATCGATGACGCGGCTGGTGCGTTGCGTGTCCGGCGGCGGCATATGGCCGGGCCTGTCGGCTGCGGCCTCTGCGGCATCGAATCGATCGAGCAGGCGGTGCGCAAGGTGCCTGATGTTTCGGGCGTTTCGCTAAAGGTTGCGCACGAGGACATCGTCAAAGCCGTGGCTCTGTTGACCGATGCCCAGCTGTTGAACCGCGAAACGCGGGCCGTGCATGGCGCGGGCTTCTATGTTTCAGGCAAGGGTCTGCTTTGCGTGCGCGAGGATGTCGGGCGACACAATGCGCTGGACAAGCTCTGCGGTGCCGTCATCCGTTCCGGTCACGAAGGCGCGGAGGGCGTGGTAGCCGTCACCAGCCGGTTGTCTGTCGAGATGGTGCAGAAGGCGGCGATGTTGGGCAGCTCCGTCCTCATCGCCATTTCCGCGCCGACGGCACTCGCCATCCGCACGGCCGAGGAAGCGGGCATGACGCTGGTAGCGCTGGTGCGCGGCGACGATTTCGAGATTTTCACCCATCCGCAGCGCATTACTCCAGGGAGCATCGCCGATGTCGCCTGACGACACATCTCACGGCAAGACCGCGACCAAGCTCGTCTATATGGCGAACCAGATCGCCACCTTTTTTAAGACGCAGCCGGCCAGTGAAGCGGTGCAGGGGGTCGCGACGCATATCAATAAATTCTGGGAGCCGCGTATGCGGCGGCAGTTTTTCGAAATCATTGATAATGGAAACAGTGGATTGGATCCCCTGGTGCTTGAGGCAGTCCCGTTGATCCATAGGCCCGAGCCGGTCAGGCAGGACTGATCCGGCTTATTGTCGGCTATTTACAATGAGACAATGGACAGTTGGAATCTGTCCACGACTGCTATTCAAGATAGAATAGCTGGAAGCTCCGTTCCGAAATTCAATCATTAATTGTCCTTGACGGCCGCGACGACAGCCGTCGGCTCCATTCATGGCATGCCGCTTGCATGACTAAAACCGCCTGGAAAACCGGGCTGCTGTTTTACTCATGGAGAGTGGAATGAAAAACAGGCGCTTAAGCGGCGAGTTCTTCCGCTTCGTTTTCCTTGAACATCTTGGCGAGGTTCAGGAAGCAGATCATGCCGCTTTCGGTGGCAATGATGCCTTCGCAATAGGCGCGATCGAAGGAGGCGGTGACTTCGGGGACTGGCTGCACCTGGCTCGAGGAAATCGTCAGGATGTCGGAGACGCGATCGACCAGCATCCCGATGACCATGTTATGCACTTCGGCGACGACGATGGCGCTGCGTTCATTGGCGACCGTGCTCTTCATGCCAAGCTTGTAGGCGAGATCGATGATTGGGATGACTGAGCCGCGCAGATTCATGACGCCGATGACATCGGCGGGCGCATGCGGGATCGGCGTGGACGGCGCCCAGCCGCGGATTTCGCGGATCGTGGTGGTCTTGACGCAGAACTCCTGATCATGAAGCCGGAAGGCAATGATCTCCAAAGTGTCACCGCTGAAGCTGGTGGAATTGATCGTGGCCATGAACATTCTTCCCATTGTGGCGTGGCGCCAAAACTGGCGCGCTGTCATGACGATAGCGCAAGAATGTTGCTCAAACCTAAACCCGTGGAAGGGATTCCGACAGGATATGGCCACTTCCAGGGTTCTGGCCTATTTGGCCAGAACCTTGTCGATCTGTTCCAACGCCCAGTCGACCTGATTGTGGGTAATGACGAGCGGCGGCGCGAGGCGGATGGTGTTGTCGTGCGTATCCTTTGCAAGCAGGCCGAGATCCTTGAGCTGAGAACAATATTGCCGCGCACCGCCGGCTTCCGGCACCAGCTCGACAGCCATCATCAGGCCGCGGCCGCGAACCTCCTTGATGATATTCGAGCGGATCGAGCGCAGGCCTTGGAGGAAATAGTCGCCCATGACGGCGGCGTTCTCGATCATGCCTTCCTCGGTCAAGACGCGCAGCGCGGCGCGAGCGACGGCGCAGGCAAGCGGATTGCCGCCAAACGTGGAGCCATGCTGGCCGGGCTTCAAGACACCAAGCACTTCGGAATTGGAGAGCACGGCGGAGACGGGATAGAAGCCGCCCGACAGGGCCTTGCCGATCAGCGTCACGTCGGCCTCGATGCCCTCATGTTCTTCGGCGAGCAGCTTGCCGGTGCGGCCGAGGCCGGTCTGGATCTCATCGAGGATGAGAGTGACGTTGTTGGCTGTGCACAGCTCGCGTACACGGGTGAAATAGCCGGGAGCGGGGATGATGACGCCGGCCTCGCCCTGGATCGGCTCAATCAGCGCGGCAACGGTATTTCCGTTGATTGCGGCGGCAAGTGCATCGGCATCGCCGAAGGAGACAATGCGGAAACCCGGCGTATAGGGGCCGAAGCCGGTGCGGGCATCCGGATCGGTGGAGAAGCTGATGATGCTGAGCGTCCGGCCATGGAAATTGTTGGAGCAGACGATGATCTCCGCCCGGTTTTCGGGGACCCCCTTTACCTCATAGCCCCATTTGCGCACGGCTTTGATCGCCGTTTCGACGGCCTCGGCGCCGGAGTTCATCGGCAAGATCTTGTGCGAACCGGTCAGCGCCGCCAGCTCCTCGTAAAGATAGGCGAGCTGATCATTGCGGAAAGCGCGTGAGGTCAGCGTTAGCTTGCCGGCCTGCTCGATCGTCGCTTCGCGGATCTTCGGGTGGCAATGGCCCTGGTTGACCGCCGAATAGGCTGACAGGCAATCAAGGTAGCGCTTGCCGTCGGTGTCCCAGACATAGACGCCTTCGCCACGGGTCAGCACAACATCGAGCGGTTTATAGTTGTGGGCGCCGAGGCGCTGTTCGGTCGCAATCAGATCGTTTGGTTCGCTCATCATCATTTACCCCCAGAACTATGCCGCCCTTGTCGGGCGATCGAAAATGCGCCGTCCGAACAGGCTCGCCGCCATCTCCACCAGAACGCGGGCGCTCTTGCCGCGGTCATCGAGGAATGGATTGAGCTCAACCAAATCGAGCGACGAAACGAGGCCGCTGTCGGACAACATTTCCATGATGAGATGCGCTTCGCGGAAGGTCGCGCCACCCGGTACGGTCGTTCCGACACCCGGCGCGATGTCCGGATCGAGAAAATCGACATCGAAGCTGACGTGCAGCAGGCCGTTTTCGGCGCTGATCATGTCGAGCACTTGGCGCATGATTGCAGCCACGCCCTGTTCGTCGAGGGAGCGCATATCGAAGACGTTGACGCCGTGCTCGCGGATTTCTTGGCGTTCGTGCGGATCGACGGAGCGGATGCCGACCTGGAAAACCTTCTTCGGATCGACCAGCGGCCGGTCGGCCGGCAGGATGTCCGCAATCTCCGCTTCGCCGCAGAAGAAGGCGACGGGCATCCCATGAATATTGCCCGACGGCGATGTAGTCGGGGAATTGAAGTCCGAATGCGCATCCAGCCAGAGCACGAATAGCGGTCGGCCGACCTCAGCCGCATAGCGCGCCATGCCGGAAACGCTGCCCATGGAGAGGCTGTGATCGCCGCCGAGGATCAGCGGGAAGCCGCCTGAGGAGGCGACTTCGTAGACCTTGGCCTCGAGAGCACGGGTGAACGCACCGACGATTTTTAGATTATGCGCCTTCGGAAGGTCCGGCAAATCCGCCGCGGGGGCCGGATGCAGGTCACCGCTGTCCGTGACACGGTGGTCGAGCTCGGTCAGCATCGTCTCGATGCCAGCAATGCGCAGTGCCGTCGGGCCCATGCCCGCGCCCCGGCGGCCGGAGCCTTCTTCAAGCGGTACGCCGATCAGCGTAATGGATGTGGATTCTACGTTCATCAGCGGCGCCCCCATCAGTGCAATACCCTGAAAAATGCGAAACGATTTTCGGAAAGACTCAAGATATAAATCGGCTGTTGATCTCGATTATCGGCCGCGGAGATGACAGCAAAAAGATGGAAAATTGTCGAAAATCGACTAGTCTCCTACAGATTGATTAGTGCCATTTATCAGAATGATAAACCCATGGACGATCTCGACCGTGACCTCCTGAGCGCTCTGCGCCACAATGCCCGCACGTCCGTCTCGTCGCTTGCGGCAGCGACCGGCGCCTCACGCGCCACAGTGACCGCGCGCATCGAACGGCTGGTCGACAACGGTACTATCACCGCCTTCACTATCAGAACCGGCCATGAAGCCCGTTCTGCCGGCGTGCGCGCCATCGTCATGATAGAGGTGCTCGGCAAGATGGCGGACAAGGTCGCCGAACAGCTTCGCGGTCTGCCTCAGGTAAGGGCTCTGCACAGCACCAACGGCAAATGGGATTTCATCGCTGAGCTGGAAGACCGCGACCTTGCCTCCTTTGACGAAACGCTGCGCCGAATCCGGCTGATCAATGGCATCAATACGACTGAATCTAATATTCTGCTGAAGACCAGCAAGATGGGATTTTAGGTCTTTCTTTCCAAGGAAGCATCACCGCCCTCGCCCTTCGAGGGGCAGAGAGTGAGCACTGGTCTCTTGCATGCGCCCGAAACCCTGTCCACCTCAGCCTGAGGTGCTTTGGCGCTTGAGCAACAGCGAATGCTGCAGGGCATCAAAGCGCGAGGTTAGCGGCATACTGCCTTGGGCGGAAGTCGTGTGATCTCCTCAATACTCATGCTCGTAGACGATGCCGGCTTCGCCCGCGCCGTTCGAACCGGCCGCTCCCCTGAGCTTGACGCCGCTTCCGACGTCGAAATTGATGATCGCCTTGGTGTTGTTGGCGGCGCCCTGCTGCAGCTCGATATAGGTGCGCTTGTTCAGATATTTTCCTGCGCCCACCTGCGCCTGGCCCCGTGCGTCCGTCGTGATGTCGAGATCGTCGACGCCGAGATGGCTGCGTAGGCCCTCGAACAACGAGGTGGAGCGGCCGCCGGCGAGCTGGCTAGCGGCATCGGCGAGCTGGGCAATCTGGAGGGCCGAGAGCCTCGACATCGATTGTCCAAAGATCAGTTGCGCCAGCACCTCGTCCTGTGGCAGGGCAGGGGAAGAGGAGAAAATGATCCTTGGATCGGTGGCCAAACCGGTGACATGGACGGTGATGGTGGTGGAGCTCACGCTCGACGTGGCCTCCATGTCGAGGGCAGGCGTCAAGTCGCCACCGAAGGTGATCCTGCTGGTATTGGTGAAATCCAGGCGGCGGCTGAGGATAGTGAGGCGCCCGCGCCTCATGGTGAAACCGCCAGAGACGATAGGATCGGCCGCGGTGCCGCGGACGGTGATGCTGCCGCCGAGTTCCGCATCGATGCCGCGGCCACGAACGAAAATCTGCGAAGGTGCGTCGAGTTGCAGGTCAATGCCGAGGGTGGTGGATTTATTGCGTGGGCCTTGTGGCTGCCGGCCCTTGAACTGAGCAGTGACGGCTGCCGGCGCGTTCCTGTGTCTGATGTTGATCTGCGAAAGCGAGGCTGGAAGCTTTTCCGGCACTGTAATGGATGCCTTCGCGAGCTTCAGATTGCCCGTAAGTACCGGGGCGGTCAGAAGCGGTCCCCTGATGCCGAGCGTGCCGTTGATGGTTGCGGTCACCAGCGTGCCGTCGACATAGGTGGCGTTGTTGAACCTCAACTGGATATCGGCCGGAAAGCCGCTGTTCGGGGCGATGCCAATCGTGCCGCTTGCGGATATGCTGCCGCCGCTAGCGAGATTGCCGTTGAACCGCGAGATCACCGCCTGCCTGCCGTCAAGCGCGACGGTGATGGCGAGACCGTTGAGAGTGAGGTTGCGGCGGACATCGACGAGCCTCGCGCCATCGCTGGAGACCGAGCCTGTGACGATGGGCGCCGCCGTCGTGCCGGCGATCTGCAGATCGAGCCTTGCTGCGCCCGTCATGCTCAGGCCCTGGGCGGCAAGTTGTCCCGCCATCGCTTCGAAAGGCAGCGTGCCGGAAAACCTCAACCCCAAAGCCTTGCTACCGGCGACAGCAACCGTGCCACCGCCATTTAGCACCAGGCCGTTCTGGCCGGTCAAGTTGGTGTCGATGGTGATGGTATTGTTGGCGAACTGGCCGTTCGCCCGGATGCCGAGAGGACCGAGGCCGGCCGATCTCGTCTGGCTGGTCGCCGCCCCCGACCAATTGGCCTGAAAGCCGACGACGGGTGAGGCGGGCCTGCCGGTCACCGTCACTCTGCCGGAGATCGTGCCTTCGGCGGCAAGCGTCGGTGCGAAGACGTTGGCGAGGCTGGCGGGCAGGTTGGCGATTTCAGCCGTGATGTTCAGCGCTTGTCCAGCGGTGCCGTTGACCGTCACCGAACCGCCGCCGGTCTGGATGATGAGGCCGTTCAACGATGCCGTGCCATCCTTAATGGTGATCTTGGTCGGTGAGGCCAGTTTAACCGGGATTGTGCGCGGCGCGCCGGCGAAATTGTCGAGGCTGACAACCGTCTGGCCACCACCGGTTTCGACATTGCCATTGGCCGTCAGCGGCGCATTGTCATAGTTGGATTTGAGATCGAAAACCGTGCGGCTGCCCTGCTGCGTGAAGGTCAGCGCGAGATCGGCAATACGATTGGCGCCCGAGGCGATGGCATCGGCGCGGATGCTGCCATTGGCGGAAAAGGCCTTGAGATCGTCGACGGTCAGCGCGATGGCAGGCTTGGTGATCGAAAGATCGTCGCGGCGGATGCCGCTGCCGTTGGCGTCGACCTTCAGGCCGATCTTGCCGTTGGCGCTGGCGAGATCGACCGCGCCTTTGAGGTCCCCTTCAGCTTTCTGCCCGGCCAGGGCGGCGAGTAAGCTGAGGTCGGGAAGATCGAAGTTCAATGTGCCTGACGGTTCGAAACTCGGCGATAAATCCAGCTTGCCCTGCAGCTTGTTGGGGCCGACTTCGACGGCAAGCGTCGGGATGCTGGTGCGGCCGTTCTGCGAGGCGGCGTTGGCAGTGATGCTGATCGGTTTGCCCTCGATGGCGCCATTTGCCTGTACGTTTGCCTGGGGCGCATTCGGATCGGCCGTCCCGGTCACGGCGATATCGAGCGTATCCAGCAGGCGGCCGGCAAGCTTGACATTGACGGCCTTAACCGTCGCTTCGAGATCGAGTGCCCTTAGCTGCCCCTTGGTCTTCAAAGCGATGTCAGCCTGTCCCTCCGCATTCGGCACAAGCTTGGAAAGATCGAGCAGTCTGCCGGTGATATTCGATGTCAGCGTCTGGCCATCGAGCGCGGCATTGCCGGCGATCTCGCCAATGTTGGATTTCACAGCCAGGTTGGAGAGGTTCATTTTCGTCGGCAAGGTGCCGGCGACCTGACCTTCAAGCGAGATCGTTCCCTCGAACTTGTCAGACACGCCGTCCGGCAGCACGGCGGGCAGCGCGAAGATCTTGAAATTGCCAGTCAGCGCCTTCGACGACAGCGTATATTTGCCGTTGATGGTGCCGCCGATGCTGGCGCTCTCCAGCGTCGTGTTGTTGAAGCCGATCATGTCGGGCGAAAGCTGAAGAGGCGCCGTCAGCGCGACCGGCGCACGGATCAGTCGGTTGAGATCGGGGCTGATGAAGGCGGTCTGGCCGATGACGAGGCGAAGCTGCAGCGGGCCGGACCCATTGGTCAGGTTGAAGGCGTCGCTCTTGGCGCTGAGATTTACCTGGCTGATCTGGCCTTGTGGCGTGCTGGCGCTATCGAGCGATGCTTTGGCATCGATCTTCACGGACTGCGCAGCGCCCGTCAGCGCGACGTCGACACGGGAAATCATTGCCCGTACCTCGCCGGTTTCCATCGGCCAGCGGAAATCGACGGGGCCTGATGTACCGAGCAGGTTGGCGTTGAGGCTGTTATTGCCTGCGGGATCAAGCGTGCCCGAGGCGGCGATGACAACGCTGCCGGTGGCGAGATTGCCGGTCTGGATGTCGATCTTGCCCTTGCCGTCGAAGGTGGCGGAAAGGTCTATCGTCGTCTGGCCGGCGAAGAGGGGGCGGAAGGTCGGGGGCAACAGCGAATCGACGTCGCCGCCGCCCTTGACGTCGATATGGTGGAGCCCATCGACGGAAATGGCGTGATGGCCATCGATCGACACCGTCGGCCTGCCATCGAGCGCGGCTTGCAGCTTGCCCGCCCAGTTCGACAGGGGGCCTTCGCCGGAAAGGTTTATATTGATCGCCGGGCCGCCCGGCAGATGCAGCATGCCGGCCAACATGCCGTCTCGCGGTTCAGCGATTTCAGCCTTTAGGTTGAGCCGGTTTTCGGCCGGTGCGAAAGCAATATTGGTGGAGAGCTTGGCGTCGGGGACGTCCTGGCGATTGGCATCCAGGATGAGGTCGACACTGTTGCTATTCGCCCTGACGCTGCCGTTGGCGGCGAGCGCGAAATCCTGGCCGGCCACGGCTTGCCCGACACGAAGATTCGGCAGTGCAAAGGCGCCGATATCGACCGCGATCGGCAGAGAGAAGCCTTTGCTCCCAGTCGTCGCTGCTTGCGGCTGCGCCGTCACGGTCGTGACCGGCAAGCGTTGAAAATCCACGGTGCCCGCGGCAACACGACCGGCATGGAAAGTGCCCGTCAGCAGCGAGACCGGGGACCAGTCGATGGCGAGATCCTGAACTTTCGCGAAAGTGCCTTTCGCGTCGGCAACGGTGATCGAGCCGACCCGCAGGTTGCCGGTCAGGAGCCCGGACGGCTCGGTGATCGTGATGGTGTGGTCGGGTGTGGAGACGAGCTTCGCCACCTGATCGACGGCATAAGCGGTCGCGGCGGGCACGAAGCCGACAACCAGCACGGCGGCGATCGCAAGCACGAGGATTGCCACAATCGCATAAGCGACGAGGCGCACCAATCTGCCGAGAATTCGAATCAACGTGCTCATGAGAGCGACAGTAACCTCAATTTTGTAACCGCGTGCTGAACCGTCCCCGACTGTACGGCTTGTCAGAAGGCTTGGCCTATGCCGGCGTAGATACCGTATGCCGTGCCGTTTGGATATTTATTGAGTGGGACGGCAACGTCGAGCCTGATGGGCCCGAAGGGCGTAGCGTAACGCACACCGACGCCCGCGCCAATGCGAACATCGGAAAAGTCGGGAAAAGTGCTGCCGGTGACGCTGCCCATATCGACGAAAGGCACGATGCCGAACTTTTCGGTAATCTTGACGCGAGCTTCGATCGAGGCAGTGGCATAGGAGCGGCCACCGAGTGCGTTGCCGTGGGAATCGTAGGGCGTGATTTCCTGATAGGCGAAGCCGCGTACCGAGCCGCCGCCGCCGGCATAGAAACGCCGGGTCGCCGGAATGTCCGCGATACTGTTGGCGCCGATCAGCGAACCGAGGGAAAGCTTGCCGGCGAAGATGACATTATCGGTGGCGCCGACGCCCTGATAGCCGGAAATCGAACCCTCGAAAGAGCTGAACACTGAGCCGCCCATGGTTTCGTAACTCGGCGTGGCGCCGATCGACGCGCGGTAGCCTTGAGTCGGGTCAAGTTTGTTGTCGCGCGTGTCCCTGACATATTCGAGCGGGATCGCCACCGTCAGGAAGGTTTGTTTGCCATAGGCGTCGGTGGTGTCTTTCTCATAGCTCACTTCGCCGCTGCCAGAGATGGTATCTTGATCGGTGAGCTCATAGGCAAGGCCGGCGTTCGCGGTGATGGTATCGGCATCGTAGGCATCCGGATGCAGGCTTTGCATCTTCAGGCCGGTGGTGAAAGTCGCCGAGGGATAGAGGGTCGCGGGTCGGACATAGGTAATACCGGCGCTATAGTCGAGCTTGCCCACGTCGGTTGTTTCGCCGATACGGGAGACCGATCCGTCGATACGCAGCGAATCCGCCCGGCCGGTCAAGTTGCGATGGCCCCAATAGCCCTGCAGACCGAAGCCGTCGATGGTGGAATATTGTGCGCCGAAGCCGAAAAAGCGCTGCTTGCCTTCCGACACTTCGATGGTCACGGGAAGGCTGCCGTCCGGCGCCAATTTGTCGGCCTCGCGGACGGTGACGCTGGAAAACACACCGAGCTTGCGCAGGCGGTCGGAGGCTTTCTTCAGTTCGTCCGGCGAATAGGGCTTGCCCTCGTTGATGCGGGCGTAGCGCTTGATGAAATCCGGATCGACCGACTTCTGGCCGGTGACGCCGACATTGCCGATGGGTGCCATCGGGCCGCTGTCGACCCTCAGCATCACATCGACTTTCTGGGTGTCGTGGTCGGCGACGACATCGCGCTTGGTCAGCTTTGCAAGCGGATGACCCTGATTCTTGAAGTCGGCAACGATATTGTCGCCGGCTTTGAGAATGGTCAGCGAGCCGGCATCGCGGCCGGGTACGAGCCCGTATTGGGCAGGGTCGACGCGTTTCGCATCGCCGAGCAGGCTGATCTTGCCAAGCGTGAAGACCGGGCCGGGATCGACGGAGATGGTCACGGCCACAGGCTGAGAACGGCTGAAGCTCGGGTTCGGCGGCAGCGCGTCAATGTTCGTGCCATTGATCGTTATAGTGACCACGCCGCCGTAAAGCGCTTTTTCGTAGAGGGTGGCGATTAGCCGATCGCGATCATCGCGCGCCTTGATGACGACACCGAGATCACCGGAGACTGGGGTCTTCTGGTCGGAGACTAGCATGGAGCTCGCGGTCAGAGCCTCTTTGAGATCCTTATCGAGATTGTCCGTCTTGAAATTGACGGTGTAATGAACGGGGTCAGAAACCTCGTTTACCGTCTCGTCTTCGCCCCAGAGCCTCATGCCGAACAGCTTGAAAGCAAGTGCGTTTCCAGCATAGAGCGGGCCGAGCGCAACCATTGCCGCAACCGCCACCACGGTGCCTGCTCGCCGATACGCAATACTCTTTCTCGGGCCGGTTCTTTTACGCATACGCCGCTTTACGGTTATATAAGAATTTTCTCAGGTTGGCGTTTCCCCCGGGTTAACGCGCGGCCACCATAGATGCAAAAGCGTCCTGCGTGTACCACTTTGGAGTCAAAAACCTGCAAAGGACCGCTTCCGAAACGAAAAATCCCGGATTTACCTCCGGGACTTAGGGCAATCTCGGCGGTGTAATCAAAGGGGATTATGGTCGCGTTGTTGCCGTCACAGCGTTCGATCCAGCGTTGAAATCGACCAAATATGAGTTGGTAGGGCAGATTTTTATCGCCTCAGAGATGAGGAATTGAGGGCCGGAATAAAAAAATCCCGAGCTTTTGCCCGGGACTTCCGTATGTCGATCCGCAATCGATCAGTAGCTGCGATAACCACCGCGTGGGCAATCGTCGATATAGCGACGGCCATAGCGGTCACGGTAGTAGCACTGGCCAGGCTGTTCAGCGACGCTACCGATAAGCGCACCCGACACACCGCCAATCGCGGCGCCGACGGCTGCACCGCGGACATTGCCGGAGACGGCGCCGCCGATGATGGCACCGGAGGCAGCGCCGATACCGGCGCCTTGTTCAGTCGGGGTGCAGCTTGCGATAGACAAGCCGACCAATGCGAGCATAAGAGCTTTCTTCATTCATTCTCTCCAACGTTATTTAAGCCGGCACTCCGGCAACGCCGTCCCAATTTTCCAGCTCCACCACGATGGGCTGTCCTTGCAGTCCTGCAGCTAGGAAGAAATATCGTGCAAAATATGTTTGTCTACTGGGCACTTGCGGTTTTTTTGGTGGTAAACTGGCGACGTCTATATTCGGTAAACAAAGAAATGGCGCGGAGAGAAAATCCACCCTCTTCCTAAAGTAGAGGTTGATCGCACTTCAAAAAAGTCAAATGATGGCTGCTGCCTCTGGAGGAGAGGCGAGGAGGAAAATATGGCAAAAGTGACGTTGACGGTGAACGGCCGGACAGTCAGCGGCGAGTGCGAGGATCGCACGCTGCTCGTCCATTTCATAAGGGAAAAACTCGGTCTGACGGGAACCCATGTCGGCTGCGACACCACCCAATGCGGCGCCTGCGTGATTCACATGGATGGCCAATCGGTCAAGAGCTGTTCGGTCCTTGCCGTGCAAGCATCCGGCTCTGCTATTACAACCATCGAGGGTTTGGCGGCCAATGGCGAACTGCATCCCGTTCAGGCTGCTTTCAAGGAGCACCACGGCCTGCAGTGCGGCTTCTGCACGCCCGGCATGGTGATGACGGCTGTCGACATGATCAATCGCCACGGCGGCGCGCTAGACGAAAAGACAGTGCGGGCCGAACTTGATGGCAATATCTGTCGTTGCACCGGCTACCACAACATCGTCAAGGCAGTCCTTGCTGCCAATGCCGAGATGCACGCCGCCAAACAGGCGGCTGAATAAGATTTCACCGAGATTGTCTGGCGAACGCCAATGACTGTTATCTTGGCGAATTGCCAGGCCCGGAACCCCAATGGGAGGATCACATGGGCGTTGAAGGCATTGGTGCGCGCGTTGCGCGAAAAGAAGACAAGCGATTTCTGACAGGCAAGGGCCGCTACACCGACGACATGGTGGCGCCGGGCATGAAATATGCCTATTTCGTCCGCAGCCCGCATGCGCATGCGAAGATCACCGGCATCGATGCGTCAGCGGCGCTGGCCATGCCGGGTGTGATAGGCGTGCTGGATGGCAAGCAACTTTTGGCCGATGGCATCGGCAATCTGATCTGCGGCTGGATGATCCATTCCAAGGATGGTTCGCCGATGAAGATGGGCGCCTGGCGGCCGTTGGCTGCCGAGACCGTGCGCTATGTCGGCGATGCCGTGGCGATCGTCGTTGCCGATTCCCTTGGCGAGGCCCGCGATGCGGCCGAGGCCGTCGTGGTGGATTACGATGAGCTTCCCGCCGTCACCGAGGCGGTCGAGGCGCTAAAGCCCGGTGCGCCGCAGCTTCATCCGGAAGCGGCGGATAATTTGATCTTTGACTGGGAGCTTGGCGACAGCGCCGCGACCGACAAGGCGATCGCGGAGGCCGCCCACGTCACGGAGGTCGAAATCCATAACAACCGGCTGTCGCCAAATGCCATGGAGCCGCGCGCGACTCTCGGCATCTATGATGCCGGCGACGATCACTACACCTGCTACACCACGAGCCAGAATCCGCATGTGGCACGGCTGGTGATGAGTGCGTTCTACAATGTCGCCCCGGAAAACAAGCTGCGCGTCATCGCACCAGATGTCGGCGGCGGCTTCGGATCGAAGATCTACATCTACCCCGAGGAGATCGTCTGTCTTTGGGCGTCAAAAAAGACCGGCGTGCCGGTTAAATGGACGGCCGACCGTACCGAGGCCTTCCTGACCGACGCCCATGGCCGCGATCATGTCTCGAAAGTGAAGATGGCTTTCGACGCGCAAAACCGCATCACGGGGCTGAAGGTCGACACCATCGCCAATCTCGGCGCCTACATGTCGCTATTCTCCTCATGCGTGCCGACCTATCTTTATGCGACGCTGCTGTCGGGCCAATATGCGATCCCGGCGATCCATGCCAATGTCCGCACCGTCTATACCAATACGGTGCCGGTCGATGCTTATCGCGGCGCCGGGCGTCCGGAGGCGACCTATCTTCTCGAGCGCACGATGGAAACGGCAGCGCGCGAGCTCGGCATCTCGCCGGCGGAACTGCGGCGAACCAACTTCATCCGCTCCTTCCCCCATCAGACGCCGGTCATCATGAATTACGATGCTGGTGACTATGAGGCCTCTCTCGACGCCGCCATGCAGCAGGCCGATTGGAATGGTTTCCCGGCCCGCAGAGCAGAGGCGGAGGCGCGCGGCATGAAGCGCGGCATCGGCATGAGCTGTTATATCGAGGCCTGCGGGCTCGCGCCCTCTCAGGCGGTTGGCTCTCTCGGCGCGGGTGTCGGCCTGTGGGAATCGGCCGAGGTTCGGGTCAATGCGGTCGGAACGGTCGAGGTGCTGACCGGCTCGCACAGCCATGGCCAGGGTCATGAGACCACCTTCGCACAACTGGTCGCCGACCGCCTCGGCGTGTCGATCGACACGGTTTCCGTCGTGCATGGCGACACCGACAAGGTGCAGATGGGCATGGGCACTTATGGCTCGCGCTCGGGTGCCGTCGGCATGTCGGCGGTGGTCAAGGCACTGGACAAGGTCGAGGCCAAGGCGAAGAAGATCGCCGCGCATTTGATGGAAGCCGATGAGAGCGATATCGTCATCGAAAATGGCGAGGTTAAAGTCGCCGGCACCGACAAGTCGCTGCCCTGGTTCCAGGTGGCGCTGGCCGCCTATACCGCTCATAACCTGCCAGCCGGTACAGAGCCGGGCCTGAAGGAAACCTCCTTCTACGATCCATCCAACTTCACCTTCCCGGCCGGTTGCTACATCTGCGAAGTCGAGGTCGATCCGGAAACCGGCAAGACCGAAATTATCCAGTTCGTTGCTGCCGACGATTTCGGCAATATCATCAATCCGATGATTGTCGAAGGTCAGGTGCACGGTGGCATCGCGCAAGGGGTCGGCCAGGCGCTGCTCGAAGGCGTGCATTACGATGCCAACGGCCAGTTGCTGACGGCGAGCTTCATGGATTACGCCATGCCGCGCGCCGATGACCTTCCGTCCTTCAACCTGTCGCACCAGAACACTCCCTGCCCGAATAATCCTCTCGGGGTCAAAGGTTGCGGCGAGGCTGGCGCCATCGGTTCGCCGCCGGCGCTGATCAACGCCATCACCGATGCGATCGGCAACAATGCCCTGACCATGCCGGCCACGCCGCTGAAGGTCTGGGAAGCAGCGCAGGCCGTGGCCTGAGACAAGAGGAGGAGAAAACCATGTATGCAACCAACTATCATCGTGCCTCCTCGGTCGACGAAGCCGTCAAGCTTCTGTCGGACGCACCGGACGGCAAATATGTCGCCGGCGGCATGACACTGATCGCCACCATGAAGCAGCGCCTGGCCTCGCCGAGCGATCTCGTTGATCTCCGGCATATCCCGACCCTGAAGGGTATCCGCGTCGACGGTCGCACAGTGACGATCGGAGCTGCTACGACGCATGCGGAAGTCGCGTCCTCGGCGGCGATCCGCGCCGTCTGTGCGGCGCTCTGCGATCTTGCCGGCATGATCGGCGATCCGCATGTCCGCCACATGGGCACGATCGGCGGCTCGGTCGCCAACAACGACCCGGCGGCGGACTATCCTTCGGCGATGTTGGGCCTGGGCGCCACGATCGTCACCGACAAGCGTCAGATCGCAGCCGATGATTTCTTCACCGGCCTGTTCGAGACAGCGCTGGAAGACGGCGAGCTGATCACGGCCATTACCTTCGAGGCGCCGGAAAAGGCCGGTTACGCCAAATTTCCCAATCCTGCCTCGCGTTACGCTATGACCGGCGTTTTCGTAACCAAGGGAGCGGGCGGTGCCCGAGTTGCCGTCACCGGCGCGGGCGCGGATGGCGTGTTCCGTCATGCCGGCATGGAGCAGGCGCTGGCGGCGAACTGGTCGCCGGATGCGGTCGCCAATGCAGTCGTCGATTCGTCGACGCTGATGTCCGACCTGCATGCGACGGCCGAATACCGCGCCAATTTGATAAAAGTCATGGCGAAGCGTGCCGTAGCCGCGGCATAAATCGCTTACACAAAAGCCGGAAGGGCGGGCCTGCCCGCTCTTCCGGTTTCGTGCGTTCTGGACACGGGCCTGATTGTCAAATCTCGGTGATTGACAATTCTTGTCTGGAATAGTTCAAAATTATGGGCCATTTGCCGCAGCGGGGTGCGAAAGCGAAGCGGAGGGGTTGACGTGCAGACTGGCAAACATGAAAACCGGTCGCATGGTTCTGGAGCAGATGATGGATTTCGAAGCATTTTTCAAAGGTGAACTGGACGGTCTACACAAGGAAGGCCGTTACCGCGTGTTCGCCGATCTGGAGCGTCAGCGCGGCAACTTTCCGCGTGCGACCTGGCATACGCCCGAAGGCTCCAAGGACGTAACGGTCTGGTGCTCGAACGACTATCTCGGCATGGGCCAGCACCCCAAGGTGATCGAAGCCATGAAAGAGGCCATCGATCACTGTGGCGCGGGTGCGGGAGGCACCCGGAATATTTCTGGCACCACCCACTACCATGTTCTGCTCGAACAGGAGCTCGCCGATCTGCACGGCAAGGAAGCGGCGCTGATCTTTACCTCCGGCTATATTTCCAACTGGGCGACGCTCGGCACGCTCGGCGCGAAGATTCCCGGCCTGATCATTTTTTCCGACGCGCTGAACCATGCGTCGATGATCGAGGGCATTCGCTACGCTAAGTGCGACAAGGTCATCTGGAAGCACAACGATCTGCATGATCTCGAAGCCAAGCTCAAGGCCGCCGATCCGAAAGCGCCGAAGCTCATCGCTTTCGAGAGCGTCTATTCGATGGATGGCGACATCGCTCCGATCAAGGAGATCTGCGATCTCGCCGACAAATACGGCGCGATGACCTATCTCGATGAAGTGCATGCCGTTGGCATGTACGGCCCACGCGGCGGCGGTATCGCCGAGCGTGAAGGACTGATGGACCGGCTGACCGTCATCGAAGGTACGCTTGGCAAGGCCTTTGGCGTCATGGGCGGCTATATCGCCGCCTCGGCGGCGCTATGCGATTTCATCCGGTCCTTTGCATCCGGCTTCATCTTCACGACGTCGCTGCCGCCGGCACTGGCTGCGGGCGCTGTTGCCTCCATCCAGCATCTAAAGGTCAGCCAGTTCGAACGCGCCCGCCATCAGGATCGCGTCCGCAAGCTGCGCGCTCAGCTCGACGCCGCAGGCATTCCGCACATGTCGAACCCAAGCCATGTCGTGCCGGTCATGGTCGGCGATGCCGCCAAGTGCAAGTGGATCTCGGATCTGCTGCTCGATTGCGGCGTCTACGTTCAACCGATCAACTATCCGACTGTGCCGAAGAAGACCGAGCGCCTGCGCATCACGCCGACGCCGCTGCATTCCGATGCCGATATCGAGCATCTCGTCAGCGCGCTGCATGCACTCTGGTCGCGCTGCGCGCTTGCCCGCGCCGTGGCATAAGCCGCCGGTTACATTTTTATCCTTTCGTCAGGGTGCGGAACGTTGTTTCCGCGCCCTGATTTATTGCGCACGGGAGAGCGGTGCTATTGAATTCGCGAGACGATCAGGACGCTTGCCAGGCTTGCAACTGAGCGAGAGAAGCCGTCGCCCCGCCGCAAACAACGATAAGGATTCGTTCAAAACGGGCCAGTCGATCGGCATGGGCATAGGCGACCGCCAAAGCTGCACCGCAGGCCGGCTCCACGACCACGCGATGATCGTCAAGAAAGCGTGTGCATGCGTTGACGGCAGCTCGATCGTCGACAACGACGCAATCAACGGGTAGTGTCTGCGTGATGTCGAAGGCGCGCTGGCAAACCTTTCGGGCGCCAAGCGACGTCGCAATGCTGGTAATGGCGGGCAATTCGACGCGCCTGCCGGCCTTCACGGAAGCCGCCAGAGACGCTGCGCCTTCGGTTTCCGCTGCTATCAACGGGATATCCTGCAGTCCGTTGCGCGCCAACCCTTCCGCGACGCCGGACAGAAGCCCGCCGCCGCCAACCGAAAGAACGACCGCGTCGAACGGAACGGCCGCTTTAACGACCTCGTCGATGATCGTTGCATGCCCTGTCCACAAAATCGGATCATCGAACGGGTGTATGAATGCGGTTTCCACGTCGACCGCTTCGAGCGCGCGCTCGTTGGCCTCTTGCCAGGATGTTCCATGGACGAAGACCTCGGCGCCCTCCTGGCGGATCAGCGACTTTGCCCGTTCCGTCGTCGTCTCGGGAACGAAGACCGACACCGGAATCGAGAGACGACGTCCGGCATAAGCGACCGCGATACCCGCATTGCCCCCGGAGGAAGAAATGAAACGCCGCTTTCCGCTTCTGGCGTGATGCTCGCACGCCGCCCCTATACCTCGGATTTTGAACGAGCCGGGGGGCTGAAGCGCGTCCATCTTTAACCAGATGGCTCGCCCCGACGCTTGGCTTAGGGGACGGGATTCGAGGAGCGGAGTTTCGAGATGAAGTGCCATGAAATGCTCCATCAGAATGCGACGTTGGTGATGGTCTAGCGAATATGTTGAAAGTTCGTCGATCACAAACAGATAAGCAGACCTGCCGGTGAGAGCAGTCATCTACTTTGCGAACGTGCGCCCTTTCGCGGGCGCTTACGCGGCTTTTTCCCTTTGCTTTACAAACACGGTGGCGTAGCGGCGGGCTTCATCATCGGCGGCAAAGACCGCATCCATCGTTTCGGCGCTGCCGATACCGATCATCTCGTCCATGACCGCTTCGGCAATATCCGCCATTTCCAGGAAGCCGATCCGTTCGTCCACGAACGCTTGGAAGGCAATCTCTTCGGCGGCATTCATGACGGCGCCCTGCAGTCCGCCGCGTTCCAGCGCGGTGCGCGCAAGACGCAGCGCAGGGAAGCGAACCTCGTCCGGCGCTTCGAAATCCAGCCGGGCTAGTTTTGCGAAGTCCAGCCGGTCGACATTTAGTTTTGTCCGGGACGGATAGGTCAGCGCATAGCCGATGGCTGTGCGCATGTCCGGACAGCCGAGCTGCGCCAGCACCGAGCCGTCCGTATAACCAACCATCGAATGAACAACGGATTGCGGATGGACGACGACCTCTATCTGTTCTGGACCGACATTGAACAGATGCTTGGCCTCGATCATCTCCAGCGCCTTGTTGAACATTGAAGCGCTGCCGATGGAGATTTTCAGGCCCATGGACCAGTTCGGATGGGCGCGCGCGGTCGCCGCTGTGACATTGGCCATCTCTTCGCGCGACCATGTGCGGAAGGGGCCGCCGGAAGCCGTCAGTATGATGCGCTCCACCGCATGCTGCTGGTCATCTTCCAGTGCCTGGAAAATCGCGCTGTGTTCGCTGTCCACTGGAATCAAACGCCCGCCGCCTTCGCTGACGGCGCGAACGAAGAGATCGCCGGCGGAAACCAGGCATTCTTTGTTGGCGAGCGCGATATCAGCGCCCCGGCGCGCTGCCTCCAACGTCGGCGCGAGGCCTGCAGTGCCGACGATCGCCGCCATTACCCAGTCCGAAGGGATGGAGGCCGCTTCGATCAGGGCGTTCCTGCCAGCGGCCGCGGCAATGCCAGTGCCGGCCAGCGCTTCCTTGAGCGCCTGATAGCGATCTTCATTGGCGGTGACGGCAAGTGCCGCGCCACAGGCCCTTGCCTGGCTTGCCAGGAGATCAATGTTGTCGTGTCCGGTGATTGCAGCGATATCGAAGGCTTCGCGTCCACCCAGTTGGGCGATGACGTCAAGCGTGTTTTGGCCGATCGAGCCAGTCGAACCCAATATCGTCAGGCGGCGCGGCGCTTTGCTCCCGGTTGTCATTTCCAAGTATCCGCATCTTGCTGTCGTCGCCCATGGCTCTACAGGGGATCGCGAAAGGCGGCAAGTCCGCAGGCAAGTCGGCGAGCCTCGGCCCGCGTTCCATTATTCGTGAAATTACTGACTTTAACAGTAATTTACAGGTATCTTATGAACCAATATGGAGATGCCGCGTTTTCCCCGTTCTGCAGGACTGCGGGAGTTGGGGCGATGGTTTTCAAAGCGGCAACGTTTCATGGTGTCGAAACCAAAATCGAGAGCGAAAATGCCCGGCGCTCGGCGCTGGAATCCGCCGTTGCGAATGCTCTGGCCGTCGCCGGCGGCCTCGACGCCTCCGACGTCATCGTCATCGCCGCGGGCCAGGAAATCCGGCTCCATGGGATGGTTGCAACACAGCAAGAGGTCGAACGCGCGACCGCGGTGGCGGAGGCCGTGCCGGGGGTGAGACTGGTGCGGAATATGATCGAGGTGGGGTGAGCCTGTTAGGTTTTCCGACCGTGGAGGCGACTTGCTGGAAGCTGCCTGGACGCTCAATCAACCGGATATGGGCGTCACCCAAATCAAGGTGACTTTTTTCATGAGAGGCAGTCGAGCGGCAATAGAACCCGCGACCACCTTCGACACGCACTTTGCGCGACGGCTTGCCGTTGCCAATTATCTTTGAGGCGAGTGCTACATCCGGAGGCCGAGGGCCTTTCACTTCATGCAGCCAAGCGAATAAGAGGCTACAGTAGCGCCGTCTAGCGAGTGCCCACGAAAGACCCGGAGGCGAAAGCCGGTTCAAGCTTTTAGGATAGGCTCTATATGGAACCGATTTTGATGATGGCGCTAATGTTGCTTGGCGCGCATTGGGTATGCGACTACCCGTTGCAAGGTGAATTCCTTGCTACAGCAAAGGTCAAGGGACCGCTGCGGTTCTACCATCTTGTCGCCCATGCCGGCATTCATGGGGCCGCCGTTGGGCTGGTAACGGGTAGCGTCTGGCTCGGCCTGGCGGAATGGCTGGCCCATACCGTCATCGACGAGCTCAAGGTGAGGGGCATAACGAGGCTAGCCTTGGATCAGGTCCTACATATCGTCTGCAAGGCCATTTGGCTGATGATCATCTTTGGAAAGCTCTGAAAACGCAGTTCGCCGACTTGATGCCTGCGGCGGCCCTTCTTAGCCGCTGCCGGCCTCTGGTGTCCTAGAGGAAACCCACGTGCTCCCCAAACGGCACGTCATCATCCCAATTCCCGCTTCCTAACCGTTCGCTTTCGCCAGAGAGCCGTTCCTCGGGATGAGGCACCGTCTCGCTGTCCGATGCATCGCGGCGATGATCCGGATGTCGGCCTGACATTTGGTCGTCATCGCTTGCTTCAGTAAGATTGCAAGCGAACTGTTCTAACCCATGTGTCCGGTATGGACAGAGAGGCGAATGGTGTCCACGAGAGGATTCGAACCTCCGACCCCAGGATTCATACCACTTCGACTTTTGCCGCCGCCCGGAGGGCGTTCGTGGTCTGGACTGTCCCTTCACCATAGGCCGAAGCCCTTAGGTGCTGCCCATCCAGTCTCTACACCTTCACCGGATTTCTCCGGAGCTTGGCTCGGGATTGGCATGCTGGAAGACCAGCGAAGCGTTCCCCGACTTTGAGCAGATCGATTGCAGCGTTTCCAGCTACAACCCCCAATTCATTCAGGAATCCTGTGCTCTATCCTGCTGAGCTACGTGGACACAACACCCCTCCAATAGCGTAGGCTCGCAGGCCGAGCAACCGCTCTTTTGCGGAATTCGTCTTCAACAACTCACCAGAGCATGCGCGCAACAGCGCGTATTCCGTGAGCCATGATCCGGCGCACGGAAAGAGAGTGAATACGTCAGGCGTCCAGGCGCTGCTCGGCGAGCCGCACCCAGTAGGAGATGCCGTGGGCGATCGCTTCGTCGTTGAAGTCGTAGGCCGGGTTGTGCAGACCGGCTGTCTCGCCGTTGCCGACGAAGATGAAGGCGCCGGGGCGGGCGTTTAGCATATAGGAGAAATCCTCACCGCCCATCATGGGATCGACTTCGGGGATGACGTTGGCCGGGCCGGCGATATCGCGCGCGGCCGCAATTGCGTGCTCGGTCTCCTTGGCATGGTTGACGGTTACCGGATAGTTGCGGTGGAACTGGATGTCTGCTTCAGCGTCGTGGCTTGCGGCGATGCCACTGACAATCTGCCTGAAGCGCTGCTCGGCGAGATCGCGGATCTCCGGGTCGAGCGTGCGCACGGTGCCCGCGAAGCTGGCGTCGTTCGGAATGACATTATAGGCGTTGCCGGCATTGAACTTGGTCACCGAGACGACCACCGACTTCAGCGGGTTGGTGCTGCGCGAGGCGATGAGCTGCAGATTGGTGATGATCTGCGCACCGATGGCGATGGGATCGATGGTCTTGTGCGGCATGGCGGCGTGGCCGCCGCGGCCCTTGATGGTGATGGTGAATTCGTCGGTCGCCGCCATAATCGCGCCCTTGCGGATGGCGAAGTGGCCGACCGGCAGGCCCGGCAGATTGTGCATGCCGTAGACCTCGGCGATCTGGAAGCGTTCCATCATGCCGTCCTTGACCATTGCATCGCCACCGGCGCCGCCCTCTTCAGCCGGTTGGAAGATGACAGCGATGTTGCCGTTGAAGTTGCGGGTCTCGGCCAGATATTTGGCGGCCCCGAGCAACATGGCGGTGTGGCCGTCATGGCCGCAAGCGTGCATCTTGCCGGGCGTGGTGGAAGCCCAAGGCTTGCCGGTGATTTCAGTGAGCGGCAGAGCATCCATGTCGGCGCGCAGGCCGACCGTGCGGCCTTCACCCTTGCCGCGGATAAGGCCGACGACGCCGGTGCGGCCAATGCCGGTGACGACCTCGTCGACACCGAAAGCCCTGAGCTTCTCGGCGACGAAGGCGGCGGTATTTTCCACCGCATACAACAGCTCAGGCCTTGTGTGGATATAACGACGCCATTCCGTCACTTCGTCCTGGAGTTCGGCGGCTCTGTTCAAAATCGGCATGCTGATTTTTCCTGCTGCTCAATATCGGATTCGGGTCTAGCAATTTGGTGCGGCACCAACCTCGGACATCACATCGCACTTTTCGTTGCCATGCGCGTGATCACAAGGCTGTGATGCATAGGTAATAAACTCGTCAATCGCCTTTGCCTTCTCCTAGCCATATAGGTTAAATAGGGGGAGCTTTCGAGAAAATTCCGGATTTCTGAAGGATAGACCGTGCCGACGAAGCAAAATCGTTTGTATGCCGCCATGCGGCTTGTTCCCATGGCCGCAGCAGCATCTATGCTTTTCCTGTCGACCGCGCATGTGGCGGAAGCCAATCCGCATATCCTCGTCGATGTCAGCACCGGCCGCGTGCTCGACCATGAAGAAGCCTTCCGCAAGTGGTATCCGGCTTCGCTGACGAAGCTGATGACGGTCTATGTTACCTTCCGCGCTATCCAGTCCGGCCAGATCACGCTTGATACGCCCGTCGTCATGTCCAAGCTTTCTTCGTCGCAGCCGCCGGCGAAGATGTATTTCAAGCCGGGCCAGAAGATGACGCTCGACAACGCCTTGAAGATGATGCTGGTCAAATCCGCCAATGACCTCGCGATGGCGATCGCCGAGACGGTCGGCGGTTCCGAGCAGGGCTTCGTTGCGCGCATGAACGCGGAAGCCGCGCGCCTCGGCATGCGCGACACGCGCTATATCAATCCCAATGGCTTGCCGGGCAAGGGTCAGTACACCACCGCGCGAGATCTCGCGGTTGTCAGCGTCGCGCTGCGCCGCGAGTTCCCGCAATATGCGAGCTATTTCTCTCTTGAAGGCTTTACCAACGGCGTAAAGCAGGTGCCGAACATCAACATGCTTATTGGCCGTTTCGACGGCGCCGATGGCATGAAGACCGGGTTCATCTGCGCTTCCGGCTTCAATCAGATCGCCTCGGCCACCCGCAACGGCCGCACGCTGATCTCCGTTGTTCTCGGCACGGACAGCCTTGCGGCACGCGCCGACGATTCCGCCAATTTCCTCGAAAAGGGTTTTGAGAACCAGTTTACCGGACGGGACACGCTGGCAAGCCTGCAACCCTATGGGCAGGACCAGGACGAGGTCGCCGACGTCACTGCCGATATCTGCAGCGCCAAGGGCGCAAAGGCCCGCAGCGAGACGCGCGACCCGACGGGGCGTACGAAAGTGGAGTCGCCCTACATCCATGAAATGGATCACGATCCGAATTTCGTCTATGCGGGCCTCATTGGCGGCCAGGACGTCGCGACTGCAAGCAAGGGCGATCAGGAAGACACGACCGCCAAAGGCGACAAGGCTGTGAAGGGCAATAAAATTGTTGCCACGCGCGATGTCACCGGCATACCCATCCCCATGCCGCGTCCCACTTTCTGATCGGACCTGAGCCATGAGCCTTCCGCAGCAGAGAGTGCCGGTTTCGATCCTGACAGGCTTTCTCGGAGCCGGCAAATCGACATTGCTGAACCGCATCCTCAAGGATGCGGAGATGCGGGATGCGGCCGTCATCATCAACGAGTTCGGCGATGTCGGCATCGACCACCTGCTGGTCGAAAGCTCCGGCGACTCCATCATCGAACTCTCCGATGGCTGCCTCTGCTGCACGGTGCGCGGCGAGCTGGTGGATACACTGGCGAACCTCATGGACGCCATGCAGACCGGCCGTATACGGCCGCTGAAGCGTGTCGTGATCGAGACCACTGGCCTTGCCGACCCGGCGCCGGTGATGCAATCGATCATGGGTAATCCGATTATTGCCACCAATTTCGACCTCGACGGCGTCATCACCGTTGTCGATGCGGTGAACGGCTTGCAGACGCTCGATAACCATGAAGAGGCCCGTAAGCAGGTGGCGGTCGCCGACCGGTTGATTGTCTCCAAGACAGGCCTGGGAGGTACGGTTTCCGTCGATGTGCTGGAAAGCCGGCTGAGGTCACTCAATCCGCGGGCGCAGATGCTGAATGGCGACAGCGAGGAAGCCGGCCGCGCCGCTATTCTCGTCAACGGCCTCTACGATGCGGCCTCCAAGATCGCCGATGTCGGCCGCTGGCTGCGGGACGAGCTGGAAACGGATGATCAAGATCATCATCATGACGACCATGGGCACAATCATCACGACCATGGGCATCACGATGACGGGCATGGCCATCACCGCCGCGGCCACGATCATTATGGCCATCGGCATCAGCACGCCCATGACGTGACCCGTCACAACGAGTCGATCCGCTCCTTCTCGATCGTCGAAAATCAGCCAATCGATCCGATCGCGCTGGAAATGTTCATCGACCTCCTGCGTTCCGCACATGGCGAGAAGCTCCTGCGAATGAAGGCGATCGTCGCAATGTCCGACAGACCAGAGCGTCCGGTCGTGCTGCATGGCGTGCAGAATATATTCCATCCGCCTATGCGCCTGCCCGCCTGGCCCAATCCTGATGACCGGCGCACACGTATGGTGATCATCACCAAGGACCTGCCCGAAGATTTCGTGAAGGGCCTATTCGACGCCTTCCTCAGCAAGCCGCGCATCGATACGCCGGATCGCGCAGCACTTGAGGACAATCCGCTTGCCGTGCCGGGCATGAGGTTCTAGGGAACGGATGGTTGTGGACCCAGTTGGTCGTAAATCAGGGGCGGCGTCAAAGTATGGCCGAACTCACTCCATCCTGATGGTGAGGCAGGAGCGAAGCGACCCTCGAACCACGACGATGGCCCTTCGGCTGTTACCGGCTATCCCTTGCGGATCGCAAAGCGATGACCGCTTTCCGTCTTCTCGCGTGCGACAAGGGTGTGGCCATTTTCGGTGCAGAAATGCGGAATGTCGATGATTGCCAGCGGATCGCTGGTATCGACGGTTAGTAACGCCCCCGACGGCATGCCGCGCAGGCGCTTTTCCGTCTTCAGCACGGGGAGGGGGCATTTCAATCCGCGCAGATCATAAATCCTGTTGTCGCGGCTATTCACTCTTGGCCCAGAACTTCCAGAAAGGCGGTTTCTTGGCCGGCTCTGTCTGCGCGGTTTCCACAGACGGGGCTGTATAGGCGAGCGGATCGACCATGGGATTCGCCATCGGGATCGGCACATTTGCGGGAATGTTGGCCGCTACGGCGATGCCGGCGGTTCGAGTCCCCTGTTGTCCGGCGAGGCCCGGAGCGGCCGTTGCCAGGCGGACGCCTGCCGTAGTCGGATTGGCGACGGTACCACCGCGGACAACCTGCTGTCCCGCCTGGTTCGCCATCATCGACTCCAGATCGGCCACCTTCATCATCTTGCCCGCGGCAAGCGCAGTACCGGTCGGAGCGTAGGCGATATCGTGGCCCTTGCGTTGCTTGGAGACGATGGCCTTGCGCTCGGCTTCGGTCGGATCGTACCAAGCCATGCCGTCAAACTTCTTCGCGGCCGCCGCATAATCCGCCTGATACTGCTTGTCGTAAGTCGCGAGCGCCGCCTGCAGGGCGGGCGGCGTGGTCATGACCGGGCATTTGCCGGCGGCGTTGAAGGGGGCGTTGGACTCCTGGTTGAAGACGTATTTCTTCTCGCAGACCTCGACTTCCGGCGGACGTTTCGTCACTTCGAAATTGTCATAGCCGACCTTCAGCATCTTCCAGAATTCGATGTTGGGGCTGAGGCGATGTTTGACCATGTTTTCCGCCGTCATGCGGAAAGGGAATGCCTCGAGCTGGACTGCCTTCTGTCCACCCTTAAAGGCGTCGCGCGCGAAAGCATAGATTTCCAGCACCTCTTGGTCGGTCATCGAATAGCAGCCCGACGACGAGCAGGCGCCATGGATCATCAGATTGGCACCTGTGCGGCCATTGGCCGCGTCATAGCGATTCGGAAATCCGGTGTTGATGGCGAGGTAATATTTGGAGTTCGGATTGAGGTTGGCCGGCGTCAGCATATAAAAGCCTTCCGGCGCTTGACGGTCGCCTTCCTTCACCTTCGGGCCGAGACGGCCGGACCAGGCGCAGATATTGTAGCTGGCGATCACCTCGAAGCGATTGTTCTGATTTGCCTTGAGGATCTCCATCACGCCTTCTTCCTTGAAGATGCGGATCATGATCGGCGAATTGCGCTCCATGCCCTTTTTCGCCATTTCGGCGACGATATGGGCGGGAAGCGGCTGTTCAACCTTGTTTTTCACCGTCGACAGATCGATCGACGCCGATTCCAGCGTATCGTTGCAGCCAGCGAGAGCTAGCGCCATCAGGGATATGTAGGCGAGGTGACGGATGCGCATTCTGACTTAGCCCATAGATGCGAAGAGCGGCCGCACGATCTGTTTCGCCGCCCCAATCGAAACATGAAACAGAATCATAGACGGCTTATACTTGAAAATTCCTTACCGGCCTATGACGCGCCCGCGGCGCACCCGCAAGCTTTTCTTTGCCATAACTGTTTCGATAACAAGAATGTGGCCAAGATTTGGCCTCATTCTCGTTTACGTGGTCACGATTCTCGAACTTAAGTTAGAGATTGCGACCCATGTTGAGGAATTTCTGACGGCGGTCGCTACGCAATTGTTCGCCCGAACGGCTGGAGAGTTCGCCGAGCGCGTTGGAAATGACGTCGCCGGTTGCCGCAATCACTGTCTGCGGATCGCGATGGGCACCGCCGAGCGGTTCAGGGATGATGCCGTCGATGATGCCGAGCCCCTTCAGGTCGTCGGCAGTGATTTTCATGTTGGTGGCAGCTTCCTTTGCGCGGGTGGAATCGCGCCAGAGGATCGAGGCCGCACCTTCAGGTGAAATCACGCTGTAGATCGAATGTTCGAGCATATAGACGCGATTACCGGTGGCGATCGCGATCGCGCCGCCCGAGCCGCCTTCGCCGATGACGACGGAAATGATCGGCACCTTGACGCCCAGGCACATTTCCGTCGAACGGGCAATCGCTTCCGCCTGGCCGCGCTCTTCGGCGCCGACGCCGGGGTAAGCGCCTGCTGTGTCAACCAGCGTGATGACGGGCAGTTCGAAGCGGTCGGCCATTTCCAGCATACGGATCGCCTTGCGGTAACCCTCGGGCCTGGCGCTGCCGAAATTGTGCTTCAGGCGCGTCTTGGTATCGTTGCCCTTTTCCTGGCCGATGACGGCGATGGGCTGGCCGCGGAAGCGGGCGAAGCCGGCCTGGATGGCGGCATCCTCGGAAAATTTGCGGTCGCCGGCGAGCGGCGTGAATTCCGTAAACAGCGCGCCGGCATAATCGACGAAATGCGGGCGTTGCGGATGGCGCGCAACCTGCGTCTTCTGCCAGGCATTGAGTTTGGAATAGATATCGGCCATCGCCTCGCGGACGCGGATTTCGAGCCGGCCGACTTCATCGGACGTGTCGATGCTCTCGTCTTCGCTTGCCAGTTTCTTCAGCTCGTGAATCTTGCCTTCGAGATCCGAGATGGGTTTTTCGAAGTCGAGATAATTGTGCATGAGGTGCGTTTCCGATCCTTTTGCCCGTGACGAGAGAC
Source organism: Martinezella calliandrae (assembly GCF_030272695.1). Lineage (GTDB taxonomy): Bacteria > Pseudomonadota > Alphaproteobacteria > Rhizobiales > Rhizobiaceae > Rhizobium > Rhizobium calliandrae. The sequence goes on from NZ_JARFYN010000012.1 coordinate 108,552, forward strand.
GGCACGTATAGCCTGTGTGCCGGTCCTATTCCTGTTTTTTGGCCTGTTTGGCAAGGGGGTGATGCGTTTGCACCAGTTGGTGAAGCCGTTCTTCCAACACATGCGTGTAGATTTGTGTGGTCGAAATGTCGGAATGGCCAAGCAGTTCCTGCACCACGCGCAAGTCCGCGCCATTGGCAAGCAGGTGGCTCGCGAAGGCGTGGCGCATGACATGCGGCGAGATCATCGATGGCGTCAGCCCGGCGCGGATGGCGAGATCCTTCAGGTCCCGTGCAAAGACCTGCCGCGGCAGATAGCCTTGCTTCGAAGCTGCGGGGAAGAGCCACGGGCTATCCGGGACTGGTTGCTTGGCGGTTGCCGCGACCTCCGCCTGCCGCCTGCCGTATGTCCGCAGTGCGGTGATGGCCGACTGCGACAGCGGCACCAGCCGCTCTTTGTTGCCTTTGCCGCGGATCATCAGAAAACGCCCTTCCTGATCCAGCACTTTTGCCGGCAGGGAAACGAGCTCGCTGACGCGCATGCCGGTGGCATAGAGCAGCTCCAGCAGAACCAGCATGCGCAGGTGCTGCAATTGATCGGAACTTTCGACCGCCGCTTCCTGTTCGGCCTGGGCGAGAAGACGCGACACCTCGTCGACACCCATGGTTTTCGGCAGGGGTCGGCTCTTCTTCGGCGCGTCGAGAATGCCGGTGGGATCATCCGTGCGCAGACCTTCGGCATAGAGGAATTTGTAGAATTGGCGCATGGCCGACAGCCGGCGAGCCTGCGACGACGGCTTGAAGCCCTGGCGCGAGAGGCCGGAGAGATAGGCGCCGAGATCGTTCGACCCGGCTTCCGTCAGGCGGACATCGCGCCCGGATAAAAAGGAATGAAGGTCGTCGAGGTCGCGCTCGTAGGACTGCAGCGTGTTGACCGCCGCGCCACGTTCGGCACTCATCATTTCCAGGAAAGCTTCCATATGGGCGCGGCTCAGATCCTTCACCGTGATCTCCGCGCCTAAGGCTTCACCGAGCCGGTCGCCGGCGGGTTGACTCGTTCCGAGGGTATGCGGATCGTTACGTCGCGCGGCTGCGGTTCGACGAAGAGCACGAGAGCCCACATTGCTCCATAGACCGATCCGGCGATCACCGCACAGATGACAAGGAAGCGAAACAGGGTCGGCATTCAGAAACTCTCCTCGTCCCATTCATTGGTCCGGCGACATATTGTAATCCTATCCGCCAACCGTTAGCGGAAGGATATTGCAGACATGTTTATGTTGCGGCGTCTTGACGCTACAGGTGCATTTGACGATACCGTTTCCAAACAAATTGTGAATGGGGCGATGAGTGAAGAAGTGCTGACCCTTGCAGAAAGCCTCAGAGACAGAGCGCGCGCCGTGTTGGGCACGCGTAATCTTGTCCTCGTCGGGTTGATGGGGGCGGGAAAATCCTCGATCGGCCGGCTGGTCGCGAACCAGCTCGGCATTCCTTTCGTCGATACCGATATCGAGATCGAGCGCGTGTCGCGCATGACGATCGCCGAGTTGTTCGAGGCTTACGGCGAAGCGGAGTTTCGGGCGCTGGAAACGCGGGTAATCAAGCGGTTGCTCAAGGGCGGCCCCCGCGTTGTTTCCACCGGCGGCGGCGCTTTCATCAATGAGCGGACGCGCCGGCACGTGAAACGCAGCGGCCTGTCGGTCTGGCTGAAGGCCGATCTCGACGTGCTTTGGGATCGTGTCAGCAAGCGCGACACCCGGCCGCTGCTTAAAACCGAGAATCCGAAACAGACCCTCGAAAATCTGATGAACTCGCGCTACCCGATCTATGCGGAGGCCGATCTCACGGTCTTATCGCGCGATGTCGGCAAGGACGTCATGGTCAAGGAAGTCCTTGCCGCGATCGTCGAGGGGAAAGAAGAAAGCAAGATATCATGAATGCGATCACACCGGCGTCGGCGGAGCGCCTCGTCCGCGTGCCCCTAGGCGAGCGCGCCTATGATATTCTGATCGGCCCCGGCCTGATCGCGCGCGCCGGCAAGGAAATCGCAGCTAGGCTGAAAGGCCGCAGGGCTTCCGTCATAACGGACGAACATGTCGCACCGCTCTACCTCGATGCGCTGCTTACGAGCCTTCAAGAGGCCGGTATTCAACCTTCCAAGCTGGTGCTGCCGGCGGGCGAGAAAACCAAGAGCTTCGAGCATTTAATGGCTGTCTGTGATGCGGTGCTCACGGCCCGTATCGAGCGCAACGATGCCGTCATTGCGCTCGGCGGCGGCGTGATCGGCGATCTCTCTGGCTTTGCTGCTGGCATCGTGCGCCGCGGCGTCCGTTTCGTGCAGGTGCCAACCTCGCTGCTGTCGCAGGTGGATTCTTCCGTCGGCGGTAAAACGGGCATCAATACCCACCACGGCAAGAACCTGATCGGCGTCTTCCATCAGCCCGACCTCGTGCTGGCCGATACCGACGTGCTGAATACGCTTAGCGAGCGTGAATTCCGCGCCGGCTACGCCGAGGTCGCCAAATATGGGCTGATCGACAAGCCGGATTTCTTTGCATGGCTGGAGACCAACTGGAAAGAGGTGTTCTCCGGTGGCGCTGCGCGCATCGAGGCGATCGCTGCTAGCTGCCAGGCGAAGTCCGACGTCGTCGTCGCCGACGAACGGGAAAACGGCCCGCGGGCGCTGCTCAATCTCGGTCATACCTTTGGCCATGCATTGGAAGCCGCCACCGCCTATGACAGCCGGCGGTTGGTACACGGCGAGGGCGTTTCCATCGGCACGGTGCTGGCGCATGAATTTTCCTCGCGCCTCAACCTGGCCAGCCCGGACGACGCCAAGCGCGTGGAGACACATCTGAAGGCGGTCGGTCTGCCGACGCGAATGGGCGACATTCCGGGCGAGCTTCCGCCTGCCGAGGTGCTGATGGATGCCATCGCGCAGGACAAGAAGGTCAAGAGCGGCAAGCTCACCTTCATCCTCACCCGCGGCATCGGGCAATCCTTCGTCGCCGATGACGTTCCTGCTTCCGAAGTCCTCAGTTTCCTAAGGGAAAAACATCCGTAATGACGGTTCAAGGCACGCTGGCTGTTTTGTGGGAATATTGGCCTGAGATCATCTCGATCATCGTGCTCGTGTTGCTTTCGGCGTTTTTCTCCGGTTCGGAAACGGCGTTGACGGCCGCCTCGCGCAGCCGCATCCATACGCTGGAAGCGAATGGCGACAAGCAGGCGGGGATCGTGCGGAAGCTCATCGAGCGCCGCGACCGGCTGATCGGAGCGCTGCTGATCGGCAACAACCTCGCCAACATCCTAGCGTCATCGATTGCGACTAGCCTGTTTCTCGGCCTGTTCGGCAGTTCCGGCGTCGCTTTGGCGACGGCGGCCATGACCGTCATCCTCGTCATCTTCGCGGAAGTCCTACCGAAAAGCTGGGCGATCTCGACACCGGATCGTTTTGCTCTGACCGTCGCCGGCACCGTGCGCCTCTTCGTTGCCGTGGTCGGGCCGATGTCGAGCTTTGTCAACGGCATCGTCCGGCGGATCCTCGGCATCTTCGGCATCAATCTCTCCAAGGAAGTGTCGATGCTGTCGGCGCACGACGAGCTGCGCGGCGCCGTCGACCTGCTGCATCGCGAAGGTTCGGTGGTCAAGGCCGACCGCGATCGCCTGGGCGGCGTGCTCGATCTTGGCGAGCTGGAGCTTTCCGACATCATGGTCCATCGCACCGCGATGCGCGCCATCAATGCCGACGACCCGCCGGAGGTTGTCGTGCGGGCCATTCTCGACAGCCCCTATACGCGCATGCCGCTCTGGCGCGGTACGATCGACAATATCATCGGCGTCGTCCATGCCAAGGATCTGCTGAGGGCGCTGGCGGAGCCGAACGTCGAGCCGGAAAATCTCGACATCTCCAAGATCGCGCAAAAGCCCTGGTTTGTGCCCGACAGCACCAATCTCGAAGATCAGCTCAATGCCTTCCTGCGCCGCAAGCAGCATTTCGCCGTCGTCGTCGACGAATATGGCGAAGTGCAGGGCATCGTCACGCTGGAAGACATTCTGGAAGAGATCGTCGGCGATATTGCCGACGAGCACGATCTCGATATTCAGGGCGTGCGGCAGGAGGCCGATGGTTCGATCGTCGTCGACGGCGTCGTGCCGATTCGCGACTTGAACCGCGCTCTGGACTGGGATCTGCCCGACAAGGAGGCGACGACAATTGCCGGCCTCGTCATTCACGAATCAATGACCATTCCGGAAGAGCGCCAGGCCTTCACTTTCTACGGCAAGCGCTTCATCGTCATGAAGCGAGAAAAGAACCGCATCACCAAAATCAGGATCAGGCCGGCAGAGACGGAAGAGGGTAACCGGCAGTAACGACTTACCACAGCACGGTTTCGCCCGGGGCTGCAGGCTCGAGCGCCAGCGCATGCAGCCCGGCATCCAGCTCCGGCTTCAAAAGATCAGTTATCGCCTTGTGGCGGGCAAGTCGCGGCATGCCGGCGAACTTGGCGGAGACGATCCGAACTCTTACATGAGTTTCGCCCGTTCCGGTCATGCCGGGCTGATGGCCGGCGTGCATGTGGCTCTCGTTGATGACAATGAGACGCTCCGGCGCGAAGGCGTCGGTGAGCTTTTTCTCAATGCGGGATTGAAGTGTCGTTTCCATTTTCCCGCCATCACTTTGTTCGCGAAAAAGGTTCCCACAAAGCCTGCAACATTCCGATTTGTCAATTCTTGTTGTCGGGTAGCTGAGGCCCCATAATTAGGCCGCCATGAGACTCGATTCAAAATACTTCGATCGCATTCGAACCCGCCGCAAACGCGAGCCGGAAGCCGAACAGGCCCCGCCGACGTGCCAGTGGGACGGCTGCGACAAAAAGGGCACGCATCGTGCGCCGGTCGGGCGCAATGCGGAAGGGCAGTTCTTTTTGTTCTGCTTCGAGCACGTCAAGGAATACAACAAGGGCTACAATTATTTCTCCGGCCTCTCGGACGGCGAGATTGCGCGCTACCAGAAGGAGGCCATCACCGGCCATCGTCCGACCTGGACCGTCGGCGTCAATAAGGCGGCGCGCAACAGCCCGCTGCATTCCGACATCCGCTCCGGTTCCTATGCCCGGGTGCGCGATCCCTTCGGATTCGTCAAGGAAGGGCAGGGCCCGGGACGCGGACCGCGTTTCCCGCAGGAGCGCAAGCTGAAAACGCTCGAGGCGAAGGCCTTCGACACGATGGGGCTGGGTGCAAATGCCACCGGGCCGGAGATCAAGAGCCGTTACAAGGAATTGGTGAAGAAGCACCATCCGGACGCCAACGGGGGCGATCGCGGGTCGGAAGAGCGGTTTCGCGCGGTCATTCAGGCCTATCAATTGTTGAAGCAGAACGGTTTTTGTTAATTCCTGTCCTTGCTCTCCGCCTTCAATCAGGTATGGTCCAAATCGGCTGAGGCCGCAGGCAACTGCGGCAAGGTGCGCTTTTGGCTGGCTGCACCTCGGCCTACTTTCCGGACGCGGCGTTTCTTGTCCGGGACTCAGTTCAAGAATGCTCGCCAGCGGTCAATTCATCGCGCCGAGGTTTCGCTTCAGTCCCGGAGAAGTATCGCCGATGTCCGACCGGACGGATGCGGGCAACAAGCTGCGGCGTCACGGATACAAATGGCTGAGATTGATATGGCTGGGTGACAGTCACCCGCCCTGGAGACATGATGAGCAAGATTGACCTTGATATTTCCGAGCTTCCCGACACCACTGTTTCGGTCCGCGAAGTCTTTGGCATCGATTCCAATATCCGCGTTCCGGCATACAGCAAGGGCGACGCCTATGTGCCCGACCTTGACACCGACTATCTCTTCGACCGCGAGACGACGCTCGCCATTCTCGCCGGCTTTGCCCATAACCGCCGCGTGATGATCTCCGGCTATCACGGCACCGGCAAATCGTCACATATCGAACAGGTTGCAGCTCGCCTCAACTGGCCGTGTGTGCGCATCAACCTCGACAGCCATGTCAGCCGTATCGATCTCGTCGGCAAGGATGCGATCGTCGTCAAGGACGGCCTACAAGTTACCGAATTCAAGGATGGCATCCTGCCCTGGGCTTATCAGCACAATGTCGCGCTCGTCTTCGACGAATACGATGCCGGTCGCCCGGATGTTATGTTCGTTATCCAGCGCGTGCTGGAATCTTCGGGCCGCCTGACGCTGCTCGACCAGAGCCGTGTTATCCGTCCTCACCCGGCCTTCCGCCTGTTTGCGACCGCCAACACCATCGGTCTTGGCGACACGACCGGCCTTTATCACGGTACGCAGCAGATCAACCAGGCACAGATGGACCGCTGGTCCATCGTTACGACGCTGAACTATCTGCCGCACAACAACGAAGTCGATATCGTGCTGGCGAAGGTGAAGTCCTTCCGCACGGAGAAAGGCCGCGACATCGTGTCCAAGATGGTGCGCGTTGCCGATCTGACCCGTGCCGCCTTCATGAACGGCGATCTTTCCACCGTTATGAGCCCGCGTACGGTCATCACCTGGGCCGAGAATGCGGAAATCTTCGGCGATGTCGCCTTTGCCTTCCGCGTGACCTTCCTTAACAAGTGCGATGAGCTGGAGCGGCCGCTGGTCGCCGAGCAGTATCAGCGTGCCTTCGGCGTCGAGCTGAAAGAAAGCGCTGCCAACATCGTACTTGAAGCCTAAGAGAAGAAGAGCCAGCAAGTCATGGCAGGTCGCGGAGACAATTCCAAAGCGAAGCCGGGCGCTCCGGTGGACATGGAGCCGTTGCGTCGGGCGATTACCGGCTGCGTGCGCTCTATCGCCGGCGATGCCGAGGTCGAGGTGGCCTTTGCCAACGAACGCCCGGGGATGACGGGAGAGCGCATTCGTCTGCCGGAGCTTTCGAGACGGCCGACGGCGCATGAGCTGGCCGTGACGCGCGGCCTTGGCGACTCGATGGCGCTGAGGCTTGCCTGCCACGATGCCCGCGTCCACGCCACCATGGCGCCGCAGGGTGCCGATGCCCGCTCGATCTTCGATGCCGTCGAACAGGCGCGCGTGGAATCGATCGGTGCGCTGCGCATGAGCGGTATGGCCGCCAACCTCAACTCGATGAATGCCGAGAAATATTCCAAGGCGAATTTCTCAGGCATCGAGCGGCGAGAGGATGCGCCCCTCGGCGAAGCCATGGCGATGATCGTGCGCGAGAAGCTGACCGGCCAGCAGCCGCCGGAAAGCGCCGGCAAGGTGCTCGACCTCTGGCGTTCATTCATCGAGGACAAGACCGGCGGCGAGCTCGACAATCTGCTGTCCACCATCAACGACCAGCAGGGTTTTGCGCGCGTCATCCGCAATATGCTTACGGCCATGGATATGGCCGAGGAATATGGCGATGAGGAGATGGAGCCGGATTCCGATGACGAGTCGGCCGAGGAGGACAAGCCGAGCGGCGAGGATCAGGACGACCAGGATGTCGAGAGCGATGATGGTTCCGACTCCGCGCCCGCCGAAGATAGCGAAGCCTCCGACGAGCAGATGGACGACGGCGAGATGGACGGCGCCGAAATCTCCGACGACGACATGAGCGAGGAGGGAGAAGAGGATTCGGAGACGCCGGGCGAGACCCGCCGTCCGAACACGCCCTTCGCCGACTTCAACGAGAAAGTCGATTATCACGTCTTCACCGAGGAATTCGATGAAACGACGACGGCGCAGGAACTCTGCGACACCGTCGAGCTCGAACGCCTGCGTGCCTTTCTCGACAAGCAGCTTGCGCACCTGCAGGGCGCGGTCGGGCGGCTTGCCAACCGCTTGCAGCGCCGGCTGATGGCGCAGCAGAATCGCGCCTGGGATTTCGATCTGGAAGAGGGATATCTCGACCCGGCGCGGCTGACGCGCCTGATCATCGATCCGATGCAGGCCCTGTCCTTCAAGATGGAGCGCGATACGCAGTTCCGCGATACGGTCGTGACGCTGCTGATTGACAATTCCGGCTCGATGCGCGGCCGGCCGATCACCGTTGCGGCGACCTGCGCCGATATTTTGGCGCGAACGCTGGAACGCTGCGGCGTTAAGGTCGAGATCCTTGGCTTCACCACCAAGGCCTGGAAGGGCGGACAGGCGCGCGAGAAATGGCTCGCAAGCGGCAAGCCGCAGACGCCGGGCCGGCTCAACGATCTCCGCCACATCGTCTACAAATCCGCCGACGAGCCCTACCGGCGGGCGAGAACCAATCTCGGGCTGATGATGCGCGAAGGCCTGCTCAAGGAAAATATCGACGGCGAGGCGTTGATCTGGGCGCATAATCGCCTGCTCGGCCGCCGCGAGCAACGCCGCATCCTGATGATGATCTCGGACGGCGCGCCGGTCGACGATTCGACGCTGTCGGTCAACCCGGGCAATTACCTGGAGCGGCACCTGCGCGCCGTGATCGAGCAGATTGAGACGCGCTCGCCGGTGGAGCTGCTGGCGATTGGTATTGGCCACGACGTCACGCGCTACTATCGGCGCGCCGTGACGATCGTCGATGCCGACGAATTGGCCGGCGCCATGACGGAGCAACTCGCATCGCTGTTCGAGGATCAGGCAAGCTTGCCGCGCTCACGCATGCGCAGCGCAAGCTGAATAGCCGATAATTCTGCCCGCGTCGGCCGCTCGGCCGGCACTTTGCCGATTTTCTCCCAGTTCCAAGGCGGCCCGAGAGCCCATGAAACGCCTTTCAAGCGCGACCATGCTTGTGATGCTACTCGCCGGCTGCGGCCCAATGGATACATCGGAGGGCGGGCCGGCGGAAATCCATGCGACGGCGATTTCGGCGCTCAGGCCCGGTTCCGAGCAGACCCGGTTCGGTGCGCTCGAATTCCTCGGTGGTCTCGAACTCAGCTCCGACAATGCGCTCCTCGGCGCCCTATCTTCCATTCGCTTCCGCCCTGATCAGCGTCAGTTCGTTTCTGTCCTGGATACCGGCCACTGGCTGACCGGGGCGATTGAGCGTGACAAGGACGGCAGGCTGAGTGGCGTCGTCGATGCCCGCATCATGCCGATGATCGATCGTTTCGGTGAGACGGATGCCGGAAAGGGCGCAACGGATGCGGAGGGGCTGGCGTTGCGGGATAATCACGTGCTCGTCAGCTACGAGCAGAATCATCGCGTCGACGCCTATCCCAATCCCGGTTTCGAGACATCGCCGCCGGATGGCAACATTCCGATCGTGATCCCGAAGAGGCAACTGCGCGCCAACCGCAGTTTGGAAGCCTTGATGATCGCGCCGCAATCAAGCCAGCTGTTGGGGGCGACAGTGATCGTCGCGGAGCGTAGCCTCGACGATCAGGGGAACATGCTTGCGGCAATCCTCGACGGACCGCTGAAGGGCCGTTTCACAGTGCGTCACTATGACGATTTCGACGCCAGCGACGGCGTTTTCCTGCCCGATGGCGATCTGCTGCTGCTGGAGCGGCGCTTCGATCTGGCGCACGGTATCGGCGTGCGCATCCGTCGCATTAGAGGCGACGATATCCGCCCTGATGCGATCGTCGACGGCGACATTGTCTTCCAAGCCGGGTCTAATATGCAGATCGATAATATGGAAGGACTGGACGCCTTCCGAGCCGAAGATGGCACGACCCATCTGATCATGGTTTCCGACGACAACCATTCGATCCTGCAGCGGAGCTTGATGCTGGAATTCCGGCTGCTCGATGAGAACCTGGTCAGCCTGAAATAAGCTCGGCCGGAGAGGCGGCAACCGGCATTGAGGAAAGCTGGCCGCCGGGCTGCATGCTGGCTTTTCACTTCCCAGGATAGGATAAGTGCACGCCCGTTATCGATAAACCCCTCGTTCTGGTGCATGGCTTGTTTGGCAGCTTGAGCGACCCCAAGATCCTCGGTGCTTTCGGGAATGCCGATGTTCAAGCGCCTGACCTGTGTTCTGGTCCGGGCAAATCGCCGTCAAATCCGACGAAGAGGTTGCTGAGATCATCTCGGGCTATGAAGCGGACCCGGATGCATGGATCGCGGGCGCGGGCGTGCGGCTTGACGATTGGACGTCGATGCTTGCGAGACAGTGGCTGGCAAACCAGCCGGCCTCAACCATCAAGGCGCAGGCGAAGGCCGTTGTCGCGGCTACGGGAAGAGTCGACTACCTCGAGGGCATCCGAGGTCTGATGGCGTCTGACATGCCCGTCTATCTTATCGCCGGCGCGTTCGGCGCAGGGATGGGACATGCCAGACTGGGCTAACGATATGTGCATAGTGCGAATCAACATACGGAACGCCGGTCACTTGATGATGGCGGAGGATCCGGCAGCTTTCTCTGCGGCGGTCCTCACCTGGCTCTCCTATCGCTGAAGAACCGAAGCGTCGCGGGTATGCCGCACGCTTCGATCTCAGCTGCTCAGGCGGCCCGGGCTGGCTTCATCGGCTTCAGCACGTTCATCAGCGCGCCATACGGCAGCAGCATGACGAGGCCGACCGTCATCTTCACGGAGAAATCGCCGATCGCCCAGGAGATCCAGCGCGGTGCCGACGTCTGGAAGACACCGAGGATCGGCGCCCAGTCGATCGCGAAGGGCTCGTTGGGGCCGAAAAACGCGAAGAACGGCGCGAAAGCGAAGGAGAAGAACATCACGGTGTCCAACATCGAGCCGATCAGTGAACCGAACAGCGGTGCGCGCCACCAGGCCATGCGGCGCAGGCGGTTGAACACGGAGATGTCGAGAAGCTGGCCGGCGAGATAGGCCGAACCGGAGGCGATCGCGATGCGTGGCTGCGCGGTATAGAACGACAAAGCGACGCCGACGACGAAACCGGCAAACACCACCTTTCGCGCGGCCTTGGGGCCGAACTGGCGGTTGGTGAGATCGGTGATCAGGAAGGCGACGGGATAGGTAAACGCGCCCCAGGTGAGGATATCCGCAAGATTGACGCCGGCAAGCGTCGCATGCAGCGGATACTGCACGAGGATATTGGAGGCGACGACGACCAGCGTCATCAGCAGAACGTAGAGAAGGGTATGGCGTGCTGTAAGCATTTTTTTATCCTGGGTGATGCCACCAGTTGGAGGAAACCAGACATGGAAAAAGGCTTGTCCGGAAGTTATCCGTGCAAGCCTTTTAGCCCGTATGATATCGCAAAGTACCTGTAGCTTAGGCAGCTACGGCAGCTTCAGCGGACTTCTTGACGATCTGACGACGCAGCAGGCGAGCGCGCATGCTGAGTTCGTTTTCGCTTGCCTTCAGGAGGAAAGCGTCCAGACCGCCGCGATGCTCGACCGAGCGGAGCGCTGCAGCGGAAACGCGCAGGCGGTAGCGCTGGCCGAGAACGTCGGAGATCAGCGTGACCTGGCAGAGGTTCGGCAGGAACCGACGCTTGGTCTTGTTATTGGCGTGGCTGACATTGTTGCCCACGAGGACGGCCTTGCCGGTCAATTCGCACATGCGGGACATGAAACACCTACTTTTGTTTTTCTTGGCCATCGGATAGTCATTCCGGGCAAAACCCAGCGCGCAATCCAACAGGCCATAATTGGAAAGTTGCGGTTCTATAGTCAGCGCGGCCGGCTACGTCAAGCCAAACCTTGAGCTTTCCCGCAATTCCGTCAAAAAGCTGCTGTTTTCTCACCGTCGCAGGAAGTGCATAATGCGCCTATATATGCTGCCTGCTCTTTGTTAAAGGCTCTGGTCATGGTTCTTCGAAGGTGGCTTTTTATTTCGGCTCTGGTGGCGTCGATGCCGTTGATGGCATCGGCCGAAGTGCTGCGGCATGAAACGCAATATCGTGTGGCGCTTGCGGGCTTTCCGATCGCGAGGGCGGATTTCAAGACCGAGGTCAAGAACAAGCAGTTTACAATCCGGGGCGATATTACCTCGGCCGGCCTCGCAGATCTTGTCACGTCGATCGATGCGAAAACCGATGTAACAGGCACTGTCGGCGACAGCAAGCTACAAGCGACGCATTACACGCTCTATTACAAGAGCGGCAAAAAGGAACGCACCTACGATGTCGCCTACGCCAATGGCAATGTGACGTCGAATACGATCACACCGGAGCCGAAGCGACCGCAGAGTTGGATACCCATCCATGATGCGGATTTGCGCTCGGTGCTCGACCCGATTTCTGGCATGATCTTTCCGGCCACTGCCAATCTCAACCTCTGCAATCAGACCTTGGCTGTCTTCGACGGCGAGATGCGCATGGATCTGAAACTGTCGCCGAAGGGATCTCACACGTTTTCGACGGATGGGTTCAAGGGCAAGACGATCGCTTGCGGCGTGCGCTTCATGCCCAAGAGCGGCTATAAGGGAACGCGCAAGGATTATCTCTATCTCGCCAAGACCGATGGCATGGAGATCTGGTTTGCCAAGGCCGACACCATGAATGTATATGCACCTGTCTACGTCCGTATCCCGACGCAATATGGAACAGTGACGATAACCGCCGTGAAATACGGCAGCTAGACGGGCTTCTGACAGAATGGCCCGCGGCGACAGACTGGGGGCCAGCTTGAAGTTTCGCGCAACATTGACGGGGTTTGCGGCCATCGTGATGTGGTCGTTTCTGGCGTTGCTGACTGTGGCGTCGGGTAAGATACCGCCGTTTCAATTACTTGCCATCTGTTTCGCCATCGGCAGCATCCCCGGCATCGTTGTTCTCACATCGAGGCCAGAGCGCGCGCGATTGCTGCGTCAGCCGGCCAAGGTCTGGATCACCGGCATTGGCGGACTGTTCGGCTATCATTTTCTCTATTTCACCGCCCTGCGTCATGCGCCGGCAGTCGAGGCGGGGTTGATCGCCTACCTCTGGCCGTTGCTGATCGTCGTCGGTTCGGCGCTTTTGCCGGGCGAGCGGTTGCGCTGGTACCATATCGTCGGCGCACTGATGGGGCTAGCCGGCACGGTGCTGATCGTCGGACGCAACGGGTTTCACTTCGAAGGAGCTCATGCCATCGGTTATGGGGCGGCTTTCCTTTGTGCTTTCACCTGGTCCGGTTATTCGCTGATCACGCGCCGGTTCGAGGCGGTGTCGACCGATGTCGTCACCATATTCTGTCTAGTGACGTCAGCTCTTTCCTTGGTCTGCCACCTCGGGCTGGAGAATACGATCTGGCCGGAGACGACGTCGCAATGGATCGCCGTTCTTGGGCTCGGCCTCTTTCCGGTGGGGGCTGCCTTCTACGCCTGGGATTATGGCGTCAAGAACGGCGATATCCAGATTCTCGGCGCTGCCAGCTATGCGGCACCGCTGCTCTCGACGCTGATCCTGACCGTTTTCGGTTTTGCCGAAGCGAGTTGGGGCATTGCGCTTGCCTGCCTTCTGGTGACCGGCGGCGCCGTGCTGGCGGCCCACAGGATGATCCTGCGCCGTGACGGGGGTGGCGCGGCGCAGGCGGAAGCGGCCGAATAGGCTTTCGGCGGCTCAGGCGGCGGGTTTCCAGTCAGGCGCGGCCATTTCGAAGCTCGAAAACTCAAAGCCGGGTGCGACTGTGCAGCCCACAAGCGTAAATTCGCCAAGGCATTGGCCGCCTGCCACCAGTCTGCTGGAATGATCGCCTGAGGACGCTCGCCTTTTGCGAGGTCGGCGCCGAGAACAATCGTCTCGCTCATCTTACCATCGGCGGAACGATAGAGCGCCAGTGGGGCACCGGCATAATAGTGCCAGACCTCGGCCGCATCGCGCACCCGGTGCCAATGCGAGCGCTGGCCCGCTTCCAAGAGGTAGTAGATTGCGGTCGAATGTCCGCGCGCGCCGCCGTGCTGATCGCGAAATGTCTGCACATACCAGCCGCCCTCCGGATGCGGCTGCATGGAAAGCGCCTCGATGATCTCTTTCGGCTGCATCAGAAATTGTCCTTGCGCTTGCGGATTTCGGCAAAAACTTCCTCGTTGCTGCGGCTTTCCATCAGCAGATTCCTGCGGATCGACGGGTCGGCGGCGCGCAGGAAGGGATTGGTTTCCTTCTCCAGCGCGAGCGTCGTCGGGATGGTGAATTTGCCTTCGGCCCTTAGAGCCTCGATGTCGGCGGCACGCGCTTTTAGCCTTTCATTGCCGGGATCAATGGTCACGGCAAATCGGGCGTTGGAGAGCGTATATTCGTGACCGAAATAGATAGCGGTTTCGTCCGGTAATACGGCAAGCTTCTGCAGAGATGCCCACATGTCCGCCGCCGGCCGTTCGAACAGCCGACCGCAGCCGAGCGCAAACAGCGTGTCGGCGGCGAAAAGCAGCTTGTCGTCAACGAAGTGGTAACAGATATGGCCGGCCGTATGGCCTGGTGTCTCGATGACATCGACGGTGTGATTGCCGAACTCGAAGGTGTCGCCGTCGCCATAGGCGCGGTCGAGGCCCGGAATGGCGACGGCCTCGTTGATCGGACCGATGATCTCGCAGCCGAATTGCTCCTTCAGCGCCAAATTGCCTTCGACATGGTCGGTATGATGATGGGTGGTGAGGATGTGGGTGATCGTCCAGCCGCGGCGTTCAGCGGCCGCCAGAATGGGGTCCGCCTCGGGAGCGTCGATCGATGCCGTATAGCCGCTTTCGGGATCATGGACGAGTACGCCAAAATTGTCGGAGCGGCAGATAAATACCTCTAATTCCAAGGGTTTCATGGTCGAAATAGTCCTCATCGATGCGGTTTACTCGGAATGTAGGCGGTTCGGCCTTGAAGTCCAACGGCCGGCTGATAACATTTATGGCGATGCACGCCGATATCGTCGATCTCCGCCAATTCTATCATTCCGAGCTCGGGCGCTTGGCGGAACAGTCTATCGCCATGGCGCTTTCTTCGATCTGGTCGCGGCTGCCGGATGAGCGTCTTGTAGGCCTCGGCTATGCCGTTCCCTATCTCGATCGTTTCCGCGCCGATACCGAGCGCACCTTCGCCTTCATGCCGGCCGGGCAGGGGGCCGTGAATTGGCCGGTGGATTCGGTGTCGTCGACAGCACTGATCTTCGATGAGGAATTGCCGCTGCCGGACAGTTCCATCGACCGCGTGTTGATGGTGCATTCGCTTGAATTCGCCGAGAGCCCGCGCGAGACGCTAAAGGAGCTTTGGCGGGTTTTAGCGCCCGGCGGCCGGCTCGTCATCGTGGTGCCGAACCGCAGAGGCGTGTGGGCGCGCATGGAGCACACGCCCTTCGGTTCCGGTCGCCCCTATTCGCGCGGGCAGCTCACTGCGCTGCTGCGCGAGACCAATTTCACGCCGGGAGCGACGGCGGAAGCACTCTTCTTTCCTCCTTCAAAGCTGCGCGCATTCTTGCGTCTCAGACGCGCTTTCGAGCGGGTCGGTCGTACCCTCTGGCCGGCTTTTTCCGGTGTCATCATCGTCGAGGCGCAGAAGCGGCTTTATCAGGGCCTGCCGGTTGCCGTCCGCGCTTCGCGCCGCGTCTTCGTACCGGTATTGGCGCCGCGCGGCATCCCGACGACGCGCGACGGTGTGTCGTTGGATGGGCGACCGCCAAACACTCGACAAATTCGTCAATCCGCATTAATGCCACGGGGTGTCTAAACCGGAATTTTCCGGCCCTTCCCAAGGTCGATCCCATGAGCATGGAAATGAGCAAGCCCGTCCCGCGCCCCGGCATCCTCGATATCGCCGCCTATGTGCCGGGTAAGGAACATGCGCCGGGCGTTGCGCGGGTGTTTAAGCTCTCCTCGAACGAGACGCCGTTCGGCGCAAGCCCGAAGGCCATCGAGGCTTTCCGTGCTGCCGGCGAGCACTTGGAGCGCTATCCGGACGGGCAGGCCAAGGAGCTGCGCCAGGCGATCGCCGACGTTCACGGCTTAAATACCGCCAATATCCTCTGCGGCAACGGTTCCGACGAGCTGCTCGCTCTGCTCTGCCATGTTTATCTTGGCGCCGGCGATGAAGGCATCGTCACCGAGCACGGCTTCCTGATCTACAAGATCCAGATCATGGCCGCAGGTGCTACACCGGTTACGGTGAAGGAGAAGGATTGCAAGGTCGATGTCGACGCGATTCTCGCCGCTGTCACCGACAAAACCAAGATCGTCTTCATCGCCAATCCGGCAAATCCGACAGGCACCTATGTACCGGTCAGCGAAATCCGTCGTCTGCAAGCGGGTTTGCCGAGGCATGTCATCCTCGTGCTTGACGCTGCCTATGCCGAATATGTCCGCCGAAACGACTATGAGGCCGGCCTCGAAATCGTCTCCTCGAATTCCAATGTCATCATGACCCGCACATTCTCGAAGATTTACGGGCTGGCAGCGTTGCGTGTCGGCTGGATGTACGGGCCGGTCGATATTGTCGATGCGCTGAGCCGTGTCCGCATGCCGTTCAACATGAATGGTGCCGCCATTGCCGCTGGTGCTGCCGCGATGCGCGATCAGGCCTTCATTGCACAGGCGGTTGCGCACAACATTCTGTGGATCGAGAAAGTGACGAAAGCATTCGAAGCCCTCGGTCTCGAGGTCACGCCGTCGGTCGCCAACTTCGTGCTCGTGCATTTTCCCGATACCGACGGCAAGCGCGCCGCCGATGCCGACGAGTTCCTGACCAGCCGCGGTTATATCCTGCGCGCTGTGCGTGCTTACGGCTTCCCGAATTCGCTGCGCATGAGCATCGGCACGGAAGAGGCCAATCTGGGCGTCATCGACGCGCTGACCGAATTTATGGGACCGAAGGCATGAGCAGCATTCAGTTCGACCGTATTGCGCTGATCGGCATCGGCCTGATCGGCTCGTCGATCGCCCATGATATCAAGCGCCTCGGCCTCGCCAAGGAGGTGGTGATCTCGACGCGCAGCGCGGAAACGCTGAGGCGCGCCGAAGAACTCAAGCTCGGAGACCGTTATACGCCTTCGTCAGCAGAGGCGGTTAATGATGCCGATCTCGTCGTCGTCTCGGTGCCAGTCGGCGCTTCGGGAAGCGTTGCCGCGGAAATCGCCGCGCACCTGAAGCCCGGGGCCATCGTTACGGACGTCGGCTCCACCAAGGCCTCCGTTATCGCACAGATGCAGCCGCATATGCCAGGTAACGTACATTTCATTCCTGGCCATCCCATTGCAGGCACGGAACGGTCCGGGCCTGACGCCGGTTTTGCCGGGCTATTCGAGGGCCGCTGGTGCATCTTCACGCCGATCCCCGGCACGGATGAACAGGCAATCAAGAGGCTCCGCCATTTCTGGGAAACGCTCGGTTCGCGTGTCGATGAAATGGATGCCGCCCATCACGACAAGGTGCTGGCGATCGTCTCGCATCTGCCGCATCTCATCGCATATAACATCGTCGGCACGGCTGATGATCTGGAGACGGTGACGGAATCGGAAGTGATCAAATATTCCGCCTCCGGATTCCGTGACTTCACCCGTCTCGCCGCTTCCGACCCGACCATGTGGCGTGACGTCTGCCTCCACAATCGCGATGCCATTCTGGAGATGCTGGCGCGTTTCTCGGAAGACCTTGCCTATTTGCAGCGCGCCATCCGCTGGGGTGAAGGCGACAAGATCTTCGATCTCTTCACCCGCACCCGCGCCATCCGCCGCTCGATCGTCGAGGCCGGCCAGGACGTCGACGCCGCGGATTTCGGCCGTCACGCACTGGATGCGAAGAAGTAGGCATCGACTACCTTCTCCCCGCAGGGGCGAAGGTGTTGATTGTCAAATCGGCGGAATCTTGCCAAGCGGGATGAAGCCGCTCAGGGATAGCCGGCCGCGATCGGCGGTCAGGTCGACGGAAACTTTGTCACCGCCGGCTGCGAGCGATTTCAGGAGCTTGGCGGCGGTGTCGATCATGTTTTTGGCCGCCGGGATCGTTGCTTTCAAGCTATCGCCCCATGGCCCGATCTGATTGATTTCCAGTTTGAACTTGCCGGACAGAAAGCCCTGATCGTCGAAACTGAAGGGGCCTGAGAGGGTCATGGTGCGGCCGTCGCCGATATCGATCACCACCTGGCGGAGAACGCCGGCCGTGCCATAGAGGCCGTGTCCGTCGGTGCCGTCGAGCAAGCCGGCCTTGCCGATCAACGTGATATCGGCACTTGTCGACGCCGTCGGCAGCGTTTGCGCAAAGTCCTTGATCACTGCATTGGCGTTTTCGATGGCGATCGCAACATCGAGGTCGTCACCGTTCTGGCGCGCGTGCATTTCGGTGTGGGCCGCGGTCACATTGGCGCTCTGGCCGGTGAAGGAGGAGAGGATATTGGCTTTCAGCCCATCGATCGCAGTCTGGCTCTGCGAGATGCCGCGCCCCTTGGCAACGAGACTTGATTGCAGGTCAGTCCATTCGGCCGAGACCGTCAGACCTTGCGCGGTGCGGAACTCAGCCGGCGATTTCAGGTTCCACGCGATATGGTTCGGCAGATAGACCGGCGCCGACGCATGGAGATTGTCGAAGGAGACCGAAACACCCTTCACATGATCGTCGATCGTCACCTTGGCGCATGAGAGGCCGATTTTGAACGGAAAGCCGCTGAAGCCCATATCCGCGCATTCGCCCGAGATGCCGGCGGCGTTTTGCTGGCCAAGCGCCTTCAGCACGTTCGCCTTCACCAGAGTGGTCGCATAAAACCAGCCGCCAGTGTAAAGCGCGGCAAGGATCACTATAAGGCCCAGCCCAATGAGCCACATGCGTTTACCTTTGCCGGACGCCACGCTCTGGCTTGACGCTGCCATGTTGTTCTCCAATGGTTGAACCGATGTGGTCACAATGATTTGGCGTTGGATATGGACGAATTTTGGGTGTTTGGCTACGGATCGCTCATGTGGAATCCGGGGTTTAGCTATGTTGAAAAAGCAGAGGCGCTGATTTTCGGCTATCGCCGCTCCCTTTGTGTCCATTCCTGGGTCCATCGCGGCTCGGAGGCAAGCCCCGGTCTGGTGCTTGGGCTCGATCACGGCGGCTCCTGCCGCGGCATGGCATTCAGCATCGCCGCCGCCGAGCGGGATGAAGTGCTGAGCTATCTGCGCGAACGAGAGCTGGTCACCAAGGTCTATCTGGAAAAGACGCTGCCGATTCGCCTTGCGGACGGCCGGAGGGTCACCGCGGTCGCCTATATCGTCGACCGCAGCCATCAGCAATATGCCGGCGCGCTCGATGCCGTGGAAGCGGCCCACATCGTCGATTCTGCCATCGGCCAATCCGGGCCGAACGATGCCTATCTCTTCAACACGCTGGCGCATCTGCGCGAAATGAAGATTCGCGATCAGTGGCTTGAGCAGGTGGCGGGCGAGATCGAGCGGCTGCGGAAAGCGTCTTAAACCGCGGCCGCCACCTCCGCTTTGGCGATGTCAGCCAGGCGCTGCGCGGCCGTGGGCGGGACCGGCAGATGCGGATTGTTGGCGATGGTTTCGACCAGCAGTTCGTCGCTTGCCTTTTCCGTCTCTTCGATCAATCGGGCGAAGAAAGCATCAGGGTCCAGGCCGGGCGGGATCGGCGGCAGGATGCGCACTTTGAAGTGGCCGGGATATTTGCGGAAGGTGCGGCGCGGCCAGAAGAGGCCAGGATGCATGGCCACTGAGACAACGGGAATGTTCAGATCGCGATACATGCGGGCGATACCGTATTTGTAGACCGGCTCGGCGCCCGGCGGACGGCGGGTACCCTCGGGGTAGATGATAAGCTGCCGGCCGCTGGCAAGCTCTTCCCGCGTGCGCTTCAACACATCGAACATCACTTTGCCGCGGGCGCCGCGGTCGACCGGGATCATGCGCTGTTTCTTGACATACCAGCCGAACAGCGGAATCCACATCAGCTCCCGCTTGAGGATGTAGACGGGATCATCGAGATAGGGCAGCAGTGCGAAGGTGTCCCAGAAGGATTGATGCTTCGGCGCAAAGATGTAGCTGCCGGCCGGAATATTCTCCAGGCCCTCGATTTCGCAGGTGGTGCCGACGATTGCCCTCATCAGCCAGACGCTGGATTTCGCCCAGGCTTTGGGAATCGCGTAGGCGGCCTTGCGCGGCATCAGGAAATAGATGGGTGTGAGCACGATCATGCGAATGATCAGGTTCGCATAGAAGATCGTATTGAACAGGATCGAACGCAAGGTAATCATAAAGGCCTTCCCAACACGCCGGCTTTCACCAGCATCCGAAACTTTGCCTACACGATTACGCTGTCAATAAAAAGTCAGTCTGCACGTTGTCGGATATCTCAGCTCGGATCGTCGCCCGGTTCGCGAGAGCGCAGGCCGAGTGGGCGTCCGAGGCCCGTGAGATTGCGGGCGCCGGCTAGAAGAACCTTGGCGTATTCGGAAACCATGGTGCGCAGCGCATTGGGATCGGTAAACCAGTTCGTGGTCTTGAGATCGGAATTGACCACCGGATAGGGAATGAATTCCGTAGCCGGATCGACATATTTCAGCTCAGCAAGGCTGCGCGGCATATGATAGTTGTTGGTCACCACCAATATGCTCTTGTAACCCTTGGCGTGAATCCACTTCGCGGCCTCACGGGCGTTGCCGATCGTGTCGATGGCATCGTAGCCGATGTCGACGCAGCAATTGAAGAGGCTGGCGGGACTTTGCGTCAACTTCCGGAGTTGCGACGGCGTGGTGGTCGGATGCACGCCCGAGATCAACAATCGATTGCCGGCGCCGGTGCGCAGCAGTTCCACGGCCTGGTCGATTCGCTGATAGCCGCCGGTTAGCACGACGATGGCATCTGCCTTCGGTTCTGCCGGCGGTTTCAGAGTGGTGATCGAATCGGCGAAATGCAGGAAGCCGCCGAAGACGATGGCGACGAGGATGATGAAGGCGAAGCCGCCCCAGCGCAGGAAGCGACGGAAAACGCTGCGTCGGACAGGTCTCTCGCTGCGAGAGCGCTCTTGCTCCTGCAGCGTCTGCGAACTCACGCTCTTGCGAGTCGTCATCTCCATGCTCATGATTCGTCATTATCCGAAAATTGCGGCAAGGAACGGGCCATCAAATCGTAAATAATCATTGACGCAGCGTCAGTTCTGCACACTTTCGGTCCTCCCCGGATCAGAGCGGATCAAGTCGATCTCGTAGATGGTGCGCATGACGGTGAAACGCGCCGTGACCGTGGTGAGCAGGGCGATAATGATCATGGTGGCGAGAATGCCGAGATAGCCGAGTGCGCCAACCGAGAACGTGCCGAACAGGGCCGTCGCTTGGTCGGTCTGCGGCGTGGCGATGGTGCGGCTTTGCAAAAAGCCGGCGCTGGCAAAGAAAAGAGCGGCAAGTGCGCTGCCCGCGGCTGAGCCCTTCAGGCTGATCTTCAGGAAATGCTTCTGGAATTCCGTGGCGACGAAGGTACTCTCGGCGCCGACGAAATGTAGCACTTCGACGATGTGGCGGTTGCCGGAGAGGGCGCCGCGCGTGGCGAAAACCACGGTCAGCACCATGGCCGTAAAGACTAGCAGCAGGACGCCGGTGCCGATAAGGACGGTGGTGTGGGCCATCGAGACTAGCCGATCGACCCAGGTGCGGTGGTCATCCAGCGACGCCTGTGGAATCTGATCCTTGAGAAGGTTGCGCATCGCCTCGAAATCGGGGGGATGCGTCTCGTCGATAGTGATGATCACCAGGCGCGGGACCGGCAGCTCCTTAAGGTCGAGGCCGGCACCAAGCCAGGGTTCGAGCAGGCGAGCCGTCGCCGCCTCGTCGACGATCTGGCCGCTTTTCGTGCCGACAAAACCGAGCGCGATGTCGCGCGCGCTGGCAAGCGCCTTGTCCATGTCGAGATTGTCATCCGGCTTGATCTGGATGGTGATCTCGCGGGAAATTTGGCTTTCCCAGCTCGCCGCTGTCGAACGCACCATGCTGACGGCGCCGAGCGTCAGGCACGCCAGGAAAGCCATGATGGCGATGACGACGATCAGCGCATTGCCTTGGATATTGGAAGAAGGCACGATCGGTCCGGTCGGGCGCACCCGCATTTCCGGCCGTCTCCTCTCCGGCGGAGGTGCAACGGGTCTTTCCTTGTTGTTGGTTGCCCCGGCGTTCGGGGCTCTCCTGCGGGGGGTGGGCTCAGTCATAGATATCGAGATGCCCTCCCGATAAAATCATGCGCCGCGCTTCGATCTGATCCATGAGGGTCAGGTCGTGCGTGGCAATGACGACCGCTGTACCGAGGCGATTGAGTTCGAGGAACAGGTTGAGCAATCGTCTGGCCATGGGTGGATCGACGTTGCCTGTCGGTTCGTCGGCAAGCAGGATCTCCGGGCGGTCGATCAGCGCGCGGGCGATGGCTGCGCGCTGCTTCTCGCCGCCCGACAGCACCGGGGGAAGCACATTGATGCGTTCGCCAAGGCCGACCCACTTCAACAGTTCCAACACGTCGGTACGATAGGAGCTTTCCTCCTTGCCACGCACGCGGAGCGGTAGGGCGACGTTTTCGTAGGTCGTCAGATGTTCCAGCAGCCGGAAATCCTGGAAGACGATGCCGACGCGGCGGCGCAGCAGTGGCAATTCGTTGCGCGGGATCGAGGAAATCTCGCGGTCGAACATGCGGATCAGCCCACGGGTCGGCTGGAGCGACATGAAGAGCAGCCGAAGCAACGTCGTCTTGCCGGCACCCGAGGGGCCCGTTAGGAACTGGAACGATTTCTTCGGAATGTCGAAGGTCAGGTCACGGAGGATTTCCGGACCCATACCATAGCGCAAACCGACGTTCTCAAAATGAATCACGGGTGTCCAGTCTTCCGCAGTGTTCAATCAGGTGACTTGTTAACCAACGGCGTTAACAGACGGTAAATTTGCTGGAAAGGCGCCCGATTCATGGCGATCTTTGCGAAGCATTAACTAATAAAATTTACGACTGGGCAGGATTCGTTTCAATGCCCAGAATTTAGGTGGGCGTGAAACCATGTGGATCACCGGAAAGGGAGGTCGTCATGGGCGCTTTTCGCCACCGCCAGCAACAAGCGGGATTGATCTATGACCTGCTGCCGCCCGAACGCGGATTGGGTTCGACACTGTCACGCCCCATCGGGCCGAAGCCGGACGTTGTGGATGCCGAGTTCGTGACGGTCATCCCTAGCCGCATCAGGAACGCCTCGGCAAACATCGCCGGCGAGGGGGCTTCTCAATCCGGACAGCGGCAGTCGCCGCCGGCTGCCAAGAGCGCTCTCCTTCATGCGCTCTCTGGCCCGCGCCTTGCCGAAGGCTGGCTGCAGCAGGCCTCGCGTCGCAGCTTCGTGGCACTCATCGCTGCTCTCGCCGTCCTGGTCTTCGGCCTTGCTGGGGGCTTCTCGGGGCTGACGGGCACACAGGCGCAGGAGACGTTGGAGCCGCTGCAGTTTTCCCATGTGACGCTGACGCCGCGCGACGAAAACGGCATGCGGGTGCTAACTGTCAACGGCATCATCGAGAATAAGACCGGCGCCACGCTCTCGGTGCCGCTTGTGCGCGCGGATATCTTCTCCAGCGGTCAATTGCTGACGAGTGTTGTGGTGGACGCGCCGGTCAATCGCATCGGGCCATATGAGAGTCGCGGATTTTCCACGCGATTGCAGCATCCCGGTGGAAAAATGCCGGATGTTCGCCTTTCCTTTATGCCTTAGGGGGTGTGTCGGCCCGCATGATTGTGCTACGGGCTAAAGCCTGATCGGCGGACAAGCGCCGCAACAGCCATGGAGCATGCCAATCAATGCCTGTCGTACGCGGGAAAAATATCGAGCCGCTTTTCACCGCCGAGCAGATTGCCGAGCGCAATCGCGCCATGGCGAAGGAAATCGCCAGCGGGCCGACGAAGGATCTCCTCGTCATCGCTATCCTCAAGGGCTCCTTCATTTTCGCCGCCGACCTGCTGCGCGCGCTGCATGAGACGGGGCTGGCGCCGGAAGTCGAGTTCATCACGCTGTCGAGCTACGGCGCAGGCACGGTCTCCCAGGGTGTCCGCATCGTCAAGGACATCGACAGCGATGTAAAAGATCGCGACGTGCTACTGATCGACGACATTCTGGAATCGGGCCGCACGCTGCGTTTCGCCAAGGAATTGCTCTACGAGCGCGGCGCCCGTAACGTCTCGCTCGCGGTGTTGCTCGACAAGAGCGTCAAGCGCAAGGAGGAGCTGGAGGCCGATTATGTCGGCTTCGAATGCCCCGACTATTTCGTCGTCGGCTACGGCATGGACGTCGCCTATGCCTTCCGCGAGCTGCCCTTCGTGGGTGTCGTGACCGGGGACGCCTGAGGCACCGGCCTCCAACAGCGGCCGGTTTGGCACAATTCAACGCCCGAGCAGGCTGTCCCAATTTGCTCCAGCGATGACGACTCATTAACCACGGAGCCGGATCGCACCGCCGTCGTTTACCGATCGCAAACGGAATTCTGGTGATTTCGGTCGCGGAACATGACGGACCACGGAGCAAGACCATGGCAAAAATTCTGATTACGGAAGACGAAGATTCTCTTCGCACTTTTGTCGCCCGCGCGCTGCGCTTGGACGGCCACGAGATCGAAGAGGCGGCCGATGGCGCCGAGGGTCTGGAAAAATTGAAACTAGGGTCCTACGACCTGCTGCTCTCCGATATTCGCATGCCGGTGATGGATGGCATCGAGCTGGCGCATGAGGCGGCCTCCACCTGCCCCGGCATGAAGATCCTGCTGATGACCGGCTATGCCGAGCAGCGCGAACGCGCCGACGACCTGATGGAAAAGATCGTCGATGTCGTCGCCAAGCCCTTCGCCTTGCCGGATATCCGCAAGGCGGTGGCCCACGCGCTGGCTGCCTGATCGCAAATGGCAGGAAGGAGCCTTCGCCGGATGGGCGGAGGCTGTGTGGGCTTTCACTGCCCAGTATCCAACAGGCGCTCCAGATAGCGCCGTTCTTCGGATAGGGACGGATTATTGCTCAGGCGCTCGCGGATGGCGTCAAGGATTTCGCGAGCACGCTGCGGATTGATGATGGCGGGGATTTTATTCTCGTTGGCTTCGCCGAAAGGATCGCCATTGCGTTCGCGTCCCAGCGGATCGCGGCCGTTCTGGTTACCCTGGCCGACTTGTCCCTGCTGCTGACCTTGGCCCTGACCCTGCTGTTGCATCTGCGCCATAAGCTGATTCATCATATCGCGCGTGCCCTTGCGCAGCGCGTCGAGTACGCGGCCCTGGTCCTGCACGGCGCCTTCGCCATTGCCTTGGGCGAGATCGCCGGAGGCGCCCTTCATTTCCTGCTGGGCCTTGCCGTAATTCTGGTTCGGCTTCATGCCCATGGAGCCCAGATCCTTTTGCAGTTGGCCGAGCTGCTTGCCGAGCTCATCCTGCTGCTGGCGCAATTGTTTCAGCGCGTCGCGTAGCTGACCGGCGGTCATATTGTCCGTCTGATTGTCGCTCTGCTGCTTTTGGCCCTGTTGTTGACCTTGCTGGTTCTGGCCCTGTTGGTTCTGGCCTTGTCGCCGATCCTGTTGGCCTTGATCCTGTCCCATATCGGGCTGTGTCGGATCGTTCAGGCCAGGAGGCATGGGTTGGTTCAGCGCGTCGTCGCCATCCTCGTTGGGATCGCCGCGCTGCATGCGGTCGCGCATGGCTTGGTCCAGCTTGAAGGTCTGCTCCATCAGCTTCTGTTGGTCGCGCAGGATGTTGCCGAGCTTATCCATCTGCTGGCGCATCTTGTCGTTGGCTTCGTTCTGCTGCTGGTTCTGGCCACGTTGCGGCCTGCCTGCCTGGAGGCTGTTCAACATCTGCTGCAGCTCGGACAGCATCTGCTGTGCCGCCTGGCGGTTGCCGGTGCGGGCCAGATTTTCGATCTGGTCCATCATCCGCTGCAGGTCCTGCTGGCGCAGGATATTGGCAGACCTCTGGTTCGGCTGCGCCGGCATGTTCTTCATGCGCTCGGCGAGCTCTTTCATATAGTTGTTCATCGCCTTGCGCAGCTCATCCATCAGCTTCTTGATTTCCGCGTCGGGCGCATTGCGCTGGAGAGCGTCGGAGAGCTTCTGCTGCGCGTCGCGCAAAGCCTTCTCCGCATCGGTCAGTTGCGCGTCTTCCATGCCGAGCGCGATCTGCCAGAGGTAGTCGGCAGTATCTTTCAGAGCGACATCGCCGTTGGCGAGCTTCATGCGTGTCAGCGCCGATTGGATCAGCAAATAGTTGCCGAGATCCGGGATCGTTTCATCCGGCCGGATCGTCAGCGATTGATTGAGTTCGATCGCTTCCGGCATCTTGCGGGTGTCCAGAGCGAAAACCTGGCGTTCTTCGGCTACGGCTGCTGCAAGAGGCTGGCTGAAATTGCGCGAGGGCAGGGTCATTTCATAGGGCGCGCTACGCCCCGTCTGGCCGGCGCCGTCGCGTGCGACGAGGCTGATGCGTACCTGCTGGCCGGCAAGCGGGTCCTGCGTCAGGTCGTGATTTGCAAGCCCCTTGCCGTTGCGGCGGTCGCGGCGTGAAATCTCCAATTTGTATTCTGGCAAACCGTAAAGCGGCGTGGCCTGGGGATTGGTATCGACAGGAACGATCTCGGCATGGGCTTCCTCAACGCCATAGTCGTCCTTGACCTTGAAGCCGATTTCGAGCGCGCCGTTGGGCAGTGCGTGCGGAATGCCGTCAAAGGCTATTTCCGGCGGCTTGTCGGTGACAACTTTGAAAGACCAGGACTTGCCGTTGACGGTCAGTTTGCCGCCCTTGTCGAGTTTCAGAACATGCGTGCGGGCAATCATTGCATCGCCACCGGCCGAAGCGGCGTCCATAGCAGAGACTGGTTGGACGGCCGGGGGTGGCGCGGCATTTCCGTTAGCCGGAGGCTGCTTGCCGTCATCCGCGGCTTGCTCGGGGATCGCGGCGCCGGCGTCGCTCCCCGCGGCCTGGAACAGTACTTTTTCATCCGTCGAGGCGCCGCCGGTGACACGCACGGTCAGTTCGGAGAATTGCGGTACGTTGACGCTGTCGCCGGTATTTGCGGCACTACCGGTCAGGTAGACCGGCGCTTCGCCGGTGTAATAAGGCGGCGTCACCCAGGCATCGACGCGCACGTCCGGATTGCTCGACGTCGCGGCCGGGGCGGCAAAGGCATCGCTCAGTGAGCCGCCGCTGTTGGACATGGAGAAGCTGAAAGCCGTCACCAGCAGCAACGCCGGGATGGTGCGCAGCGCGAAGCGGTCGTAAAGGGCAATGTCAGGGCGCGGCAAGCCCGCGTCCAGCGCCGCGATCCGTGCCGCCATCCGGGTCTGGTGCTCATGCCACAGCGCCCGGGCAAAGGGCGTGTCGAACGCTGGCTCGTCTTCCTGCACGGTGACCGGCTGGTGGGCGAGGCCATTGCGCTCCTCGAGCATCCGGTCGGCTTCGCCAATCGTTGGCCAGCGCAGGCGGCGGAAAGGGAAGATGGAGGCGGTGAAGGCAACGGCGAAAGCGACAAGCAGGACATAGCGCAGCGCATCCGGCGCGACGCGGAAAATGCCGAACCAGGCAGCCGAGATGAATAGGGCAAGGATGGAAAGCGGCACCAGCAACAGGGGCAGGATCTGTTCTGAGGCCAGTACCAGCCGCGCAAACAGACGCTTGACCGCAACCAGCCGCGCCAGCGCCGGACGGGTAGCAAAAGCGCCCTTCTTTGGACTGCTGGGGCTGGTCATCGGTCCGGTTTTCTCCCCGATCTGATGTTGATGGCTATCTGCCCGTTGGAGATTAACGCGTCCAATGCGCCCGCAATAACGGCGCCCGGCGAGGCTCCTGCACAAGAAGATAACATTCTTTGTGGCGAAGACGAGGGCAAGGCCGGTTTTTCATCGGATTTCGCCGAAACGTGATCAAGCAGGTTGCCGGGGCGTGATGGACAAATTCTCTCCGAAAATCGGTTCCGATATCTGAAATTATGCCTCGAGCCAGGCCGGGATCGAGTCGAGACCGATCAGCTCTTCATAGGTCTTGCGCGGACGAATGACGTGGAAATCGCCGCCCTTGACCAGCACCTCAGGCACCAGAAGCCGGCTGTTATAGGTGCCGGCCTGTACCGCACCGTAAGCGCCGCCGGAGCTTATCGCCAGGAGATCGCCGGGCTTCGGCATCGCCATTTCGCGGTCGAGGGCCAAATAATCGCCGGTCTCGCAGACCGGACCGACGACATCGGCCATGATGCGTGGCGCATTGGCAGCGGTGATCTCCACGGCGCGAATTTCGTGATGGGCCTCGTAAAGCGTCGGCCGGATCAGGTCGTTCATGGCGGCGTCGACGATGACGAAGGTCTTGTGACCCCCGTCCTTCACATAGATGACTTCAGTCACGAGGATGCCAGCATTGCCGACAATCAGGCGCCCAGGCTCGGTGACGATCTTGCAGTTCAGACCGCGCAGCTGGTTCTTGACGATATGGGCGTAAGCGTCCGGCAGCGGCGGCGGGTTGTTGTCGTCGCGATAGGGAATGCCGAGGCCGCCGCCGATATCGACATGATGGATATCGTGGCCGTCGCCGCGCAGCGTCTCAACGAGGTCACGCAACAGCTTGAAGGCGTCCTCGAAGGGCTGCAGCTCGGTGATCTGGCTGCCGATATGCATGTCGATGCCGGTCACCTTGATGCCCGGCAGGCTGGCGGCGCGGCCATAGACGGCGCGGGCACGCTCCCAGGAAATGCCGAACTTGTTTTCCTTCTTGCCGGTCGAAATCTTCGCATGCGTCCGAGCGTCGACATCCGGATTGATGCGGAAGGAGACGGGGGACACCTTGCCAGCGCGGATAGCGCGCTGGTTCAGCACTTCCAGCTCCGGCTCGGATTCGACGTTGAAACAGTAGATGCCGGCTTCAAGCGCCACGTCCATCTCCTGCGCGGTCTTGCCGACGCCGGAGAACAAGATGCGGCTTGCGGGGATGCCGGCCGCCAAGGCGCGGTGAAGCTCGCCGACCGAAACGACATCGACGCCGGCGCCGAGCCGGCCGAGCGTCTTTAGAACCGCCTGGTTGGAATTGGCCTTCATCGCATAGCAGACCATGGCGTCGACATCGCCAAAGGCTTCGGAGAAGACACGGTAGTGGCGCTCTAGGGTTGCCGTCGAATAGAGGTAAAAGGGCGTGCCGACAGCCTTGGCGATTTCGGGAACGGGCACGTCCTCGGCGTAGAGAATGCCGTCGCGATACTGAAAATGGTTCACGGTCGATGCCTGTTTAGAGAAGCGGATCGAGGAAGAACTTCTTGTCCTCGGTGCCTGGCTGTTTCGTCGGCTTGTTGACGTCGCCGCCCTTGGTCGCTGCCGCACTCGGCGGATCGAGTTCGCCTTTGCGACCACATCCGACGACGGCAAGGCCGATGACCGAAAGCACGACGGTCAGGCGGATGATGTGCGGCATGTTGATCTGCATCGAAATCCTCTTGGGCGACAAACGCGGAAGCAGTCCTTCATAGCGAAGTTTCCGGAGCTTGTGCACCCTGATTGTTTGATTGTGTTTTCGGCAATTTACTCAGTTGCGAGCGCGCCAGAAGGCGATCTGCTTGCGCACTTCCGACGGCGCAGTACCGCCGTAACTTTTGCGGCTGGCGACCGAGGCCTCGACGGTCAGAACATCGAAGATCTTGGCTGTGATCGCCGGGTTAATCTCCTGCAGTTCTTCGAGCGATAGTTCGGCGAGATCGCAGGACTTGCTCTCGGCAAGCGCGACGGCGCGGCCGGTGACGTGATGGGCATCACGGAAGGGCAGGCCCGCTTCGCGCACCAGCCAATCGGCGAGGTCGGTCGCCGTCGAATAGCCGGAGCCGGCGGCGGCCTTCATGCGGGCGGTATTGATCGTCATGTCGCGCACCATGCCGGTCATTGCGGCGACAGCCAGCTCGAGGCTTTCGGCGGCGTCGAAGACCTGTTCCTTGTCTTCCTGCATGTCCTTGGAATAGGCGAGCGGCAGCCCCTTCATGATGGTCAGCAATGCGACCAGCGACCCGTTGATGCGGCCGGTCTTGGCGCGCACCAGCTCGGCCGCATCCGGGTTCTTCTTCTGTGGCATGATGGAAGAGCCGGTCGAAAAGGCGTCGGAGAGCCGCACGAAGCCGAACTGCGGCGTCGACCAGATGACGATCTCTTCGGCCAGCCGCGACAGGTGCATGCCGGCGATCGCGGCGATCGACAGGAACTCGATGGCGAAATCGCGATCGGAAACAGTATCGATCGAGTTGCGGGTCGGCTCGCGGAAACCGAGCGCCTTGGCCGTCATGTGACGGTCGATCGGGAAGCCGGTGCCGGCGAGGGCTGCGGCGCCAATCGGAGATTCATCCATATGTTCGATGGCATGGCGCACACGCGCGCGGTCGCGGCCGAACATTTCAACATAGGCCATGCAATGGTGACCGAAGGTGACGGGTTGGGCCGTCTGCAAATGGGTAAAGCCGGGCATGACGGTTTCGGCGTGTTCTTCAGCGCGGTCGAGGAAGGCCAATATCAGCTCGGTCAGCGCCTGTTCGCATTTCTGCAGCTCTTCCTTGACCCATAGCCGGAAATCGAGCGCTACCTGATCGTTGCGCGAACGGGCCGTGTGCAGCCTTCCGGCGGCAGGTCCGATAAGGGTAGCAAGGCGCGCTTCGACATTCATGTGGATGTCTTCGAGGCGGCGGGAAAATTCGAAATTGCCGGCTTCTATCTCTGACAAGATCGTGTTTAGCCCGTGAACGATCTTGTCTTTATCGTCGGCTGAAATGATGCCTTGATGAAAAAGCATGGCGGCATGGGCGATGGAGCCACGGATATCCTGCGCAAAGAGCTTCTTGTCGAAACCGATCGATGCATTTATCTCCTCCATAATCGCCGCGGGGCCGGAGGCGAAACGTCCGCCCCACATCTGGTTGGAGGATTTGGTGTCCGTGCCGTCAGCCATGAGATGCCTACCTGGAGAATGAAATGACAGCAAAGAAGCCGTTTGGTCTGCCGTCCGTGAAACTCGTTCTGCTTGCCGCCGTCGCCGGGGTCGTCGCCGGTGCGGCAGCGGTATACGTGAAGGAGGCGGGGTATGGCAATGGCATCGGTGAAATGGCATCGTCCGGACAGTGCGAGGCAGCAAAGGATCGCGCCGCCGCGTTGACGCCCTTTACCAAGGGACAGGTCGCCGCAATGACTGCGCCGCAGTCGCCGATCTCGCTGCAGAATGTTTCCTTCAAGGGTGCGGACGGACAGCCGCTGTCGCTCAGCAATTTCGCCGGCAAGACGCTGCTGCTGAACCTCTGGGCGACGTGGTGCGTGCCCTGCCGCGAAGAAATGCCGGCGCTGAATGCCCTGCAGAAGAGCATGGGCAACGACAAATTCGAGGTCGTTGCCGTCAATATCGACACCGGCGACGACGAAAAGCCGAAGGCATTCCGTACGGATCACGGCATCGACCAGCTCGGCTTTTATCGTGACAACTCAATGGGTGTCTTCAATGCACTTAAAAAGCAAGGACTTGCTTTCGGTCTTCCGGTAACGTTGTTGATCGACGACAAGGGCTGCCTCGTCTCGGCCATGAACGGCCCAGCCGTTTGGGACAGCGACGATGCGAAGAAGCTGATCAAGGCTGCGATCGCGCTGTGAGGCCGTTTGTGCGAGACACGAGATCTGGAACCGATCGAATAGGCGTCATCCTCGGGCAAGGCTGAACTGAGAGACTCGAATAATCGCCCAACCGATTCTCTCCTTGAAAATCGCTCCAGATGAACCTGTCTCCAGCCTATGCTCCAGCCCATGCTCCGGCCGATGCGTCAGCACTTCCCTCCATCCTGGTCCAGGCTGCGGCCTTGATGGGTGCCGGTCGTTACGAGGATGCTATCAATATGTTCCTGTCGGCTGGCGAGCTTGTCAGCCACGAACCGATCGCATGCAACACGCTGGGTTTTTTGCTGCTGAATGTCGACAGGCCGCAGGATGCAATCTTGTGGTTCGAAACAGCGCTCAGTCGGAAGCCCGACTATGTGCAGGCGATGTCCGGCCTTGGCATGGCATGTCAAAATATCGGGGATTCTGCACGGGCGCTGCGGTGCTATGAGGCAGTGGTTGCCGCGCAGCCGGGCGACGCTGCGGCCTGGTACCACCAGGGGGCCGTGCTGCAGGAGCTTGGGCGATCGGTGGAAGCGCTTTCGAGTCTCGAGCGGGCAATTGCTCTCAAGGGCGACTACGGTCAGGCTCTTTCCAAGCGCAGCCAGGTCATCGAATCGCTGCGCAACGTGCCACGCGCCCTACAAGAAGCCTTGCGCAACTGCCACGAGTCGCCCGAGGACGCGACATCGTGGTCGCAACTCGGAGATACTCTCCAGAAATCCGGCGATTTCGAAAGGGCAATAGCGGCCTACGACAGAGGATTGTCGCGCTCTCCCGAGGATTTTCGCTGCCTGTGCAACAAGGCGCAAGCGCTGGAGGCGACGGGGCGCTGGCTCGAAGGCCTAGCCACAGCTCAACGGGCGCTGCGCGTTGAGCCGACTGATCGCGAAGCGCTGATGCTTTGCGGAAAGTTTGAGCTCAGGCTCGGAAATCCGGCGGCTGCCCATATTTGTTTTCTGGCGGTCGCCGAGATGGGCGTGGTCCGCAACTATCCGGCGGCGCAGAAGCCCGCAAAGTTTCGGGCGCTGCTGCTCTTTTCGCCCGAAGCAGGCAATACGCCTTATGAGGACCTGATCAGAGACAGTTGCTTTGACACGGAGGTAATCTTTATCCTGCGTGGCTATCGCAATGACCCGCGAGCCCGCAGCGATCGGGTTGACGTCGTCGTCAATCTCGTTTCGGAAACCGACTTTGGGCTCGATGTGATGGCATCCGCCATCGATGTCGCGGATTCCCTGCAAAGGCCGGTCGTCAATCACCCACGGCTGATGCTGGCGACGGATCGCGAATCCATCTCGCGGCGCCTGAGCGGCGTCGCGAACGCGGTCATGCCGTCGACAATTCGTATCGAGGCTAAGGATTTGTGTCGCCGGGTACGCGATGGCGATACCGGTACCTTTCCGTTGATCGTGCGCCATACGGGCAAGCATGGCGGCGATATGATGGAACTTGTGGCGGATGCCGGCGCCCTGCTGAGCTTTGCTGAGGAGGCTGGAGAGCAGGCCCTCTATCTGACTGATTTCGTTGACTACAGTTCACCCGACGGGCTTTTCCGCAAGTATCGCTTCGTTTTCATAGGAGATGAAATCCTGCCTTATCATCTCGCCATAGGTGATGGGTGGAAGGTGCATCATGTCACGACGCGCATGGCTGATGTCGAGTGGATGCGCAAGGAGGAAGAAGCCTTCCTCAACGACCCCGGCAGCGTCTTCGGGCCGGAAGGCATGGCGGCCCTCGATGCCATCCGCCGCCAGATCGGTCTCGATTATTTCGGTATCGACTGTTCACTGGATTCCCAGGGTAGGGTGGTGATTTTCGAGGCCAACGCCTCGATGCTGATCCACCTTCACAATGAACGGTTCGAGTATAAGACGCCGCATGTAAGGAGGATCAAACAGTCGTTTGAGCTGCTACTGGAGCAGCGCGCAAGCGAGTACCGAGCATCGGTTTCTGCAGCCCGGGCGCTATCGGGTAATCATTGAGTCAGTTTCCGGTTCACCAACCGCCCTCGTGGTTCGAGGGGCAGCCGCGAGGCTTCCGCAAAGATCAGCGCGTTGGAACCGGCGTCTCGCCGCGATAGTCATAGAAGCCGCGGCCGGATTTGCGGCCGAGCCAGCCTGCTTCCACATACTTTACCAGCAGTGGGCAAGGGCGGTACTTCGAATCCGCCAGGCCATCATGCAGCACCTGCATGATCGACAGGCAGGTGTCCAGGCCGATGAAATCGGCAAGTTGTAGCGGGCCCATCGGGTGGTTGGCGCCGAGCCGCATGGCGGTGTCGATGGCATCGACTGTGCCAACGCCTTCATAAAGCGTGTAGATCGCTTCATTGATCATCGGCAGCAGGATGCGGTTGACGATGAAGGCCGGGAAGTCTTCAGCCACAGTGATCGTCTTTTCCAGCGAGGTGACGAATTCCTTTGCAGCTGCGAAGGTCGATTCCTCGGTGGCGATGCCGCGCACCAGCTCAACCAGCTTCATCACCGGCACCGGGTTCATGAAGTGAATGCCCATGAAGCGCTCCGGCCGGTCGGTCGCGGATGCGAGCCGCGTGATCGACAGCGACGAGGTGTTGGTGGCAAGGATCGCCTCGGGCTTCAGGACAGGACAGACCTGGGCGTAGATCTTCCGCTTGACGCTTTCGTCCTCTGTTGCGGCCTCGATAGCGAGGTCGACATGGGCGAGGTCGTTGAGATCAGCCGAACCGGTAATGCGCGACAGCGCCGCCTTGCGATCTTCATCGCTGGTCTTGCCGGAAGCGACCTGGCGAGCAAGGTTGCCGTTGATGGTAGCGAGGCCGCTTTCGATACGATCCTGCGACAGATCGTAGATGTGAACCTTGTAGCCGGCCATGGCAGACACGTGGGCAATACCGCAGCCCATCTGGCCTGCGCCGATAATACCGATCGTCTTCAGCGAACTCATTGCCAACTCCCCGGCGGCGCGTTCTTGATGGCGCGCCATGCTTTTCGTCATAAATTTGCCGGACTCTTTCCAGTCCGGCAAGATTGATAGCTCCATAAAGGACAATTTTCCAGTCTTTCGCAACTGCGAAAGAGATCAAACCGCGCGATCAAAGCGCCTTTTCGAGTTCCGGCAGGGCCTCGAAGAGGTCGGCGACGAGGCCGTAGTCGGCGATCTGGAAGATCGGCGCCTCTTCGTCCTTGTTGATCGCGACGATGACCTTAGAATCCTTCATGCCGGCCAGATGCTGGATGGCGCCGGAAATGCCGCAGGCGATATAGAGCTGCGGGGCGACGACCTTGCCGGTCTGACCCACCTGCCAGTCGTTCGGCGCATAGCCGGCATCGACG
>NZ_JARFYN010000111.1 GCF_030272695.1 Martinezella calliandrae
AAACACTGACCCGCATCGCAAATGGCTGGCCAGCCTCTGATATCGAGCAGCTCATGCCGTGGAACTTCAGCGCAGACGCTATCGGCTAACCGCTTACATATCATCTCGCTTGTTGATATATTCAAGCACGGCAGGCTTAAACACAGTCGGCGCCGAAGCAAAAAGCTGCTTTAAGTCTGCGAGGGAATAGGTCGCCGGATTGACACCAACTGGCCAGGGGATGGTGAAATTGCTTTCGTAGATCCCTTGGCTGTGAGCATCCATGATAACGCTCCAAGCGTCGGCAGCCCGTTTTGCATAAGGGCTGTTCTGGTCACTGGCGATCGAGGAAAGCTTGTCAAAGGCCACCCGATCATCATTCTGCGCTTGTTCAATCGTCTTCGCGAAGTCTGCATCTCTCTGAAGATTTTCTAACGTGACCTTTGCCGCTGAGAGTGTGGCATTGAGGTCCGCAAGCTTCTGATCGGCGGTGTTAATCTGGGAAGCAGCCTTCTCCGAAAGGCCGGCCGCGTTTTTGGCCTGTGCTGCCACGGCATCTACTGTTGCAGATTGATTTTCGACTCGAGTTTTCAGAGCTTGGATTGTGCCAGCGTCGGCCGATGCTTGAGCTTTAATCGTTCCGATACCTGCCACCGTGAACTCAGTTATCCTGTCCAACAACATCATCCCAAATCCGACGAGGATCATTAGACATACTTCCGCTTTTCCTACCTTTTTCCCTATGAATGGAAAAAAATATAAATCCCGATCGCTACAACAACGATCACAGCACCGAGAATCTGAAACCACATCGGGGGGTCACTTTCTTTCACACTCAAGTTAGCCCGGTGACAATAAGCAATCGAGTTATCGAGACAATCAAGGCGGGCTATGACCGCTATATAATTGTCGGTCAGCAAGGCCAGGACACGACGCATCTGGTTCAGATGCCAGGCTCTTACTCGACGACCGGCACCGCGACGTTCTCAGGCAACACCGGCTTTTACGAAGGCAATACCGTCTATCATCCCGGCCCTATGTTTGTCGCCGGCCATCATAATCAGAAACTGGCGGTGCACATGTTTAAGAACGGTGAGTCGGGAAGCCAAAATGCGCTCTCTGCAAAGGAAACACTTGGCGCCAAATGGGCCGATATTGTCAGAGATGGCGTGATGACATGTACTAGCTAGCCTTTGCGTCAAGGCGCCTTCTGATTTGGCCTTTGAGACCGACTCACATGGGCTTGGCCTATTGAGACGCAGGCTCGCCGCCACCTTCCACCGGGCTTTGGGTAAGCCTTACCCGCCCCATGACATCTCGACAAATCGGCGCTATCGCATCCCGCATTGCTGATAGCCCCCCGCAATGAACGATGTAAGTTGCCTTTTCTGTCCCCGGTCGGGGCAAGAATAAAAAGACGTCGAAATGACCGAACTCCTCAAACTCGGCCAGTATGGCGCCTTTACTCTCAAACCAATAGTTCGATTCTTTCACGTTATAAGTCTTAATTGAAAACAACTTCGTATGACCACTTATAATCAACTTTGTAACATACTCAAGAAGTTCTCCCGAAGATGTTGGAGAGTCCGCAAATTTCTTTTTCGTGAGCGCGGCAGAAATAGCCAAATTAAAAGAACTTTCATTTGATTCGTCTGGCGGAGCAATGGTCATCATTTGCTCTACGTCGCTATATAGCATTGATACTGTAGATTCTTCACTTGGGTCCAGTGCTTTGACGCGTACCGTCCAGTTTCTGGGGTACGATAGGCGCAATCCCGGAATTGCGTTTAAAGACGCCCAACTGCCGCTCCCGCCTATACTGCTGAAAATTCCAATAGCCAATTTGTATGCTGCAGTAGCAGTATCAATGCCGGAGACAACGCCAGTGAGGATGAAAAAAAGTGTCATAACAGCTGCTGCAGTGCGATTTCTCTTCAAGAACGACTTCACCGCCGCAATAGAAAAGCGTGGCACACCAGTGGTCTCCATGGTCCACTCCCTCACAATATAGAATGACACTCTATCTCACCTGGAGCCCGATTTCGAGGCAGACGCGGCAAAGCTTACATCCCTTGCGTTGGCTTTCCGTTTGCGCTCTCGATATCGTTGGAATCGTTTGTCCGAGCAAGGGGAGTAGCAGCAATGGCCAAGGGGCGGCACCGGGGGATACCCCGCGCTTTTATGACAGCGGAAATAGCTGCCTCTACGTTAACATTTGTGAACAGACGCCGCGGCTTTTACTTGGAGAGCATCCATATCGGAGAGTCCGAAAGCGCATGCTTCGTCAATCGGTTAATGAGCTGATTTGTCTTGATGCGCTTCCCCTTCGGCGTGCTCAATCAAGGCATTGAGGATGTTGCTCTTTTGGATTTTAACTCGGTGCGCATCGGACATGCGGAAATTGCCGCCAAAATACTAACTTTTGCTAACGGGCGAAATCCCCGCTGATTTGCCCTATCAATCTCAACATTTCTCAACAGGCGTTCGCCTCGAGCAACACCACGGGCTCGAAGCACGACTCGTGTATGACAGAGACAACCACAAAGCGCCGACCAGAGAGGGCGGCTGGATCGACGACCTCAGCCTCCCTTCGCAATGGCACGTCAGGCTCAATTGTAGGGGTATCCTTACCGCCCCTTGTTTGAAGGCTTTATTCGTTCCATTTCGTCGTTGATTTGCGGAATTTGCGCTTCTGTGGCGCTCGCTTTCAAGCCTGACAAAAATCTATGAGCTAAAACGTCAGACTGACGTTTCCGACAATATTGCGCGATATTTATTACGGTGGCACCAACTGCCCAAATGAACCCAATGACCGATGCCCAATCTGGGATTCTCCAATCAGACATGGAATCTCCTACGCTTTCCGGCAAGCGTATAGGAAACTGCAGCCTCGCGCGACAGGCGAACCATCAAATTTCAAACTGAGACACTACCTGGACGGGTCGATTCTACATTCGACCTTTCCGATTCAGAATTTGATTTCGCTGATGAAAAAGTATGAAGTAACGGGGGGAATGCCGAACGATGTGCCGGTCACGCCTCCTCGCTCATATCTTCCCAAACGGCACGGGCGAGCCATTGGCTTGCAGTCGTTCGCTCTTCGGTTCCAAGAGCCGCATAAGCGGCGGTGGCGCGGATCTTCAAAGCAACGCCGGCCGGTGTTCTGGCTCTGATGGCACAGAGGTCATGAATGGCCTCGCGCAGGCTCGTTTCGGCACAGCCATAGGCAGAAAGCACCTTATCCAACCCGGAAATGAGGAGGGCCGCAGCTTTCTCCGCTTCGAACTTCTTTGCAATATCGTAGAGCCACAGATGATATCCAGAGGCTTCGCTCATATCGACGGGCTCGCCGCCGGAACGATATCGGCTTTCGATTCGATAGCTAGCGACGACCAGGAGCGGCAGGCCGTCGTTACCCTTTATCCTGCCGCAACAAGGATCCGCCTCATCGACCACGCTTTCAGACAATTGCCATTTATCGGTATAGAGCCTCGTCACGATCAATTCAGGCGGGATTGACGGCGCCAGGACACGATATGCGGCCTGCTTGTCGGGTAGCTGTTCGACTGTAGCTCTGAACGTCTCGTGCGCCGCATCGAACCGCTGTCCCATCGCAAGCAGCTCCGAATTCTCCATGATCGATCGTGATCCGGCAGCCTGCGCAGTAGCGGCGCCGGAAAGGGCGGTAGCGACGGCCAAGCCGCCGAAGAAGCGTCTGCGGGTCATTTCCAGACCTGAGTCTATCGGCAAAGCTTTGCCGTTCACCTGAATTTTCGTTTTCATGGCGTCTTCCTATCTTCGGTGTTCGCTCAGCCGTTCCGTTCCGCGTGGCGCAGGATTGAGGCTGCAATGCTGCCGTGCCAGTCCGCCCCGTCTAGCGATGCATAGAGACGGTCCCTCATGCAGACGCGGTTCCATTCGACAAGCGCCGCAGCTTTGATGACTAGACCTTCCATCGTCCAGTCATCCTCGCTCATGATAGCCCCGACATGGCGGGCGAATGCGATCAGCTTTTGGTTCCTTACGGGAAATAGCCGCTCGTGATCGGCGCGAGCCATCCACTTGCTTTCGCGTAACTTCGCTTCATAGGCGCTCACACTGGCATGGAATTTTTTTAGGCGCTTGATTTCTTCTTCGGCCGCCAGGAAATCGGCGACTGCTCCATTTTTCTTTGCATGCCGCTTGGTTCGTCGAGCCGCATCAATCTGGCGACCGATATTCCATGTTTCGACGACAATGCGGCGCGGAAATTCTTCGCCTGGGCGATAGAGATAGCCGCCTAACGCCAGCATTTCGGCCTCGCCATTCTGCTTCGGGCCTTCCAATGGGGAGCGGATGCCGAGCTCCGTTATCTCGTCGGGAGCCCGCGGCGTTGCCTCGTTCCAGCGCTTTTCCATTTCGCGGTAGGCGCGATAGGCGGTGTGATAAGCTTCAGCGACGGCCGGAAGCTCTGCGTCAAGCGCGATCAGCTTCGGGTTCTCCGGAAGCTTGCTAGCGTGAGCACCGGAATTGTCTGGGATAACAGCGGCAGTTGAGGCAAGAGCCAACCCAAGAAGCAAGCGGCGGCGATCAATCGAGGTTTCAACGTTCTTCGACATTATTGGATAGCTCCTCTCAGGGCATCGATTTCGGCTTCGATAGTGCGGCGGTCCGCAAGCGTGGCCATCTTCCACGGACGGGCATCAATCCGCATAAGTTCAACGGTCAGCGTCTCGACGCGTTCGGCGGCGCGCTGCTGTAGTGTCTTCAAACTGTCGGTGATCCGCTGCTTTGCCCAAGCCCACGCGGTGCGGAGGCAGCGAGCGAAGAGCTTGCGGCGGTCCTTGGCGAATGTCGGTCGGCTCATCCGCGTGTCGCGGCGATAGATCGACCATGCTTCGGCGATGATGGTGGCTCGGTCGAATTTTGGCATGCCTTCGGCGCTGGCCTGAACGATGGCGTTCGGCATCTGGCTTACTCCATTGCGATAACATTATATTAATGGTATAAGGTTATCACAAACCAGAGTCAACATCAAAAGTGTAAGGTTGCATTAAATGTCGATTTCCGCAGCTCAATGCAGAGCGGCGCGCGCGCTGTTGGCCTGGTCACAAGATCAATTGTCTGTCGCGTCCAATGTTGCAAAAGCAACCATTGCAAATTTCGAGACAGGCAAGCGAATGCCTTACGATAGAACTCTTGCCGACATACGATTGACGCTGGAGCGCGCAGGGGTCGCCTTTCAAGCTGCCGGGGAATTGATCGATGGTGGAGAAGGGGTGCGCCTGAGAAATCGGGAGGCCTAATCCCGAATGACCGATCTCCTTTCTCAGCTTCCACTCTTTGCAACTGACAGGGAGCTGGCGGTAGCCATCGTCGGAAAAGCGCGCGCGGACATGTGGGTAAAAACGGTCGTCCCGCAACTCGAAAAGCACGGCTTCCCTCCGATCGACCCGTTACATGATGGCAGGCCGGTGCCGCTCGTCAGGAGATTCTACGACCATTACTTCGGTTTAACCGGCGGCTTTGCTATCTCTGTGCCTGACGGCGAGGAAAATCCCGAAGCTTTCAAACCAACGCGTAATCAGCGGACGGCCACAACGCCCCAAATGGCGAACATGCAGCACAAGCCGATGGCCATGAACCCTGCAATGCTCGCGGAGCGCTGGTTGTGCTCTGAGCGGCACATTCGGAACATGATTGCCCGTGGCGAAATTCCAGCATCCAAGCTAGGTGGCAAGCTTATTCGCATTCGAATGGTCGACATCGAAGAATTTGAGAATCGAGGCGGTGTCGATCCACGCGGGGCGGCGTGAGCGGTAATGCCGCCCCGCGATTCTTCATTCGACATTTTCGATTCAAAAGGATGAAGTAACGGGGGGAATGGTCGAGGTGTTTGACCGCGAAGCCCCTGTCACAGGAGCAAGAGAAACCCTCGCGCGCGTGCGCGTATTGGTCTCATAATGCCGTCGCTCACTGGCTCGGCGAGATTCCTTCAAATGGTCTCGACGCCTTCAGGCGGCTATCCCAGTTCGCCAAATATTCTTGAGAGATTTCGCGGCTATCGGTGAACGTGACGTTCTCAGCATTCCGCTTCTGAGCAGCGGCAGTGTAATTATAGGAGCCGCCGACGACCAAGTGACCGTCGATTACGATAATCTTGTTGTGGGCTATTGCAGCCTCGTAGTCGATCCAGACCGGAATTCCGGCAGCTTCTAGCAGGGTCGCGCCGGAATATTTCCGCTCATTCACCTTGTCGAGGATTGCCAGGACCTCCACGCCGCGCCCTGCGGCACGCTGCAGCGCATGAATGTCGACTTCAGTTTTGACTGCTTTGACGGTGTGCGCGGGCGTAACCGCGGTGGCGCTTATGGTGGTGCAATTCCTTCATTAACGCCTGAGACGGTCGCGACCATTAGGCGAAATCTCACACATCGACATTCGCGCAGCCTCTGGTAGGAATTGCGGTTGGCGGGCTGTGCATGGGGGAAGTCCTTGGTGGTACTGATAAGAGCATTCTTGGCGCTCTCGATTTCAATTCTTGGCGCGGTAGCTACCGTTCCTGCATCGGCCGCTTCAGATCCTGATTATCGCCCTCCCAATAACCCTCTGGAAGACAAATCCTGCTTTGCTGTGAACCGCGCATATGAGAAATCGGGCAGTACCGAACGCTTTGGCATAAAAGTTTTCGAGCTTACCTCGACTGGTGAAGCACAGTTGTATTTAGAATACCGCATCATCGATGATTACTACTATTTCAAATCCGGTTTCGGTGCCTGGAAGGGAGTCGGCCGGTGGCTACCCCCACACACATTGAACTGAACCGCGCCGGGTTTGCCGGAGGCCGTTTGGTTTAAGTTATGCGGCCATGGCTGGCGCGTCCAGCATGGCATAGTAACGTTCTTCGGCTTCGGCAGG
>NZ_JARFYN010000112.1 GCF_030272695.1 Martinezella calliandrae
GGCAAGGATCCAATGGATGTTCACAACCGAAAAGGCCCGCGAGAAACTCCACAAAGCCTATCCGGTCAAAGAGTCATAATCTCTGCGGAACGGTACTAGGACCAGCACGAATGTTGTCCAGCTCATCTCTGATCTAAAAACTTCGTCGGGCGACTGAAGCTGGGGCTGCTTCGCCGGCAACGGTGCCATACCAACGTTTCTGCAGTTTCTGCGCTTGTCCGCTCCCCACCCAGCCTTGCGGCCACCACGATCATGAAGGGACATCTGTCGAGATCGCAGTGCACGTTGCGGCGAGCTAGTCAGATCGAGCCATAATTTCGGATTGAATCCTGCCAGCCGTATACAGGGAAGCATCCAGCGGCAGACTCCCAAACGCAAGTTGACAGAGAAGATAGTTGGCGCCTGCCTCTTCTATCTGATCCAGCAAAGCTTGTCGCACCGAGGCCGCCGTTCCTGCAACGCATAACTCATTCTCGACCGCCTCGTCGAAGGTCAGCGGCAGGTTCGGAGGCGTCTGCAGGTCATTCAGGTCGTAAAGAAATTTAAAGCTCTCGAGCCAATGTTCGTAAGCCGACGCTGCGAGCGAATAGGCATCCCGGTCAGAACGTCCAATCACCACCATGCGTAGCAATCCTCGAAATGGCGATTGATCATCTGCGCTCGCGTTGCATTTTTGATAGGCGCGGAAGGCATCGGTAATTTTGCGGACTGAAGAGGAAGGTCCTACGCATGCGATATTTGCGCCATTCGCAGCTGCCCAGTGCGCAGACTCGGGCCGGTTGGTGGCGATCCACGTCGGCGGATGCGGACGTTGATGGGGTCTCAGCGTCAAAGGTATGCCGCTCAGCTCATAATGCTCGCCCTTATGGGACAACGTTCCGCCCTTCATCGCATTCACAAGAATTTCACTGGCTTCCACGTAGCGGCCTAGCGCCGCGTCCGGACCGATCCCGAAATAACCTAATTCGATCGGGAGAGAGCCGCGCCCTATCCCGAGCTCGACTCTGCCATCGCTCAAATGATCCAGCATGCAGATTTCTTCGAAAGCCCGCAGCGGATGATAGAGGGGCAGCAGCATGACTAAAGGCCCAATACGAAGGCGACGCGTGCGCTGTGCGACGCTTGATAAAAACAAATTTGGCGATGGGCTTCTGCCATGCGGAGTACAATGGTGCTCAGCGAGGTGATACGCGTAGAAACCAAGGCGATCGCACGCCTCTGCCAACCTCAGGCGATCCGAATACTGCTGGGCGATGTCGCTGCCGTTCGCGTCAAGGTGATCGAAGATGCCGAAGGTTAGGTTAGAAGGAAGGGCATTTCCCATTCAATTGTCTCCAATGTTTAACTAAAACCCGTAGGTTCAGGCGATCCGCTATGTCGTCTTGGCCATTTCGTTCGTCCGCGTGACAAAGCAAAAATTAACGCTGCGTAACCGGTAATCGCTGCGTCTTCAGGCTTTCAGAAATGTCACCGGCGGCTGAAAGGAATTTATCCATTTGGGCTTTTGTACCGATGCTCACGCGGATATGATTTTCCAAGCCATCATCGGGAAAGACGGCTACAAGTACCTTTTGCCTTTTTAACGATGCTTGCCACCAGGCGCCGTTTTGTCCGGATGGCACACGAGCAAGCAAGAAATTTGAATAAGATGGGATCACCGAAAATCCGAGTTCGGACAGCGCAATCATCGTTCGCTGTCTTTCATGTTTGATATGCTTATGGTTCTCGGCGTAAGCGGCGCGGTGCGAAAGGATGCTAATGCCCACCGCATGGGCGATAAGGTTCATGTTGAAGAGATTTTGGATATTGCGTAGCCTCCCGATAAGTTCAGGATGACCGAAGCCGAAACCAACGCGAATACCGGCGGCGGCGTAGCTTTTCGAAAATGTCCTTAAAATTAGAAGGTTCGAATGGCGATTAACAAGGCGTAGAGCATCATCGGGTGCAAAATCGACATATGCCTCATCCAATACGATCAATCGGTCGGACTGGGCGGCGAGCTTATCGATATCGGCTACCGGAACAAACGTTCCGCTCGGGTTGTTCGGATTAGCCAGCAGGATAAACTTTGAATCTTTTGCCGGACCAAGAAGCAACTGCTCGATTGGCAACGAATAAGATTTGCCCCATCCGATTTCTAAAAATCGAGCACCCTGCAACATGGCAAGCTTACGATTAAACGAAAAACCCGGCGACATCATCGCTACGCTATCGCCTGGAGCAAGGAAGGCTCTGTAAAGGAGCCCCAGCAGCTCAGACGATCCGTTGCCTGCGATCACTTGATCCTGGGAGAGGCCATACGCATTGGCGGCCGCCTCCCGCAAGCTGAAATTGTCATCTTCGGGATAAAGGTAATGCCGTTTGAGAGCCCTAAGCGCGGTTCGCATCACCGTAATCGGCAACGGAAAGGGATTCTCATTTGTGTCTAGTTTGACGCAATCGGCGTCCGGACCCGCTTGACTGGACGGCACAGCATCTAACTGTCTCGCTGTCTGCGAAAGAGCCGAAAGCACACTTTGCAGTTTTGCATCAGACATATCTTTTCTCCGTTTCAGTTCGCTGGACTCGTTTGCGCGTCATTTGGCCGTCCCATATGGCTTCGGACCTTCGTGCCTTTGCGAGCGCAGCAATGGCCATCCTGACGGCAGATCACCAAGGACCACCGCTAGTGTCTCAAGCCGCAATATGCTCAAACCTTCGCATT
Source organism: Martinezella calliandrae (assembly GCF_030272695.1). GTDB lineage: Bacteria > Pseudomonadota > Alphaproteobacteria > Rhizobiales > Rhizobiaceae > Rhizobium > Rhizobium calliandrae. The sequence continues at coordinate 2,705 of NZ_JARFYN010000112.1, forward strand.
GGAGCGTCACCCCGCCCCATTCGCATTTTGACAAACTGTTTGATCTTAGGCGCCACCGCTGCTAGCTCGTGGCCCGCCGTTTCGAATTCGGTCAACATCGGTCTTCGATCAAGCCGGAGAAGCAGCAGCGAACATGGCCGGTAGCACGGCTGCGACATTGCCGGTCCCGGCGAGCCACATGCCCCTCGCATAATTTGTAATGAATGGTGCACGCGATGATAGATAGGGCAGCTGGCGGCAGGGGCGGCCCGCACCATAGATTGCTGCGGAAAACTTCATGAAGGCCTCTTGACGAATGAAATTGTAAATTCGATCTTGATCAAGACTCCAATGCCGCCATGATTGGCACCATCGGTGTGGTCTATCTTCCACCGACGACGCGATCGTTACCTCCACCTGCCGGGTCGCTAGCCGACACATCGTCGGTCGAGATCATTGACATTAGGATCAATGAGCACATCGCCACTGTTTCTTCTGACGAGGCTTTGTCACGTGGACAACGGATTAGCATCGCAGATACTCCTTGTGATTGAGCGTCTCAAGGAAACCTATTTACCCTTCATCGGACCATTGGGGTAATTGATTGATTTTATGGGACACATCCAAATGTTGAATGCAGCCATGGCGATTAAGTTTGCAGCTTGGCCCTGCAGCCAGTCCCCGCAATCCATGCAGGCCGTGAGGATCTGTCGCGAGAACGCTGGGCCGAACTCAATCAGCACATTTGCGAGAGAGCCGTCCGAAGAACGGACCATTCTTGCCAATGGAATTTAGGAAATGGATACTCATCATCCAAACAATCGATTTTGCAATCTAGGCAAATTCCGCATAGTGCGTTTTGTTGTTCGCCAATTCGTCGGAGCAATCAAAATGCACGTTCTCGATGTTGGGGAAATGGCCCAGCTCTTCGTCAAATCGTTTAAATTGGTTGCGATTTTCGCTACCGCATGCGTTGTGCTCGAGGTGATCTTTCCGGCTTACCGATACAGTTTTGCCTCGTACATTCGCGGCGCCCGGAATTGGATTATCCGCATCGGATGCGGCACTTTGATCTGGCACCTCTACGCTATAGGTTTGATATGGTTAGGGGTTAAGCCGCTCGTGACGATCAATTTCGGTGCGTTGCTTCACTCTAATAACGCGATCATCAATACGGTCCTTGCCGTCCTTTCAGGCGTTCTAGTCGCGATTGCCGGTGACTTCTTTTACTACTGGATGCACCGGGCTCAGCACGCCGTTCCATTTCTGTGGCGCCTGCACGCGACTCATCATTCAATCCGCGAACTGACGGCGTGGAATTGCAACCACCATATTTCCGAGCCATTTGTTTACGCGGCGTTTGTAGCACTACCACTCGCGCTAATTCACTTCGAATCAGGCGTCGTGCCAATTGCTGCCATGACGTTGATTACCTTTCAGGCCCATCTGTCTCACTCTAGCACACGCTTTAATCTGGGACCGCTTCGGTACCTCATCGGCGATAATAAATTCCACCGTATTCACCACTCCACGGAACTTCACCACCGGCATAAAAACTATGGCTTCTTTACAACCGTTTGGGACACGATTTTCCGTACTGCATACTGGCCGAAAATGAGTGAATGGCCGGAAGTTGGCATGCGAGATCAGCCCGAACCGCTCACCGTGCGCGACTTCATTATGTTCCCGTTTGACCAACGCCGCTGGCGCAAAACTAAAGCCGGAAGTGGTACAGGGGGAATTGAAACTGGCGGATTGAACGCGGTAAAGAGAGATGGTCCCGTTCATTCGGACAGAAGTTCTGCAATTTAGAGCGCAAAGCGCTGCTTGTTAAGTTGCCGTTTTTATCGTAGGGGGATCGCGCAGCAACTCTGATCCGAGTGCGGTCTGCTCGCACTGCTGTCGGGCGCAACTTGGTCAGGCCGAGGCCGAATACTGCCATGGCAATAACATCTTCGCCTTTTCACTCCGAGGCCGTTTAAGGCTTGGATGAAATTACAAAGAGCTCACGCGCAAACTCAATCGCTGCCGTGGTGGTCTTCGCGGCAGGGGCAACGCGAGCGATCCATCCAGTAAACGCTCGGCCTTTTCGGCCGAGAGCCTTTAGGAGTCGACGGCCGCATTAAAGGCGGACAACAACGAGGAGCGACCTCCCCTACCTCGCTTGCGAAGTCGTTCGTGAACCGCAGGACAAATTGGCCGATCACATTAAGCCGCTGAACGCGACGGATGCTGACGAGGGGAAGCTAGAGGTGCTAGAGGCAATCATCCGCCCAGAGGCTTATCAATGTGATGGCATCATCCGACTCGCACAGACCGGTTCTGCCGTTTGTCGCGCCAGCGCCTTCGTCAATCCGCTTGTCAGGAGGACCTTCGAGAATTTGATCCGCAGACCCGTCTCCTTGTTTCGGAGGGATTTTCTCCGTAGTGCGCCCTATAAACTGCGGCGAACCTTCCGAATTGAAAGAATCCCCATTTCAGGCAGATTTCTTTCATAAGCATGCGGTTTTCTGGATCGAGCAGGTCCTCGCGTGCTGCCCGGAGCCGAAGCATCTGTAGATAAGCTGCCGGCGTTGTATTCTTGAAAGCACGAAAACCTGCTTCGAGTGCTCTGGTGGAAACACCCGCCGCATCTGCCACCATTGGCATTGTAATCGGTTGGTTGACATTGGCACACATGAACTCGATCCCACGGCGGACGTGGCCGGGAGCAATCATATGGAGCTTCTTATCCAGCAGATGCGAGAACCGATGGGGCACCATCCGTATTATGACATCGGCTAGCGCCTGCGTAATATGAGCCATAGCTATGGGACTCTGACAGAGGGGACCATTGTCACGTATTCCGTCGATAATCGCTTCCGTGAGATTGCCGATTGTCCGACCAACTGGCGTTGAAAGGTCGACTTCGGGCAACAGGTCGAGCGAGCCGCTAAACGGCATATCGAAAGTTTCGCCAATGGTCCGTTGGATCAAAGACCAATTAAGCACCAACTCATCTATTAGATTGGATTGCCCATGTATAGAAATGCTGTCTGGTTCGAAATTCCTGTAAAGAAGCAATCTCTCTTCTCGGGCCTCAGCCATGCGCGAACCGTACGTGACCCCCATGCCGCCTCTGCGAGGCACCACGATCGATAGATGCTCTGTAGCTTCGGAACACCACTGAGCGCGGAACTGAAACCCGGTCTGATGGTTACCGGTAATCAATGCTGCGCTTTCACACCCTGCAAGATCGAGCGCCCAATTGAAGTCTTGAGTACGACCGACGAGATCGGCGTCGAATGTGCCGAAAACCGCTCCGAGGGATTCGATCATGCTATCGAACGTCGAGCCACGATATCGAAAAACGGTATTCTCAGCGCTATTTTCCATCATGCATCTCCAGGCTCAATCCTGCTGCTCGTTCAGGCTGGTTCAACGGCCAAGCCTGTGATCTAGCTATGTGCGCGTGCATACCGAGTTGTGGTTGCGCGTCCTTGATCTCTTTCAATGTGCGGCAACAATTCGACTTTCCGCTACAGAAAACCGCGCTCATCGCCGGCTGACTGAGATTGATCTGCGTGCCGCCGCGATGCGCTTGCGCTCGGTCATCAAAGCGTCGAACAAGACCGCGAGATTTAGATCAGGTCCCTTGAACCGCAGGTTTCTTCCACAGGCGGCTGGCACAATCTCGATCGCCGGAATTTCAATGCGTGTGGGACTGCGTGAGTTTGCCAGCGGGCATTCGGCGCTTAGGGTCAGCAATCGAGGTGCGTCATAACTCCGGTCCGTTCCGGTCGATTGTCGTACCAGCTGGCCAATCGGAGATTGGCCGTCCAACAGGCAGAATAATGACAAG
>NZ_JARFYN010000113.1 GCF_030272695.1 Martinezella calliandrae
GATTCATATCTTCACTCATAGGATTCCCAGCATGATTCATGCTGAAAATGAACGATTTCCCATCCTGGCGCTACGTGGGATGGCCTACGCGCTTACTCTTCAAGGGAGCCGAATGGGCATATTCGCCGTGGCTTGTCCTGATTTCAACAGGCGTCCAGATATGGGTAAGTATCGGCAATTCCTCGCAATATCGCCTAGACTTGCCGCATCATGAGTTGACGGAGTTCGAACCGAGCCACCTCTGACCAAACGATCGAAACTTTGTTCCTGCGTGGTTCCTAAAAAAATGCGGTCACGGCCATACCGATCACCGCGGCGAACATGGCAACGCATGACAGCCAGCCGAAGACCTTCAGCCACGCCCCGATGACAAACTGCTTCATGACCTTACGGTTGGTCGCGATAAGCATCAGGATCACCATGACGGGTACGGCGACAATCCCATTGATGACGGCACTCCAGAACAAAGCCTTCATTGGCGCGATCGGCGTAAAGTTCAAAAGCATGCCAACGGCCGTTGCCAATCCCACCGTTGCATAGAAAGCCTTGGCTTCGCTTGGCTCGCGCGATAGGCCTACCTTCCAGCGGGCCGCTTCGCCAACCGCATAGGCGCCCGAACCAGCGAGAACGGGGACAGCCAACAGGCCGGTTCCTATGATGCCGGTCGCGAAGATGATCTTGGCAAAACTGCCGGCGAGCGGCTCTATCGCTTTTGCTGCATCGACCGAACTTTCGATGTTGGTCGCACCCGCACTGTTGAGCGTTGCGGCGGTGGTCGTGATGATCGCGAGCGCGACGATATTGGACGCAGCCATACCGATCAGCGTATCGAGCGTAATGCGCATGTTGGCCCTTTTCGCCTCCTGAGGATGCTTGACCAGCCGTTCCTCACGGGGCTTTTCTTTCAGATCTTCGGCTTCCTCGGACGCCTGCCAGAAGAAAAGATAGGGACTGATGGTCGTCCCGAAGATCGCCACGATCATCGACCAGTAATTGGGATCTCCTTTGAATGTCGGCAGCAAAAGCCCTCTCGTGAAGTTCAACCAATCGACGTGCACCACGAATAACGTGGCAATGTAGGAAAGCAGCGCCAGGCTCAACCATTTCAGGACCGCGACATAGCGCTTGTATTTGAGAAGGACCTGAAGAAGAACGCATATCACACCGAAGGCTGCGACATAGATCAGCGCGTTGCCGTTGAGGAGCAAATGAGCTGCATCGCCCATGGCTCCAAGATCCGCGCCGAGATTGATGACATTGGCGACCAAAAGTGGAACGGTGATGCTTACGCCAACCCAGCGGGGATAACACCGCACCATACTGCCCGCCAAACCCCGACCCGTGGTCCGACCAATGCGCGCGCTGATCATCTGCACGGCGACCATCAGTGGATAGGTGAAGATCAACGTCCAGCTCGCGATATAGCCGAATTGCGCCCCCGCTTGTGAGTAGGTGGCGATGCCGCTCGGATCATCGTCCGAAGCGCCAGTGACCAGACCAGGTCCAAGGATTTCCAACAGCCGTGGTTTTGAAGGTTCAACGACAGCGCTTCTGTCGTCCATCCGATAGTCGCTCATGACCGCCTCCCAGCAGAAATCCGACGCAGTTCATATCCGCCGATCTTGGTGCGACTGAACTATGCTTGCAGTCTGTTTGTTCCCTGAAAGCCGGAGACACTAAACCAAAGCAACTCGAAATACTTTGCGCTCGCGCGTACTCAATCTCGGCGTGCTCGTTCGCGATATTTCGCGCACAAAGAAACTTTCAGCGCGGATGTCGATTTGCTTTGTCAGCACGAGGATGATCATCGGATATGGAAGCGCAACGTTCTTTCGAACGGCGCCACACGATAAGAAGTGCCGCCTATTCTTCGACAGATTTCCAGAAGAAATACGATCTCGATGCCGCCGAGGAAGGCGGCCCGAGGGACGTCATCTCGACCATCGGCACGAGTGGAAGCATAGATCGAGCAGACGAGCGAGAAGACGATACGCGCGCAAGCCCTGAAAGCGAGAACTGACGACCGAATGCCCCTGCTGGCAGGAAGCCATATGCGAATGGGCCCGAAGCTTACCCTGGAAGTGACCTGCCCGGGTCGAATCCGTGCTGAAAATCTTACGTTTGCGACGTACGCACATTTGTCGCGGAAGATGATGTCGAATTTAGTGTGTGATGATTTAGCAGTATCGAGGCAGACCTCAACGCGAACGAACACTCCGGAACAAACCGTCTCGATTGCCGTTAGGGATCAGTTCGCTCTCGGAGGATGTCAAATGGGTCGAGGTATTCTGCTCTGGCTTCTCGGTATTCCATTGCCGATCGTTATTCTTCTCGTTCTCTTCATGCGATAGGAGGTGTCAATGTCGGCCGCCGAAGACGTGCCTGCAGGAACCGCTCCTGTCGAATCCTCTAAGCCCGCTATTGTCTGGGGGCCCATTATTGGAGGCGCCCTTGCCGCAACCGGGATTACTCTCATCCTTCTGCTGCTTGGATCAGGCGTTGGCCTGACGATGGTTTCTCCATGGTCTAGCCAGAGCAATTCGGAGGCAGCCGTGGGCATCACTGCGGCCATCTGGCTGGTGGTCGTTCAATGGCTGTCGTCAGCGGCTGGTGGCTATCTCACGGGCCGTCTGCGCACGAAATGGGTTCAAGTCCACTCCGATGAAGTCTTTTTTCGCGACACCGCCCATGGGTTTCTGAGTTGGGCGCTCGCGACGTTGTTCTTAGCAGGGTTTCTCGCCTCTTCATTGACTTCGCTGGCGAGTGCGTCTGCCGATGCTGCGGGTCAAGTCGCGCAAAACGCCATTAGTGCCGGCGCTTCGGCTGCATCGACACGCAATACGGACTCGACTGCATATTTCACCGACGCCCTCCTCCGGCCTGCAAAGGCTGGAGATCGGGCTCAATCCAACGATGGAGCCGCCGCAGTCGAAATCTCGCGAATTCTCTTGCAGGGTGCAGCCAACCAACAGGTCCCGGATGCAGACAAATCCTATATTGCGACGATCATTTCCGCCCGCACAGGTCTTTCCGAAACGGATGCCCGCAATCGTGTTGATACTGTTCTTAAGCAAATCGACGACGCCAAGTCGGCGGCAAAAGAAGCAACTGACAAAGCCAGGAAGACGGGCGCGACGACCGCGCTGGTCGGTTCCCTGTCCCTACTGGTCGGCGCATTCATAGCATCGGCAGCTTCAGCCCTTGGTGGCCGTCAGCGCGACGAAGAAGAGGACTTGCTCATTGTCACTGGCGGCCGACGTCCTTGAGCCGCAAGCGGTTTGTTCTGCGCCATCGCGATGGCGCAGAACGGCTGGTGCAAACGGAAACACTGATAGCCTTAACGTAAAGGCGAGCATCAACCCGGCTTCATAATGGACTGGCGCGGTCAATGATTCATCCAACGTCGAAAAAGCATCGCAGTGAATTTTCGAGATCAACTGGATTTTTTGCGACATGGTGGCCGCTTTCGATACCAGACCCGTCACATCCATCGCCACGACCCGCCAGATTTCCCCTGGGTCGCAATGAGCATAATGTAGCAGAGGTGCAAATGTGACCTGATGAGTGGCAAGGATCGTGATTCTTTTCTGGACTTCCGACGAAACCTTAAGATGGCGCGGTCGCCAGAAGCGTACATACGAGGCACGACGAAGCATTTTTATGAATGGCTGGACGGGCGTTCAATATCCATTGCAGAAGGACACCCGGTTTGGATCTGTGGTGACTGTCATCTGGGCAACCTCGGCGCCGTGGCGGATTGCGATGGCGAAGTTGCAGTTCAGATCAGGGACTTCGATCAGACGGTTATCGGCAATCCCTCACACGATCTCATCCGCCTGGGCCTTTCACTCGCATCAGCTGCGCGGGATTCGGACCTCCCCGGCGTCACGACTGCAAGAATGCTGGAAGCCCTCATTGCCGGATACGAGGCTGCCTCCGTGGAAAGCCAGGTGAGCACGCCGCAATTGCGCAAACCTAAGGACATAAGAAAGCTATTAAAGCGGGCTATTCACAGACGCTGGAAGAACCTCGCAATGGAAGACCTTCAAACGAAACATCCCTTGCTCCCCCGCAACAAACGCCTTTGGCCACTGCATCGAGCCGAACGCGCCGCGGTTCTAGCGCTTTGCAGTGACCGAGAAATGGAAAAGACCGTGCTAGACCCTGAGAAATTCACGTCTGACGAGTTGACCATCCTCGATGCAGCTTATTGGATCAAGGGCTGCAGCTCTCTTGGCCGTCTGCGATGCGCCGTTTTGGTTCGAAATGGCAAGCACGGACCTGTTTCGTTGCTGGACGTCAAGGAGGCTGTGCCCGCTGCCGCTCCGTCAGCCTCGGAAACGAGGATGCCGCGGGACTATGCCGAGAGGGTGGTTGCGGGAGCAAAGGCGCTTTCCCCCAATCTTGGTGAGCGGATGGTCGCGTCGAAAGTTTTGAGTAAGGCTGTGTTTATTCGCGAGATTGCACCCCAGGACATGAAGATTAAGATTGATCGTCTCACCGGAAATGAAATCCAGGCGATGGCCCACTACCTTGGGGGGGTCCTGGGGCACGCTCACGGTCGGCAGATGCATCACCAGGAATGGCGCTCGTGGATCTTGGAACTTGGCCGTTCGCGCAAGAAAGAACCGGAGATGCCCTCTTGGCTTTGGTCGAGTGTGATCGAGCTCCTATCCATTCACGATAAGGCGTATCTTGAGCATTGTCGGCGATTTGCTTTGGTGCATCACTAGCGGGCGTGGCTGGTTTTGGATCGTACCGAATGCGTCCGTAATTGATCTGTCGGCCGGCGGCGCAATCAGCTCCTTTCGCTCGAGGCCAACGGTCAAAGCTGCGCCGGCCAAGGCGCATGTCCTGACCGAAAGCCTGACGCTTGAGAGGGCTTCCAGGTGCCGAGGATATTCATCCTTCCGCCACAACAGGGGCATTGTTGCGCGTGTGGCCGGATCTCGATCGCTCGCCCGGGGCAGGGAATGTTGAGTAGATTGATGCGCAACTCCAGCTCCTGTTGCCGATGGCCGTTGGCAAGATAGCCATGGTGACGGAAGCGGTTAAAGCCGTCCGGAACCTTACGAGGCAGGAAACGACGAAGAACTGTAGCGTCAAGGGTCATTAGCTTCCCCCCACCCGCTGCTCGCGCGCATTTCGACAGTTCGTCCGCGGCCGAGCTGTTGGCGGAGATGCGAAACGAATCGCGCGTCAAGCCTACAGATGAACGTTTTCAAACGATTTTCAGCGCTAAAGGTTCGCCGAAATATCCGGGTATGGAACGGTAAGTTTCATAAAATGAACGTTACGCCACCAACACTGAAATAGGGGTGTCAACAGTTCTGGCACGGCGAGAGCTTTCGAGGCCAGCGTCCGGCTTGTTGCCATGGTGTTTACCTTCTGGGCGAAGAATATCGCATAATGGATCGACGGGAACTCACGATCTACTCGTGGTGATCAGGTGCAAGGCGGAATTGCCCCTTGTAACCGCTGCTGCTGACAGCTTGCGATCGAATGTCGCCAGCTGGCCCCCACGCGCCTTGGCTAGCGCAAGCAGATAGGTGTCAGTTACCTGCCCCGATGTTAGAATTTTCGCGGGAGCGATATCAACTGACCCGACAAGGCTCATATCGTCCGGCCAAAAACTGTGACCGGGGAGCGACCGCAATTTGCGGACGATCTCCATCACGAGTGACGGTGAACCGGGAGAGTTGGGATATTTGGGGTTGCCGACAATCCGGATGACACCATTTTCGGTAATGGGGCAGGTGGCCCACGCGGTCTGACCCATCGCCGCGAACCATTCGTGCGCATCATCGTGGGCTACATGGCTCGGATCGATTAAGGCAATCAGAACATTGACGTCGAGCAGGAAAGTCACGGCAGTTCGTCACGCAAGGCGTTCACGATTTCGAGCGTCACTGGCGGCGCATCCGGCTGAGCCGACAGGAGAGGAATGCCATTGCGCTCGCCGCTGCTGGGCGGTCGGCGCAGAGAGCGTCTCGCCAACTCAGAAATAACCTCGCCGACGCTCCGGTGCTGCTGTGTTGCCATCGCCTTTGCGGCGATCAGGACATCGTCGTCGATTGCCAAGGTCGTTCTCATATCCGCCTCATCGCGCATCAATCATCACGCATCATATAAAGCAAGTGGTCGGCCTTCTCAAGGTGGATACCGAAAGAACGCACAATTGCGCCAATCTGTTCACCGACGACAACGGTTGAGATCACATTCTCAAATCTGTCCGCGATCCACGGGGCGTCGGTTCGAACCTGCTCAAAGCGAGAAAGCAGCATCGTTCGATGGAGGGTAAGCGCCCGGTGAGCGCTTCTTTTCGAATAAGTGCAAAGCAGCGAAGTTATGGAATTAATTTCGCGACTAATCTAACGAAGGAGAACTTTGGCGCGCATGGAGATTTGACAGGCAAGGGCGGCCGCGAAAAGCTGCCCTCGATTGTCAGAACCCTTCGAGGACGACCTTGCCGATGGTCGAGCCGCTCTCGAGCTGAGCATGCGCCTTCTTCAGCTCATGATGGATCGACACTGCCTTGCGCTTGAATAGCATGATGTCGAAGCTCTCAGGGTTTGCGATAAACGAGGAAGCCCGCTTCCGCAACAATCTCGCGATCCGGCTGACGGATTGCCGTATCACAGCGCGCGATGCTATCCGGTCTTATCGGCTGCATGGAGATGTGGTGCGCGTATTCTATGAAGTCGGCATTGTTATCCTTGAGCCCCTGCGGATCGCGTCCTACCTGTTCGGTCATCTGGACGGGATGAACGATACCGGTACGCTCTGCGAAGTGGTGCCTGTGCTACCGACCGAGGATCGTGCCTTTGTCACTGCCATTGGCCAGTTGGTGGACCAGTTGTGCACGCTATGGGATACTCGGGAGGAGTGGGAAAGCTACAATGCGCTCGTCGATGTTGGGGCGATTGGCTTCCGGCTTTTCGAGGCATTCGGCGTGCACGCGCGGCCGCAACCGGATGGGCAAGCCTACATCAATGTCCCCTTACAGCAACACTATGCCTGTAGGGTCTATGCAGGTTGATCTGCTGCGCGCACTGATGGGTGACCATAAGAGCTGATAGGCAGTTGTGACGAAGCCTGCAAGCTGATATATTATTCTATATATATGCCTCACATCGATACGGTTTTGTATATTGATTGCATCGCTCTCTAGAATTCTCTATATATTATCCTGCATGGATCGCATTGTGCGATACAGGATAGTGATACAGTGTACAAAACGGAGCATATAACGCAGCAGCTGCGCGCTGCGCGCGAAGCGCAGAAAATGAGCCAGCGCGAGCTGAGCGCACGATCGGGCCTGACGCAAAGCCATATTTCTCAGATAGAACGGGGCACCATGGAGCCCGGACTTGGCAGCCTAGTGGATGTGGCGCGCGCGCTCGACTTCGAGATTGTCCTTGCCCCAAAAAAAATGATGCCGGCGATCCGCAACATCATCGATAGCGCAGCGGCATCGAGTAATGTTCTGACATCCGATCAACGCAAACTGGTGGGGCGCCTCGAGCGGTGGTTTGCGCAGCACAGGAGCGCGTTCGGTAGTGCTTCCGAAGCAGATACATTCAAAGATAGCCTTGCGCTCTTAAGGCATCTTCCTCTGTCGGCCGAGGAGATGGACACACTCAAAGAGGCGACTGCACGCCTCGACCGGTGGCAGGCCGATCCTCCGTCCCGTCAGGAGCTGAGCAGGATCGTACATGCCGTAAGACACCTACGCAACGCCGCGGTGCACCGCGACCGTGACGACGCGGTCCCTCGCTCGGCCTATGCGCTGGATGAAGAAGACGATAATGCCTAAGATTAAGGTCCTCGATGTCAGACTGTATGGGCAACCGGTAGCGACCCTTACAAACCTGCAGGACGGGCGCACCATCTTCGCGTTCAACTATGCTTATATCGAAGACGAAAAGCGACCGACGCTTAGCCTGTCTCTGAAAGACCCGTTTGGGGCTCTCATTACGAAGTTCAGGCCCTACAACATGCTGGTCCCGCCCTTCTTCTCGAACCTACTGCCGGAAGGACCGCTGCGCAAATACCTCGCTGGTCGTGCGGGTGTGAAGCCGTCGCGGGAGTTCTTCCTGCTCTGGATGCTCGGCCGCGACCTGCCTGGGGCTGTGACGGTGCATCCCTCCGAAGGGGATGACGCGCCTCCGGATGACGAGCGGGCTATCGTTGAAGCTCGGCCGAACGCGCTACGCTTTTCGTTGGCGGGTGTGCAGCTGAAATTCTCGGCCTTTAAGAACGACAACAAGGGCTGCGGCTTGACCGTTCCGGCCGAGGGCACGGGTGGCTCGTGGATCGTGAAACTGCCCTCTCAGCAATATAGCGGCGTGCCCGAGAACGAGTTCGCGATGATGACCATCGCCCGCATGATGGGCATGGACGTGCCCGAGATCCAGCTGGTTGATCTCGATGCGATAAGCGGCCTGCCGCAAGGGGTGGGCGAGCTGCACGGGCAGGCGCTGGCGATCAAGCGTTTTGACCGCACGTCGGAGGGACCGGTGCATATCGAGGATTTTGCGCAAGTCTTCGGCGTCTTTCCCGACCATAAATACGATAAGGGCAATTACCGGATGATCGGCCGCGTGCTGGGGATCGAAACCAGCACGGCCGACGTGGCGGAATTCATCCGGCGTCTAGTCTTCAGCACGCTAATCGGCAATGGTGACATGCACCTGAAGAACTGGTCGCTCATCTATCCTGATCGCCGCACCCCTGCGCTCTCGCCAGCGTATGACCTGTTGTCGACTATCCCATACATCGATGGGGAAGATACGGCGGCGCTCAATTTCTCCCGCACAAAAAAGATGGCGGCGCTGTCGAAGGACGAGCTGGCGCATCTGGCTGCGAAAGCGGAGCTTTCCGAGAAGCTGGTGATCGACACCGCGCGCCAGACGGTTGAACGTTTTAGGGCGGTATGGGACGCGGAAAAGAAGAACCTGCCGATGGCAGCCAAGGTCACCGACGCGGTCGATACGCACGCGCCGACGGTCGAGCTATATCGCGAGTTCGCGAAGTAGTGCCTCGCGGCTCGGCCCTCAACTTATCGAGCCTTGCTGCATATTCAAGGCGTTAGCCCGTCCAAACAGGATGGCGATTGGTTCGAATCCTTTACGTCAGGTTTTTTGTCAACGGTTCATTTTGATGACGTTACAAAACCTCCTTTGTTCGCGGATCCGCAATCTGAGCCCATCGCTTTACCGGCTCGTCGTCGAGCCTATACAACCTCACATCCGGTTGCCGCTTCAACGGCAGGCACCAATTTCCCGCCTTCGCGGGCGCGCTCAGGAGAACGGAACCAATTTTAAGATCGGCGGTTGAAACCAAAAGGAATCCCGGTCCGTTCACCTGGATCCGTCAGGGCTGGTCACACCCTTGAGGATTTGAATTTGCTTTTCGCAGCCGTTTTTGGGCGTCAGGCGATTTTCATGATCGCGCCTTCGATCACAACGCCGGAGCTCACGTATTTCCAGAATGCAACGAGCAGCTTGCGGGCCAAAGCCACAATCATCGGCTTTTTCAGATGGGCGCTGTTGTGAGCGATGCACTCCTTAAACCAGCAGGTGAGTGCTGATTTCGGCTGGTGCCGCAACCATAGCCAGGCGAGCTCGACCATCGTGGCTCGCAGTCGCGGATTACCTGCCTTTGAGACCCTTGCTCACGATTGACGTTGCCGCTTTGCCAAGGTGAGGGAGCTGTCAAGGTGATAAATCC
>NZ_JARFYN010000115.1 GCF_030272695.1 Martinezella calliandrae
TCTGCCATGCAAATCTCCAGATAGTCCTGGAAACCTTCTCGCACACGCGGCAAGCCTCAAAATACAGCCAATCCAATGGGGCGGAGACGGCGCTTACAGAAAGCTCGCTGTCACCATGCATGCAACCAGCGGAGTGAGCGTCGAACAGAGGCTCTCAGTTGCTTTCGCAAGGGCAAACTGACATTGAAATCGTTAGCTGAAAACTGGGGCTCACCTAGACCTCTAGCTTAACCAGCTCAAGGTATTTCAGTGTTTGCAATCCCGGAACTGAAAGCGACACCTAAATTGACCGTGGGCCGGCCTTACAGGGGCTTCAGCAGAACGAGCAATGCATCGGCGCTATGTCCTGGGGTACAAGTTCCAAGTCCCGCTACGATCTTGCCGCTCCTCATATAAGCATATTGCAAGCCGGCGCTCACAGTTATGAAGAAATTCGCCAAATCGTGATCGATATTCCGCTCGGCAGGGAGGCGGGTGAGTTGCGAACCTGCGAACCATGGCATTCAGCCCAGTTGCCCCTGGCGTGCTAGACGTTTTTTCGGGGGGAGCTCAAGGCTCCGCGATATGCGCCGCGTCAAGGTATGTTCAAATCTCCCGCGACAGCGAGTTAATTCTCGACGGATGTCAGCGCTCAGAGCTCCAGCCGGCAGGTTCGACCCTGCCGGCGTCGTTATTCAGATTTCATTTTCCAGATGCTCAAAGATCGGCCCGGCAATGCCTTTGGTGCTGGCAATGCCTCCAAGTGAGGGCCGTCATTGAAATCCGGCAAGCCCGCGCCCTTTGGCTGCAATTTGCTTACTTGTGTTGGTTTTAACAGCGACCTCACGTAACGGTAAATAAGCAATATTGCCTAGCTTTGAGCGCATTGAAGGGCCGTCCGGCAAAGTTGCCAGGCCCGTCCATGCGAAAAAACACCGACGGTGCGTTGCTCTGCATAGTCGGCAGTGTATGTCGGTGGTACGAGACCGCTGATCCTCCGTTTTAAATTCGCATCTTATAAAAATCTCACATCCAGCCGGCAATCGTTGGGCGGTGGTCATGAAAGTAATACTTCTTTCAGCTAATATGCTCATAGACTATCTGAAATACTGGGGAGGGGCGAGTGGACAGCGAGGCCGTGGCGACCGCAAGAATAATGTTCGAATTTCTATCGGAAACCGCGACTGCAAAGAGCAAGGAAGAAATACTCGGCTCACTGGACAGATCCGCACGATACTTCGGTTTTGATTGTTTCGCTATTTCCGGCATACCTTTGGCCACGGAGCGTATCGATTCTTACTTCATGTTGAATGGATGGCCGTTGGAATGGTTTGAACACTATTTGTCGAAGAATTACGTTCACGCAGATCCCGTTATTCAGCTCTGTAAAATGCAGGACGGTGCTTTTGTTTGGTCGGAGGCATTGCGAGGCCAAGATCTTGGCCGTCATGCACGCCGTGTCATGAACGAAGCCAGGGAATTCAAAATGAAAGACGGCTACAGCGTGCCATTGCATACAGCGAGCGGCTTTCAGGCGATTGTGACGTTCGGTGCCGAAAAGGTCGATCTCTCCAGCGCCGCTAGAGGGGCATTGCATATCTTGTCGATCTACGCCCACAATGCGTTGCGTGGCCTGATAGCAAAGGAGGCGAGTCCCCGAAACAGAAGCCTATTGCGGATCACTGCTCGAGAGCGTGAAATTATTCAGTGGTGCGCGGCAGGCAAAACGGCCTTTGAGATCGCGGAAATTCTGGGACGCTCCCACCGAACCATTCAGAATGAGATTTTGAATGTGCAGCGCAAACTTGATGTCGTTAATGCGGCGCAGATGATCGCGGAAAGTTTTCGCGTTGGAATCCTTCGCTGAAGCTGGGTAATTCTACTTATTTATGTGGCGCGCAATATCGTGCACTGTTTCGCCCAAAATAGGGGCAAAGATGATAAGGCTTTACGTAGGTCGTGCGGCGTCAGATCCCCAGGCAATGGAGAAGATTTGGCGCTTTCGGCACCAGCAATTCGTAGAGCGCTTCGGATGGGAAGCACTTCGCAGAAGCGATGGTCGCGAAATCGATCAGTTCGACCATGAACAGGCTCTTCATCTTGTACTTTTCTGTAAAGATGCCGTTGTGGGATATTCTCGATTGCTGCCGACGACCGAGCCGCATCTCCTGTCTGATATCTATCCTCATATCATGAACGGTCAGGCGTGGCCCCGTGCACCGGAAATTTATGAATGGACCCGGTGCGTCGCCGCCGAGGGCGCCGTTCTTATCAATCAGATACCCGCCTCGCATGTTTTGATGACCGGAGTGATGGAGTTCTGTCTCGTTGCGGGCATTACTTCGCTGATCGTGGAAACGCACCCGAAGCTGGTCGATCTATTAATTTCCACGGGCTGGGAGGTCACCAAGCTCAGCTTGCCCTCGGTCTTGGGCCAGGAGCTTATCATGCCAATTCAGGCTAAGCCTTCTTTAGGTGGCTTGATGCAGCATCATCGCCTCTATTCGATCGAGGCAAGCACGCTCTCACTCGAGCCCGAATTGCGAAATCCGTTGAGGCCTGAAGTCACGCTGGGGCACTTACGTTTCCTCGCGCCGGCGCGCGTCCGTCCGGCCCATAAGAATGACGAGGCTTATTTGGCCGACCGAGAGGTGAGCTCGTGCTGACGGAACGGAGCGACTTTGAATTTTCGGTCCTGTCATGGAGCGGCATGAATTAAAATCGATTTGTCCGTTCGAAGCAATTCGGATTACCCTCATGATCAGAGAATCTTACGCCTCACTCAAACGGAGAAAAACTCTCCGAGATAGCCGCGGTCATAAAGAGCAATTGCACGAGCCGGGCGCCGTTGTTGAACCATGGGTGCAGCGGATCATTGATGAGTTCGATCGCGAATTGCGGATCATGGAAGATCAATATTGTCAAAAACCTCCTCTTTCCAAGCTCTGCGACATCGAGACGTTGATATCGCCTTCGAGAAGTCTTAAGCGAGAAGCGGTCCGTACATTGACCTTCGCTTCACAGGGAGAAGAAGACGGTTCCTCATCCGCTAGATTCCATCGATGGTCGACACCCGGTGATATCGACGGAACCGCAATCCTCTCCAGATCGTTCTCTATGGGCTATTCTGCTTCGGGGGAGAAGGTCATGGCCGTTGACAGGAACGAGCGAATCGAGCGCCGCGCTTATGAAATCTGGGAAAGCGAAGGCCGGCCGGATGGCTCGGACCTGCGTCATTGGCAACAAGCCTGCGATGAGCTGGATGGTGACGACCTGCATGAGACGCCGCAAGACCGGCAGGGTATAGATGATCGGGGTGATGCGGCGCTGCTTCAAGGTGCAGGAGAAAGCGGCGATATAAATCAATCCCGCAAAAAATTTCCACGGTCAAAGAAAACGCCGAAGGGCCTTCGATTCTCTGCGGCCCCCATGCCAGAGATCGAGATAACGACAGGCGAAAAGCCTTCTCGGCAAAAAATTAAGAAGACCGAGGGACCGTGATTGCCATGCATCTCGATCTCGCGGCCTATGTAGGTCAGTTAGACAAGGTCGGTCGGCTATATTCTGAGCATTGCCAGCGCATCTCCCTTCTTGTTTCCGGCGACGAGGCGCGAAACGCTTGCCTGTCCCCATGACGTATCGAGAAGGGAAGGGGCGGGACGCTCGACCGGTTGAAAGAAGGAAGCTTTCCGTCGCCGATCAAGCGCCCGGCATTGACGTTGTGCAGCCTGGCAAACCCCGAGCCGTCGAATCAAAAGAACCGTCCTTTGATGTCGAAAAGACCGGCTCAGGCACTTCTAAGACATACCCTCACGACAGATTTAGGCCGGTCTCGATCGAGGCGGAGGCCGTGCCGAGCCAATGCCATGTCAATATCGAACCGGCCGCTTGCCTGTCTCTGACCGCATCTAGCGGCGCGGGCCAGGTGCGAGGGGTGTCCTTGGCGCCCGCCACCACGCGAAACTGGCCACCCCTCCATGACAACGGCGCGCAAAGACCGGAGGCAGTCGGTCCCGCTTCCCCCTTCAGTGCCACTCTGTTGAAGCTCCTGCGGCTGCCCTGGTTCCGCTCCTTGCGCATCGAGAATTCCCGATATCCCGGCCGACGGCTGGCGCCTGATTTCTCCGATGCTCTTCATGGTTTCAGGATCGCGCCGCTGCCCCGCAGCGGCCGCGTCTTGCAATTCCGGCCCCTGCCGATTAAACGTGGTTACGCAACCACGACCCTTGAAGGCTCGCCATGGCCGTCACCACGCTTTCAGGCCGAGAACTCAATCAGGACCTTGGCCGCGCAAAGCGCGCCACCAAGGACGGACCAGTGATCATCACCGACAGGGGACGGCCTGCGCATGTTCTCCTGTCGTTCGACGAGTACAAGCGCCTCACAAGTAAAATGCGGACGCTCGGTGACATGCTGGCGGCGCCGGGCGCGGAAGACATCGACTTGCCGCTCCCGCAACGCACGGAACGCGCCCAACCGGTCGACCTGTCCTGATGCTGTTGCTCGAAACCAATGTCGTGTCCGAACTGCGCAAGGTCGCGAGCGGCAAGGCTGATCCCAATGTCGTGGTTTGGAACGAAACCGTCGATCCCGCCGAGACCTTCATTTCATCTGTCGTCCTGCACGAGCTGGAAATTGGCATTCGGCTGGTGGAGCATAATGATGCAGCCGCCGGGAAGGTGCTGCGCAACTGGCTGGAAAACAGCGTTCTCACCGCGTTTTCCGGGCGCATCCTGCCACTGGACGAGGCGGCGGCCGTTCAGGCGGCCCAATGGCATGTGCCCAATCCCAAACCGATCAACGCGCCTATATCGCGGCGACAGCCTTCACCCGTCGTATGACGCTGGTCACGCGCAACGTCAAAGATTTCGAGGGCATGGGATTTGCATTCGTCAATCCGTGGGATCTTCCGACATAGCATTCCTGCGATTCCACGACGATCGTTAGGGTGAATGCGATTAATCGCAGCCTGTGGGAAACGACCGCCTGAACGGGGATGAGTCGAATATCATTCGTTCCGTTCGGGCCATCGGCATAGAGCGCGGTCACGATCGCTTGCCCGTCGGGTTGCCGAGGCAACCGGCCATGAGGCCCTAGCCGGCCGTTTCCATTTGTTCGCTCCATGAGATCGCCGGCCAGGCCGGTCAAGTGGCGCCCGTGAAGATCGCCCGCCTTCCGCGCCACGCCGCTTGACAGTCCCGTTCGCCACCGCGTGGCGGGCTTCGCTCGAGGGGGCTTGGTCGGCGACTACTCCAGCGTTTCCATCGACACCGGTCACTGCAGGCTCAGTGCCAATCTGGACCGCTATCCCGGTCAGGACGACGAAGACCTGATGGCCGTCATTCTGGGAATTATACCGAATAACGGCGAGTCGCGAAGCCGACAATAAAGGGAGGAAAGGGCTTCGCGGCAAAGGCAACAAAGCCGGCGCTGGTGGATAAATCAAAAGAGGCGCGATCCGGAAACCGGACCGCGCCAAACCGCACTGATGTGCGGTAGTTGCCCTGGGAGGCATTATTCGGCCGGCTCGGTAGTCGTGGGGTTGGCGTCAACGGGTGCTAGGACTGAAAGCGCGGCGGAAAGCTGCGACCGATCGAGTTCATTCTCCCAGCGTGCGACGACGATCGTCGCCACCGCGTTGCCGACGAGGTTGGTCAGCGCGCGGCATTCCGACATGAAGCGGTCGATACCGAGGATCAGCGCCATGCCAGCAATCGGAACCGAGGGGATGACGGAAAGCGTGGCGGCAAGCGTGATGAAACCGGCGCCGGTGATGCCAGCAGCCCCCTTCGAGCTCAGCATTGCCACCAGCAGCAACAGGATCTGGTCGCCGAACGTCAGCGGCGTATCGGTCGCCTGGGCGATGAAGAGCGCTGCCAGCGTCATGTAGATATTGGTGCCGTCGAGGTTGAAGGAATAGCCCGTCGGAATGACGAGGCCAACGACGGAACGCTTGCAGCCGGCGCGTTCCATCTTGTTCATCAGGCCCGGCAACGCGGCTTCCGAAGACGACGTGCCGAGCACCAGCAGCAGTTCCTCCTTGATATACCGGATCAACGCCAGGATC
>NZ_JARFYN010000116.1 GCF_030272695.1 Martinezella calliandrae
CGCTTAAGCGTGGGGCTCGGCTCCGGCCTATCCAGAGCAACCCCCGAATTCAGCTTACCGCGGGGGCGGGCCACCTTCATCCCAGGAACATACGGTCTACCATGTTGGGCCCATGTTGGGCCCCGTAGAAATTCTATAATAAAAACAATGAAATGGTGGGCCCGGAGGGACTCGAACCCCCAACCAAGCGGTTATGAGCACTGTGGTCAGCCGGTACCAGGCGGTATCATTTGGTAACATACGGTACTAACCACTTGAAATCATTGACTTCAATGTGGTCGAGGGGTTTAATTCCCGACGGGCGGCTGAAACACGTCCGTTCCGCGGCTTTGCCGACCATCGCGCTGCCCAAACTGGAGCACGGCAATGAAAAGAGCGCGCATATTGGATGAGGAAAGGATCGAGAGAGAGAAGCCCACACAGTCCGGGAGGCGACGCGACGTCCACGACGGCGAGGTCGCCAATCTTGTCGTCAGGGTGGGCACGCGGAGGAAAGTGTTCGTGCTGATGACCAGGTTCCCCGGCGACGTCAGGACGACCCGCAGGAAGATCGGCGAGTTTCCGAAAATCTCACTGGAGGCGGCGCGGGCAACCGCGCGCGCATGGAACGAACTGATCAAACAGGGGATCGACCCGGCGGAAGAGAAGACGCGCACGGAGCGGGAGAAGCGCCTCGAGGAGCGGAGGGTCTTTCGCTCCGCCCTCGTTGATTTCATCTCCTGGTTGCCCGATCGGCGATATACGCGGCACGTGCTGGGCGACATCGCCGTGATCCGTCGGACCCTTCTCGACAATCCAGAGGCCGCCGAAACGCTAACAAAGCCCGTTGCCGAGGTGACGCGAGAGGACCTCGGTGTAATCATCGAGAACCTCAGCTGTCGAACAATGAGCCAAGCCTATCTGCTCTTCAAGCATCTCCAGGCGTTCTTCAGGTGGGTCAAGGCACCACTCCGTTGCGGGCACTACGGAATACTCGTAGATCCGCTGGAAGGCCTGAATCCCGAAGACCTCGAGCTTTGGAAGAACGCTCGGCTGCATGTCTTGGAGCCATGGGAGTTGCGGGCGTACTGGCAGGCAGCAGAGGAAATGCCGTATCCATACGGACCGTACTTCAAAGTCCTGCTGCTGATCGCCGAGCGGAGGACCGCGGTCGCGGGGATGCGCTGGTCGGAGCTGGACCCCGCGACAATGCTCTGGAGAGCGCCTCCCATTAGAGTCAAGGGCAAGCTCGTCGAACATCTTGTCCCGCTTTCGGACCAACTGATGGAGTTGCTCGCCGACATCCACCGCAGCCTGCCGCCGGGACACGGTGACTACGTGTTCAGCTCGAGCCACGGGCAATCGCCGATCAAGGGCTTCGGTGGGGCGACCAATACTCTCCGCGCCAAGGCCGAGGCGGCCTTGCGGGAGATCGATTCGACAAAGGTCATGCGGCATTTCGTGCTGCACGATGACCGGCGGGTCGACCGCACGGCGCTATCGGCTCTGGACGTTCCCAGCGATGTGGCCGAGGGAATCCTCAACCACAGCAAGAAGGGAATAGAGGGGCTGTATGACCAGTACCGTCAAATTCCACAACGACGAAAGGCTATGGCGAAGCTGCATGACCGGCTCGGCGAAGTGGTCGAGGGTTCCAAGGGCGATTTCTGGGACGACGAACCCGCGGGCGGTTCATGGGAGGAATTCCACCGCCCCGCGCAGGCGGAGGAAGCCGAGCAGACAACGCAAGGGAGGCGGCGATGACCACGATCACCCGCGACGAGCTCTACGCGTTGGTCTGGAGCGTCCCTGGCGTCGAGGCAGCAACGCGTCTGAAAATCACCGACAGCTACCTCGGCCACGTCTGCCGGGCTTTGGAAGTTCCAAAGCCTTCGCGCGGTTATTGGAGAAGTCGCGATACCGACAACGCCGGCGCCGTGCCCGAGCTCCCCGCAGCGGGCCCGGGTACGCGACGGTCGTGGAAGAAAGGGGATGCCATAGGGTTTGCGCGCCGCCGCAGGCCGAAGAAGTTGAAGCTCTCCGCGCCCCAGAAGGAACGGCCGGTCCTCGCACCTAGAATGAAAGATGGGTCGCACGAACTGGTGCGGCGAGCGGAAGATGACTTCCGGACGGCTCAAACCGGTTCCGACGGTTATTACCTCAAGCCACGCCGGAAGCTCCTCGTTGATATCGTGACGTCGGCAGTGGGGCTGGATAGCTGCCTGCGGTTCGCGAGCGCGCTGTACAACCGACTCGAGGAGTCTGGCCACCCCGTCGAAATCGCGACCGGTTCTGAAATCCTTATCCGCGTCGATATCGACAACTACGACGAGGCTGTTAAGCCTGATCCGGCGCGACCGGACAGCCCGCTTCCGTGGACACCGCTTCGGCCGACCGTGGTCCACATCGCGGGTGTTCCGCTCGGCCTTTCGCTCGTGGAGGTCAGCGAGAAACAGCATCTGGCATATGCGGGCGACGGAAATTTTGTTCCCGCCTCGCAATTCAACAGGGCCGAATTCGTTGGCTACACATGGAAGACGTATCGGAAGATGCCGAGCGGCAGATTGAAGCTTACTGCCTACAGCCCGTTTTACGACGTTCCCTGGCGGCACCATTGGATCGAGGGGCCGAAATCCCCACTGGAGGGCAGATTGGACGAAATCGTGGCCGTCTTGAAGGCCGCCGCGATCGACCTCTCGCTGAGACTCGAAAAAGCCGGCCGCTTCTTTACCTGAGCGGCACAGGTAGAGGGCGGCTCGGCCGCCCTCTATCCGTCATTTCCGTCGTCGTGATTGTCATCGTCCGGCTCCGGCGGGTCGGGTTTCCACTTCCCCGCCTGATAGAGATGGATCACGTCTTTCGACCAGACTATGCGGCCGGGCGTGGGTTTCCGGCCCTCCGGGAACAATCGCTTCTTGCGCAGCCGATAGATCGTCTGCCTGGAAAACGTCGTAAGCTCGCAGACCTCACGGTACGAATAGACGCCGTATGGATTGGAGATCGTGCGAGAGCTTTTCGGTCCGCGCGGGGGGCGCTTTGCCATGGCTGTCACCTTCCGATTTCGGTTACAGAGCGAGGAAAACACGGCGCGAGGGCGGAATCAAAAACGGCAATTAATGCAACGGAAAGGCCACCTAAAATTCGGAATCAGCCGCAAGACCGTTCCCGCTCGGATTCCCGATTTGCCCAATGGTGGGGCAGCAGCGGGACTTCTAAACATGCACGGCGGACGCCGAGGCCAATATACGAGATTCGTCCCGACCTGAAGCTCAGAAACTCCACTCCGCTGTCTACGAAGAAATCGCAGAGGCGATCGTGACCCTTCCTGGTGAAGGCCTGGCCGCGCTCGAGACTTCCTACCTGTCTTGGCGTCAGGCCCGCCTTCCTAGCAACCTCGCGCTCCTCAAGCCCCAGGAGCGCTCTTGCGGCAGAAAAGTTCACATCGGGCGGTACCGACGGCCGGAAACTCAAGTACACGTCCTTTAGTTTCCAGCATGCCCCCGACCCGTGAACCTCGTTTTTGTTCAGGTCGATCCTTCCCAGGAATTCTATGCCTTGCAGCTCGTAGTAATTCCGGAGTGCGCCGATCGACTTCAGCGTCGCGCCAACTCCCGACTCGCAAGCGGCCACCGATTTCCGGCACATCCCGATCGACGCCGCCAGTTCGGGTTGCGTGAGACCCAAGAGCGCCCGGGCCGCTCGCAGCGCATCTGGAGCGGCGTAGCCGACCGTAGTGGCGACCGACCCGGGCTGCGAGGTTCCAGGGTGCTTCTGCGGTGCCATCTCGCGGGTGATCATGGCCGGGCCGGATTGGATACGAATTCCGGCCCGGATGAATTCGGAGACCAGCGGACTCCTATGCCGAAATACCTGTTAGTAACCGGGTCGCCCCAACCGACGAACTCGACACCGGAGCGTTCGTAGAACGTCAGTAGCGTTTGGTGTGACTCCTGCCAGGCCTTGCCAGATTCCAGGCTCTTGACGGTGGCTCGGCTCAAGCCGGTTAATTCAGCGATCTCATCCTGCTTTTTGTTCAATAACGCCCGCGCGGCCCGAAAGGACACCCGTGTGTCCTCAACGTGAAACGTCGCTTTCACGGCTTTGCTGATGTCCGGCGAATTCGGGGCCGACCACCTGGCTCCAGCGCGAGTGACCTCGTTTCCGATGGAGGCCTCACCCAGTAGCTCGATGCCCGCAGCGGCATAAAAATCAACCAATTCCAGGTTCGTGCTGATCCGCGAGGCCGAGGATTCGACAATGCTGAGATACCTGTGTGGCACGCCAGCAGCCTCGGCAGCGGCGCGCTGCGATAGGTTCAAAAGCGCGCGAGCGACCCGAAGGGCGTCGGGTGGGGCAGGTATCCTCATTCTCTCGAGAAGCCGGTCCCCCAAAAAAATGTCAATTGATACCGTATGAGATCTTTTATTATCTCATATGGCGTCTATTTGACTCCATACGACGATAAAAAAGAGGGCAATGATTCGAGAGGTTAAAAATGCAGTACGATGATTCGGTTGCTCGCCCTGGGCTTGAAACGCCAAGAGGGGTACTCGTCGAGAAGCTACGACGTCTCGACGATGACCTCGAAAACATCAATCGGTGCGCCGACGATAGCGTCGAAAGCGGCCATGGAAAGCAGGGTCTTGGAGATGCGTGCCCTGTTTGATCGGGCGTCCGATTGGATAGGCCAAGTGCGGGTGATGTCTTCTTCGGCTTTAGATCCCATGAGGAGTGAACAGCGGCCGACGCTCTGGCAGAGTGAGGTTGCATCAAAACACTCGCTCAGGAGGAGCAGTTTATGGAATCTGCATCCATTCATCCGACCGCTGTCCGCACGGATCTTGGCGCGATTTTCGTGTCATTGGAACTTGCCTGCCGCGTTGCGCCCCTGGCCAGGAGGGGCACGGTCGGGCGAGTAGGCCGGAGGAATCTCACCTCCAGCCTCTCTCAGAACCGGGCGTGAGGCTCTCACCTCACCCGGCTCCCATCAAGCGAGCTCCGTGCCATTACCAAGTTGCCAGTGTACGAACAGCTTTCGGTTTTCACGCGCAATCTTTGCAACAAAGAGACGCGCTTGCCCCAGGCGTTTGCGAAAGCGCTTATATTTCCGCTTAAACCAAACATAGAGGGTTTCGTTGATGTATCGCGCCATCGGATAGAGCGCCGAGCGCGAGTATTGCCCATAGTATGCGATCCATCCCCGAACGATCGGGTTTATCTCGCGGGCAATGTCATCCAACGTCACCTCCGTTCGTTTACGGAGTTTCAGGCTTCGAATCCTCTCCCGCATCGAGTTCAGCGCCGATGTGCTGACGGCCGGGGTAAATCCGCAAAACGTTTTCTGCGTAACTGGACCCTGGACGGATCGCGGACGAAAGCAATACCCGAGAAAGTCAAACTTGACGGTCTCGTGCCTACCCCTCCGTCGATCATCTTTGCAGTAGACGATTTTCGTTTTCGCGGGATGCATTTCCACTCGGCATTCCCGAAGACGAGCTGCGAGGGCTTCTCAGACGATCCGCGCTTCACTCTCGCTCCGGCAATGCACCAGTCCATCATCCGCGTAACGACACCACGGCAGGTCAGGGAATTGTCTGCCCATCCACACGTCGAATGCATAATGCAGGAAGAGGTTGGCAAGTATCGGGCTAACGACACCGCCTTGTGGCGTGCCGCAGTTTCGCTCGACGTTTGTCCCATCCTCCTTCCGCATTGGTGCTGTCAGCCATCTTTCGATGTAGAGCAGCGCCCAGGCACACGTTATGTGTTTGCGAACAGCCCGCAGCAGCAGGTCATGGTCAATATTATCAAAGGAAACGTCGCCAGACTACCCATCACCGGGATCTACCGACGTCGATAGCTGTTACCCGCTCGGGACACGCCTTCGAAGGGCGTGTTCTGCCGGTCGT
>NZ_JARFYN010000117.1 GCF_030272695.1 Martinezella calliandrae
TGATCGCTGCCGTCAGAGACGTCTTGCCGTGGTCAACGTGGCCGATCGTGCCGATGTTAACGTGCGGCTTATTGCGCTCAAACTTACTCTTTGCCATTTGAATGCTTCCTGTGAACGTAAATGGTGACCCCGGCGAACCGGTTTAGTGCCGCCGTTTAAGGCTTTCGTCGCATTTGCGCAAGACTTAATTGCAGGCCCTATTCTTGGCGAAGTGTAGCCGATGGCGGACAATACGCGCCGTTGGCATTGATTCGCGCCGAAGGTTTCGCCGGCCGATCCGGAAAGACGTAAAAGCATTTGCCGGTTCAGACGGTTACATAGGCACGCCGAGGAAATATTCCAGGTGTCCGAACAGCCGCCCGGGCCGAATCCGTCTGTGGATTGCCGAGCAACGAAAGACGCCCTCCCCGATGCGGAGAGGGCGCAATGATCAGCAGCCTTCGAAAGGAGACAGCCTCCCGATAGATGCACCACAATCAATCAAGCAGCTCTGCCGGCACTTTGCCGCCATTCTCTGAGAGCTTCTTCATCAGAGCCTTGTGCAGGAACATGTTCATCTTCGCGGAATCCCCGACGTCGCCGGCATAGCCCAACTCCTGTGCAAGCTCCTTGCGTTCGGCGAGGCTCGCATCCATGCCAAGCGCCTTCATGAGATCGACAATCGAATGTTTCCAGTCGAGCTTCTGGCCACTCTTCTTAACGGCTGGCATCCAGAATCCATGCGACATCCACCGGTGTGATTTCGGCCGGTGCGGCCCGCACACCCGTGGTTGGTGCCGATCCCATAGCAGAAGGTGCCTCTACGGGCGTGGCTGTTTGAGTAGACGCGGGCGCGTGATTTCCGCCGCCTTTGCCTCGCCCCAGATGGCGCTTTTGATTTTGGCAAAAATTCCCATTGGGTAGTCCCCCGTTTAGGTTGGCCGGCACTATCGTCCGTTCCTGTTCAGCAAGATCTCACGCTAGAGATGTAAACAAGAAGACCCGGTCACGGTATTGCGGGGTGGAGACAACCGTGTTCCCGCAGTTTGCGATGGTAGTTTCACGAATAATGCGAGCGGTCGGCATTCGATCCGCAGCGCGGCTTCTGCGTTCGTCGCGTCGTTTCAGGAGATTTCGTGCACGGGCAGCGGTCAACAAATATTTAAACCATAGCGGAGATTTTACCCGACATCTCAATTGCTGGTCGCATTACTCCGCCCCATATAACTCCGCGGGAGGAGATGGCATGAGCAATCATGCAGAGCAAACCCATACCCGCAGCCGTGTTCCTGGTTCTGGCAGGCCTGCTTTCAAGCTGCGTTGTCGAAAGCAGCCCAAGCGGCTACAACGGGTACAGCAGCGGTTACTATAGCGGCGGCTATTATGGCGGCACGGTGATCTATGGCGGCAGCAACCGATACCGATCACGATATTCCGGCGACCGCTATCGCTATGACCACCGCAGCTTCCACGGCCATGGACGATCTCAGCATTCGATACATCATCGCCCGGAAAATCGCCATTATGGCCGGCGGGGCAGCCATCACCACCGGTCAGTTCCGCGTCGCGCCGAAGGGAACAGGTAGCAACGCGGGCGAATGCGTAGCGGTGCCGCACCGAAAAGCGCGAACGACGCGCCATCGGGCAAGAGAAATAACGAATTCATTGAAATACTTGGAGCGGGTAGCGGGAATCGAACCCGCGTATTCAGCTTGGAAGGCTGCTGCTCTACCATTGAGCTATACCCGCGGGTGGTCAAGATCCGGCACGGAATGGTGGAGGGAGTTGGATTTGAACCAACGTAGGCTGAGCCAACGGATTTACAGTCCGTCCCCTTTAACCACTCGGGCATCCCTCCAGTTTTCCGACTGGATCCTGAGACCAAGCTTGCTAGACCCGACGTCGCCGCCGCGATCTGCGCCGCGTATATGACCGCACCGTTTCCGTCTGTCAACATGAGGTTCAGCCAAAAATGACGAAAAAATTTCAACTTGCTGGAAAAGTCCCCCGGCGAAAGAGGACTATGCGCTCGACGGCGCTCCGGCTATAAAGCCGCATGAGCAAAGACAGAACATCCGGCCGTTCGGGCCTTGAAAACACCGCTGGCGACAAGTCAGCCAAGGATACGCATTATGCCGCCTTACGGCGCGCGCATCGCGACGCCAAGCGTGAACGTGGCGAGATTCCGACGCCGCAACCACAGAAGCGCAAACGACCGGGCGCGGACGGCTGGAAGCCGCCGGCGCTGGCTCCCGACCAGGTCTATCTTTATGGCCTGCATACGGTTCGCGCAGCCCTTGCCAATCCCGAGCGGAAGAACATCAAGTTATCAGCGACGCAAAACGCGCTCGTGCGGCTTGAGATCGGACCGGTCGAGGATCTCGGCATTCCCGTCGAAATCGTCTCGCCACAGGATATCGACAAGGTGCTTGGTCCCGAGGCGATCCACCAAGGCGTCATGCTGGAGACGCGTCCGCTACCTGTCCGTCGCCTGGAGGCATTGAAGGACAGCCCGCTGCTGCTGGTGCTCGATCAGGTGACCGATCCGCACAATGTCGGCGCCATCATGCGCTCGGCCGTGGCCTTCGACGCCGGCGCAGTCATCACCACCCAGCGACACAGCCCAACCGAATCGGGCGTGCTGGCGAAATCCGCTTCCGGCGCGCTGGAACTCATACCCTACATACAGATCACCAATCTCGCCGATGCGCTCGGCGAGCTTCATCGTCTCGGCTTCGTCACCATCGGCCTTGATTCGGAAGGTCCGGCGCCGCTCGAAGGTACGTTTTCAGGCCAGAAAGTCGCCCTCGTTCTCGGCTCCGAGGGCAAGGGGCTGCGCCAGAAAACGCGCGAAACGGTGAACGCGCTGGCGCGGCTCGACATGCCCGGCGCCATCAAGTCGCTCAATGTCTCGAACGCGGCCGCTATCGCCCTTTATGCAGCGCGGTCTTATCTGAAAATGTAGCGGCGCTGGGGCTGCCGCAGCAGATTTGGGGGAATTTGCCTTGATCCGTACCTTTAGCCTCGCGGCCGCTTCCGCCGCCTTCATTCTTGCCACCGGCCAACCGGCGGGCGCCGTCGATGACGAACTTATCAAGGCGCAAGCCGGATCATGGCTCTTGGCGCCCGAAAACGGCGCCAAGGGTTGCCGCATCACCTTCGAAACCACACCGGCGGCCGGCGGCTACGCCATCACCGGCGCGGACGCCTGCGCCTCCACCCTGCCGGCGCTTGCCAAGGCGGCTGCTTGGAATTTCGGCGAAGATGGCACGCTAGCTCTGACCGACGCGACACAGAAAGTGGTGGCTCGTTTCCAGCAAGAAGAAGAAGGTTCGCCCTGGGAAATCGAAGAGGGCGACCCGATGTGGCTGTTGCCGGCGCTTGGCGATGTCGACCATGTCCCAACCATCGCAAGTGTTGCCGGCACTTGGGAGATCCAACAGCCCGGCGGCAAAGCCATCTGCGGCGTCACGCTCTCCAGCGATACCGATACGGATGGGACACCCAAGATGTCACCGGGCAGCGACTGCCCCACCGACATCGGCGATCTTAAGCTTTCCCTCTGGGTCATGGAGGGTTTCGGCCTGGTGATGATGGGCACGGACGGCTCTTCGCTGTCTTTCGACATGCGGCCGGATGGCAGCTTCCAGAAAACCGAGGAGGAAGAGGGACGGCCCTTAGTCCTGGTCCGCAAGCAGGGCGGTTAACGTTTGTCGCCCAAAAGTGCGCAGCGGTTTTGCGATAACGACATGCGCAAAATCAGGAACCCAAAGAGCAAGGAGCGAATCCCCGGGATCGCGGCGCGCCTTAGGGAACAGATATTTTGCCCGTGGGTTGACGCCCGAGAAATGTGACTATGTTAGCTTGTCACATACCGGAAAAGCAGGGCACAGGGCGAATGATCCTATCGAATATCCGCAAACTCATCGTCCACGAACTGAGTAGCGTGGAAGGATATATCAATCCGCCGGATGCCCTTGTTTATCTCTCTATTTTGGAACATCTGCGAGAACATGCGTTGGGCGGCGGAATTGCTGAAATCGGCGTCTATTTCGGCCGTTCTTACTTTCTCCTGAAAAAGATCGCCTCCCCCGAAGATCGCGTGCTCGGCATCGATCTCTTCGATATCGGAAAGATGTCGGATGGCATTTCCGAGCAGTACCAATCATTTCTCGAGCGTGGCGACCGGCTGGGCCTGCCGGTCAACGAGGACTTGCTGGTCGTGGGAGATAGCTCCGATCTGTGTCCGACAGATATATTGAGCAGGGTCGGCGAAGTGCGCTTCTTCCGTGTCGACGGCGGGCACACGCTGCCGAATCTCGTGGCCGACAGCCGGCTGGCGAAGGAGACGACCGCCGATCATGGTGTCATCGTCTTCGACGATACTTTCAATCCCGCCTGGCCGGAAGTCACCGTCGGCGTCGCCGATTTTCTTCGCGACAACGACGAGGCCTTCTCGGCCTTCTGCATGACCAAATATAAGACCTATCTCTGCCGGCGCGAATTTCATGATTTCTATCGAGCAGCAATCCAGCAAGCGCCGCATCTCAGAGTTTTTGACCAGACGGAAACGCAATTTCTAGGCTCCGACGCCATCCGCCTGCACAATCCTTTTGGCCGGGCATTCTCTATGAATTCATGACCCGCTCAGGCATGAGCGCCATTTCGGAGTGCGCATACCGTTGACATTAGAAAGCCGTTCAGCGAACGGCGATCGGCTGAAGATGCCAGGCCGATTGCTGCCACGGCGAGATCTCCGTAACCGGGCATCCCTCCTGCAGCTTTGACCAGGAGGTAACGTTGAGGTTCATTTGGCATCGCGCGAGATAGCTTTTGCCGTCCACGGTCATGCACGCGACCGCACCGATCGGGTGCAGCGTTCCATCCTTGCTTTTGCAGTAGCAATTCTGCCCAGCCATCGCCGGTGCGCTCGCGACCGCAACAAACGACAATCCCACGACAATGGCCCCCAATGCCTCACGCATGGACGCACCCTCGCCCTCCGTTGATGGGAGAAAGTGTATGCCTATTTTAGATGTTGTAAATGTAGATATTTCCGGTGGTTTCCACCCGAAATTGTGGCTGGTCATCCCTGAGGTCAGTCAGGCCTCCACCGGCGCCAATGCCCTCACAACTATCCCAAAGGCGCCGGCGCAGCTTAATGAATCGCCGGATCCGAATCGTCAAAGAAGATCCTGATACCATCGCGCGCGATCGTCGCCAGGAACTCGTCGAAGGCCTCGCGGTCCGTCGCGAAGAGCTCTTCCCATTCGATGAGATCCTCCTCGGGCGTAATGACCTCCATGCGCCAATCTTGTTGGCTGCCTGCCGGACGGAAGATATCGACGAGCACCGTCACGCCGTCCTCGGTAAATTCACCGGAGAGCTCGGAATGTTCAAGTTTGGGTTTCTTGGGCTTAACGGTCATGTCTTCCTACGCGCAGCAACGACGGGAATCGCATGTTAGCGTTCGTCCTAACGATTTCAAAGGGGAGCGCCGTTTCAATCCAGGGCTATCGCATTTGAGCGATGACAGTTCTTGCGAATTCGTCGGACCATCCGGATCGTTTTCGTTTGCGTCGAATGGAGATATTCGGCCTTGCGAT
>NZ_JARFYN010000118.1 GCF_030272695.1 Martinezella calliandrae
GATCTCGATCGCTTCCGCATGGGTGCCATGATTGCGATAAGTCGCATTGCGAACCTCGCCGCCGGTATAGCCGACGCGGGTCGAGATGACGCCGTTATAACGGCGGATGAGGTCCTGCATGCCCCAAAAACAACCGCCGGCGAGAACTGCACGTTCCGTAGTCATCGGATATCCTCCACTTGGTCGAGATAGGCACCATAACCTTCAGCCTCCATCTTGTCGCGATGCACGAAGCGAAGGGAGGCAGAGTTTATGCAATAGCGCAGGCCGCCGCGATCCATCGGTCCGTCGGGAAAAACGTGCCCCAGATGGCTGTCGCCATGGGCAGAGCGCACTTCGGTGCGCAGCATGCCATGCGAGAGGTCGGTGAGCTCGTTGATGTTCGCGGTTTCGATCGGCTTGGTGAAGCTCGGCCAGCCGCAGCCCGAGTCAAACTTGTCGGAAGAGGCAAACAGCGGCTCGCCGGACACGATATCGACATAGATGCCCGGCTGCTTGTTGTTGAGATATTCGCCCGTGCCTGGACGCTCGGTACCGCTTTGCTGCGTCACGCGGTACTGCTCCGGAGACAGCTTCGCTATAGCCTCGGAAGTCTTGCTGTAG
Source organism: Martinezella calliandrae (assembly GCF_030272695.1). GTDB lineage: Bacteria > Pseudomonadota > Alphaproteobacteria > Rhizobiales > Rhizobiaceae > Rhizobium > Rhizobium calliandrae. The sequence continues at coordinate 604 of NZ_JARFYN010000118.1, forward strand.
TTCTGCATTCCTGTTCTCCTTGCCCTCAGGCGCATGTTGCGAACTCCACCAGGATCTACGAGAGAACACTGGTAATCGTTACAGATAAAGAGCTCGATGAGCGTCGCGGGAGTGGTTGCGGCGGAAATATAGGCATCCGGCAACCGATTTGCCATATCCCACACGGCGACGTGATGCGTCGCACACCCGCCGGCAATCACTCATCCCAGTCGCAGGCGGAAGCAAAGATCGTCGCCAAGGCCTCGATGCCGGCCTGATCGGCGCCGTCGAAACGGCCGGCGAGCGGGCTGTCCAGATCGATGACGCCGAAAACTTGGCCATCCCGAGATAGCGGCACCACGAGTTCCGAACGGGAGGCCGCATCGCAGGCGATATGACCTGGAAAATCGTGCACGTCCTCGACAAGTATCGACCGTTCCTCAGCGATCGCCGTCCCGCACACGCCGCGGCCGACCGCGATGCGAACGCATGCGGGCTTGCCTTGGAACGGTCCGAGCACGAGCTCGTCCTCCGACTGCAGGAAGTAAAAGCCGGCCCAGTTGAGGTCCGGCAGCATTTGGTAGATCAGCGCCGAGGTATTGGCAGCGTTGGCGACTGGATCGGTCTCGCCATCGAGCAGCGCCTGCAATTGGCCGACGAGCTCGCGATAGAATTCGGGCTTGTTGTCGTGCTGGATCGTCTTTTCCACAAACATTGGATCACTGCCTTTCGATTACGTCATGACCGGCCGGATTGTGTCAGTCCTTGTCGTCGGGCGGACAGGGCCAGCTCGCCGGCGCTTTCAGTCCTGCGGGTAGCATGGTCGACTTGTCGCCGCAGGCGAGATTTATCTGCTGTTGCGTCAAGCCGGTAGCGGCTGAGAGATCGAGCCCTTCGATACGCGTCAGAAACATGAAGGCGCCGTCGAAGGCGACCGGGCCTCGTATCGTCGCGCCGGTCAAAGTGGCACGGGATAAATTGGCGAAAGAAAAATTACTCCCAGTTAGCACCGCCTGATCGAAATCGGCGCGGCCAAGCTCAGCCTTCTGAAAATCCGCGTTGGTAAGCTGCGCGCCGCTGAATTCTGCCCGCTGCAGCTCGGCACTGGCAAACCTGGCACCGTTGGCCATGATGTTAGTGAAATCGGAACGGTATGCTTCGACCCTCGAGAAATTCGCTGCCTCGGCCCGTGCGTTCTTCAACCATGTGCGTATCAGCGTGGCCTTCTCCAGATTTGCCAAAGTGACATTGGCATTGCTGAGATCGGTGCTGTCGAAATGAGCGCCGGCAAGATTTGCCCCGTGCAGATCGCTGCCCTGCAGCATGATATTGGTTTTACTGCATTCGCTCCAATTCAGGCCGGGCGAAGCAACCCTATTGCAATCTGCCGCCAGCGCGAGTCCGTGGGCGCCGGATGCGAGCAGGATTGTCGTGGCAAGTGCCAGCCCGGAAAGACCGGTGGCAATTTCGTTCCCCATTGCTGCAAAACAACTCAGAGCCGAACCGCCGGCATTTCGCCCCCGCCAAGACCGCATCCTCATCCCTCGCTTCGACTTTCCAAGTGGGCGCCTCTGCTCGATATCGACAGAGTCGTCCCGGTCCAACTCTCTATATAGTGTTTCCTGCAACGAAAAAGCGACCCTGTTGCAAAAGGATATCACGCGGCAACCGCCGGGAGCGGATTGCCGCACGGCAAGAGGGCCGAGAGCATGGAAGCAGCGGTCAACATCGGCAGCTACGCCCGAGGTCGGCAGAAGCTGAGTTGATGCCCCAGAAGAAAAGTGGCCTGACCGAGGGAAACGGCCAGACCACCAGGGCGCAGATTGGAGGTCAATCTAATCTAGCAAGCCAATGGTAAGTTTGCCTTAGCATATGTCAACAGCAATCTGATGGCGCTTTTTGGCGCAGGTGATTGCGGCGCAATCCAAGGCGTCATGCGATAGATTTCAGAGATTGGCTCGATCCAAAACGGCACAGGATTGGTGGATATTAATCAGAGATTACCCAGCTGCGCCGCAACCGTTGGACGATATTGGCGAGAGCCGGTTAGTTGCCCGCGCTGTCGTACTCACCCCTTAACGACGGCCGGGAGTTTCGGTGGGCGGGCCCACAAGGTGGCCGAAGCTCCCGTCATCCCCCCAATCACTACGACAACGCCGAAAACATTATCGCCGATCTTCACACTTTGCTGCTGCCCTGAGCGACACTCCCTCTACCTGTTGGGAATGGGGCGCGAAACAGGCGGCCTGTCATCTCGAAAAATTCTATCCAGCCATCATTGTAATTGAACGAGAGCGGCATGGCCATGGGGGCGCATCTACATCCGAACGTCCCTCAGAGAGCTGCTTGCCAACTTCGCCTTTGCCGGCCCCGGCGATGTCGAAGCGCCTCCTGCTGCGGCGCCCCGTTCTAGCGGTGAAAGCTGTTGGACATCTCCGGCTGCCAATTCAAAGGCAATATACACGCAAAGATTTCATTTTCTCCAATCAATTCGCGCCTCTATTGGCAGTATGATTGATTGGGGGAATTTATAAAATACCTATATATTCTGGCCATTGCCTCCGTCCCAGCATCTCTTTCAGCCTGCGCGCCCCAGCAGCGAGCTCAAAAATCCGAAGCCGTTAAGACGGCCCTGCAAGGAAGCCCCGCGCTCAGAGAAAAACGCTAGTTGCCGCTCTGGAAATGTAACAGCCAAACAAAAACAGGCCATTGCCACGATGGCAAAATTCAGCGGCGGCGATCCGATGGCTGTGGTCTGTCGCCGGGTGGTCAATGGTCTGACGGCGGGCAAAATCACGAGCGAAGAGGTCCAATCATTCGAGAGAACACGGGTACCATCGCCAAACCTCATTAAGGTCGTGCAAGGCCACTAACTGCGGAAGCAATGTCGGCGCGGGGCAGGAGGGCATGCGCAATCTCCGCAGCTGCCGCCTCACCTACCGCTGGGTCTCACCCGCTTAGCGTTAATACAGAAAATGGCGCAACTCATGCAAAATATGCATCAGTTCAAAATGAAGGCTGAGCGGCAGGGAATATCATAAATTTGGGCCGCCGACGGGGATGTGTTGGCGGCCCAATGTGACTACATGCGTAGCCACCTAGGCACAGAGTTGCCTAACTTTTAAAATATATCATTAAATTATTTAGTTTTAATAGGAAATTTGAATTAGTTAAATTCAATAATAGATTTAGCGGGCTCTATCGCAAGCTTTCAGACCAATTCCTTTTCCCTCGGTGTATCAGCGTCTTCGCCACCAGATTATTCACTGTAACTGGACTTTTCGGCCAGACATGCTGACAAAAGCAACAAAGCAAAGGCCGACACCGCCCGCCACCGGCTGCGCGGCGACACGCAGCCACCGAGAGAAATCGATTTGTAACGTGGATCGTTCACCACTCGCTCCTCTCCCTATTCGATGAAGCCCGAAGTGAAGACTTTCAACGGCATCCCGCAGATGATCCACCAGATCTCGTTACCGCGCAGCCGGGGAACCGTTAGCCTTGTCGATCTCGTAGACCGAGTAGTCGTTGGGCCGACGCAATATCCAATAGAAATCGCGGAGGCGTTAACTCATGCCCTGGAAGGACGAACGTTGCAAATGCGGCTGGCAAGGTGTTCATGTCTGATATTCCGCTCATGCACAATGCTTGATCGTTGCTTATCACCAAGGACACCATGAAAGAAATCCGAAAACGGCAAGTGGCTCGGAATTTATAAGCTCTGCGGCGAAGAAAAACCGCTCTGCAACGCGCATCTGCTGCCGGACTGCATGAAGCGCCTGATCGTCGACTTCAAATCGCCGGGCGCGACCGTTGAAACCGTCCACATGGAATCACCCATGTCATATTCCAGCCAGACCTTGTCTTCAGATAAGAAAATTCTGTGCGCAAGTTACGATGCCTACCTTGGCAAATTCGACAAAAAGTTTGTCGAGCTGCTGGCAAGGTGGGCGGATATCCCGGCCAGATTTCATCAGTTTTGGCGTCGCGAAGACGTTGTGTTCCATCGGGTGCAGGGCAGCATCCCAGACCTCTTCCTCGGTCTCCTGGCGAGCTTACTTCGATTCTCTTTTTCCGACAGGCACCCGGGAATTCAGCTCGGCACCATGGAGAAGCTTATTGCGGATTCTCTCGTGGCTGATCGCATCAGCGATGAGCTTTCTGCGCTTGTTGATCTGAAAGTCCTTGGCTCCCACCATGCACTTGTCGCTGAGGGTGCTGACCTCTCACTTGCCGGCATCCGACATGGTCAGCAACTCGCCGTCGTCGGCGACACCGTTCTGGCTGGGATCGCGCCAGACGCGCAACTCGCTCCAGCGATCATCAACGACAGCCGGGAGTTTCGGTGGGCGCGGGCCCACAAGGTGGCCGAAGCTCCCGTCATCCCCCCATTCACTTCGACAACGCCGAAAACATTATCGCCGATCTTCACATTTTGCTGCTGCAGCGTCCTGAGCGACACTCCCTCTACCGGTTGGGAATGGGGCGCGAAACAGGCGGCCTGTCATCTCGAAAAATTCTATCAAGCCACCATGTAATTGAACGAGAGCGGCACAGCCATGTGAGCGCATCTACATTCGAACATCCCTCAGAGAGCTGCTTGCCAACTTCGCCTTTGCCGGCCCCGGCGATGTCGAACCGCTGTCCAACAGCTTTCCCCGCTA
>NZ_JARFYN010000119.1 GCF_030272695.1 Martinezella calliandrae
GAAAAGTCCCGATGTCGATGATGTCACGATCCTTGCTCACTCCATGGGAAGCTGGCTTGCGGCTGAGGCTCTGCGCGGTGTGGCGATGCGCGAAAAATCAATCCCGGCGAAGGTCAAGAATGTCATTCTGGCATCACCGGACATCGATATCGACGTGTTTCGCCGTCAGTTCACGGAGATGGGGCCTAAGCGACCGCACTTCGCCATCCTGACATCGACCCGCGACAAGGCGCTGGAGGTCTCCGGCTGGCTTTCGGGTGGCGTTAATCGCGTCGGCGGTACCGATCTCAGACCTTGCACACCCCTTCTCAAGGAACTCGGCGTTTCCGTCATCGACACGAGCGCTATCGCGACGAATGATCCGCTCGGCCACAATACCTTCGCCGACAGTCCGGAGATCGTGCGCCTGCTCGGGCGCCGGCTGGCAGGGCAGAGCATCGATGGAGGAAAGACGAACGTTGCGGACCAAATCGGGATGACTGCGGCCGATTTCGCAGGTTCGGCGGCGCGCGTAGCCGTCGCCGCCCCAGTTGCCGTCGTCAGTCCGGAGGCGCGCGACGTTCTCAAGCGGGAGCTTTCGTCAGACAGCGGGCGGATGGTGAACGGTCAGATCTCTTACTGAAGAGCGAGCGCCTTCTTCAGACCGCCATCTGATGAAGCCGGATTCTCAATGCCATCCGGCTTTGGCTGACGGATTTTCAGAGGCAGGGTAAGCGACATCACTCGAGGACCCCGACGGAATTGCAAGTGGAAGTTGGCATGATCGCAAGGAACCGGCCACGACCGGAATTCGCAGTCCGGATCGTTAAAGCCGGCACGGCGGCATGCCGACTCTACGGCCCGACAAAGACAAACGTTGCTGATATTGCCCGCCTTCTCGGGAAGTCGCCGGCGAGCGTATATAAAGTCTTTCCTTCGAAGGCGGCGATATGGGATGCGATCGCGGAGAATTTTTTCAATAGCGATCTCTGCTTTACCGCCTCGGCTGATGGCGAATTGGCGAGTGCGGCGGACCGCCTGAAAGATGCCGCGCTCGGCCATCATCGGTTAATGCTGAACGCCCTTCGCAGCGACAGCCAAATGTTCAAACTTATTGTTCTTGCGGCGGAGGGCGATTGGCCGTCATTCGGGAATTATCTGAAGGGCCTACAAGATGGAGTGGGCGAGCTCATTTGCGCCGGGATCGCGGCGAAAGAGTTCGTTCCAAGGAATGTCGGTTTGGCCGCTTCCTGCTTTTGCGCCACAATCGGTGTCCTATTGGATCCTAGAATTGTCGCAGCACTGCCGTCGGGTCACTATGAGATTTCCGCTCAAGAGCTCGTTTCCTTTGCGGTCGCGGCGCTAAATGGCATCCAACCGACGTGAGCTTGTCGCCGTATGCTACTGATATCGACGATACTTGTGGCCAATTGTACCCTCACGTCCATCTTGACGCTTTCGATATCGTGGGCACAATTTGCGGATCGCGCGGGCGGCGTTATCGCCGAAAATGTCAGGGAACGCTTGAAGAAAGCTACGGTTTTTTTGAGGACAGCGCTCTGACACTTGAAGGTGCGATCCTCATCCGCAGCACTAGATTCGTGACATGCGCGCAAAGTGTCAGCACGCATTATTGCTGCCAGGAGTGATTTTCGTAATCACTGCCCCGAATGTCGGGGGCTCATGGATCCGGAATGTGAGGTGGATTTCCGGCTTTAACACGCAGCATAATCCGCAGGGAAGAAATAGCAGGCTAGCTGGAAATTACTCTGCCGCGATCGCGTGGTGTCCCAGCGGCAATTCAAGGCGCGTCCAGACGTCGACCAACGCTTCGGCAAGCGCATCGATCAGTGCGTTGTCATGATAGGGTGTCGGCGTGATGCGCAGCCGTTCGGTGCCGCGCGGCACGGTCGGATAGTTGATCGGCTGGACATAGATGCCATGCTTGGCAAGCAAAAGATCGCTCGCTTGCCTGCACCTTTCCGGATCCCCCACCATCACCGGCACGATGTGCGTTTGACTGGGCATGACCGGCAGGCCTGCCGCATCAAGCACGGATTTTACCCGCGCCGCGCATTCCTGATGGCGGTCGCGCTCCCATTGCGAAGTCTTGAGGTGCCGGATCGCGGCGGTGGAGGCCGCGCAGACCGCTGGCGGCAGCGCGGTCGTAAAGATGAATCCCGGCGCGTAAGAGCGCACCGCATCGATGATATCGGCATTCGCAGCGATATAGCCGCCGAGACAGCCGAATGCTTTCGCCAGTGTGCCCTCGATCACGTCGATGCGGTGCAGGGCGCCCTCCCGCGCGGCGATGCCGGCGCCGGCCCGGCCGTACATGCCGACCGAGTGGACCTCGTCGATATAGGTCATCGCGCGATACCGCTCTGCGAGATCGCAGATCTGGTTCACCGGCGCAATGTCGCCGTCCATCGAATAGAGCGCCTCGAATACAATCAGCTTCGGCCGCTCGGCCGCCTGCGCCGCCAGCAACTCTTCGAGATGACCGACATCATTGTGGCGCCAGATCTTCTTTTCTGCGCCGGCACGTCGCACGCCCTCGATCATCGAATTGTGGTTCCGGGCGTCCGAAAGGATGAGGCAGTTCGGAAGCAGCTTGGCGATCGTCGCGATACCGGTTTCGTTGGACACGTACCCCGAGGTAAAGACCAGCGCCGCTTCCTTGCTGTGGAGGTCGGCGAGCTCGCGCTCCAATTCGACCAGCGGATGATGAGTGCCGGAAATGTTGCGGGTGCCGCCGGCACCGGCTCCCATGCGCTCAGCGGTTTCAACCATGGCGCCGATGACCTTCGGATGCTGGCCCATGCCAAGATAGTCGTTCGAGCACCAGATCACGACCGGTCGCGGGCCATCCGGGGAATGCCATATTGCATGCGGGAAACGTCCGGCGACGCGCTCGAGATCGGCAAACACGCGGTAGCGCCGTTCCGCATGCAGGCGAGCAAGTGCTGCAAAAAAGAAATGATCGTAGGTCATGGAGTAAATCTCCGTCCGGTTCGTGTTCGGCGACTAAGACTTCCCCGATCCAAAGAGCCGTTGCTCATCCGATCCGGCGTCCTCGCCTATCGGACTTGAGGAGGGCGGCCGGTTCCTGGGAGGGAAAGGACCGGCCGCGGGCGAGCCACGGCGGGGGATCGAGTGCCGGGCATCGAATGGCGGTATCCAATGAAATCAATCAGATTCACGATCGGACGTTTCGTAAGAGCAGCCTATGTGAACGCGGACGCAGGCTGCTGACGGCAGGTTCGCGTTGCTGCTGGCTCGTGAAGGGGCTCGGAATCGTTGAAGGTCAAAGTCGTGGCCCCCAGCGCGGCAATGAGCACGACATAGGACAACGAAGTGCTCGCCGCGGGCCAAGCCGGCCATGCGAAGAAAATCGAGGCAATTGTAATCCATAGGGCAGCGTGAACATCACTTTCAGCAGCAATTCGATAGGACCGCCGATACAAGGGCGCGCGCAATGATCGCCGCGGCCATCCGGCCGACCTCAGGGCCAACAGATTTTCGCGAACCTCCTCGTCCCGCCGCAGTAATTCTCTGATCGTCCAGGCGGAGGTTTCGGTTTCAGCGCAAGGTTCACTGTGTTGGGCGGCGGCGTTGCGACCTCGCAGGCGTGCGCCCAAAGCGGAATGATACGCCACCGAGGAAATGAGGGACAACATGACGCCCCCTACTCGGCTTCAAGGCAGAAGTTGAATGCGGCAAACCACCCCTCAACCCAGAGATCGTAGCCTGCCGTAAGCAGGTGATAAGGGCAATCCTTCGCATCAAAGCCGGACTGATAGGCGTCAAAACCTTCTGCATAGAACGACATGACATATCTCCTCGTCATTGGTTAGGCGATGATGTTTCAGCGACATTTGTCTGATCGGGCACGGCAGACCAAATCCGAATGACGGACAGCCAGGGGTTGATGGAATCCGCTCGATATCGGACGGCGGTCGAGACATTGCCACAAGCATGATCATGTCCATCGAAAATTGGCGGTGGGTCGCCGCTTGAAATCAGCTCGATCGGCACGGGTTTACCGCGTCCAGGAAAGAGCATCGGAGAAACGCAATACATTCCAACCGAGGCGTCGATGGATGCTGCGCAACTGACGGGTCCCATCGAGTTCTCGATCAGCGGGCCGTCTATTTGCGAACGCCCAACGCAGCGTCCCGTGCCAACTCCCGCCTTGGTGTGAAGTTGCTTCGGCAGCCCGAAAAATTCAGTAGGTTCCAATGCGTGCATGATAACCTCACGTGTTTGGCAGCGTTTATCCCCGCAAAAACTTCGTGAGACATAGTTTGATGGTTTGGGATGCAAGGCGCTATTAGACACTGGTAGCGTATGGTTACCATTTGGCAGCGTTACCTATACCTATGTCTAAGGGGGCCGCGCGATCGGAGGCTTATACCGGACAGCGGGCAGCGATAAGACGGAGAGCCACATTTGCGTTGATGACGATGGCACCACGATACCTTGGGATGCGGCACCAGGCTCGTCCAGATAAGGGGGTGCTGCGAAACCTTCGAGCAATTAAAAACGGATTATCCACTGCCTATTGCACAAACCCGAGGTTCGATTGGTAGGTACGCCCGCAATTTTCTCAGTAGCGAAACGTCAGCCGTGAATTAGTCGATCCGCAATCGAGTCAAAAAAAGGCCCCTCCGGGGAGGGGCGTAAGGGGCCGGAGGGAGGGAAGCGGCCGTCGGTGGATAGTTTCATCATAGATGTGTCCTCCCCCATTTTGCTATTGGCGGCTCGGATTGATTCGATACCGATTAGGAGGAGATGTTCTATACGCAAGCCCAAGAGCTGTCATACGTGCCTTGGCGCCTTTGCCAGTGGCAGCTTCAGCTTGTCGGCCATTACTACCAAAACCATCACCTCTCGCTCCCGCGGGGTCAAGCTGTCGAAACGCGCGCGCAACGTCTCCAACGCCTTCTCGTTCTCAAGCCAGACGCGATCGCGCGCCAGGCCGGCGTAAACAGCATCAAGCAGATCCTGATCGCGAAACGGCTTTGTTAGAAACTCGACCGCGCCCTCTTTCATCGCCTGGACGGACATCGGAATATCGCCGTGCCCTGTGATGAAGACGATCGGGAGTTGCATGTTCGCCTGGGAGAGCTTTCGCTGAAAATCGAGACCGCTTTGGCCCGGTAGCCGGATGTCGAGCACGAGGCAAGTTGGTGTGGCCGGGCGGCTAAAATCGAGGAAATCGCCTACGGAGGCCAGCAGCCTCACATCAAAACCAACGGAACGAAGCAGGCTGCCGAGCGCCTCGCGGATCGTTGGGTCATCATCGATGACAATAACAGTCGCTGGCGCCTCGGTCATTGTCGACGCATCCAAAGCTCAGCCGGCACTCGTGCACCCATGCCCATGACAGGAGCACCGGACGCCGCCCTAACGGCATCGTGCCAAAATGAATAGAACACTCCCCACTTCCCCTCCTGCGTCCCGCACACAGAGTAGAATGCCCTCTAATTACTTCACCCACAAGGGCAAAAGCAACGTGACCAGTCTTCCGGATGAGCGCTTGTGCGGCTGGTCGTGAATGCCGCTGGTGTTAAACAATCGATACCATCGTATAGGCTGTGGTGGCTTTGCCGCCCATGCACGCTGATGTATCCTATCGGGAACGTCACAATACCAGAACCAGAACGGTGGGAAACACACGAATGGGCAAATTTGCGAGGCCGCAATGCCAACCGTCCAGCCATTGATTGCGATCGTCGATGACGACGTGTCGATGCGCGAGGCTGTCGAGGGACTCGTGAGATCGCTGGGATTCGACGCCCATGCCTTTTCATCTGCGGGTGATTTCTTGAGATCCCCCGATCTTAACCGCACGGCTTGTCTGGTAACGGATATCCATATGCCTGGCATGACCGGGCTTGATTTACATCGCCACCTCATTGCGTCTGGCGAACGCATTCCGACCGTTCTGATCACCGCCCATCCGAACGAAAGCAC
>NZ_JARFYN010000120.1 GCF_030272695.1 Martinezella calliandrae
TAGGGCGGGCGGGGCAGCCCATGCCGACTTTCAATCTCGCAGCCTGCAATAAGAGTATGATGGGAGGTCATGAAACGTTCGGTTGCGAGCGTGCGCGAACCGGCGTCGAGCACACCCAGATACTCTATAGTCTATGCACTTCGACACAGATTGCCTATCAACCGGGCCCTTCGTTCCTAACCCTAGGCATTGCCGGAAAGATACGGGCGTAGAATAGGCTGCCACATCGGGCTGCTCCATTCTCCTCCTGTCTGCAATTGGCAGGCGCAAGGACATCGTTAGAGAGAAATGGAGAAGAAGATGACAAATGAAAATCCAAACACGGGGTTGGAGTGGAGCAATCTTGTTCTGGGCGCAGGCTTTGCGTGTCTCGCCTTTATGATTGCCGGACTACCCATCGCGGGTTGGAACGCTGCGATCGTGGAAGACACACAAAGGCACATCTATTGCGGCGGCCGCGTAAACAGTTCCCGGAACAACGCCTCCGAACGCTCCAGGCCTTCATCGGTCAGGATCAACGACTTCGACTTGTTGACCGGGTCGCCGATCAAGCCCTTCTTGTGAAGCCGATCCGTCGTTGCCCAGTCGAAGCCCTTCCAGGCACAACGCTCGTTATGCAGCGTCAGCCACAACAGCGCCAAAACGGCATCATCGATTTTGTCCTCATCGATCTCCATGAACCGATATTACCACGCGCAGTGCCCAAAATCCCATGGCCCTGCTCGGATGATACCCTCCGAGGCGGATTTCTATCGCTGGAACGCTTTTCCTGGCGTTGGCTAGGTCGCTCGTTATCCGGCTCCGATGATCGTGGGAGCCGGTCGCAATGTCGAACTCAAAAATTGAGAATGGCTTAGTGCTTGTAAGCGGCGCCATGGATTTTATATTTCGCGCCGTTCGCAACCTGGTCGAGAACGCGTTGCACCATAGTCCCGACAACGGGGTGACTACCATCTCGGTCTTCAACATCTGTGTCGGCGTAGCCGATCAGGGCCCAGGCTTCACCAAAATACGCCTGAGCGCGGTCGGCCAAAGGTTAATCATCTTTAATGTAATCATTCAGGTGCTCGTCAGCAGTATTCGGCATTTGTTTCGCACGACAAACGGAATTGCAACGAAATGGACCGGAGTTGGCAAGACTTTGAGGCGAGCGACCGGAAGCAGGCTCGAGTCGTATTCGAGAGCAGTGTCGCGTTGAGATAATCGCCGGAACAAAATCGTTCCCCGTTCAAGCGGTTAAAACCCCAGCTCGCCAGATTTAACAGACCGCGGCGCCCCGCGAAGAGGCGCCTCGATAAGCCCTCTCTCCGCGTCGCGAATACCTTTTAAAGAAAGAAAAACATATGAGAAAACCACAAGCTGCCACAAGCCACTCCCCATACTATATCGCGACCGTACTCGTCCTCACAATCGCGGTCGGGCCCGCTTTTGCCGCATCCTTGAAGAGCATAATGGGCGACATGCGCGACAATACCACGTCGGCCAAAGCCGTTCTCGCCAACTTCGATAGCGCATCCGCAAAGCAGATCATGCAACGCTATGCTTCGGAAGCTCAAGCCGCTAGCGACATGTTCGCCGGCCAAGGCGGCGCCAAGGAAAAGGATCTTAGTTCTCGATTCAAGCAATTGGCGGCCATGGCCGATGCAACAAGCCAAGCCCCGCTAAACAAGGCCAGCTTTCGCAAGGCGTTCGCAGAGGTCGCCAGCGAATGCAAATCCTGCCATTCCGCTTACAAATGATTGCTCCCAGCCAGGAACCCAGAATGAACCAGAAAAGACGCACCTTAGAGAAATTCTGCGATCAGCACCTCGAAGACCGGCTCTTTACACCGCAGTTAGCTGAGGAACAGTATGTCCGCGCGTGGGATCTCCCCACACGCCTTTTCAAATGGTCGCTTGTGACGCTGATCCTCACGGCCTGGATATCGAGCGGATTCAGCGATCGCGACATGCTTGTCCACAAGGCTGCCGGCTACGGAATCCTGGTGCTTTTGGTCTATCGAGTCCTGTGGGGAATTGTTGGAGGGTCTACGGCCCGGTTCTTAAACTTTGTACGACCGCCGTCTGCCGCTTGGAACTACTTGAAAACCTTGCGCGACAAAAGAGCGGCGCAGTACCTTGGACACAACCCTGCTGGCGGACTAATGGTTATTGGGTTGCTTTTGGCCTGTGCCGTTCAGGTGTTGCTTGGGCTCTTCTCCAGTGATGGTGTAACGGCGGCTGGCCCCTTTGCCGATATGGTCGGCGACACGAATTCGGGTTGGGCGGCCTCTATTCACGCCACATGGTTCTATGTTGCTATTCTTGGGCTGGCCTTTTTGCACATAGCGGCAAATCTCTATTATCAGCTTGTCAAGCGCGAGAACCTCATCGGCGCGATGGTCACCGGTCGTAAGAGACGTGCCAATTATGTTGATCGCAATGAGACCAAGGGCGGATCACTCCTTCTTGCCGCAATTTGCCTGCTCGCGTCGGCTGGTCTCGTCTATGGGTCAATTACGTTGCTCGGTGGGACTTTCTTCAATCCTACCTGACGCTTCGTTTAAGCAAGATCGAATCTATTAAGCTGGTCGGCAGCATAGCAACCACTGGCGGCCCGTCGTTAAAGACCTCGTCGCATTCAAAAAGCTGCGCTTTTTCCGGATGGCTTGTTCGATCGGATGCCGTAGGATGATTGTGCACCACGCTTCGTAATCCAGTAATATGTTGAAACTATTGTCAATTTATGGATTTCTGCGGCGAGTGGTGCCGTGGATTGGGGTATGTCTATTATGCCCAATTGTGATCATCACACTCGATCACCCGGACGTTCGCTGAGTCGCGTTGCCGCACTGCACTTTATTCCTTTCGTCCCATGCTTCAAGTTCATCGATAGGATAGAGGACCGCTTTGCCAATCTTCACGAATGACGGTCCGACCTTCATAGCGCGCCAATTCCGGAGGGTTCCAACGGAGACACTACCTCGATAGCGTTCAGAAACCTCTTCGGGCGTGAGAAATTTGCTCTCAGACATAGGTCCTCCCGCGATCGGCGGTTTGCTCCCGACCGGATGGCGTTGGTGCGCGAGATTTGAGCGCTGAGCGCAATTGTCACTCCGCGTCACCGTCGGGCTCGTCGATCGTCGGTGGCTCACGCTGTTGCACGAACGAACATGCAACTCGAAAGCGCAGGCGGGAAGGTGGGTTCTGCGCGCGTAGGGAACGCGGATAGCAGCGGATAGATATTGGCCGGTCTTAAAATTCGCCGTCGTTGCAGATGTGTTGGTCCGTGCGTCACCGTGCAGACCAACGTCTCATAATCTTGCCAAGCTCGGGGTCGAGGTTTCGAAGCTCTTCGGGAAATCACTAATGTAAGAGGCCTCCTTCGGGAGGCCTTTTGCTTACAAATCCCTTGGTTTGGACGATTGCAAGTAGCTTGTAAGCGGCCGAATTCGCAAGGCCGGCCGGAATCACGTGCGATTGCCAAACACCAAACCGGAGCGATGAAGCGTGGCCTCTGTCGGCGCCGCGACGACTTCTATTTCTCGATGCTCGGCCTTCTAGCTGCGGCGGACGCTGGAGTTCCCCAGCCGATCGCACGCTCAGCATCTTTAGCACGCCCCGTGTTTGAAGTGCGGCTAGGTTGGCAACGACGGCTTTGACGAGTGCGCGTTGTGACATGCACCTAAGCGTTACCGCTGCCCCACCATCTTGGCGAGGTCCACGCGATGCAGATAAACGATTACCGCGTTGAGGAGTGCGAGAACGATGGCGGGCACAGGGTTGGCGTGCAGCAGGGTGAGATTGGCCACTGTTGCACAAAGCATCGTAAAGCCGAGCCACAGACCGCCGATCGCAGCGAGACGCGGATGAACGAGGGCAAGTGCTCCGACGATCTGGCCCACGCCGGTAAAGACGCGGAACCATTGACCGACTCCGAGCTGAGCGAACAAGTGCACCTCGAAGGGAGCCGCCGCCAGCTTCGTCGCCCCGGCAGCCAGAAACGTCGCGGCGACCACCCCTTTGAGAACCCAGGTAGCTATGCGGCGAAGATCCGGTTTTGAAATGCTCATCGCTTGCCTCGATATCGGTCGTTGATTGTTGCGCACCATCGGCAATGGCGTCGTGGCCACTTTCTCCGTCCCGGTCCGTGGCTGTCTCGACCTTGGCCGCGAACGACTTCGGCAAAGCCGCGCAGGCCGAGCGGCGCGGACATAGGTCTTTCCCTCTTCGGTTGACCTACATTGCGGCAGGAGAAACTATCAGAGAAGCCACTTTGATCTTATCAGAAGTATCAGTATATATGATAAATCGCGGGCGGACCGCGACATCCGAGCCGGCAATTCAATTGAGATCTACCGGCAGATGTCGAACAAGCGCGATCTCGGAGCAGTGATCCGGCCGGTGCCTGGCCAAGCGGGATCGGCGACCGGAGGCTCAAGCGGATCAACGTCGGCCGTGCGGCGGTGTACTTTCCACCTTGACCTCAAGAGCATTCTCTTCCGACACTCAATCGGCCTTGCTGCAAGGGCTTGCGATTATCGACTTGAGGCGATCGATCATCCAGCGGCCGGCGCGGCCCGGCGGCGCATCGGAGCGGTAGATCGCTGACATGGGCATATTCATGCCGGTTGGCGTTCCCTCTGGCTCGATGACGACGAGTCGGCCAGCGGTGATATCGTCGGCGACGGCGGGATAGGGCATATGGCCCCAGCCAAGCCCTG
>NZ_JARFYN010000013.1 GCF_030272695.1 Martinezella calliandrae
AATCCAGGAAACTTAAGAGCGAGAGACTTCGTCGCCAGCAGCGCCGCCGCCCTCGTCAGTGATCGGGCTTATAGACCCACCCCCAGAGCATAGTCAACACCCACATTGTAAAAATTCTGACATTTTTATATCTTATTGATTTTACAGAGGTATTTGTGTGTTGATATAGTTTGGTGGGAAAATCGCCCTCATAAGAGGCCTTTTCTGGATTTATTTTACGTGTCGTCAGAGAATCTGTCTGCTGGAGAGAGATGGGAGTGCGAACCATCGGATTCCGGGACCGGCTTGACGCCATGACGCACAAGCAATTGCCAGTTCCTAGCCCAGGACCTAATAGAGGCTGAGCAATGAAGGAGCCGACAATGCTGGTCCTCGATGAAAAGCAGACACGTTTGGCGCTGGCCTGGCCCGCGCTGATAGCGGCGATCGCCAAGATGTTTGCCGGAGATTGCGTCATGCCGGTGCGGCACCACCACGACATCGAGGTGCCCGGCGAAAGCAATGCGACGTTGTTGCTGATGCCGGCCTGGCTGCCGGGCCAATATATGGGTATGAAGATGGTTTCGGTTTTTCCGGGCAATGCCGCACGCGCCCTGCCCGCGATCTTCGGAACCTATCTGCTTTCCTCCGGTAGGACGGGAGAGATGCTGGCGGCGATCGACGGCGGCGAGCTCACGGCACGGCGCACCGCCGCCACCTCGGCACTGGCGGCCCGCTATCTCGCACGCGCGGACGCAGAAGAATTGCTTGTCTGCGGTACAGGGCGGCTGTCGCTCAACCTGATTCAGGCGCATGCCGAAGGACGGGAGTTGAAGCGGATCGGCGTGTGGGGGCGCGATCGCGACAAAGCGCGACAGGTGGCGGACCAAGCGCGTGCGCTTGGTTTGGACGTCAGCGTGGTTAGCGCTCTGGAAACGGCAGCCCGCAGTGCCGACATTATCTCCTGTGGCACGTTGTCGAGCACACCGGTTATCCCGGGCGAATGGCTGAAGGCCGGCGCGCACCTCGATCTGGTTGGCGGTTTCAAGCCTGACATGCGCGAGACCGATGACGATTCGATTCGGCGCGCGCGGGTCTTCGTCGATACGCGCGCGGGGGCAACACAGGAAGCCGGCGATATCGTGCAGCCACTGAAAAGCGGTGTGCTGACGGAAGACGCAATCCATGCCGAGCTCAGCGAGCTCATACGGGGCACGCGGCCGGGGCGTACAAATGATGACGACATAACCCTGTTCAAATCCGTGGGCGCGGCATTGGAGGATCTCGCCGGCGCGATCCTTGCCTATGAACATGCACAGGGCAAGCAGGCGTGACACGCATGATATCTTCGCTGCCTGAGCTGCCGGTTTCGCATGTGCTCGCCAATATCGGCACGGCACTCGCGGAAGAACGGCGCGCGGTTCTGTCGGCTCCTCCCGGCGCCGGCAAGACGACGCTAGTGCCGCTTTACCTCCTGGGTCAAAGCTGGCGCTGCGACGGCCGGATCATCCTGCTGGAGCCACGGCGGCTGGCGGCAAGGGCAGCAGCGTCCCGCATGGCCTCGCTGCTCAACGAGCAAGTGGGCGACACGGTCGGCTATCGCATGCGGCTCGACGCCAGAATTTCGGCAAAGACTCGCATCGAAGTGGTGACCGAAGGCGTCTTCGCGCGGATGATCCTCGACGATCCCGAATTGTCCGGCGTCTCCACGGTCATCTTCGACGAATTTCACGAACGCTCGCTCGACGCGGATTTCGGCCTGGCACTGGCGCTCGACGTGCAATCGGCACTGCGCGAGGATCTGCGCGTCCTCGTCATGTCGGCGACGCTCGATGTCGAACGCGTCGCCACACTTCTCAAGCATCCGCCTGTCATCGAAAGCATGGGCCGGAGCTTCCCGATCGAGATCCGCCATCAGGACCGGCCGGCCGGCGAACGGATCGAGGACACAGTGACGCGTGCTATCCTCGACGCCCATGCGACGGAACAGGGGTCGATCCTCGCATTTCTGCCCGGGCAGGCGGAAATCACCCGTACCGTGGAAAGACTTGCGGGCCGATTGGCGCCGGAAACGGTGATCGCGCCACTTTACGGCAATCTCGGCCAGAAGGAACAGGATGCGGCGATCCGCCCGGCGCAGAAGGGCACGCGCAAGATCGTGCTGGCGACGTCGATCGCCGAGACGTCGATCACAATCGACGGCGTGCGCATCGTCGTCGATAGCGGCCTGCAGCGGCTGCCGGTCTTTGAGGCATCGACCGGCATTACCCGGCTGGAAACAGTGCGGGTGTCGCGGGCCTCCGCCGATCAGCGCGCCGGCCGCGCGGGACGAACGGAGCCGGGTATCACAATCCGGCTGTGGCACCCGGGCCAGACTGCAGCGCTGCCTGCATTCACGCCGCCGCAGATCCTGTCCAGCGACCTTTCCAGCCTGGCGCTCGATCTCGCCCACTGGGGCGTGCAGGACCCAGCTACCCTTGCCTTTGTCGACCAGCCGCCGGCGACGACACTCGCAGAGGCGCGGGCGCTGCTGCGCCAGTTGGGGGCACTAGACCCCGAAAACGGTCTGACGGCGCGCGGGCGCCTGATGCGCGATCTCGCCCTGCCGCCGCGGCTTTCGGCCATGGTGATCTCGGCGGCCGAGTTCGGTCAGGCACGGGAGGCGGCGATACTAGCCGTGCTGCTGACGGAACAGGGGTTGGGCGGGCAGAGCGTCGATCTGGAAGAACGCCTTCGGCGGTTCAAGACGGAAAAGGGTGAACGGGCCGAGGCGGCGCGCCGGCTGGCCGGTAGGCTCGCGGCGGCGGCGGGTGAAAGCAAGGCCGTGGCGGCGCCAGTGTTGGCCGGATCATTGCTGCTGCATGCTTTCTCCGACCGCATTGCGCTGCAGCGCGGCGGCCGCGGACGCTTCGTGATGGCGAACGGGCGCGGCGCAGAGTTGCCGGAGACGGAGCGCCTGTCCGGTTCGCAGATGCTGGTGATTGCCGATCTGACCGGCCGGGCAGCCCAAGCCCGTATCCTGGCGGCGGCGGACGTTTCACGTGCCGACGTCGAGGAGCATCTGCCGGGCGAAATTCGCACGGAAGACCAGAGCATCTTCGACAGGGGCAGCCGTCAGGTACGGGCACGACGCGTCACCCGGCTCGGCGCCATCGTCTTCGAGGAAACACCCTTGCCCCGGCCATCCGGCGAACAGGCGGCGAAAGCGTTGGCCGATGGCATTCGCGAGCTCGGGATCGGAGTACTGCCTTTTTCGAAAGAGGCGACGCAATTGCGCGAACGAATCGGCTTCTTGCATCGCACGATCGGGGAGCCCTGGCCTGATATGAGCGATGAGGCCTTGCTTTCGCGGCTCGAGGAATGGTTCACACCCTTCCAGACGGACGCGCGCGGCCTGTCCGACATTTCGGCGAGCGGCCTCTCCAACGGGCTGATGTCGCTCGTGCCGCATGACCTGCAGCGCGACCTCGGCCGAATGGCGCCGACACATTTCGAGGCACCGACCGGCCAGCGCCATCCAATCCAGTATGAGGGCGAGGAACCGCTGCTGACGATCCGTGTTCAGGAACTATTCGGATTGAAGCAGCATCCGGCCATCGGCGGCGGCCGGTTGCCGCTGGTGCTGGAGCTGACGTCGCCGGCCCACCGGCCGATCCAGACGACGCGCGATCTGCCTGGCTTCTGGGCCGGGTCATGGAAGGACGTGCGTGCCGATATGCGCGGACGCTACCCAAGGCATCCGTGGCCAGAAGACCCAGCGGATGCTTTGCCGACGACAAGAGCCAAGCCGCGTGGTACCTGAGGATGGCCAGGTTCTTCAGGGGATTGGACAGGATGCCGGATGCGGACGCCAAACCGCAGGACGATCACCACACCAGCCGGCGGCTCAGGCTGCAGACGCTGGTGCGCCTGCGCTGGCTTGCGGTCGGCGGCCAGACGGTGACGGTGATGATCGTCGCCTTCTGGCTGAAATTTCCCATGCCGCTATTGGCCTGTGGCGTTTTGATCGCCTGCCTTGCCTGGATCAATTTCTTCCTGACGCTGCGCTATCCGCCGACGCATCGTCTGGAGCCGCCGGCCGCCTTTGCGCTGCTCGGCCTCGATCTTCTGCAGCTCTGCGGGTTGCTTCTGATCACCGGCGGGCTTGCCAATCCTTTTTCCGCGCTGGTCTGCGTGCCGGTCATCATATCCTTCGCCTCGCAGCCGATCCGTTACAGCATGACGTTGATCGTGCTGGCGATGATCTGCATCACCGGGCTTGCCTTCTCACCCTTTCCGCTTCCCTGGTACGGCGGCGTCGAAGTCAACATCCATAGCGTGATGCAGCTCGGCGTCTGGTGCTCGATCGCTTCGACCATGGCCTTTGCAGCCTTCTATGCCTATCGCGTCTCCATGGAGGCGACGCAGCTCGCCGACGCGTTGTCGGCAACGGAACTGGTGCTGCAGCGGGAAAAACATCTGTCGCAGCTCGATGGGCTTGCCGCCGCTGCCGCCCACGAACTGGGCACGCCGCTGGCAACAATCAGCGTCGTCGCCAAGGAGATGGAGCGCGAGCTCAGCCATGACGATCGCTTCCGCGAGGACGTGGCGCTGCTGCGCAGCCAGAGCGAACGCTGTCGCGATATCCTGCGGCGGCTGACGACGCTCTCCTCCGAAGACGAGGCGCATATGCGACGGCTGACGTTGTCGTCGATGATGGAGGAAATCATCGCGCCCCATCGGGAATTCGGCATCAATCTTGAGCTGATCGAAAAGAGCCCGCGGGCCGGCGAACCCGTGCTGAACCGCAATGCCGGCATCATGTATGGGCTCGGCAATCTCATCGAAAATGCCGTCGACTACGCGCGAAAGAAAGTGACGGTCACAGTGGAATACGACCCCGATACGCTGACCATCGTGATCGAGGATGACGGCAACGGTTATTCCGCCGACATCTTGACGCGGATCGGCGAGCCCTATGTCACGACACGACAGCGTGACGACACAGCCGGCGGCCTCGGGCTCGGGCTGTTCATCGCAAAAACTCTGCTGGAACGATCGGGTGCGACGCTTACCTTCGGCAATCGCGATCCGGAAACGCCAGGTGCGCGCATCCGCATCGAATGGCCTCGAATGTTGATAGACAGTAATTCGACAAAATGATTTTCACGGCTTAAAACACCGGTCGTTAAGGCAATAGGACTATGCAGGCGGTCAACCGCCGGGATTGAAAATAATGACGGATAAAGAGCTCACCGACCCTCACGGGGGGGCCAAAGACGTGGCGGACCATATCGGCCCGGATGCGACGTTGCTGATCGTCGATGACGACGGACCTTTTCTGCGCCGACTGGCGCGCGCCATGGAGACGCGCGGCTTTCTGGTGGAGACGGCGGAATCGGTGGCGGAAGGCGTCGCCAAATCCAAGGCCACTCCGCCGAAATATGCCGTGGTCGACCTCCGTCTCGGTGACGGTAACGGCCTCGATGTCATCGAAGCGATCCGGCAGCGCCGCGACGACACGCATATCGTCGTCCTGACAGGCTATGGTAATATCGCAACCGCGGTCACGGCCGTGAAGCTCGGTGCTCTCGATTATCTCGCCAAGCCCGCTGATGCCGACGACGTCTATGCGGCCCTGACGCAACGCCCGGGCGAAAAGGCCGAGGTGCCGGAAAATCCAATGTCGGCGGATCGGGTGCGCTGGGAGCATATCCAGCGCGTCTACGAAATGTGCGAGCGCAACGTTTCGGAGACGGCCCGCCGTCTCAACATGCATCGCCGCACGCTGCAGCGCATCCTCGCCAAGCGCGCGCCGAAATAGAAAATATCTTCGCCTAAGGAGAAGCCGGGCGGTGCGCGCGGATCGAGAAACGGTCGGAGTTAAAGCTCCGCTGCCACCTCATCCGCCCTTCGGGCATCTTCTCCCCGAGGGGAGAAGGTAAAATCTTTACCCGTCGCCCATTCGGCTTGCATCAGCCGCTGGGCGGCCGCACGGGAGAAGTTCAGCGTCACTGATTTGCGCGTGGCCGGCGGCAGGCGATGTTCCGGCGCCTCGCGGATCATGTGCGCACCATAGCCGTCCGACAGGAAAAGCCCGCACTCTTCCGGGAAGATATCGAGCGGCACGTCCTTGTGTGTGGCAAAGAAGAGGCGATCGCAATGCAGGCGGTAATCTGGCCATTTGCGGTCGACGCGAAAATCCTCGATCGAGGATTTGATCTCGATGATCCAGATCTCGCCTTTTTCGGAGAGCGTTATGAGGTCGGCGCGGCGGCCGCTTGCGAGCGGCAATTCCGGCAAGACGGCATGGCGCATCTCGTGCAGTAATAGTTGCACACCCTTGCGTACAAGCATCGCCCGTTCTGACTGGCGACCGTCTATTAACGGATTGTTATTGTAAACGCTCAAAATCGTCATGAATTGCCTCGGAGACTAGCAAGCGTTGTTGCAAAAAAACCATCTCCCTTTAATTTGCGCGGCGGAGCTATTTAAGTGGCACCGCATCAGCTTGCAAAGCTAAATTTAATGGAAAATAAACCATAGTCAAAGATGGTGGAAACCATCCCCATTCCCTGTCACAACTCACCAAGAGACTTCCATGCGCATCCGCAATGCTATGACCGCACTCGGCCTTGTCGCAACGCTTGCCACGGCTGGTTACGCCACCACTGCCGCAGCCACGCCGACCGCTACCGCCAACTCCGCCGCCGACACCATCAAGACATTCGATGATGACTATGGCGTCACGAGTGACAACGGCTTCCAACTGCCGGCAATTCCGATCCAAAAGGTGAAGCCGCAGTTCCGCCGCCAAATCGTCTCTTACAAGTCTGACGAAGCTGCGGGCACGATCATCGTGAATACGCGCGAGCGCCATCTGTACTATATTCTCGGCAATAACGAAGCCGTTCGCTACGGCATCGGCGTCGGAAAGCAGGGTTTTGCTTGGTCGGGGACGGCATATGTCGCCTGGAAGCAGGAATGGCCGACCTGGCATCCGCCGAAGGAAATGGCTGAGCGTCGTCCGGACGTTGCGAGATATGTCGACAACGGCATGAACCCGGGCCTCGAGAACCCGCTCGGTGCCCGTGCTATGTATCTCTACAATGAAAAGGGCCAGGACACGCTGTTCCGCCTGCATGGCACGCCGGAATGGGCTTCGATCGGCACCGCCGCTTCCTCGGGGTGCATCCGCCTGATGAACCAGGACGTGATCGACCTCTATAATCGTGTTCTGCCAGGTCACAGCACCAAGGTTGTCGTGATCCAGTAATCGCTGGCACTGGGAATGCAAGAAGAAGCCACCGGATGGAAACGTCCGGCGGCTTTTCGTTTGCGTTCGTAGCAATCCCCCTTCTCCTCTCGGGCAGAGGGTGCCCGAAGGGCGGAGAGGGTGCTGGCGGAGACACCCCTCGTCCGCCCTCCCCCCCGAGGGGAGAGGCGATTCTGCCAACTCCTTCGCCGCAAAATGTCACGAGCGTACTATCGCCCCGCCTGCGTTGCCTTCAGCTCGATACGGCGACGGTGCAAGACCGGCTCGGTATAGCCGTTCGGCTGCTCACGGCCCTTGAGCACGAGATCGAGGGCGGCCTGGAAGGCGACCGAGCCATCGAAATTGCCGGACATGCCGATGTAGTTGGGATCACCAGCATTCTGCTGGTCGACGACTGCCGCCATGCGCTTCATGGTCTCGATGATCTGCGCCTCACTGATGACCTTATGGTGCAGCCAGTTGGCCATATGTTGTGCCGAGATGCGGAGCGTGGCGCGATCCTCCATCAGGCCGACATTATTGATGTCAGGCACCTTGGAGCAGCCGACGCCCTGATCGACCCAGCGAACGACGTAGCCAAGGATGCCTTGGGAATTGTTGTCGATCTCGCGCTGGATTTCTTCCGGCGTCCAGTTCGGGCGGGGCGCGACCGGTACAGAGAGAACATCGGAAAGCTTTGCGCGCGCGCGGCTTTTCAGGCCCCGCTGGACCTCGGCGACGTTGACGCGGTGATAATGCGTCGCATGCAGCGTCGCGGCCGTCGGCGACGGCACCCAGGCGGTATTGGCGCCGGCCTTTGGATGCGCGATCTTCTGCTCCAGCATCGCCGCCATCAGGTCAGGCATGGCCCACATGCCCTTGCCGATCTGGGCGTGGCCGGACAGGCCGCATTCCAGGCCGATATCGACGTTCCAGTTTTCATAAGCAGCGATCCAGGTCGCCTGCCTCATATCGCCCTTGCGGATCATCGGACCGGCTTCCATCGAGGTATGGATCTCATCGCCGGTGCGGTCGAGGAAGCCGGTGTTGATGAAGACGACGCGCTCGCTGGCGGCGCGAATGGCCTCCTTGAGGTTGACGGTGGTGCGGCGCTCCTCATCCATGATGCCCATCTTGATGGTGTTGCGCGGCATGCCGAGCACATCTTCGACACGCGAGAAGATCTCGACGGCAAAAGCCACCTCTTCCGGGCCATGCATCTTCGGCTTGACAACATACATGGAGCCGGCGCGAGAATTCTTATGCCGTCCGTTCGGTCCGATATCGTAGAGCGCGATCAGGCCGGTGATCATGGCGTCCATGATGCCCTCAGGGACTTCGTGGCCGTCGCGGTCAAGGATCGCCGGATTGGTCATGAGGTGACCGACATTGCGCACCAGCATCAGCGAGCGGCAATGCAGCTCGAAGTTTGAGCCATCGGGCGCCGTATAGGTCACGTCTGGATTGAGGCTTCGGGTGAAGGTCTTGCCGCCCTTGGAAACTTCTTCCGTCAGGTCGCCCTTCATCAAACCGAGCCAATTGCGATAGACTTCGGCCTTGTCCTCGGCGTCGACGGCAGCGACCGAATCTTCGCAGTCCATGATGGTGGTGATCGCCGATTCCAGCCGGACGTCGGAAATAGCGGCGGCATCGGCCTTGCCGATATCGGTGCCGGCGTTAATGACGATCTCGATGTGGATACCGTTGTTTCGAAGCAGCACATGCGAAGGCGCGCCCGCATCGCCGAGATAACCGGCGAAGTGCCCAACATCGGCCAAAGCCGTGGCACCGCTCTTGGTTTCAATCGCCAGAGTACGGTCCTTTACGGCGAGGCCGGTGACATCCTTCCAGCTCGCGCCGGCGAGCGGCGCAGCCGTATCGAGGAAATCGCGCACCCAGGCGATGACCTTTTCGCCGCGCTTCGGATTGTAGCCCCTGCCCTTTTCGGCGCCATCGGTCTCAGGGATCGCGTCGGTGCCGTAGAGCGCGTCGTAAAGCGAGCCCCAGCGGGCGTTGGCGGCGTTGAGCGCATAGCGCGCGTTCATAACGGGAACCACGAGCTGCGGGCCAGCGATGGAAGCGATTTCGGGATCGACATTGGCGGTCGAGACCGAGAAGACCGGGCCTTCGGGAATTATATAGCCAATCTCACGCAGGAAGGCTTCGTAGGCGGCCATGCCCACCGGCGCGCCGTTCTTGCGGTACCAGTCGTCCAGAGCAGCCTGCATCCGGTCGCGCTTGGCGAGCAGATCGCGGTTCTTCGGAGCGAGGTCGTGCACGATCTCCGAGAAGTGGGCAAAGAAGGTATCCGGATCGATGCCGGAGCCCGGCAGGGCCTCCTTAACGAGGAAATCATACAACACCGGTTCGATCTGAAGCCCGTTCTTGTCAATTCGGCCCATATCCATCACTCCTTACCGCCGTCCTACGGCCCAATTTCTTCATGCTGCCAGTTTGCGGGCGGTTTCGCTTTCCGTCAATTTTGCAATAGTTCGAAAGATTTGTGCTTTTCCGGAATTAATCAGCCTGCCGCTATACGCGGGCGACCGCTCGCGGTGGCGATGAATCGGGCCTCGACCAGCTTGCGATTGCCCTCGATTTCCGGCGCATCGACTTGTTCGTCCATGGCGATGACGGGGTCCGTGGCACCATTCAACCGCGCCTGCGCCGTCGCGACCTCAATTGCCCGCTCGCGCGCCAGAGAAAACGTCTTTTGCTTGTCGGTGAATCGCAAAGTCTCGCCCGCGCCGTTTAGCATATAGATGCCATCCTCGGGCATGGTGACGAATACCGTGGCGCTGGTGCGGACCTGGCCGACGACGGCGCCGATCGCATTGGCCACATCCGAATCGGCCGGAATGGCGCTCTCGCTCGCCAGCATGGCGGCGATGGCAGGGTAATAGACCGGCGCGGAAGCGCCGAGGCCGACCAGGTGACGATCGAGCGAAACGGCAAAACGGGCGATGCCCCGTGCACGGCGAAGCGCGCGGTCGATCGAGATCGACTTGGCTGGATCGAGATGGTTAACGCCGTCCTCCGCCAGGCAGGCGGCCAGAATGACATCGGCGGACTGCCGGGTCAGCCGATCGACGATATTTTGGGCCAGCTCTTCTATAGATTCGGCAATCGGGCGGCCGGAACCGTCCTTCAGCCGCATTACCAGCGCCAGGCCTAGCCGAGCGGCTTCCACATTCCACTGATTCGGCCGACCGAGAACATGCATGGCGTCCGATGGCGTCAGACCGCAGAGATGTACAAGGCCGCGGGCGACAAGGCGATCGAGAGTCGCTTTCTGCGATGTCGACGTCAGAAGCTGGTCGAGCGGAAGGGGCACCGAGCCGACTTTGTCGAACAGGGTTTGCTCTAGCGGCAACAATCCGCTCGCCAAATGATCTGGCACGCCGGTGCGCACGGCAAAGCGGCCGCCATTGCGGCCGAGATGCGGGGCACGGAGCTGCTGTTCCAACACGCCAATGACAGCCTGACCGTGCGTATGGGCGATGAGGCTGAGCGGTAGCAGACGCCGCGGTCCGAGTTCAAAAGTGGCGACAAGGCCGCGATCGTTGATCTTCACTTCGGAATCGCCGCCGAGACCATAGGTGCGCATGGCGACCGCTTCGACCATGGTGCGATAGCCGCCGACAACGGCGCCATCGGCATCGAGTCGTGGCCGGCCAGCCTCCATAACGGCGACATCAGTGGTGGTGCCGCCAATGTCCGAAACCACGGCCTCGTCCAGACCTGTCAGGTAGCGCGCGCCGACAAGGCTTGCCGCTGGTCCGGACAGAATGGTTTCGATCGGACGAAGCTTTGCTTCAGCGGCCGAGATCAGCGCGCCGTCGCCGCGCACCACCATCATCGGCGCCGTAATGCCACGCGTGGCCAGAAACCCTTCGCAGGCACCGACCAGCCGGTCGATCATCGACACTAGCCGGGCATTCAAAAGCGTCGTCAAGGCCCGGCGCGGGCCGCCAAGCTTGGAGGAGAGTTCATGGCTGCAGGTGACCGGCAGATGGGAAATCTCGCGAATGCAATTGCGCACGCGGACTTCATGAGCCGGATTGCGCACGGCGAAATAGCCGGCAATCGCGAAGGACGAAACAGTCTTCGAAAGCTCCGGCAGCGCCTCTTCCAGAGCCGACAGATCGAGAGGGCTTTCATTGCCATGAACGTTGTGACCGCCAGGCAAGAAAAGTACTGGATCGGATCCCAGCGCCTCGGCCAGGCCGTCTCGCTTCAAATCGTCAGGACCGAAGCCGATCATTACCAGCCCGGCGCGACCGCCCTGCCCTTCGACCAATGCGTTGGTGGCGAGCGTCGTGGACAGCGATACCAGGCCGATCGCCGAAACCGGGACATTGGCTTTGGCAAGGACCGCATCGACCGAGCCAGCAATGCCAACGGCCAGGTCATGCCGCGTGGTCAGCGATTTCGCCTTGGCGACTACGCCATCGGTTTCATGGAAGAGAACGGCATCGGTATAGGTTCCACCAGTGTCGATGCCGAGCAGGAAATGCGATGTCACGGAGATTAACTAATCCTTTGAAGGGAAGGTAATGTTGTTATTGCACCGTTCCCACCCCATCCGCTAGCCGCGATGCGTCAAAAACATTCCTATCGCCTCGTCACTTTCATCGGCAGCCCGCCTTGCGGCTGCGTCGTCAGCTTCTGCACCGGCCAGGGATTGGTCTTGTCAGTCACATCGAAACGGAAGCGATGCATCATGAGGGCAAGGGCGATGACGGCTTCCTGCAAAGCGAAGGTGGCACCGATGCAGACGCGCGGGCCGGCGCCAAACGGCAGGTACTGAAAGCGGTTGATCTTGCCGCGATTCTCCGGAAGGAAGCGTTCGGGCATGAAAGCGCGCGGCTTGTCCCAATAAAGCGCGTGGCGGTGTAGCGTCCACGGCATGATCAGCACGGTGATCCCGGCCGGAATTTCGACGCGCTCCCCGCCCGGGCTTATCCATTCATCATCGGCAATCGAGGCGCGGTTGATGGATGGCGCCGGCGGATAGAGGCGCATCGCCTCCTCGAAGGCGGCACGAACATTCGGCATCAGGTCAAGCCAGGCGACGGGTTCGGCGCCGGTGGCAAGTACCTGATCGATCTCTGCCTCCATCGTCTCGCGGATATGCGGGGTATTGGCGACGCAATAGAGCGTCCAGGCCAGCGCACGGGCCGTCGTTTCATGGCCAGCTCCGATAAAAGTGAGGATATTATCCTCGATTTCCTCCATGGTCAGGCCGTCGGGGCCGGCCTTTTCCAAGAGCAGCGTCAGGAAATCGTCGGGAGCGCTCCCGCGGTCCCTCTGCATCTTGTCGAGACGAAGATTCATCGTCTTGCGGACGATGCCGCGAAACTTGTCGAGCACTTTCGGGCCGCCGATGCGGGTTAAACGCGGCACCCACGGGGGTGCACGCAAGAGATCCATCGGATCAACCCGGCCCATGCGATGCAGAAGCTGATTGACGTCGTCGGCGAAGTGGCCACTCTCCGTGACGATCTCACCCGAAAACAGTGTTTCGGCGAGGATGGCGAAAGTGAGTTCGGTCATGTCGACGGCTATGTCGAAGACCTTGCCGTCACTGCCTGCCTCCTCGTATTTGCGGACATAGGCTTCGCTCTGGCTCAGCATCTGGCCGGCAAAACCCTGGGCGTGGCGCGGCGTGAAGACTGGCGCGACGGCCTTGCGAGAGCGCTTCCAAACCTGGCCTTCCGCCGTCAGCAGGCCGTCGCGCAGGATCGGCCTGAGCACGAGCTGGCGAATCTCAGACATGCAGTAATTCGAGGCATTGTCGACCAGAACATGCTTGATCAGGCCGGGATCATTGACGATCAGCGTGTGCTCGCGAAAGAAGCGCGTCATGATCCACGGCAGCGTGTAGGAAGGCTCGCCCCACAATTCGAGCGGATTACGCAGGATGGTGCGGATGATCGTCAGCCGCGACGGCGGGACGGTGCGCGGGGTCGGGGCTGGCGGAGCGAAGGGTTCCGAAATCATGTCCATGAGATCGAACCTCCTCGAAAACCTAATTTCTCAACGGTTCGCGAAGTCTAGTGCAGCGACTTCAGATCGTCCAGCTTATCATTGATAAGCCAGCCATAGTAATTTTCTTCGGGCCAGACCGGCTGTGCCGCTTCCCGGTTCTTGGCGGCGAGCGCGGCAGCGCGCTGGCGGGAATTGCCGACATTATAGAGCGTCGCCGTGATGCCCGGATTGCCCGAAATATCCATGCCGGCAATCGAACGGTAATCGTCGATCGACTTGCGGATCGCGGCAGCGACGAAGGCGAGCGACAGATCCGGATCCATGATCGCCTTGTAGACGCTCCCGGCATCCTTTTCATCCAGCTTCGGAATACCCGACGTGCTGCTGACGAGATCGGACAGCTCCAGCGCCGTTAGCGGGTTGACCTGGCCGAGGCCAAAGGTCTGACCGGCATAGAAAGGCTGGAAGAACACGGCGCTGAAACGATTGTTGGGGAAGGATTTGCCGCCGACCGTCTTGCCCCGGAAATCGCTCTCCCAGACATCGTCGCGACAGATCCAGAGGCTATAGGAATCCTTCTTGCCCTTGCAGGCATCGAATTGCGGCCGGGAGACAAAATCGTCGACGTCTTCGCCATTATAGGCAAAGCGGAAACTCTGGCCGGCATAGGAGGCGGCTTTGACATAATAGGACTGCAGGCCGTCATAGGCGTCGACATTATAGGTATGCTCACCGACCAGCGCGCCGATGATGTGGATTGGATCGATGCCATAGGCGCGCGCCGTTGACTTGATCTTCGACATCAGCCGGGTATCGGTCGCCAGGAGTTCGTGGACCTTCTGGTATTTGCGCTCGAAGGTCGAATTCGTGCCTTTGGTGCGGCGTACCGAGGCGCCGGGGATCGGCGGCTGCTCGGCGTTGCGATTGCCCGGCGGCACAATGGTTGCCGCATTCACATAGGCTGGTATCAAGGAGAGGCTGACAACCGCCAGAAGAAGGGTGATCAGAATGCGTCGCACGATGGCTGCCCTATCGAAGTTTCATCCGATGTTTCAATGCGGCTCACTGACGGACAATCTTGGCCGAATAAAGCCATCGCACGCAAGGAAGCAGGCCTCTAACTAAAAAGTTAACGGCCCGCTGTCGAGTGATTAATATGTCAAGATACCGTCACTAGAGCATCCCATCCGCCTTCCGGTGATTCCACTGAAAGCGGGATGCTCTAGTCGACTTCATCAAAGAATGAAGCGCGACAGGTCGGTATTGGTGGCGAGATCGCCGACATGTTCACGTACATAGTCGGCATCGATGGTCACCGACACGCCGGCGCGATCCGAAGCGTTGTAGGAGATTTCGTCCAACACCCGCTCCATCACCGTCTGCAGGCGGCGGGCGCCGATGTTCTCGACTGTGGAGTTAAGGTGTACGGCAACGTCGGCCAGGGCGTCGATGGCGTCGTCGGTGAAATCGAGCTTCAGGTCCTCCGTCTCCATCAACGCCTTGTACTGGCGGATGAGGCTGGCTTCCGGTTCCGTCAGGATGCGGCGGAAATCCTCCTTGCTGAGCGGCTTCAGTTCGACGCGGATCGGCAAGCGGCCCTGCAGTTCCGGCAGCAGATCCGAAGGCTTCGACACATGGAACGCGCCGGAGGCGATGAAGAGGATATGGTCGGTCTTTACCGGACCATACTTGGTCGAAACCGTCGTGCCCTCGACCAGCGGCAGCAGGTCGCGCTGCACGCCTTCTCGGGAAACGCCGGCACCCATGCCGCCGTCGCGGGCAGCGATCTTGTCGATCTCGTCGAGGAAGACGATGCCGTCATTCTCGGCGGACTGCACCGCTTCGCGCTGGATCGCCTCATTGTCAATCAGCTTGTCGGATTCATCGCGGATCAGCTCCTTGTAGGAGTCCTTCACCGTGGTGCGCACCTTCTTGGTACGGCCGCCCATGGCCTTTCCGAACATTTCGGAGAGGTTGAGCACGCCGATGTTGGCGCCGGGCATGCCGGGAATTTCGAAGCCGGGCATGCCGGAGCCGGTGTCGCTGACTTCGATGTCGATTTCCTTGTCGTCCAGCTGGCCCTCACGCAGCTTCTTGCGGAAGCTGTCACGCGTTGCCGGTGAGGCCGTAGAGCCGACCAGGGCATCGAGCACCCGCTCTTCCGCACTCATATGCGCCTTTGCCTGAACTTCGGCGCGCTTCTTTTCACGCACCAGGCCGATACCGACCTCGACGAGATCGCGGACGATCTGTTCGACGTCGCGGCCGACATAGCCGACCTCGGTAAACTTGGTGGCTTCTACCTTGATGAAAGGCGCGCCCGCGAGCTTGGCCAGCCGGCGGGAGATTTCCGTCTTGCCGACGCCGGTCGGGCCGATCATCAGGATATTCTTGGGCATGACTTCGTCGCGCAGGTCGGGTTCGAGCTGTTGACGGCGCCAGCGGTTGCGCAGTGCAATCGCCACAGCGCGCTTGGCCTCATGTTGGCCGACAATATAGCGGTCGAGTTCGGAAACGATCTCGCGGGGGGAAAAAGTGGTCATTTCGTGTGCTTCCCGTCAGGGCTAGGAACAATCAAGAGCGGAACTTACGACTCGGAATCGAGCGTTTCGACCAACACATTGTGATTCGTGTAAACGCAAATATCGGCGGCGATGTCGAGCGCGCGGCGGGCGACGTCCTCGGCCGATTTGTCTGTATCCATCAGAGCGCGGGCAGCGGCGAGCGCGAAATTACCACCGGAGCCGATTGCCATGGCGCCGTGTTCCGGCTCGAGCACATCGCCATTGCCGGTGACGGCGAGCGTCACGTTCTTGTCGGCGACCAACATCATGGCTTCGAGATTGCGCAGGTATTTGTCCGTGCGCCAATCCTTGGCGAGCTCGACGGCGGCGCGCATCAATTGACCCGGATATTGTTCGAGCTTCTTTTCAAGTCGCTCAAGCAGCGTAAATGCGTCGGCGGTGGCACCGGCGAAACCGGCGATCACGTCGCCCTTGCCGATGCGACGGACCTTGCGGGCGTTGCCCTTCATTACAGTCTGGCCGAGGCTGACCTGGCCATCGCCGGCCATCACCACCTTGCCGCCCTTGCGAATAGTCACAATTGTCGTCATCTAAACACCTGTTTGCCCCCATTTTGGCGGGCTTTCTGCCGGGCCGCGTGTCGGCCCCGTCATGCCCTATGTAAGAGGGCTTTTTGCGATTGCAAATGGCAGTTATTTCGGAATAACGGATCGAAGCCGACTAAAGAGGCAGGCACATGCGTAACTTCTGGATATTTGCGGATGTGCCTGATAAGGAACGGCCGTCAATCCCGATGGAGCAGCCCATGGCAGAGACCGTAGCGAGCCGCACGGCAAGCGTTTCCCGCAAGACTAACGAGACCTCGGTCTCCGTGTCCATCAACATCGACGGCAGCGGCAACTCGACGATTTCGACGGGCGTCGGTTTCTTCGACCATATGCTGGAGCAGCTTTCGCGACATTCGCTGATCGATATGGAGATCGACACCAAGGGCGATCTGCACGTCGACGACCACCATGCGGTCGAGGATACCGGCATCGCCATCGGCCAGGCCATTGCCAAGGCACTGGGCGACCGGCGCGGTATCACGCGCTATGCCTCGATCGACCTCGCCATGGACGAGACGATGACGAAGGCAGCCGTCGATCTGTCCGGCCGCCCCTTCCTTGTCTGGAACGTCGCCTTCAGTACCCCGAAGATCGGCACTTTCGATACCGAGCTGGTGCGCGAATTCTTCCAGGCCTTGGCGCAGAATGCCGGCATCACGCTGCATATCCTCAACCATTATGGCGCCAACAATCACCATATTGCCGAGACATGCTTCAAGGCCGTTGCCCGCGCGCTGCGCACGGCAACCGAGATCGATCCGCGGCAGGCAGGCCGCGTGCCCTCGACGAAGGGCACACTCGCCTGAGCCCCATCATGGGGAAAGTGAAGAGATGGCAAGCTATTTGATTTTAACGCCCCCCGAAGGACCGGACAGAGATCAGGCCAGCACGCGCTTCATCCGCGACGGCTTTTCCTGGATGGCCTTCTTGTTTCCGACGTTGTGGATGCTTTTTCACCGGCTCTGGCTGGAAGCTATCGCCGCCTTTTTGCTGCAGGGCATCGGCTGGGAATTGATGCGCCGGCCGGGATTTTTCGCCGCGGGCATCGCGATCCTGCTCGGCGTGCACATCCTCGCCGCGCTCGAAGGTCGCCATGCCGCCTACCGGCACCTGGTTGCAAGGGGATGGATGGCGCAAGGCCTGGTTTCTGCGCCCAATCTGGCGACGGCCGAAGAGATTCATTTCTCGGGCATCGAGGCAGAACCAGAAGAGAATATCCGTTCAAATAATTGGGATATTCCCTCCTCTCCAAACAACAGCCCAAGTCGCGGCGGCCCGAGTTTCGGACTTCCCGGCTACGATGGAGGACGCTGAGTATGCGCGTCGCAATTATCGACTACGGCTCCGGCAACCTGCGCTCGGCCACCAAGGCGTTCGAACGCGCCGCCCGTGAAGCCGGTATCGACGCCGAAATCGATCTCACCGACGATGCCGAGCGTGTCGCTACCGCCGACCGCATCGTGCTTCCGGGCGTCGGCGCCTATGCCGATTGCCGAAGGGGGCTCGATGCCGTTTCAGGCATGGCGGAAGCCGTGATCGATGTTGTGGAACACAAGGCCCGCCCTTTCCTGGGTATCTGCGTCGGCATGCAGCTCATGTCTTCGCGCGGACTGGAAAAGACGATTACAAAGGGGTTCGGCTGGATCAAGGGCGATGTCAAGGAGATGACACCCGACGATCCCGCTCTAAAAATCCCGCAGATCGGCTGGAACACCCTGGATCTGAGACATGCGCACCCGCTTTTCGACGGCATTCCGACCGGGCCGAACGGACTGCACGCCTATTTCGTGCATTCCTACCATCTGGCGGCAGATCATGCCGACGATGTCATCGCCACGACCAGCTATGGCGGGCCGATGACCGCCTTCGTCGGTCGCGATAACATGGCCGGCTCGCAGTTCCATCCGGAAAAGAGCCAGAAGCTCGGCCTCGCCCTGATTGCCAATTTCCTGCGCTGGAAGCCTTAGCGTGGGCATGATCTTTTCCGGAAACCGCGTCACACTTTTCGGGATCATACCCTGAGGCTCGCGCAAACAGAACGGACAACACACAATGATCCTTTTTCCCGCCATCGACCTCAAGGACGGCCAGTGCGTGCGCCTCAAGCTCGGCGATATGCGACAGGCAACCGTCTACAATCCGGATCCGGCCGCTCAGTCTAAGGCCTTCGAAGACCAGGGCTTCGAATGGTTGCACGTAGTTGACCTCAACGGCGCCTTCGCCGGCCAGACCGTCAACGGTGCCGCCGTCGACGCCATCCTCAAGGCGACGAAGAACCCGGTACAGCTCGGCGGCGGCATCCGCACGCTCGATCATATCGAAAGCTGGCTGACGCGCGGGCTTGCCCGGGTCATTCTCGGCACGGTCGCGGTGCGCGATCCGGCCCTTGTCATCGAAGCCTGCAGAAGATTTCCGGGCCATATCGCCGTCGGCATCGACGCCAAGGGTGGCAAGGTAGCGGTCGAAGGCTGGGCCTCCGCTTCCGAGCTCGGCGTCATCGAACTGGCCAAACAATTCGAAGGCGCCGGCGTTGCCGCGATCATATATACCGATATCGACCGGGACGGGATTCTCACCGGCATCAATTGGGCCTCGACACTGGAATTGGCCGAGGCCGTTTCCATTCCCGTCATCGCGTCCGGCGGACTTGCCTCGCTAGATGATATCCGCCGCATGATCCAGCCGGATGCCCGCAAACTGGAAGGTGCGATTTCCGGCCGCGCGCTCTATGATGGCCGGATCGACCCGAGGGAAGCATTGGCCTTGATCAAGCAGGCCAAGGAGGCAGCGCAATGACCCTGAAAGCCCGCGTCATCCCCTGCCTCGATGTGAAGGACGGTCGCGTCGTCAAGGGCATCAATTTTCTCGACCTCGTCGATGCCGGCGACCCCGTCGAAGCCGCCAAGGCTTACGATACCGCCGGTGCCGACGAACTCTGCTTCCTCGACATCACCGCCTCTTCCGACAACAGGGAGACGATTTTCGATGTCGTGGCCCGCACCGCCGAGCAATGCTTCATGCCGGTGACAGTCGGCGGCGGTGTTCGCACCATCGCCGATATCCGCAAGCTGCTGCTCTGCGGCGCCGACAAGGTCTCGATCAATTCGGCAGCGGTGAACAACCCGGATTTCGTTGCCGAGGCGGCCGACAAGTTCGGCAATCAATGCATCGTCGTTTCCATCGATGCGAAGCGACGGGCACAACTCGGCGGCGACAATCGGAGCGCCTGGGAAATCTATACCCATGGCGGCCGCAACGCGACGGGCATTGATGCCGTCGATTTTGCGCTGAAGATGGTTGAGCGCGGCGCCGGCGAGCTGCTGGTTACCTCCATGGACCGCGACGGCACCAAGGTCGGCTACGATCTCGAGCTGACGCGGGCGATCGCGGATGCCGTGCGTGTTCCGGTGATTGCGTCCGGCGGCGTCGGCGATCTCGACGATCTCGTCGCCGGCATCAAGCAAGGCCATGCGACGGCCGTGCTCGCGGCTTCGATTTTCCACTTCGGCACCTATTCGGTCGGCGAAGCGAAGCACTATATGTCACAGCATGGCATCGCCATGCGGCTCGATTAGGAGCGGATAGAACGAATGAGCGGATTTACTCTTTCCGACCTCGAAAAGATCGTCGACATCAGATCCAAGGCTTCGCCGGAAGAATCCTGGACCGCGAAGCTTTTCGCCGCCGGTCAGCCGAAGGCGGCGAAGAAGCTGGGCGAGGAAGCGATCGAAGCCGTCATGGCGGCGGTAACCGGCGACCGCGACAATCTCACCTGTGAAGCAGCCGATGTGCTTTATCACCTTTTGGTCGTATTGAAGATAGCCGGCATTCCGTTGCAGAATGTCATGGGTGAGCTCGAAAGGCGCACCGCCCAATCCGGCCTTCAGGAAAAGGCTAGCCGGTAAAATGCGATGACAATAGCGACACAAACCCTGCCTGCGCCCGAGATGCTCGATATTTTTGAGGCGAAAGCCTATTCGCCCTTCTATTTCTTTTCTTCGGAAGAGTGGTCGAAATTCAGGGCCGATACGCCGCTGACATTGACCGCCGACGAAGTGACGCGCCTGCGCTCCATGGGCGACCCGATCGATCTCGACGAAGTCCGGCGCATCTACCTTTCGCTGTCACGCCTGCTGTCATCGCATGTGGAATCCTCACAGATCCTGTTCGAGCAGCGCAACCGCTTCCTCAGTCTCTCCGATGTCGCCAAGACGCCTTTCGTCATCGGCATCGCCGGCTCCGTCGCCGTCGGCAAGTCCACCACGGCTCGTATACTCAAGGAATTGCTGGGCCGTTGGCCGTCGAGCCCGAAAGTGGATCTGATCACCACCGACGGCTTCCTCTATCCGAACGCCGAGTTGCAGCGCCGCAACCTGATGCAGCGCAAGGGCTTTCCGGAAAGCTACGATACCGCGGCACTCCTGCGCTTCCTCTCGGCGATCAAGGCGGGGCAGCCGAACGTCAAGGCGCCCTGCTATTCACACCTCGTCTATGACGTTTTGCCGAACGAATACAGGACCGTCGACCGGCCGGACATCCTGATCTTCGAAGGCATCAACGTGCTGCAATCGCGGCATCTGCCGGCGGACGGCAAGATCGTGCCGATGGTGTCTGACTTCTTCGACTTTTCGATCTATATCGATGCCAACGAGCATTTGATCCACAATTGGTATGTCGCACGCTTCATGAAGCTGCGCGAAACCGCGTTCCGCGATCCCAACTCCTTCTTCCACCGCTACGCCTCGATTACCGAAAAAGAGGCAATCGCGACCGCCGAGGGGCTATGGAAGAATATCAACCTGAAGAATCTGCGCCAGAACATCCTGCCGACTCGCCCCCGCGCCGATCTCATTCTGCAGAAGGGCAGGAATCATCTAATCGAACAGGTGGCGTTGAGGAAGCTCTAGAGCAACTTGAGGAAAAGTGCGCAGCGGTTTTCCGTCCGGAATTGCGAAAACCAAAAGGGACGACCATGAGACCTTCAAATATATCTGGCTCGGCTCCGCCCGCTACACCATCTAGACTCTATGGGGTCACCCGCCTCAAGGTCAAGTTTATCCGCCCGCCATTCCTCAGGAGCGTGGAGGTCGCCGGATAAATCCGGTCGACGCCGTGGAAGCAAAGCCTGCCCTCCCCGCCGATAACGACGATATCGCCGCTGGACAGTTTGAAGGATAGCGTAGGATCTCTGCGATTGAGGCCGCCGACACGGAAGAGGCAGCTATTTCCGAGCGAAATCGACAGTACGGGCGCATAGAGATCCTGTTCGTCGCGATCCTGATGCAGGCCCATCCGCGCATCGTCATTGTAGAAATTGACGAGACAAGCCTCAGGCGGCTTTTCATAGGCGGCTATATCACTCCAGAGATCGAGCAGTTGCGGCGGCATCGCGGGCCAGTGATTACCCGTCACCGGATGGGTCTGTTGATAGCGATAGCCGCGCTGCTTGTCCGTCACCCAGCCGAGCGGACCGCAATTGGTCATGCGCACGGACATTTCCTTGCCGGTGCCGGGCATGACGGGCGTGTAAAGCGGCGCTTCGGCCACGACGGTACGGATCGCTTCAACCAGCGCTTCCTGGGTGGGACGGCGGTCGAGATAGCCGGGGAGATGGCGAATTCCGCTGGGGAGGAGCATTTTTTGTTTCCTGCAATGGTGTGTCGGTCAGATGAATGTGCCGTCGCCGCGCTTTCGTGCCCGGCCGGCACAGAGCTACAGCAACACCAGACTCGCCTGACAAGCCTTATTCTAACAAGCCCAAACCAAAACTGCCGCCCGAAAACCTAGTCGCCGCCAACCCTGCCGCGCATCTTCTTGACCTCGGAGCGGCCGGATTTTTCTTTCAGGCGCCGCTCGATCGAGCCTTTCGTCGGCTTGGTCTTCTTGCGTGGCGGGGGTGGCGGTGCGGCGGCCTCGAGAATCAGTTCCTTCAGCCGCTCACGCGCATCCTCGCGATTGCGATCCTGGCTGCGGAAGCGGCTGGCCTCGATCATCAATACGCCGTCCTTGGAGACGCGCCGGCCGGCCAGCCTGATGGCGTTGGCCTTGACGCGATCGTTGAGCGACGGCGAATTCGGAATATTGAAGAACAACTGGACAGCCGTCGCGACCTTGTTGACGTTCTGCCCACCGGGGCCGCCCGCCAGAACGAATTGTTCGCTCAGCTCCCAGCCGGCAATGGTGATCCGGTCGTTGATGTAGAGTGCGTCGCTGGCCATGGTTTTCTCCGCGTCCGTCTATCCCATATCGGGGCGCGGTTGAAAATATGGTCGTTGACGGTTTCGGGGCCGCCGCTTGCTTCGAGGCATTTCCGCACGTGGCGCCGAAATCCGCCTCAGGATGACGCCGCTACTACATCGGCAAAACAGACCAGCCCTCATGGTGAGGAAGCCTAAAGGGCTGTCCCGAACCACGAGGGCGAGTGAGTTTCACGTGAGTCATTGCTGCCCGTGGGAGCTACTTATTGCGCTGCAACCGGCATGCCGGGCGCCGCGTCGCGAACGTTGCCGTCGACATGGTCCTCGAACTTGGCGAAGTTTGCGACGAACATCTGCACCAGCTTGGCCGCCTGCGCGTCATAGGCCTGGCCATCGGCCCAGGTGCTACGCGGATCGAGGATGGCGTTGTCGACGTCCTCGACGGCAACCGGGACGGCGAAGCCGAAATTCGGGTCGATGCGGAACTCGGCGTTGTCGAGGTCACCCTTCAGAGCAGCGGCAAGCAGGGCGCGTGTCGCCTTGATCGGCATGCGCCGGCCCGTGCCGTAAGCGCCGCCGGTCCAGCCGGTATTGACGAGCCAGCAGCCGGCGCCGTGGCGGGCGATCAGCTCCTTCAGCAGGTTGCCGTATTCGGCCGGGTGACGCGGCATGAAGGGAGCGCCGAAGCAGGTCGAAAACGTGGCTTCCGGCTCGACGACGCCTTTCTCCGTGCCAGCGACCTTGGCGGTGTAGCCAGAGAGGAAGTGGTACATCGCCTGTTCCGGCGTCAGCTTGGCAATCGGCGGCATAACGCCGAAAGCGTCGGCCGTCAGCATAATGATCGTCTCCGGATGGCCGGTCGTGCCGGACTCCGAAGCATTTGGAATGAAATGCAGCGGGTAGGCGCTGCGGGTGTTCTCCGTCAGCGAGCCGTCGTCGAGATCCGGCGCGCCATGCTCATCGAGCACGACATTTTCCAGAACGGTGCCGAAACGGCGGGTCGTCGCGTAGATTTCCGGCTCGGCCTCGGCCGAAAGGCGGATGGTCTTGGCGTAGCAACCGCCCTCGAAATTGAAGATGCCGTTTTCGCCCCAGCCATGCTCATCATCGCCGATCAGCGTGCGGGACGGGTCGGCGGAAAGCGTCGTCTTGCCGGTGCCCGAAAGGCCGAAGAAGATCGCTGCATCACCATCCGGGCCGACATTCGCGGAGCAATGCATCGGCATGACGCCGCGTTCCGGCAGTAGGTAATTCAACACTGTAAAGACCGACTTCTTCATTTCGCCGGCATAGGAGGTGCCGCCGATGAGCACGATACCGTTGACGAGATCGCAGGCGATCACCGTTTCCGTGCGGCATCCATGACGCTCCGGATCGGCGCGGAAGCTTGGCAGGTCGATGATGGTGAGCTTAGGCACGAATTTTTCCAGCGCCGCCCGCTCAGGGCGGATGAGAAGGTTGCGGATAAACAGCGAGTGCCAGGCGAATTCGGTGATGACGCGCGTCGGCAGGGCGCTATCATGATCGGCACCACCAATCAGATCCTGGACGAACAGATCCTTGCCGTGCACGTGCGCAAGCATATCCTTATGCAGCAGCGCGAAATGTTCCGGCGACATCGGCTTGTTGTTGTCCCACCAGATCTGGTCTTCGGTGATGTCGTTGCGGACGACGAACTTGTCCTTCGGCGAACGGCCGGTGTGCTGTCCAGTCAAAGCTCTCAGCACGCCGTGGGCGGTCAAATCGGCTTCCCGCCGACGAATCGCTTCCTCGTAAAGGTGAGCCTCCAGGAGATTATAACGCACACTCGCGGCTGCCCCCAGGCCGATCGATTCGAGTTCGATTGCGGGATTACGGACGCCGAATTGCTCCATCGCTTTATTCCTCTACGTGGCCGCAGCCGTTAAAACTAAATAAAGCGTAGAGGCGTCTTTTTAAAAGCACAAGGGATTTTGTCAAAAAATATTGAATGATATCATGTATTTAATCGATTTAAATAAATTCTGATAATTTTAAATCGTTTGAATGGGCTGTGTCCGAGACGTTTCGTCGCACAACTTCTGGTTAACAGTTTGAGAGCCCGGCAATCCGCCTCTTTATCTTTGCCACAATTTGTTCCACCTTTATCCCCATAAGCGCGCCGGGTTACCGCCAACCGAGCTGGCAAGCCACCTGGGCTGGATTCCAAATCCGGGAGATGCGCACTGATGACGGAGACGAACACCATGTTGACAATCGCGCTTGTTGACGACGACCGCAATATCCTGACTTCCGTATCGATAGCTTTGGAAGCCGAGGGATATAAGGTGGAAACTTACACCGACGGCGCTTCGGCGCTTGACGGACTGCTTGCCCGGCCGCCGCAATTGGCGATCTTCGACATCAAGATGCCGCGTATGGACGGCATGGAGCTTTTGCGCCGCCTGCGGCAGAAGTCCGATCTGCCGGTTATCTTCCTGACGTCGAAAGATGAAGAGATCGACGAGCTCTTCGG
Source organism: Martinezella calliandrae (assembly GCF_030272695.1). GTDB lineage: Bacteria > Pseudomonadota > Alphaproteobacteria > Rhizobiales > Rhizobiaceae > Rhizobium > Rhizobium calliandrae. The sequence continues at coordinate 25,029 of NZ_JARFYN010000013.1, forward strand.
CCTGAAGATGGGCGCCGACGACTTTATCACCAAGCCTTTCTCGCAACGCCTGCTGGTCGAGCGCGTTAAGGCCGTGCTCCGCCGCGCTTCCAGCCGCGAAGCCGCGGCCGCAGCCGGCGTTGCTGGTGTAGCCGCAAAGCCTGGCGCAGCGCAACAGGCCCGCTCGCTGGAGCGTGGTCAGCTTGTCATGGACCAGGAACGCCATACCTGCACCTGGAAGGGCGAGCCGGTTACGCTGACCGTCACGGAGTTCCTGATCCTGCACTCGCTGGCGCAGCGACCCGGCGTGGTGAAAAGCCGCGATGCCTTGATGGATGCGGCTTACGATGAACAGGTCTATGTCGACGATCGCACAATCGACAGCCACATCAAGCGACTTCGGAAGAAATTCAAGATGGTCGATCTCGATTTTGATATGATCGAAACGCTGTATGGAGTCGGCTACCGCTTCCGCGAAGCGGCTTAGAGCCGGATGATTTTCGAATCGATCTAACATCTGAATCCGCTCTAGATGAAAGGATAAAGCGTGATGTCGTCCGAAAACCGCTTAGACTTTTCGGCATCATGCTTGGATAGTTAACTAGACCATGCGGCGGTCGATGGAATAAAGAGCATGCGGACAGGATCGCCGATCCTGTTCTTCGAAAGGGCCGTTGGCTTGGCACAACTGGTGCAAGACAGAGATATCGACGACACGGAAAGCCCGAGCGACATCAGAATCGCTCGCCGTCGGTGGACTCACCCTTTCACGCTGATCCGCCGCATCTTCGGCAATGCCGTCTTTTCAAGCCTGACACGGCGCATCCTTTTCTTCAACCTGGCTGCGCTCGTCGTGCTCGTCGGCGGCATCCTCTATCTCAACCAGTTCCGCGAGGGCCTGATCGACGCGCGCGTCGAGAGCCTGCTGACGCAGGGCGAAATCATCGCCGGCGCCGTCTCGGCATCGGCATCGGTCGACACCAACTCCATCACCATCGACCCGCAGAAACTCCTGGAACTGCAAGCCGGCCAGAGCATCACGCCGGTACCAAACGACGAGGATTTGGAGTTCCCGATCGATCCGGAAAAGGTCGCGCCGGTGCTGACGCGGCTGATTTCGCCGACGCGCACGCGCGCCCGTATCTTCGATGCCGACGCCAACCTGCTACTCGACAGCCGCCATCTCTATTCGCGCGGCCAGGTGCTGCGCTACGATCTGCCGCCGGTCGAGGACGAAAAACAGAGCTGGTCGGACTGGTTCAGCGGGTTGCTCAACAAGATCCTGCAGCCGGGCAATCTCCCGGTTTACAAGGAAGCGCCCGGGGGCGACGGCTCGATCTATCCGGAAGTGATGAATGCGCTGACCGGCGTGCGTGGCGCCGTGGTGCGCACCACGGAAAAAGGTGAGCTGATCGTCTCGGTCGCCGTGCCCATCCAGCGCTTTCGCGCCGTGCTCGGCGTGCTGCTGCTGTCAACGCAGGCGGGCGATATCGACAAGATCGTCCATGCCGAGCGCCTGGCGATCATGCGCGTCTTCGGCGTCGCGACGCTGGTTAACGTCGTCCTGTCGCTGCTCTTGTCCTCCACCATCGCCAATCCGCTACGCCGACTTTCGGCGGCCGCCATCCGCGTGCGCCGCGGTGGCGCGAAGGAGCGCGAAGAAATCCCGGATTTCTCCGCGCGCCAGGATGAAATCGGCAATCTGTCGATAGCGCTCCGCGAAATGACGACGGCGCTTTACGACCGTATCGATGCAATCGAAAGTTTTGCCGCCGATGTCAGCCACGAACTGAAGAACCCGCTGACATCGCTGCGCAGCGCAGTCGAGACGCTGCCGCTCGCCAAAAGCGATGACTCTAAAAAGCGGCTGATGGATGTCATCCAGCATGACGTGCGCCGCCTCGACCGGCTGATCAGCGATATTTCAGACGCGTCCCGCCTCGATGCCGAGCTTGCTCGCTCCGATGCAAAATCGCTCGATCTCGAAGTGCTGTTGCGCGACTTGATCGAAATTTCCCGGCAGGTCGGACACTCGAAGAAGGCGGTCGAAATAGACTATATCGTGGACCGGAAGCCGGGCGCGAAAACCAAGTTCACCATTGACGGTCATGACCTGCGTATCGGCCAGATCGTCACCAACCTCATTGAAAACGCGCGCTCTTTCGTTGCGAAAGACACGGGCAAGATCACGGTAAAGCTGATGCGTACGAGAACGCGTTGCGTGATCTATATCGAGGATAACGGACCGGGCATCCAGGCTGAAAATATCGACCGTATCTTCGAGCGCTTCTATACCGACCGGCCGGAAGCGGAAGGTTTCGGTCAGAATTCGGGTTTAGGTCTGTCGATCAGCCGGCAGATCGCCGAGGCACATGGCGGATCGCTGCGCGCGGAAAATATCGTCGACGGCGACGGCGCAGCGCTGCTCGGCGCCCGCTTCATTCTTTCTTTGCCTGCCGAAACACCGGCATGAGCGACAAAGCAGCCAATATCCACGGGACGGCGATCGTGGTCGGCAAGACCGGCCTACTGTTTATAGGACCATCGGGCAGCGGCAAATCTTCGCTTGCCTTCGCCTGCCTCGCCGCCGCCAAGCCACTCGGGCTTTCCGCAACATTGGTCGCGGATGACCAGGTTTTCATTCGGCGACGCGATGGCGCCGTCATCGCCGAATGCCCGCCGTCGATCGCCGGGCTGCTGGAGATCCGCTATACCGGCATTGTCCGGCTTCCTCATGTTTTTGAGGCCGAAATGCATTTCGCGATACGTCCGGTCGATCCGGTACACGCCGAGCGGCTCCCCCCCGAAGACGAACAGATCGATGTTACTGAATCCATTCACCTACCTTTGATCCGCCTGTGCGCAGCCTCGGCGAATCCTCTGGCCGTAATCATGGCAAAAATCGCCACCAGTTTGGATTAATCGGCCATTTAGGTCTCTATAGGCGCCCAAATATCATATTTTAAGCTTGCACTTCGTCTTTTCATCGCCAAGATGTCCCCCCACCGGTGGACGACATTGCTGCATTGCGATATGGGCCACCTGTTTGCTTATGCGATGGGAGCAGTAATATCATGATCGGACTTGTGCTTGTCACTCATGGCAAGCTGGCTGAAGAGTTTCGGCATGCGGTCGAGCATGTCGTTGGTCCGCAGAAGTTCATAGAAACGGTATCGATTGGTCCCGAAGACGATATGGATAAGCGGCGGCAGGACATCCTGCACGCGGTTTCCGGCGCTGACGATGGCCACGGGGTCATCATCCTTACCGACATGTTCGGTGGCACTCCCTCCAATCTCGCGATCTCCGTCATGAACAGTGGCCACACGGAGGTTATAGCCGGCGTCAATTTGCCGATGCTCATAAAGCTCGCAGGTGTGCGCGGCGACAACAACATGGAGAAGGCTCTGGTGGAAGCTTCAGAGGCCGGGCGCAAATACATCAACGTGGCCAGCCGTGTGCTCAGCGGCAAATAACGAGACAATCGCCCCGCCTATGACAGAGCTTTCCCGGGAACTTCTGATCATCAACAAACGCGGCCTGCATGCCCGCGCCTCCGCTAAATTCGTACAGACCGTCGAAGCCTACGACGCCACCATCACCGTCTCGAAGGACGGGACCACGGTGGGCGGCAACTCGATCATGGGCCTGATGATGCTCGCAGCCAGCCCTGGCTGCAGCGTGCTCGTTACCGCCAGCGGCAACCAGGCCGCCGAGGCGCTGGATGCGCTGGACCGTCTAGTCGCCGACAAGTTCGGCGAAGAGATGTGAGTCCGCTCATCGAGCCACCACACGGGATATAAAGATATAAAGACCTCTTTATATCTTCATTGATTTCCAGCTTGAAGCCTGCTACAGGGCATCATTCCACACGCTGTCAGCGTGCAATTTTGTTGCATTCGGCCGAGGCGTTCGCCTGCGGTCCGTTCGCATCGTTCAGGCTGGAGACCTTCATGAGCACTGAAAAGGACTACATCGTCGCCGATATCGGCCTTGCCGACTTTGGCCGCAAGGAAATCTCGATCGCCGAAACCGAAATGCCGGGCCTGATGGCTTGCCGCGCCGAATTCGGCGAAGCACGGCCGCTGAAGGGCGCCCGCATCACCGGTTCACTGCACATGACGATCCAGACCGCAGTCCTGATCGAGACGCTGGTCGCTCTCGGCGCTCAGGTGCGCTGGGCATCGTGCAATATCTTCTCAACCCAGGATCACGCCGCGGCCGCGATCGCTGCTTCCGGCGTTCCGGTCTATGCCGTTAAGGGCGAAAGCCTCGAAGACTACTGGACCTACACCGACAAGATCTTCCAGTGGACCGATGGCGGCTTCTCCAACATGATCCTCGACGATGGCGGCGACGCCACCATGTATATCCTGCTCGGCGCCCGCGCCGAAGCCGGCGAGGACGTGCTCTCCAATCCGCATTCCGAGGAAGAAGAAATCCTCTTCGCGCAGATCAAGAAGCGCCTTCATGCATCACCGGGCTGGTTCACCAAGCAGCGCGAAGCGATCAAGGGCGTCACCGAAGAAACCACGACGGGCGTCAACCGCCTGTACCAGCTCAGCCAGAAGGGCCTGTTGCCCTTCCCGGCGATCAACGTCAACGACAGTGTCACCAAGTCGAAGTTCGACAACAAGTACGGCTGCAAGGAATCGCTGGTCGACGGGATCCGCCGCGCAACCGACGTGATGATGGCCGGCAAGGTCGCCGTCGTCTGCGGCTACGGCGACGTCGGCAAGGGTTCTGCCGCTTCGCTTTCGGGCGCTGGCGCACGCGTCAAGGTCACGGAAGTCGATCCGATCTGCGCCCTGCAGGCTGCAATGGATGGCTATGAAGTGGTTCAGCTCGAAGATGTCGTCTCCACCGCCGATATCTTCATCACGACCACCGGCAACAAGGACGTCATCCGTATCGACCATATGCGCGCGATGAAGGATATGGCAATCGTCGGCAACATCGGCCACTTCGACAACGAGATCCAGGTTGCCGCACTGCGCAACCTCAAGTGGACGAACATCAAGCCGCAGGTCGACATGATCGAGTTCGCTAAGGGCAACCGCATCATCCTGCTGTCGGAAGGCCGCCTCCTAAATCTCGGCAATGCCACCGGCCATCCGTCCTTCGTCATGTCGGCTTCCTTTACCAACCAGACGCTGGCGCAAATCGAGCTCTTCACCAAGCCCGGTCAGTACCGGAACCAGGTTTACGTGCTGCCGAAGCACCTCGACGAAAAGGTTGCTCGCCTGCATCTCAGCAAGCTTGGCGTGAAACTGACGGAGCTATCCGGAGAACAGGCTGCCTATATCGGCGTCACTCCGCAGGGTCCGTTCAAGTCTGACCACTACAGATACTGACCTTGCCATCAATATCCACAATATCTTGTGGCCCCAGCATTGACAAATGCTGGGGCTTATTTTTTGGCCGGCTCCCTTCCCGGCGATTCCCTTAGGCAGTATTGTTTTTAGACTTGATTCGTGACGAACCGGGCCTGCCCGGAGCCATGAAAATGGGATGTCTTGTCGAGATGCGGCACATTACAGGACGGAGACAGACCGCTTATGTCTGAAGGGAAAGACAGCCTACCGGAACCAGCGATGCCCCGAGCGGCGATCGCGCGGCGACGGCAGGTTAGCGCATATATATTCTTACCGCGGGGAACGCGTCGGACGAATGTGGGTCTTTCGGCCTCATTGGCCCGCCTGCTGCGCCTCAGCGTTTTCGGCGGCATTGCTGCTGGCTTTGCGGGTCCGGTTCTGGCGCAGAGCAGCGTTGCCACGCCGGCGGCCCGTCTTTTCACCTCGTCCGAAATGGCCGTCTTCTCTGTCATCATCGGGGTGATCTCAGCCGCGCTCCTGTCGACGGTGTGGATGATCCGCCAGCGCGGCAATATCGAAAACGAGAGCCGCGAGATCCGAACGGCGCTGTCGGACGCCAACCAGCGCATTTCGCAGTATCAGGCACTGATTGCCGACAAGAACCGTCGGATCATCATCTGGGACAGTCAGAACGCTCGACCGGAGCTGCTTGGCCAGCTCCCTGTCGAGACCGGCGCGCCACAGGACAGCGAATTCCTGGCTTTCGGTCGCTGGCTGAAATCCTGGTCGGCCGGCGATCTGGAAAAGGCGATCGACAAGCTACGCGGCAACGGCCAAAGCTTCGACATGGTGGTCGAAACGAACCGCGACGAAATATTGGAAGCACAGGGCCGCATTTCCGGCGGCCGCGCCTTCGTCCGCTTCATCGCGCTCAACAATCTGCGCGCCGAACTGGCCGAGCTGAAGATCGAGCGCGATCGGCTGATGACCTCGATCTCCGTTTTCCAGAACCTGCTCGACGCCATCGACCTGCCTGTCTGGCGGCGTGATGTCGAGGGCAAGCTGACCTGGGTCAACCAGGCCTATGGCGAAGCGGTCGAGGCCGTATCGCCGGATGAGGCCGTCCGCGAAGGCCGCGAATTCCTGACCACGGTTGCTCGCGAGCGCATCCGTGCGTCCACCACGCCGGAATCGCCATTTCACGACAAGATTTCCACCGTTGTTCATGGCAACCGCACTTTCTTCGATGTCGTCGACGTCAAATCATCAAATGGTTCAGCCGGGATTGCCGTCGACGTTTCCGAAGCAGAAGCGGTCCGTGCCGAGCTGGAGCGCACGCTGAAGAGCCATGCCGAAACGCTCGATCATCTGGCGACACCGGTCGCGATTTTCGACGGCGACCGTCGGCTGCAATTCTACAATCAGGCATTTGTGCAACTCTGGGAGCTCGACATCGCTTTCCTCGAGAAGAAGCCTGACAATAGCGAGCTGTTGGAACGGCTGCGCAGCGCCAAAAAGCTGCCAGAGCAATTGAACTGGAAAACCTGGAAGGACGGCGTTTTGTCCGTCTACCGCGCGCTCGACACGCAATCCGACCTCTGGCACCTGCCAAACGGTCAGATCCTACGGGTTTTCGCCACCGCCCATCCCCAAGGCGGCGCAACATGGGTGTTCGAGAACCTAACCGAACAGGTCGATCTCGAAACGCGCTACAACACGCTGGTCAAGGTGCAGGGCGAGACCATCGACCATCTCTCCGAGGGCGTTGCCGTCTTCGGTCCCGATGGCCGCATTCGCCTCTCCAATCCGGCCTTCCGCATCTTGTGGAACATCACTGAAGCCCAGGCCAAGCCGGGCACCCATATTCAGGCGCTGGCCGAGGCATGTGCGCCCTCTTATGACCGACCGGACGGCTGGAAGCGGTTTGCGGAGCAAATCACCAGCTTTGACGACGAGCGCCCGTCGTCGCAGGGCACGCTGGAACTCTATTCCAACCTTGTCCTTGATTATGCCGTCATTCCGTTGCCGAATGCTCAGACCATGCTGACTTTCGTCAACAAAACCGACAGCGTGCGCGCCGAGCGGGCGCTCACCGAAAAGAACGAGGCGCTTCTGAAGGCCGACGAGCTGAAGAATGACTTCGTCCAGCATGTTTCCTATGAGCTGCGCTCGCCGCTCACCAATATCATCGGCTTCACCGATCTTTTGAAGACGCCAGGCATCGGTCCTCTGAATGACCGGCAGGCAGAGTATATCGATCATATCTCCACCTCTTCCTCGGTGCTGCTGACGCTGGTCAACGACATTTTGGATCTTGCGACTGTCGATGCCGGCATCATGCGGCTGAACTATTCCGAGATCGCCCTCGATGACCTCCTCGATGAAGTGTCGATGCAGATTGCCGACCGGCTGCAGGAAAGCGGCGTTACGCTGGAAATCACCGTTCCCGCCCATCTCGGCTCCGTTATCGCAGATCAACAGCGGCTGAAACAGATCTTGCTCAAGCTTCTGACCAACGCCGCGAATTTCGCGCCGGAAGGCTCGACGATCGAACTGAGATGCGGGCGCGAAGGCACTGATTTTGTCTTCTCGGTTGCCGATAAGGGTCCAGGCATCCCCGAGGAGATCATGCGCACGGTGTTCAACCGATTCGCATCCAGTGGCAAGGGCGGAAAGCGGAGCGGCGCCGGCCTCGGCCTCTCCATAGTCGAAAGCTTCGTCAGCCTGCATGACGGCCAGGTCTCGATCGAAAGCCAGCCGGGCAAGGGAACCACGGTCACCTGCCGGATTCCTTCCGCCGAATTGCCGCACTCCGTCGCAGCAGAATGACAGCAGCCAACACAAGCATCTCCCTTTTCCTGGCAGACGACGCGGCAACCACTCGCCTGGGCGAGGATCTGGCGCTCGCGCTCAAGGCCGGCGATTGCCTCGCGCTATCGGGCGATCTCGGCGCCGGAAAGTCGTCGCTGGCGCGCGCCCTCTTGCGCGCCATGGCTGACGATGCCGAGCTGGATGTACCGAGCCCGACCTTCACGCTAGTCCAATCCTACGAGCTGCGTATCCCGGTTTCGCATTTTGATCTTTATCGCCTGGGCGACCCCAGCGAACTCGACGAGCTCGGCTTCGACGAGGCGCTGCGGACCGGCATCTGCCTAGTGGAATGGCCTGAGATGGCTGAAGGCGAACTGCCGAAAGAGCGCATCGATCTTAAGCTCGAACACGAAGCAGAAGGTCGTCGGGCGACGGTCGCGGCGCCTGCGAGTCAATTCGCCCGTATCCAGCGCGTCCTGGCGATTCGCGCGTTCCTCGATGGGCATGGCTATGCAGGCGCTGGGCGGCGTTTCCTGACGGGCGATGCTTCGCTGCGGGCATACGAATCCATCCATCCGCATGGCGGCGGCAAGCGCGTGATTCTGATGGATTGGCCGCGGCTGCCCGAAGGACCACCGGTGCTGGACGGCAAGCCCTATCCCAAGGTCGCACACCTCGCCTTGGACGCCTATCCTTTCGTAGCGATTGCCAATGTGCTGCGCGAGAATGGTTTTGCAGCGCCGGAAATCTTCGCGGCCAACTACGATCAAGGCCTTCTTTTGATCGAGGATCTCGGTACCGACGGCATACTCGACGAAGAAGCCAAGCCGATTGCGGATCGCTACCAGGCAAGCGTCGCCTGCCTGGCGCATCTGCACAGCTGCCGCATTCCGCGCGACATCCAGGTCACGCCGACCCATATCCATCACATCCCGGACTTCGACCGGACGGCCATGAAGATGGAAGCGCGGTTGCTCATCGACTGGCATCTCCCCTGGAAACGCGGCGCGCAGGCGAGCGATGCCGAACGCGCGGAATATCTGGCAATCTGGGATGGCCTGATCGATGAGCTGGATAGTGCAGAGAAAAACTTGCTGCTGCGCGACTTCCATTCACCGAACATCATCTGGCGGGCTAACGAAAGCGGCATCCAACGAATTGGCCTGATCGATTTCCAGGACGCGATGATCGGTCCGACAGCCTATGACCTTGCCTCGATCGTACAGGATGCGCGTGTCACCATCGATCGCGATCTACACGATCAATTGATGGCGGACTATTTATCGCTTCGACGCGCACAAGGCTTTTTCGACGAAGCAAAGTTTCTGAGAAGCTGGGCGATCATGTCGGCCCAGCGCAATTGCAAGCTCGCCGGCCTCTGGGTGCGACTGCTGCAACGCGACGGCAAGCCCGGCTATATGAAACATATGCCGCGCTCTCTCGCCTATCTCGCCATCGCATTCGAGCATGAGGCGCTCGCTCCACTGAGCAAATGGTGTGCACAGGCTGGGATAGGCGGTGTTTAGCTCTCCGAGACCGGGCGACGGTTTTCTCGCAATATGCTAAAAAAACAGCCGAGCGAATCACACATTCGAGACGAGATGACTATCAGACAAGCCATGGTAATGGCCGCGGGGCTCGGGACCCGCATGGGGCCGATCACCGACACCATCCCAAAACCGCTGGTAAAGATCGCCGGCAAGCCGATGATCGATTATGCGCTGGATGCGCTGGCCGAAGCCGGCGTCGAGCAGGTTGTGGTCAATGTCCATCACCACGCCGATCAGATGGAGGGGCATCTTCGGAAGTATCGCGGATTGGACATCCTGATTTCGGACGAGCGGGACGCGTTGATGAACAATGGCGGCGGGCTGGCCAAGGGGCTGAAGCTTCTCTGCCGCGATCCAGTCTTCGTCATGAATTCCGATCTCTTCTGGATCGGCGAGACACCGGGCAGGCCGACCAATCTGCAGCGCTTAGCCGGATTCTTCGATGCCGAGCGCATGGATATCGCCATGCTCTGCGTCTCGTTGGACATGACGACGGGTCATAACGGCAAGAACGATTTCAACCTCGCGGAAGACGGACGTCTCTCGCGTTATAGTAATGCGGTCGGGAACGGCGTCGTCTACGCCGGTGCCATCGTCATGAACCCATCGATTCTCGAGGACGCGCCGGACGAGGCTTTCAACATCAACATCTACTACGACAAGTCGATCACCAAGGGCCGGCTCTACGGCACTATGCTCGACGGTCATTGGCTGACCGTCGGCACGCCCGAGGCGATCGGCGAGGCGGAGGAAGCGATCCGGACATTCCGGGCGTTTGCGTGACCGAATGACGGGCGGGCACCGGCAACGCATTCTGACGATCCCAGCGGGCCTGCCTTTCCTTAAGACCCTTGCCAGCGCCCTCTGTGATGGCCGACTGACCGAGCACTATCGCCACGATCCGGGTGATCCGCTGTCGCTCGCCAAGGTCACGATATTCCTGCCGACCCGGCGTGCAGCGCGCGTGCTGCGCTCGGAATTCGTCGATCTACTCGGCGGCCGCTCCGCGATCCTGCCGGTGATCCGCCCGCTCGGCGAGACCGATGACGATAGCGGCTACTTCGAAGAGAACCTGCCGGCGACTGCGGATTTGACGCAGCCGCTTGCCAATACGGCGCGACTGCTGGAGCTGGCGCGGCTGATCCTTGCCTGGCGCAACAAGCTGCCGCAAATCGTCCGCGACATTCATTCGGATTCGCCGCTCGTCGCTCCAGCAAGCCCGGCAGACGCCATCTGGTTGGCGCGCAATCTCGCGGAACTCATTGATTCCATCGAGACAGAGGATCGCGATTGGGCGGAGCTTGCAACTCTCAGTGCTGAAGACCATGCGCTCTGGTGGCAACTGACAGCCGAATTCCTGCAGATCGCTAGCGCCTTCTGGCCGGCGCGGCTGGAGGAACTCGGCAAGTCCTCACCCGCACGGAATCGTAATGCCATTCTCCGCGCTGAGGCGCAGCGGCTTGCAACCATGCAGCACGCCGGCCCGATCATCATCGCCGGCTCCACCGGTTCGGTTCCGGCAACGGCGGAACTGATTGCGGCCGTCACCTCCCTACCGCAGGGCGTGATCGTTCTGCCGGGGCTTGACCTCACGATGCCGGAAGAGGACTGGCAATTGGTGGTGCCGGAGTTGAGCGCCGGCGCAAGGATTGATCCGACGACGCGCAGCCATCCCCAATATGGCCTGTCACTGCTGCTGAAGCGGTTGCGTGTCACCCGCAACGACGTCGAAGCCGTTGCCGAGGCGTCCGAGAACATGCAGATGCGGGCGCAGATCCTGTCGCGCGCCCTGGCGCCCGCTAAGGCGACCAGCAGTTGGGGGGCATGGCAAAAAACGCTCGCGCCGGGCACCATCGCACGGGCGTTTGACGACGTTGCCCTGATCGAGGCCGCGAACGAGCGTGAGGAAGCGACTGCGATCGCCATCGCTTTGCGGCTCGCGCTGGAAAAACCCGGGCGCAACGGTGGCGAGAGCCAGGCGGCGCTGATCACGCCCGACCGCAATCTGGCGCGGCGCGTGACGGCGGAGCTGGCGCGCTTCGGCATCATCGCCGACGATTCAGCCGGCACGCCGCTTGCCGCGACGCCGCAAGGCGCGCTGCTGCAATTGCTACTCGAAGCGACGCTTCGTCCCGGCGACGCCGTCGCCATCGTTTCGCTGCTCAAACATCCCCTCGCCCGCTTCGGCCTTTCCCAGGATGCGTTGCAGACCGGCGTCGATGAGCTGGAAATCCTGGCGTTGAGGGGTGGCATCGCCGAGGTCGATATCTGCACGCTGGAATCCCTGCTCGGGCGGCAGCTTGCCGAACAGGCGATGGACCGTCATTCGCCACACTGGCGCAAATCTCTCACTCCGGATGCCGTGGACTGGGCACGCGCACTGGCCCGGCAGGTCGCCCTGGCTTGCGAGCCGTTGGCATCGGCGCTTTCGCGGCAGGCGCCCGACGGCCTCCCCACCCTTTCCGAATGGGCTGAGCGGACAGGCCGCGCCCTGGAGGCCGTCGCCGCGGACGAGCGCGGCAACCTGGTGGGGCTCTGGTCCGGTGAGGCAGGCGATACGCTGGCAAGCATTCTGAAGGAGGTCATCGACACGGATGGTCAGCTCGAAGCCGACGGGCCGCAGTGGATCGACATCATGGCCGCCCTCTCCGCCGGACAAGCTGTCAAACCCCGCGCGCTCAACCACCCGCGCTTGTTTATCTTCGGCACGCTGGAAGCGCGCCTGCAAAGCGTCGATACGCTGGTCCTTGGCGGGCTCAACGAAGGCTCATGGCCGGGGCAGACCGCCAATAATCCCTTCATCTCCCGTATGATGAAGACCGAGATCGGCCTGGAGCCGCCGGAGCGGCGCATCGGTCAGCTTGCCCACGATTTCGAGATGGCGAACGGCACGCGCGACCTGATCTATTCACGCGCGCTGCGACAAGGCTCGACCCCCACGGTGGCTTCCCGTTGGCTTCAGAGGCTTATGGCGCTGGGCGGCGAGACGTTTGCCGGAGAATTGAAGGCGCGCGGCGATCAATACCGTCATTGGGCTGGGATGATCGACGAGGGTGAAAACCAGGGGCCGGCGTTGAGGCCGTCGCCGAAACCGCCTGCCGCGCTGCAGCCAAAAAGCTATTCCTTCAGCGAGGTCGGTCGCCTGCGGCGCGACCCCTACGCGATCTACGCCCGGCGCGTCCTACGGCTCGACCCGATCGCTCCATTCAACCGCGAGCCCGGCCCGGCCGAGCGCGGCACGCTCTATCACAAGATTATCGACCGCTTTGTCCGTGAGGGCCATATCGCCGGAACGCCGGACGCTTCGCAGGCGATGGATCGCATCGTCGCGGAGCTTTTCGACGCCGAACAATTACCCGTTCATATCGACAGCGTCTGGCGGCCGCGCTTCCGCGAAGTCGCACGCGCTTTCCTCGCCTGGGAAGCCGAACGGCGGCCGGAGATCCGCAGGACGGCAACGGAAGTGCCGGCCGGCGTCGAGATCGAGCCGATCGGTATCCGGCTGACCGGCTTCGCCGACCGCATCGACTTCAAAGGCAACAGAGCCGCCGACATCATCGACTACAAGACTGGCTACAATCCCTCATCAGCGCAGGCGCGCGCGCTGCTCGATCCGCAATTGGCATTGGAAGCCTATGCGCTAAACGCTGGCGCTTTCCGCGACGTCGAAGCCCTCGTCCCGGAGAACCTGCTTTATGTCCGGCTCCGACCAGGTGACCGCTTCAAGGTCGATCAGGTCAACAACGAGTTATCGGGCCGCAGCGGCAAGATGGAAACAAAGTCGGCTATGGACTTGGCCGAGGACTCGATGGGCCAGTTCGTCAAGTTCGTCGCCCTGCTGCAATCCGGCGAGAAAGGCTTTACCTCGCGGCTGATCCCCGCCCAGCAATTCGAATATGGCGGCGACTACGATCACCTCGCCCGCGTTTCGGAATGGTCGACGGCAGAAACTGAGCAGGAGGGCGCGGGCGATGAGTAATCTTTCCCCCTACGATCTGGCTGCCCTGCCAAACAGCGACGATCCCGGCGCGTGGATCGGCTGGACGACACTCCAGCAATCCATTGCTTCTGATCCTGATCGCTCAGCCTGGGTCTCGGCCAATGCCGGCTCCGGCAAGACGCATGTACTGACGCAGCGCGTTATCCGCCTGCTCCTCTCCGGTGCACGACCGTCCGCCATTCTGTGCCTGACCTACACCAAGGCCGCCGCTTCGGAGATGTCGAACCGCGTCTTCGACCGGCTCGCTGCCTGGGCGACATTGCCGGACGAGGAGCTGAAAGCGCGGATCGCCGAGATCGAAGGCGCGGAACCAGGCCTCCTCAAACTTGCCGAAGCACGCCGCCTCTTCGCCAAGGCGCTGGAGACGCCGGGCGGATTGAAGATCCAGACAATCCACGCCTTCTGTGAGGCGCTGCTCCATCAATTTCCGCTAGAAGCGAATGTTGCCGGACATTTCTCCGTTCTCGACGATCGTGCTGCAGCGACTTTGCTGGACGATGCCCGCCGGTCGCTGCTGGCAGCGACGCCGCTCCATCAGAACCCAGAGCTTGCCGAAGCGTTCGCCTATGTGCTCGATCTCGGCGACGAATCCGGCCTGGAGACATTGCTTGGCGAGATCGTCGCCAACCGCAACGCCATCCGCCGCTTTACGGAGGAAGCCGAACGGAACGGAGGCATCGAGACCGCCCTGCGCGCCCGGCTCGGCCTTGCTCCTGATGACACGGAAGCGGGAATCGCCGAGCAGTATTGGCCGCTGCCCGACCTTTCTGGCTCGATGCTGGAGCTTTATCTCACGCTCGCCGATCTCAAGGGCGGGGCGAAAGCGCAGGATATTGCCTACGGGCTGCGCCTCGCCAAACGCGAAGCCGATCCGATCGCTCGCGCAGAGGTCCTCGAAAAGGTCATGCTGACCGGCAAGGGCGAGCCGAAATCGGACAGCCAGTTTTTTGTCAAGGCGATGCTGGCCGACGCGCCGGCGCTGCCTTACGCCGTTGCCGCCGCTCGTGCGCATGTCGTCACATGCCGCGATCGGCTGAAGCTGATGCGGATGTATCGCGCCACCCGTGCAGCGCTCGTCCTGGCCGATCGATTGAACCGCGACTACGAAGAATTGAAGAAGCGGCGCAGTCAGCTCGATTTCGAGGACCTGATCACCCGTACCGCCGATCTCCTGACCAAGAAGGATGTCGGGCCCTGGATCCACTACAAGCTGGACCGGGGCATCGACCATATTCTCGTGGACGAGGCGCAAGATACCAGCCCTATCCAATGGAGCGTCATCCAGTCTCTGGCGGAGGATTTTTTCTCCGGCGAAAGCGCTCACCCAACCCTCAGGACGATCTTTGCGGTCGGCGACGAGAAGCAGTCGATCTATTCCTTCCAGGGTGCACGACCCGAGCGTTTTTCCGAGGAAAGCGACCGAACGCGGCGGCGTGTGAATAACGGCGGCCAGCAGTTTTCGTCGATCCGCCTGCCGCTCTCCTTTCGTTCGACGGCCGATGTGCTGGCCGCCGTCGATCATGTTTTCACCGTGCCGGAAAATGCTCGTGGCCTCAGCGCCGTCGCCGAGCCCGTGGTGCACCGCTCCAGCCGTATCGGCCATCCAGGCGCAGTCGATCTCTGGGACATGATCGCGCCGGAGCCGCTGGCGAAGGAGGAAGACTGGACTGCGCCTTTCGATTCGACGCCGGAAAGCGCACCGGCGGCGATCCTGGCGCGACGCATGGCGCAGACGATCGGCAACCTCATTGGCCGCACTGCGATCATCGACAAGGGCAAAGCCCGCTTCATCGAAGCCGGCGACATCCTCGTGCTCGTGCGCAAGCGCGATAGCTTCGTCAATGCGCTGACCCGGGCGTTGAAGCGACGCAACAACATCCCCGTCGCCGGCGCGGACCGCCTGGTGTTGACGAGCCACATCGCCATTCAGGACCTGCTGGCGCTTGGCCGCTTCCTGCTGCTACCGGTAGACGACCTGTCGCTCTGCGCCCTGCTTAAGAGCCCGCTGTTCAATCTCGGCGAAGACGATATTTTTGCAATTGCGGCGTATCGCGACGACAATGAAAGCGTCTGGAGCCATCTGCAGAGATTCGCCGATGACGGCAATGAGCGCTTCCGCAATGCGGTCGACCGGCTGAAGACCTTCCTGGCGCTTTCGAAAAGCCAGTCCGTATATGACTTCTACGCTCGGGTGCTCGGCAGCTTCGGCGGCCGGCGGAAGTTTCTAGCGCGCCTCGGCACGGAAGTCAGCGATATCCTCGATGAATTCCTAACCTTCACGCTGGAGCATGAAACCTCCGGTCTGCCGGGCTTGCAATCCTTCATCTCGACGCTGGAGTTGGAGGCGCCGACGGTGAAGCGCGAACAGGACAAGGGCCGCAACGAGGTGCGAATCATGACGGTGCATGCTTCCAAGGGCCTTGAAGCGCCGATCGTTTTCCTCGTCGATGGCGGGGGCAAGGCCTTTACCCATACGCATTTGCCGAAGTTGCGGCTGATCGAGACGGACAGAGGCGAAATCCCGCTGCCGGTCTGGGTGCCGGTCTCGGCGCTTTCGAATTCACTGACCCAGGCCGATACGACAAGGTTGCAAGCCCTGGCGGAAGAGGAATATCGCCGCCTGCTCTATGTCGGCATGACACGTGCCGCCGACCGGCTGATCATCTGCGGCTATCGCGGCATCCGCGAAAACGCCGATACGTGGCATGCCATGATTTCTGCGGCGCTACGGCAGGATGGCGAGCGTGGCACTCCCGTCAGTTTCGCCGGACCGGACGGCGAATGGCAGGGCCTAAGCTGGCGTGTCACCCAGGTCGAGCGCGGTTTCGAACGCATGGAACAGGCACAGGTGACCGTGGATCGACGAGCGCTGCCGGCCGGCCTCAGCCGGCCGCTGCCGCCGCAGCGAAACCTGCCTCGGCCGCTCAGCCCCTCCGGTGCCGGCACCATTATCGATGACGAGGCCGACAATCTGCTCGTCGCGTCGCCGTTATTCAGCGAAAAGACCAAATCGGATCGCTCTCTGGAAAAGGGCCGTTTCATCCACCGCATGTTGCAGACGCTGCCGGAGATTGCGCCGGCAGATCGCGCCGATGCGGCGCGGCGCTATGCCGAGCGAGCTGCGCGTTTCTGGCCGCAGGCCGAACGCGAAGCGCTGATCAACTCCGTATTGGCGCTGCTGTCACACCCTGAACTGCAATGCGTTTTCAGCGCCCACGCCCAGGCGGAAGTCTCGATCATGGGCACGCTGACCCTCGGCGATCAGAATTATGCGGTGTCCGGTCGTATCGACCGGCTGACCATACTCGACGATCGTGTCGTCATTCTCGACTACAAAACGAATCGCAAGCCGCCAGGCGTCACCGACGAGACTCCTTTCGCTCACCGGGCGCAGCTTGCCATCTATCGCGAGATCCTTTCACCGCTCTATCCCGACAAACGCATCGATTGCGTGCTCGTCTATACTGAGAACGCCTCGATCTGCAGGCTCTCTCAAGAAGCGCTCGCATTGGCGCTTGCAGAGCTCAAAACAAAGTGAAATACCAAATATTGAAATAAGAGCACCGCACCATCACATATCTAGCAACCGCAAATCCTGGTAAGGAGCAGCCTATGGCTACCGTGAAAGTCGATACTTCCAACTTCGCTTCCGAAGTCTTGGAATCCGCAGAGCCTGTCGTCGTAGATTTTTGGGCCGAATGGTGCGGTCCGTGCAAAATGATCGCCCCGGCTTTGGAAGAGCTCGCTGTGCAGTTCGAAGGTAAGGTGAAGGTCGCCAAGCTGAATATCGATGAAAACCCGGAACTGGCTGCGCAGTTCGGCGTTCGCTCGATCCCGACGCTTGCCATGTTCAAGGCTGGTGAAGTTGCCGACATCAAGGTTGGCGCCGCCCCCAAGACCGCCCTGCAGAACTGGATCTCCAGCGCTGCCTAGTTGGTATCGATTAATTTGATTGTCAAAAAGCCCGGCTTGTCCGGGCTTTTTTATTGGCGAGATTTGTTACTTCGGCGGCGTCCCGTTATCGGCAAGGACATCGCCGACAAGATAGAGCGAGCCGCCAATTAGAATGCGCGGAGCGGGCAAATTGGGCACAACCACTTCCTTGATCGCATCCAGTGCCTGGCCGACCGTTGACATCGGCTCCGCTACCAAGCCGGCATCGTAAGCCGCATTTGCCAGAACCACAGGGTCGATCATCGAGTCGCTGCCACGGATCGGCACGCAATAGACCTTTTCCGCCAAGCCGGTGAATGCCTTGAAATAGCCGACGGGATCCTTGGTGTTGATCATGCCGGTGACCAGGAACAGCGGCCGCGGCTGACGCTCTTCGAAATTGGCCATAGCTTCGGCAATGACCTCGCCGGCACCGGGATTGTGGCCGCCATCAACCCAGATTTCCGCGCCTTCGGGCGCATGTGGCAACAAATTGCCGTCCGTCAGACGCTGCAGGCGGCCCGGCCATTCGACCGAGATCATCGCCTTTTCCATCATCGCTTCGGTAACGGCAAAGCCCGCGGCCTTGACGGCACGAATGGCGGCAGCGGCATTGGCATATTGATGCCGGCCCGGCAGGCGCGGCGGCGGCAGGTCGGCAAGACCGAACTCGTCCTGATAAACCAGCCGGCCATATTCCTCATGGGCGGAAAAATCCTGCCCAAAAACCGCGGTCGGGCAGCGCAGCCGCTCGGCGGTGGATATCAGCACGTCAAGGGCTGCATCATATTCCTGATGGCCGATGACGACCGGTCGGCCGTCCTTCATGATTCCCGCCTTCTCGGCCGCGATCAGCTCGACGCGGTCGCCGAGATAAGGCTGGTGATCGAGCGAGATCGGCATGATCACCGAGACGGCCGGATCGGAAATGACGTTGGTGGCGTCGAAACGGCCGCCAAGGCCGACTTCAATGATCGCGGCATCAGCCGGATGCTCGGCAAACAGGATGAAGGTGGCCGCGGTCAGGATCTCGAATACTGTGATCTTCTGGCCGCCATTGGCATCGGCGATGCGCCGAAGCACATCGGCGAAGACCGCATCGTCGACAAGCTCTCCACGGCCGCCCTTGACACCCATGCGGTAGCGCTCATGCCAGTTGACGAGATGCGGCGAAGTATGCACATGCACACTCAGCCCGCCGGCTTCCAGAAGCGCGCGGCAGAAGGCTGTTACCGAGCCCTTACCGTTGGTGCCGGCGACATGGATCACCGGCGGCAACCTTTTATGCGGATTGCCGAGGACGTCGAGCAGCCGGGTGATTCTGTCAAGCGAGAGATCGAAACCTTTGGGATGCAGCCCCATCAGCTTGTCGATTTCCCGTGCTGCCTCGCTTACTGCGGATTGATCCATAGCTGTCATCCCGCACCTCCGCGGCCGTCTGTTTAGATTAGGCGTTCGCCACCATCGGCAGCGTCGCTCCATTCAAGTCCTTCGCCAGCACGTCATTCGCCGGCTTCTTGGTTAGGATCTTCAGAAGCGTAGCCAGGGTATCGGGGATATCGTGGCGTTTAACGACCATGTCGACCATACCGTGCTCGAGCAGGTATTCCGACGTCTGGAAGCCTTCCGGCAGCTTCTCGCGGATCGTCTGTTCGATGACGCGCTTGCCGGCAAAGCAGATTTCCGCACCCGGCTCCGCAAGATGAATATCGCCGAGCATGGCGTAGGAGGCAGTGACGCCGCCCGTCGTCGGGTTGGTCAACACCACGATATAGGGCTGGCCGGCTTCTTTCAGCATGTCGACGGCAACCGTCGTGCGAGGCAGCTGCATCAGGGAGAGAATGCCTTCCTGCATGCGCGCGCCGCCAGATGCTGGGAACATAACCAGCGGGCACTTTTCAGCAATGGCGCGTTCGAACGCCTTCACGATCGCTTCGCCGGCGGCAATGCCGAGTGAGCCGCCCATGAAATTGAATTCATGCACGACTGCGACGAGCTTCAGGCCTTGAACTTTGCCGACGCCGGCGAGAATCGTGTCTTCCTGCTCCGTCTTGACGCGGCTGTCCTTCAAGCGGTCGGTATATTTCTTCGAATCCCGGAACTTCAGTGGGTCCTGCGCGACCTTGGGCTGAGGCAGCGCTTCGTATTCACCATTGTCGAAGAGATCGACAAGGCGGGCCTTGGCCGGCATCTTCATGTGGAAGCCGGAGGCGGGAATGACCCATTTATTGTCTTCCAAATCCTTGTGGAAGACCATTTCACCAGTCTCCGGGCACTTGATCCAGAGATTTTCCGGCACTTCGCGACGGCCCAGCATGGAATTGATCCGCGGGCGAACGTAATTCGTGATCCAGTTCAATTCGAAAACTCCTGATCGACTGAATTAACCGATATCGTAGTCGACACCTAATGCGCAGAGGCCATTTCTTCAACCGACTCCGATTGAAGACCTCTGCTTATGTGGGAAAACTATTCGGCGGCAACAAGGCGTGCCGAACGCGTTCCCGTCGACAGGCCGCGCACCAGCGTCGCGACCGCCTGGATGGTGTCGGCGCTCGCCTTGCCGTCCTTGGTCAGGCTGGTGGCGATCTGGTTGACGATCGCCGTACCGACAACGACGCCATCGGCGGAAGCGCCGATCAATTTGGCATGTTCGGCCGTCTTGACGCCGAAGCCGACGCAAACCGGAAGATCGGTGTGCTGCTTGATGCGCTTGACGGCGCCGGAGACGAGCGACGGGTTCGGCAGGGCCGAACCGGTGATGCCGTTCATCGAGACATAATAGACGAAGCCGGACGTGTTGTTGAGCACGGTCGGTAGGCGCTTGTCGTCGGTAGTCGGCGTCGCCAGGCGGATGAAGTTGATGCCCTTGCGGATCGCCGGGACGCAGAGCTCGTCATCCATTTCCGGCGGCAGGTCGACAACGATCAGGCCATCAATGCCGGCCGCAAGCGCGTCATCGAGGAATTTTTCAACGCCATAGATGTAGATCGGATTGTAGTAACCCATCATCACGATTGGCGTATCGGCATCCGTCCTGCGGAAATCGGTCGCGAGCTGCAGCGTCTTTTTGAGCGTCTGGCCGGCCTTGAGGGCGCGCTGGCCGGCGAGCTGGATCGCCGGGCCGTCGGCCATCGGATCGGAGAAGGGCATGCCCAGCTCGATGACATCTGCGCCGGCTACCGGAAGTGCCTTCATGATGCCAAGCGAGGTCTCGTAGTCGGGATCGCCGCCCATGAAATAGGTGACGAGCGCCGGGCGGCCTTCTGCCTTCAGAGCGGCGAAGCGTTTTTCCATACGTGCGGTCATAGTATCTAACTCACATTCCCAGAATCTTGCCGACGGTGAAGATGTCCTTGTCGCCGCGACCAGAGAGATTCATCAGGATAATCTCGTCCTTGCCCATCTTCGGGGCGCGCTTGATGACTTCGGCGAGCGCATGGCTCGGCTCCAGCGCCGGGATGATGCCTTCGAGGCGCGTCAGCGTCTGGAATGCTTCCAGCGCCTCATGATCCATGATCGGCACATATTCCGCGCGGCCGATATCGTTCAGCCAGGAATGTTCCGGGCCGATGCCGGGATAGTCAAGGCCGGCCGAAATTGAGTGGCCTTCCTTGATCTGTCCGTCGCCGTCCTGCAGCAGGTAAGTGCGGTTGCCATGCAGCACGCCTGGCGCCCCCGCGGTGATCGAGGCGCAATGCTCGTCGCCCTGCAGGCCCTTGCCTCCGGCTTCGACGCCGACGATCTTCACGCCGTCGTCGTCAAGGAAGGGATGGAAAATGCCGATCGCGTTCGAACCGCCGCCGACGGCAGCGATGACGAGATCCGGCAAGCGGCCTTCGGCCTCCAGAATCTGCGCTCTGGCTTCCGTGCCGATTACCGATTGGAAGTCGCGGACCATTTCCGGATAGGGATGCGGACCGGCGGCAGTGCCGATCAGGTAATAGGTGTTTTCGACATTTGTTACCCAATCGCGAAGCGCTTCATTCATTGCGTCTTTCAGCGTGCCGCTACCAGCCGTCACCGGAATGACCTCAGCGCCGAGGAGCTTCATGCGGAAGACATTCGGTGCCTGGCGCTCGACGTCGGTCGCGCCCATGTAGACGACGCAAGGCAGTCCGAAGCGGGCAGCAACCGTCGCGGAAGCGACGCCATGTTGGCCGGCGCCGGTCTCGGCGATGATGCGGGTTTTGCCCATGCGCTTGGCCAGCAGGATCTGGCCGATGCAATTGTTGATCTTGTGCGAACCTGTGTGGTTCAGCTCCTCGCGCTTGAAATATATCTTAGCGCCACCAAGCTCGGCCGTCAGGCGCTCGGCAAAATAAAGCGGGCTCGGCCGGCCGATATAGTGGGTGCCGAGCGATTTCAACTCCGCCTGGAAGGTCGGATCACTTTTCGCCTTGTTCCATTCCTCCTGCAGATCCAGAATCAGCGGCATCAGCGTTTCGGCTACGAAACGGCCGCCGTAGATGCCGAAACGACCGTCCTCATCGGGGCCGGCGCGGAAGGAATTCAGTTTTGGCGTCTGGTTCACTCTCTACTCCCTGTTGCCGGTTGCGGCACGCATGCTTCTGCAAAAGCGTCAAAAAACTGGTCGATCTTGTTCAGATCCTTCACGCCCGGCGCGCTTTCGAGAGCGGAGGAAAGATCAATGCCCGTAGCCTTGGTTGATGCCATCGCCTGAGCGACATTGTCCTTGTTTACGCCGCCCGACAGCATGTAGTCGACCCGATCGTCGAGCCAGGTCATCAGGCTCCAATCGAAAGGCACGCCGTTTCCCCCCGGCAGCTCCGAACCAGCGGGCGGCTTAGCATCGAACAGGAAGCGGTCGGCAATGCCGATATAGGATTCCACCCGCTTCAGATCGTCGGCGGTGCGCACCGACATCGCCTTCATAACCGCGACATTATAGACCGCTTTGATGGTCAGTACACGCTCCGGGCTCTCGTTGCCGTGGAGCTGCAGCATATCCGGCTTTACCAGTGACATGATCTCGTCGAGATCGTCATTGGTGGGATTGACCGTCACGGCGACGATCTTTGCCTTGCCGCGCGCGCGTTGCGCCAGCTGGCCGGCGAGATCGGGCTCGATATAGCGCGGGCTCTTTTCGAAGAAGATAAAGCCGATATGGGTAGCGCCGCGCTCAAGAGCGCGATCCACCGCTTCCGGCGTCTTCAGACCACAAATTTTGATATCGGGGTTCATGGCAGCGGAGTGACACGAAAATTCAAAAGAGTCGAGCCTAAACGCGACAAACGGGGAATTTTACGCTGTTAAAGCGAAGGTTATCGGGTGGGCCTTTTGGGAGGCCGGAGCGCCGATGCGGCGGGAGACTATCGGTGCCCGGGGGTTGATGCTATGACTACTTTAGCGAGATTAAAACAGAAGCGTAGCGGGACGAACGTGAATGTCGACAGCAGTCGCCATCCTCGGCGGGGTTGGGCTCTTTCTGCTCGGCATGGCCGTCATGACCGACGGCCTAAAGACCATGGCGGGATCAGCTTTGCGCATCGCGCTGGGCACTGCGGCGGCGACGCCGCTCTCGGGCGCTTTCTGGGGCGCGATCGTCACGCTGCTCGTGCAATCGTCGAGCGCGGTGACGATGACGACGATCGGCCTCGTCAATGCAGGGCTTTTAACCTTTCCGCAGGGCCTTGGGCTCGTCTTCGGCGCCAATGTCGGTACGACGGGAACGGGCTGGCTGGTGGCGCTGATCGGCGTGCGCGTCTCGCTTTCGACCTATGCACTGCCAATGATCTTTATCGGCGCACTGGCCAAGCTGCTGGGCGGCGGGCGGATCGCGGCGGCCGGCAGCGCTCTTGCGGGCTTCGCGCTGGTGCTTTACGGGCTAACGACGCTGCAGCAGGGCATGGGTGGTCTTGCGGAGAGCCTGCATCCGTCTGACCTACCTGCAGTGCTTGGGGCGCCGGGCGTTGGCTGGGTGGCCGGCTTCGTTGGCCTCATGGCACTCATCGTCATTGGTTTGGCGATGACCGCGGTTATGCAGTCCTCGACAGCCGCGATCGCCGTCACCATTTCGGCCTTCTATGCCGGGGCGGTGGGTTTGGAGCAAGGCGCAGCGCTTATCATCGGTCAGAATATCGGCACGGCGACGAGTTCAGCATTGGCGGCCATAGGTGCCAGCACTACCGCCAAGCGCCTGGCTCTTGCCTATATCCTGTTCAAGATTATAGCGGCGCTAATCGCGATCATCGCCTTTCCGTTCACCGCCGCGCTGATGAACGGTTTCTCTGCGTCGGTCGACGGAATGACGCTGCTTGCCGCCTATCATACGGCCTACAACGTCGTCGGCGTCGCGGTGCTCCTTCCGGCAACCCAGTGGTTCACCAGCGTCGTCGAGCGCCTGCTGCCCTCGAAGCAGACGGGGCTGCAGCGCGCGCTCGATCCAAGCGCGCTCGCCAGCCCGGTAATCGCTGTCGAGACAGTGCGGCGTATCTTGGCGGATATCCTCGAAAAAATCGCTGCCTCGATATCCGCGGCACTTTCGAGTGGTAGAGCCGACCCCGCGGCTCAGGGCGCTGCGGCGGCCGTCACACTCGGCGAGGTGCGGGATTTCCTTTCCGAATTGAAGGAGCCGCCTGAGACGGAAGCTGAGCGGCTGCGCATGACGAGCATGCTGCATGCACTTGATCACGCCTCGCGCCTCGTGGAAGTTTTGGCCGAGGGTGAGTTCCCCCGTCTGCCGACCGAAGCACCCCTTGACCGTCGTGCTGCCGAGCTTTGCGCAGGGGCTATGCGCGCCGCGCAGGCGGTTGGTCGCTCGATTGCCGCCGAATCGGCCCTTAGTGCGCAGGCCGCGCCCATTGGCTGGAACGTTTCTTCCGAGATCGTCGCGACGCTTTGTGACGCGGAGGGCGCGGCAAGAGAACTCAGCGACTTGAAACGGGACCATCGCGCCACAACGTTGGCCTCCGTCGCACCGCGAAAGCTGGTTGCTGCGGATGCCTTCGCGCGGATCGATGCCGTCAGGCGGCTCGACCGGATCGCACACCATGCCTGGCGGTCTGCGGCGCATCTTCTGGGACGCGGAGAACAACCAGGACCTGTGGAATAGGTGGGGAACGCGCGGCGCTCAATCGAAGTCGATCGCGTGCAACTGGCTGCCATGGCGCTTCAGCCAGGCCTTAGCCTCATCCATTTCAGGGCAGAGCTTGCGGCAGAGCGACCAGAAGCGTGGGCCATGGTTCATTTCGCGCAAGTGCGCGACCTCGTGAGCGGCCAGATAGTCGATCACCAGCGGCGGCGCCATGACGATGCGCCAGGAGAAGCTCAGGTTTCCTACGGAGGAGCAGGAACCCCAGCGGCTGCGCGTATCCTTCATGCTGATGGAGGATACCGTCGCCCGTATCGCCTTTGCGTGCACCGCTACCAGCTTTTCCAGATCGGCACGCGCCTCCTTCTTGAGAAAGGTCGCAATGCGCCGGCCGGCGTGTTCCGGCAAGCCGCTGACGCACAGAACTGGCAGGCCGTCAACAGTCACCGCCTCGGTCAGGCCGCGCAAGCTGCCGGTGTGTTCGATCCGATGGCGGACACCGCGCAAAAGGATTTCGCCGCCGCTCTGAAGGCTGCCTCCGGTGGAGAATTTCGCAAGCTTGGTCAGCAACCAGCCCTGATGGCGATCGAGAAAGGCATTGACCTCTCGGGCCGCCAGGCCACGCGGAATGGTCATCTTCAGCGCCCTTCCACCGGGCTCGATCCTGAGCGTGATTCGTGTCGCCCGCTCGTGCTGCCTAATCGTCAGGGGCATCAACCTGCCTGCCACCTCCAATGTGCGCGTTTCCGGCGCGGGCGGCTTGGCAGCAGGTCGGCGGGCTCTGGACAGAAGCGGAAACATGAAAAGCAGCTTTATACGATTCGTGCGAATATCTGACAAAGAAAAACCGGCATCGCCGGATGCCGGTTTGAATGGGAAGCGGCCTGCGTTACGGCGTCTGGGGCTCGGAAGCCGGGCCGTTGTCATCACTGCGCTTGACGTTGTTACGGTCGCGCATGAAACGGTCGAACTCTTCCTGATCCTTGGCGCGGCGGAGTTCGCGAACATAAGTGTCGAACTCGGCGCGCATTTCATCAAGTTTGCGGCGCTCCTCCTCGAGGCGCTCCAGCTCCGCCCGGCGCCAATCGTCGAAGGCGACGTTGCCGGTGGAAAAATGCTGGCGATAACGACCTCGGTGGCGGCCGCAGCCGCCAAACAATCCGTCGGCCCTCTGGTTCACATCCCTTTTGAATTCTCTCAGGCGTTCGCCGAAGAGAATATAGGCAAGCATGGCGAGACCCAGAGGCCAGAAGACCACGAAGCCAAGGATCATCAGGGCAATGGTAGCCGGAGTCCAATCCGGGCGAAGCAATGCTGACTGGTGGTTCATCGTGAGGTATCCTCGCAATAAGGCGGCCCGGCCACATGCCGAACCGCTGGAATCGAGATGGTAACCTCTTCGTGAGCCTTCAATGCCATTTGCCCGTAAAATCGGACAAGCCCTTGAATCCGGCCCAATAATTCAACAAAAGCTAATTCTTTGCAATTTCAGGCGGATTTGCCGCCTTTGATCACGCGCTTGACGACCGGCCTGCCGGCACGGGCATGTTCGCGGGTGAAAGCGACGATGCGCGGCGCGATTTCACGGCGAAAACGCGAGCCATTGAAGACACCGTAGTGGCCGACATCGGGCTGCAGATAATGCATCCGCATATCATCGGGAATGTTGGTGCAGATGGTCTGCGCCGCCTCGGTCTGGCCGACCCCTGAAATGTCGTCGTTTTCGCCTTCGACCGTCAGCAGCGCGACATTGCGGATCGCTGCGGGATCGACCCGTTGGCCACGATGCGTCAGCTCGCCCTTCGGCAGCGCATGTTTAATGAACACCTGATCGACGGTCTGGAGATAGAACTCCGCCGTCAGATCCATAACCGCCAGATATTCGTCGTAGAAATCGCGGTGCTTCTCGGGCTCGCCGTCGTTCTTAACGAGGTGCATGAAGAAGTCCTTGTGCGCGATCATGTGCCGGTCGAGATTCATGGACATAAAGCCGGAGAGCTGCAGGAAGCCCGGATAGACCGGACGCATGAAGCCTGGCTGCGGCCAAGGCACGCCCATGATGACATTGTCGGAGAACCATTCCAGCGGCCTATTCTTGGCGAGCTGGTTGACCGCCGTCGGATTGATGCGCGTATCGATCGGGCCGCCCATCAGCGTCATCGACGAGGGCGCCAGCGGATCGCCGGCCGCTTCCATTACCGCGGTTGCGGCCAGAACCGGCACGGAGGGCTGACAGACGGCGATGACATGGGTATCCGGCCCAAGAAGATGTAGCATCTCGATGACGTAATCGATGTAATCTTCCAGATCGAAAGTGCCTTCGGTCATCGGCACCATGCGGGCGTCGATCCAATCGGTGATATAGATATCGGCGCTCGGCAAGAGAGCGTCCACGGTGCCGCGAAGCAGCGTTGCATAATGGCCCGACATCGGTGCAACGATCAGGATACGCGGATCACTGCCATGGCCGGCAGGCAGGCTGCGCTCGAAATGGATCAGCTTGCAGAAAGGCTTCTTCCAGACGATCTTTTCATGGACCGAAACCGGCTTGCCGTCGATCGAGGTTTCGTGAAGCCCGAATTCCGGTTTGCCGTAGCGTCGGGTGGTGCGCTCGAAAACTTCGAGACTTGCCGTCACCGTGCGGCCAAAAATCGTATGGGACAGGGGATTGAGTGGATTGGCATAGGCCAGGCGCATCATGTCGGCAGCAGCGCGGAAGGGTGCGAGGGCAGCATGATTGAGTTCATAGAGCTGATAAAACATTGGAAGCATTACCTTTCGAGGTGATCAGACGAAGAACGCTCCCCACATGCGCCGCCTCATCCTTTAAGCTCTTACTATCGAGACTAACAGTTTTTGTTGCAGGGCAACATAAGTCTTTCGGACTCTTGCCATGTAAAAATGTCGGAGAATCGCTCCTCCGACATCAAGAATGGTCTCAAAACGTTAAAGTTCCTGACCGTGCACGTTCATCAAACGTCGGCGAGGAAGGTTTGGCGCTGCGTGCCGAGGCCTTCCATGCCGAGTTCGACGACGTCGCCCGCCTTCAGATACTGCGGCGGCTTCATGCCCATGCCAACGCCTGGAGGCGTGCCGGTGGAGATGACATCGCCTGGATGCAGCGACATGAACTGGCTGAGATAGGCGACAAGGTAAGCAACGCCGTAGACCATGGTCTTGGTCGAGCCGTTCTGCATCATCTTGCCGTTGACCTTCAGCCACATGCCGAGGTTCTGCGGATCGGCGACTTCGTCCTTGGTGACGAGCCAGGGGCCGATCGGCCCGAAGGTGTCGCAGGACTTGCCCTTGGTCCACTGTCCGGAACGCTCGGTCTGGAAAGCGCGTTCGGAGACATCATGCGAGACGCAATAGCCCGCCACGTAATCCAGCGCATCGGCTTGGCTAACATATTTTGCAGTCTTGCCGATCACCACGCCGAGCTCGACTTCCCAATCGGTCTTTTCCGAGCCGCGCGGGATCAGCACATTGTCGTTCGGACCGACGATGGCCGAGGTGGCCTTCATGAAGATGATCGGCTCCGGCGGCACCGTGGCGCCAGTTTCGGCGGCGTGATCGGAGAAGTTTAGACCGATGCAGATGAACTTGCCGGTGCCTGCGACGCAAGCGCCGATACGACCCTCGGCGAGTTCCGGCAGGCTCTTCGGATCAAGCGCGGCGATCTTCGCCAGGCCGGCGGGCGAGATCGCCTCACCGCCGATATCGGCGATATGAGCGGAGAGATCGCGGATCTTGCCGTCGCTATCCAGAAGCGCCGGCTTTTCCTTGCCGGCATCGCCAACACGCAACAATTTCATAGGTCTTCCTTCCTTGGATCTGCAAAAACTATCGGTTTGATCGGCATGATCCTGCTCCAAAGCGCCGCGCTTTTCGGATCATACCCAGTAGCACCATATATGAACGAATTATTCACCAGTGTCACCCTTCGATTTCGGAGCATAGCACGCCTTGTTTGCCCGTGTTGGAACAACAGCTTTTCCTAGACGGACGGCAAAGATCGCGCGATTTCAACGATGGTGGCAAAGGCTATATCGACATCTTCCGCCGTCGTTTCGAATTGGCCGGCCTGGAAACGAACGACCAATCGGCCGCCCACCCTGGTCTGCGTCAAATAGATGCGCCCATCATTGTTGATGGCGGCGATCAGACGCTGAGTATGACTTTCCTGATCTACGCCGGCGGAGGGCCGGTGACTAAAGGAGAAAAGCGACAGGAACGGCTGAGTGACGATCTCGAAATCAGACTCGGCTGCCAAACGTTCGGCCAAAGTCTGCGACCAGGCGACATGATTGCGGATCATCGTCCGCAGACCTTCGAGCCCGTGATAGCGCAGCAGGAACCAGAGTTTCAGGGCGCGGAAGCGCCGGCCGAGCGGCACGGACCATTCAGAATAGTTGATAATGCCGTCGTGACCATGGGTGCGCAGATATTCCGGATGGATTGCCAGGGTACGCACCAAGGATTCTGGCTCGCGGACGAACTGGACCGAACAATCGAACTGGGCGCCCAGCCATTTATGTGGATTGAAAACGACAGAATCGGCCTGTTCGACGCCTTGCCACAGCGTCCGGAATTCCGGGCAGATCATCGCCGAACCGGCCCAGGCGGCGTCGACATGCACATAAAGGCCATTGCGGTGCGCAACTTCGACAACAGCGGCGATATCGTCACAAGCGCCGGTGCTGGTGCCGCCGACACAGGCAATCACACCGGCCGGCAGGAGACCCGCTGCTCGATCACGCTCGATCGCCGCCGCAAGCGCCGGCGTATCCATGGCGCTGTTCGG
Source organism: Martinezella calliandrae (assembly GCF_030272695.1). GTDB lineage: Bacteria > Pseudomonadota > Alphaproteobacteria > Rhizobiales > Rhizobiaceae > Rhizobium > Rhizobium calliandrae. The sequence goes on from NZ_JARFYN010000013.1 coordinate 54,475, forward strand.
GCCGCCGCCCGACGGAATGCGGACCAGGTTCTCGGCGCCGATACCGGATATCCAGATGGCGCGATCGATCGAAGTGTGGACCTGATCGGTGGAATAGATCCGCACCGCCTTGTTTGCGGCGAGGCCCTGGCTGTTGCCCCGCCAATCGAGCGCTCGCTCGCGCATGACCAGCACGGCCGCGAGCGTCGCCGTTGAAGCGGAATCCTGGATGACTCCGGTGAAACTGCCGGGAAGGCCAACGGCCTGGCACAGCCAGTCGACCACCTTGGTCTCCAGCTCGGTAGCCGACGGCGAGGTCTGCCAGAGCATGCATTGGGCGGCGATCGCGCTGACGAGGTATTCGGCGATGACCGAAACCGGAGCAGCATTGGCGGGGAAATATGCGAAGAAGCGCGGATGCTGCCAATGCGTCATACCGGGAACCAGGATATCCTCAAAATCCTTGAAGATATCCTCCATCGCCTCACCGGACTCTGGCGGCGAGTCGGCGATATGCGCTGCGATCTCTCCCGGCGCCGTCTGCGCCCGCACCGGCCGGTCGCGCAGCGATGCACGATATTCCGCCCCCCAAGTCGCTGCCTTTTCCGACCAGCGCCGAAACTCCCCCCAATCCATGGCCTTCCTCCTTCACATGAAAGCGAGGCGGACCTTAGACGGGATTTCCAAGACGGTCGAGTATCAGAAAAGCTCGTCCAATGCTGGGCCGAGCGGCACAATTCCTGTCGGATTGAGCGTCGCTATCGAATAGTAACCGCGCTTGATGTGATCGAAGCTAACGGTTTCGGCGATGCCGGGCCAATCGAATATGCGACGGCAGAAAGACTGGAGATTGGCATAGTCCGACAGGCGACGGAGATTGCATTTGAAGAGGCCATGATAGGCAACGTCAAAACGGACGAGGGTGACGAAAAGCCTGATATCGCTTTCGGTCGGATGATCGGCGAACAGAAACTGCTTGCCTTCCAGCTCCGTCTCGACCCAATCGAGGCAATCAAATACGTCGTTAAAGGCCTCCTCATAGGCAATCTGTGTCGTCGCAAAACCGGCGCGGTAGACGCCATTGTTGAGGACCGGATAGATGCGAGCATTGAAGGCATCAATGTCTTCGCGCTTGCCTGCCGGATAAAGATCGATCGGATGGCGGGCGAGAGTGCCGAAGCCATCGTTCAGCATGCGAAGGATATCGGCAGATTCGTTGTTGACGATCGTGCCTTTCTGCTTGTCCCAAAGCACGGGCACGGTAGCGCGGCCGGAGATATACGGGTCGGCCTTTGTGTAGATCTGGTGCATATAAGTGCAGCCGTTGACCGCATCGGCGGTCGCACCGGGATAGCTGCCGAACCGCCAGCCTTGCTTGGTCAAAGCCGGCTCGACCACCGATACGGAAATGACGTCCTCCAAGCCCTTCAGCTTGCGGCCGATCAGAGTGCGCGATGCCCAGGGACAGATCAGCGCGACATAGAGATGATAGCGGCCGGATTGCGCTGCAAAATCACCCTCGCCTGTAGGCCCTGGCCGCCCGTCCGGCGTTACCCAATTGCGGAAGGTCGACGTCTGGCGAACGAAGCCGCCCTTTTCATCCTTGGCTTGGACCGGCTGCCAGTCTTCCATCCAGTTCCCGTTCACCAGCACGGCTCTATCTCCATTTTCCGCGCGCCTTCTTTTGCCGTGCATCATAGCGAAATAGGGTTTCACCGAAATAACGCAATGTTGAAACAGAGCGTCTACCGGGCAAGGCAGGATGCGGCTATAAACTTGTATCGCAAAATCCAGTTATCGGAGGACCGCATGCCTACTTCCGTTTCTTCCGTGAAAACCGACCATGCCAGCCGCTATCTGCAACAGCTCTGCAAGCACTGGAGCCACAGATTCACAGTCGAATTCAACGAGGTCGCTGGCAAAGTGCCCTTCAGCCCGGAAACCTCCGTGGAGTTTTCGGCCGACGCTTCCACTTTGTTGATGACCCTGCATATCGAGAATCCGCAGGATCTCGAGCGCATGCAGAATGTCGTGGCCGATCACCTCAAGCGGTTCGCCTTCCGTGAGAAGCTCGACGTGGTCTGGACTGTGGATGTAAGCAGGGTATAGGTTCGCTTCGTATCCTCCAATGCAGTCGCCCAGCCTGCTCCCAAGGTCGCGACTGCTCCCACAGATGGAAAGAACCCTATGACGTCCAGCAATTCCCGCGAGTCGCAATATCCGATCGACAAGCTCTTTCTCGACCGTTGGTCGCCGCGTGCCTATTCCAACGAATCCATGACTGAGGCCGACCTGCTGACCATACTGGAATCCGCCCATTGGGCGCCGTCTTCCTCCAATCTGCAGCCCTGGCGCTTCGTCTATGCGCTGCGCGGCTCGCAAAATTGGGACAAATTCCTGAGCGTTTTGGTGGAATTCAACCAGGGCTGGGTCAAGTCCGCAGCCGCCCTCCTTTTTGTCGTCTCGCGCACGCATAGTGGCGAGCTCGGTTCGGCGGAACAGAAGCCGAACTACAGCCATTCGTTCGACGCCGGCGCGGCCTGGGGTTTTATGGCGATGCAGGCTCATCTAGCCGGCTACGAGGCGCATGGCATGACGGGTTTCCATGTCGATAAGGCGTATGAGGTTCTGGGCATTCCAGACGGCTTCCGTGTCGAGGCCGCAGTTGCTATCGGCAAGATCGGCGACAAGAACCAGCTTCCTGAAAAGCTCAGGGAGCGCGAAGTGCCGAGCCAGCGCAAGCCGCTTTCAGAACTCGCCTTCAATGGCACTTTCATTGCCAAGTAATTGATCTTGAAATAGAAAGGCCCGCCTGAAAGATAGGCGGGCCTTTTCGATATCCCGATAATGCCTATCAAATATCGAGGTTGGCAACGCTCAACGCGTTGTCCTGGATGAATTCGCGCCGGGGCTCGACTTCATCGCCCATGAGCCGGGCAAACAAACCGTCGGCGTCGGTCGCATCGGCGACCTTGACCTGCAGCAGCGATCGGACGTTCGGATCGAGTGTCGTTTCCCAAAGTTGTTCGGCGTTCATTTCGCCGAGGCCCTTGTAACGCTGCATAGTGAGCCCCTTGCGACCGCTGGCGAATATCGTTTCCAGCAGCATACGTGGGCCGGAAATCTCGGTCTCATCGTCGCGACGGACGAGCTTCGGCGGCTGATCATAGATCTCCTTGAGGCGTGCGCCGAGCTGATCGATAAGACGCGCATCCTGCGAGCCGATCAGGGCCATGTCGAGAACGACGACTTCCTTGACGCCACGCACCATGCGCTCGAAACGCAATCCGCCTTCGCTGGTGAGACCGCCGCTCCAGCCGCGTTCAGTTTCCTCGGCAATGATATCGAGCCGCTTGGCGACGTCATCCACCAGATTTTGCGCTCGCGCCGCGTCGCTGACGAGCTCGGCATTCAGTGCGCCGGCAATCGCCGCCTGTTCGACAACGGCGCGGTTATAGCGCGAATGCAGGTTGTCTAGCAGCGTGCGCAGACGCAGCGCATCGACAATGACCTCGCGCAGATCCTGACCGGCACGGACTTCACCGCTGCCGAGCCGCAGGCTGGCATCCTCGAGACCCTGGCCGATCAAATATTCTTCCAGTGCCTTCTCATCCTTCACATATTGCACCGACTTGCCGCGCGTCACCTTATAGAGCGGCGGTTGAGCGATGTAGAGATGGCCCCGCTCTATGAGATCGGGCATCTGCCTGAAGAAGAAAGTAAGGAGCAGCGTGCGAATATGGGCGCCGTCGACGTCGGCGTCTGTCATGATGATGATCTTGTGGTAACGCAGCTTGTCGGCATTGAACTCGTCCTTGCCGATGCCGGTGCCGAGCGCGGTAATCAGCGTGCCGATTTCCTGGCTCGAGAGCATCTTGTCGAATCGGGCGCGCTCGACGTTCAAGATCTTGCCGCGCAGCGGCAGGATCGCCTGATTTTCGCGCGAACGGCCCTGCTTGGCTGAACCACCTGCCGAGTCGCCCTCGACCAGGAAGACTTCGGACTTGGCCGGATCGCGTTCGGAGCAATCGGCAAGTTTGCCGGGCAGCGAAGCAATATCGAGAGCGCCTTTGCGCCGCGTCAGCTCGCGCGCCTTGCGGGCGGCTTCGCGCGCGGCGGCGGCTTCGACGACCTTGCCGACAAGCACCTTCGCATCGGCCGGATGTTCTTCAAGCCAGGTGTTCAGCGCTTCGTTGACAAGGCTTTCGACCACTGGACGAACCTCCGACGACACCAGCTTGTCTTTGGTCTGCGAGGAAAATTTCGGATCCGGAACTTTTACCGAAAGCACTGCAGTCAGGCCTTCACGGCAATCGTCACCGGTCAGCGTCACCTTTTCCTTCTTGGTGATGCCGGAGGTATCGGCATAGGAGGTGATCTGGCGCGTCAGCGCGCCTCGGAAGCCCGCCATATGCGTCCCGCCATCCCGCTGCGGGATATTGTTGGTGAAGCAAAGCACGTTTTCATGGTAGCTATCGTTCCACCACATTGCCACTTCGACGGTGATGCCATCCTTTTCACCACGGATGGATACCGGCTTTTCGACCAGCGGCTTCTTGGCACGATCGAGATAGGCGACGAAAGCCTCCAGGCCACCGTCGTAGATCATTTCTTCCTGCCTGATGTCGGAGTGACGCTTGTCAGTCAGCAGAATGCGAACGCCGGAGTTCAGGAACGCGAGCTCGCGCAGGCGATGCTCCAGCGTGGCATAATCGAATTCCGTCATGGTGAAGGTTAACGAGCTCGGCATGAAGCTGACTTCGGTGCCGGTCTCGTCACCGGCATCTCCCGTCTCCCGCAGCGGCGCGTCGGCAACGCCGTGGGTGAAGCTCATTTCATGAATCTTGCCCTGGCGACGGATCTTCAGCCTCAGCCAGACGGACAATGCGTTCACGACCGAGACGCCGACGCCGTGTAGGCCGCCAGAGACCTTGTAGGAGTTCTGATCGAACTTACCGCCGGCATGGAGTTGGGTCATGATGACCTCGGCGGCGGAAACGCCTTCGCCGGTATGGATGTCCGTCGGGATACCGCGGCCGTTATCTGTTACCGTCACTGAGCCGTCGGGGTTGAGCGTCACCGTGACGATGTCGGCATGGCCGGCCAGTGCCTCGTCAATGGCGTTGTCGACGACCTCATAAACCATGTGATGCAGGCCGGAGCCGTCATCCGTGTCACCGATGTACATCCCGGGACGCTTACGCACTGCATCAAGACCCTTCAGAACCTTGATGGAATCTGCGCCATATTCGGCATTGCCGCCGTTTTCGGGTACGGATGTATCGGTCATATATTGAAGTCTTTCCAGTGTTTTAGAGAACACCACCGATCTCTACCGAATCAGCGGTTTTTCTTTCCCTGAATATAGGATGTTTCGCCCCGAACTTCCAAACGGAAGGCCCCCAATTCAGGCATAAAGCAGGGGATTAAGGCGGTTTTCAGCCGCTTTTACCGGCATTTTCGAGAAGCTGGGACAGCTCCCCGATCGTTGCCGCATCGAGGCTGCGAATCCGGCCCGCCAACCGATTGATGAACGCCGTATATTCCGGCGCCAGGCCCGAGGTATCGATGACGACGCGCGGGTCTGAAAAGCGCGCCAGCAGGAATAATTCCTCTGCTTCGTCCCAGATGATGTTGAAGTATCCGGCAATGCGTTGCAATAAATCGAAGGTCGGCGTGCCGCGCTTCCCATGTTCTAAGGCAGATAAATAAGCCGGAGTCACATTCAGTGCCGCCGCCATTTCCTTCTGCGAGACGCCCTTGCGCGCCCTGAGTTTTCGAACCGCCTCACCGAACGGGGTCACAGCATATCCCCCTTCAATCGCGACAGTCGGATATAGAGGGCGCCGTCTCCGCCATGATGGTGCGCCGCCGTCTCGTACGACGAAATCAGGAAGCGGAACTCCGGCTTGGAAAACCACATTGGTACCGCACGCTTCAACGCGCCGTCGCTGCCCGTGGAACTGCCTTTACCGGTGATGACAAGCACATGGCGAAGACCGCGCTCATGCGCCCGGAGGAGGAAATCCAGAAGCATGGTATGCGCCTCGCTCTGGATCAGCCCATGCAGATCGATCCGCGCTTCCAGCGCCAGCCGGCCCTTGGCGATCTTACGCTTGACCGGCCGCTCCAGCGGATGGTGGGTGCCGGAAGGTTGTTTTGCCGGTGGTGGCGGAACTTGCGGGCCGGCGGACGCTGCCATGGCCTTCGCCTTCTCGGCACGAGCGGTTTCCTCCGCCTGCGCCTCCGCCGCCACAATCTCGTCGAAAGCCTCCAAATCCGCAAGTCGCCCTGGCATCGGCCGAGTGCTTTTTGCCACTTTGCCCCAGAGAATGCGTTCGTCCGTACTGAGTTTTCGTTCCTTGGTCTGTCGTCCTGAAGCCATCAGCCAAACCTCTGAGCTGCCGCCCTCGGAACCAATATATAAAAATCCGCATCGTTGCGCACGGTACCGGCAAGCTCTCCGGCGTCGTAACCAGATCCGGTAAAGATATCTCCGCGCGCCGGGCCGACGATCGCCGAGCCGGTGTCGAGCGCCAGCATCAGCCGCCCAAAAGGCCCGCCGCCATCGAGATGAGTCAGACTTTCCGACTGGATGAAGAAAGGAAAGCCAAAAGTATGGATCAGTCGATCGACCGCTAACGCGCGGCCCGCGACTAGCGGCACTTTCGCTGCTGCGATCGGGCCGAGCGTCGGATCGCTGACATCGGCCTCGCGGAAGAAGATGTACGACCTGTTGTGCCAGAGGACCTCATCGACCTCCTGCGGATGCGCATAGAGCCAATCGCGGATCGTCTGCATCGAAATGGTCGCCCGGTTGAGCACACCGCGTTCGATCAGCAGACGGCCGACGGCCGAGAAGGGATGCCCGGCCTTTGCGGCATAGGTGATCCGGCCCATGCGCCCATCAGGATAGCGCAGCCTCGCTGCGCCCTGCACATGCACAAAGAACACATCCACTTTGGATTTCGCCCAGGCGATCTCCAGGCCTTTGCCCTGCAGATAACCGCGATCGATCTCGCCACGATCCGGATAGACCGATACGATCCCGTTTTCGAGACGACCGAACATGTAGGATGGATCAAGCTCAGCGGGCCGGCTGCTATCATCGAGGTCGATCAGATCATTCGGGCGGCGATAGAAGGGATAGCGATAGATCTCGTCGGGCGTTGCGGAGACTATGATCTCCGGCTCGTAGAAGGCTGTCACAAACCCTCTGGCGCCGTCGCCGCGGCGAATGAAGAAGGGCCGGCAGCGCTCCTCGAAAAACATACGAGCTTCGGCTGCGTCCTTAGGTTCATATCCTTCCGCATCGTCGAGCAGGGTCAGCAAATCGTTCGCGGTCAGGCCGGCGGCACCGGTGCGGTAGGGCCTCACGTCCCTGATATGGGCCCGGCAGTCCCTCATGACGCGAAAAAGGCTGGAAGGATCATCGTCCTTCCAGCCATTCAGATCGGCGAAGGTTGCCGGCTCAAGCCTGAAGTCCTGCGAGGGAATGGTCATTGTTCGGATTCGGTCGCCACCAGTTTCCAGTTAGGATCGCGCGAGCGGCTGTCGCGGGCAAAGGTCCAGAGATCGCTGATCTCGGCTACCGCTTCGGCGTCACCGTCGATCAGTGCGCCGGCCTTGTCGTAGGTCGCCGAGATCATCTGGCTGACGATACGCATCGTCACGAAAGCTTCCGTTCCCTTCATCTCGGCGCTGAGGAGGTCAGCCTTGTCGATGCCGACGAAGGTGGACTTCACTTTTTCGCCCTTGGCTTCCCGCTCGGCAATGGCGGCATCGAAGCCCTCATAGACTTCGCGGGACAACAGGCCCTTCAGCGCCTTACGGTCGCCATCGGCAAAGGCCATGACGATCATCTCATAGGCCATACGCGCACCATTGACGAATTCCTTCGGGTTGAAGGACGGGTCGGCCTTGTTCAGTTCACGCAACGAGTCATTGAGCGGCGTACCGGCTGCCGCAAAGGCGTCGATGGCGGCAAAGCGATCTTCGTCTTCCGCGACATCGCGGCGCGGCAGGGTCACGACCTTGCCGGCGTCGGGGGCTGTCGGACCAGTCGCCGAATCGGGAGAACCGTAGAGATCGCGCGGCGGCTTCTCATTCCCCGTGCGGCGGCCAAGAACGCTGCGCAGCTGAAAGAAAATCAGCACCGCCGCCACCAGGAAAAAGATCGTCACAAAGTCGTTTGCACCCATCTCGTGTCGGAACCACCGTTAAATTTGAGAGTTTCAATTCCCATATAGTCCGCATCCATCTATCATTCAAATAGCGGACTGGTATCTTTATTATGCGCGATGGACTAACGCTAAGCATACAAGCCCGCTTCCAGGACACGTTAACATGCGCCTATCCCTTGTTCCTATCTTCGTCTTTCTGATGCCGCTTGCTGAAATCGCCGGCTTCATCATCGTCGGCAAGATGATCGGCGTCTGGGCGACATTGGCACTTGTCATCCTCAGCGCCCTCCTGGGCGCCGCCCTTCTCAGAATCCAGGGCATCGGTATCCTGCAGCGCATTTCGGCCGAAAGCCGCAACGGCGGCGACCCTGGACGCGAGATGGTTCATGGCGCCATGATCGTCGTTGCGGCATTCCTCCTGATGCTGCCCGGCTTCATTTCTGATATTATCGGCTTGCTGCTCTTCATTCCGGCGATACGTGAGCTTGCCTGGAAGGTTCTGCGCAAGCGCATTGTCGTTCTGGGCAGTTCACGCGCCTTCAGACGCGGAGCTGAACAAGCTGGACAAGGCCCGAACGCAGGTCCCGGCCCGAAAACTCGGCCGCGCGGACCCCGGCAAGTTGTCGATCTCGACGAGACCGATTTTCATCGCGAGCCCAATCGCAACTCGCCCTGGTCTGACCAAAAACGCCTTGAAGAATAGGGCAAAGAGGCCAAAATGGCCAAAGCCTCAAGGGTTGTAAGCCCTTATTCGAAATGCTAGATGGCGACACCCATAGACGTCAGAGGAAACCCCCATGGCCAACGAGAATAGCGGCAACGGCGCAACGAACCCGAGCCTTTCCATCCTTGCCCAATACACCAAGGATCTTTCCTTCGAAAATCCTGGTGCTCCGCGCTCGCTGCAGGCCCGGGAAAATGCCCCCGATATCAACATCAATGTCAACGTCAACGCCAATCCGCTGTCGGAAGCAGATTTCGACGTCGTCTTGACGCTGAATGCCGAAGCCAAGGATGGTGACCGGGTTCTCTTCCATACCGAGCTGGTTTATGGCGGCGTCTTCCGCGTCACCGGTTTTCCCCAGGAACACATGCTGCCGCTGCTCTTCATCGAGTGCCCGCGCCTGCTGTTCCCCTTTGCCCGTCAGATCATCGCCGACGTCACCCGCAATGGCGGCTTCCCGCCGCTGATGATCGACCCGATCGATTTCGCCCAGATGTTCTCGCAGCGTGTCGCCGAAGAACAGGCCCGCGCCCAGGTCCAGGCGGTCCCGAACTAAGTCTTCGGTTTCTTCGATCGATGGAACTAAACTAAAAGCCCGGATTTCGATCCGGGCTTTTTTTGTTCAGTCTGAAATATTTTCTCAGTTTGAGGTGCGGTATTTCGACCAGATGCCTTTTTCCCCCAGCTTGCCGATCAATGCGGCATGATTTTCCAGCTCGACCTGGCTCAATCTGCTCGCCAATGGCTTCGGCCGCACCAGGATATCCAAGCTCATCTCGTCCATATCCTCGACCTGAGGAGACCGTGCTGAGGAACCGTTGATGCTGCCGAGACCAAGGGCCGTCTGCCTGCCGCCGATCATCTCGATATAGACCTCGGCCAGGAGTTCGGAGTCGAGGAGCGCGCCGTGTTTGGTGCGGTGGGAATTGTCGATGCCGTAGCGCCGGCAGAGCGCGTCCAGTGAGTTCGGTCCCATCGGATGCTTGCGCCGCGCCATGGCCAGCGTATCGATCACCGTATCGGGTAAGATCGGTGGGCGGCCTAGCCTGGCAAATTCGGCATTGACGAAGCCCATGTCGAAAGTCGCGTTATGGGCGATCCACTTGGCTTCGCCGAAGAAGTCGAGGATTTGATCGACGACATCGGCAAATGCCGGCTTGTCTTGCAGGAACTCGTCAGTGATACCATGCACGGCAAGTGCATCCGGATGCACTTTTCGGTCGCCGGGATTGATATAGAGATGAATGGTCTTGCCGGTCGGAAAATGATTGAAGAGCTCGATACCGCCGATTTCGATGACACGGTCGGCTCTGTTGTCGAGGCCGGTCGTTTCCGTATCGAAAATGATTTCGCGCATATCAGGCCTTTCCACCAGTAGGCTCGTTGACTGTCGACCGCTGCTGCAGATCCGCTATGATGTTTTTGACCTGCTCCCGCGCTGCGTCTATGCTTTGGCCGGTGTCGATGATGTAATCAGCCCGTGCCCGCTTCTCGGCATCCGGAGTCTGGCGAGAGAGAATCATATTGAATTTTTCCTCCGTCATGCCCGGTCGGGCAAGTACTCTTTGCCTTTGAATCTGTGGATCGCAGCTGACGACGACGATCTTGTCGACCCTTTTATCGGCGCCGGTTTCGAATAGCAGCGGAATGTCGAGCACAACGATTTCCGCGCCAGCAGCACGCTGGCGATCCAGAAACTTCCGCTCCCGCTGCCGCACCAGTGGATGGACGATGGCTTCCAGCCGTTTGAAACCGGAGGGATCGTTGGCAAGTTTGCTGGCAAGCGCCTGCCGGTCGACAGCCCCGTCCTTCGTCGTTCCAGGAAAAGCGGCTTCGACCAAGGCTACGGCTTCACCAATGTAAAGATCATGCACCACCGCATCGGCGTCGTTCACCGGGATGCCGGCTTCAGCAAACAGCTCGCCCGATGTCGATTTTCCCATACCGATGGAGCCCGTGAGGCCTACGCGGATCATCAATGCTTTTCCATATCGGCGATGATCAAGGCTCGCAGCGCTTCATCGACCACAGGGCGCTTGCCGAACCATTTTTCAAAACCTGGAACGGCCTGGTGCAGCAACATGCCGAGACCATCGACAATGCGAAAACCCTGTTCTTCGGCCTGGACCAGCAACGTGGTTTTCAGTGGTACATAGACGATGTCGGTCACAACGGCATTTGCGGCCAGCGGCGAAAAATCGATACGCGGTGCCGCTTCGCCGTCCATGCCTAGAGAGGTCGTATTCACGAAGAGACCGGCATCCCGCATCACCTCTTGCAGCGATGCCATCCGATGGGCATGGACGCGTCCGCCGAACCGATCCGCCAGTTCCTGCGCCCGTTCGACGGTGCGGTTGACGACGTGAACTTCCCCGATGCCACGGTCCCTCACCGCCTGGATGATGGCGCGGCTCGCGCCCCCCGCCCCCAGAATCACCACTCGTCCGATACGATCCCAACCCGGATGGCGCTCATCCAGATTGGCCGTGAAACCGCGGCCGTCCGTATTGGTCGCATGCAGCAAACCATCCTGAAGCCACAGCGTGTTCGAAGCTCCGAGTTCGATGGACAATTCATCCGGTCGATCCACCAGTTTAAACGCCGTCTCCTTATGGGGGATCGTCACATTGCCGCCGACGTAACGGCTCGAACCGTCCTTCAATGCGGCGATGAAGGCCGGAAAATCATCCGGCGAAACCTCATGGGCGCGATAACTGCCAGCGAGACCGAGTGTGCGCAGCCAGTGGCCATGGATCAATGGCGAGCGCGAATGCTTGACGGGATAGCCTGTGACAAACGCATTCGGTCCGAATGTTTCACGTGAATCACCCATCAATCACTCCAAGCTCACGAAGCTGCTGAAGGAGAGGCAGCATCGGCAATCCGACGATAGTAAAATAATCGCCGTCGATTTTCGAGAAAAGCTGTATCCCCTCGGCCTCGAGCTGATAGGCGCCAACGCTTGACAGCGCCTTGTCGCCAACGCGGTTCAGATGGCGATGGATAAAATCGGACGAGAGATCGCGCATGGTCAAGTCGGCGTGCGAGACATGTTCCCAGATGATGTCGCCGTTGCGCGCCAACGCGATGGCGCTGTTGAGGCGATGGGTCTTGCCGGACAAAATACGTAGATGGTTTTCGGCGTCCAACAACGTCTTCGGCTTATGGAAGACCTGATCACCAAGCGACATTGTTTGATCCGAGCCGATGACGAGCGAGCCGGCGAAACGATCGCTCACCTCTTTCGCCTTGCCCTTGGCAAGCACAAGCGCCACGGCGTCCGGTCCGGCGCCATCCTGCTCCAGCGGTGCTTCGATTGCGCGTTCGTCGATTTGAGCCGCCACCGCTTGGAAATGCAGACCGGCATTTTGCATCAGCATCCGCCGGAACGGGCTGGAAGAGGCAAGAATGAGCGGCGCTGTCATATCGGATTAACCTCGGAAATCTTGATATTCAGCGCTTAACGCAGCTTCGGTCGCAGAGCAACAATGGCGGCCGCAGTCTCTTCGATCGAGCGGCGGGTGACATCGATGACAGGCCAATTGTGCCGAGCGCAGAGCGAGCGAGCATATTTGAGCTCCTCGGAAATCGTCGCCCGATCGATATAGTCACCCCGATCGAAACCGGCCGTCGCGCCAAGGATGCGATTTTCACGAACCTGAGATATACGGTCGGTCGTTGCCACCAGCCCAACGATCAGCGGTTTGGTCGCCCGGATCAAGCTCTCGGGCAAAGGCACGCCATGGACGATCGGGATATTGGCGGTCTTGATACCCCTATTGGCGAGATAGATGCTCGTTGGCGTCTTCGATGTCCGGCTGATGCCGATGATAACGACATCGGCATCATTATAATCATCCTGCATCTGCCCATCATCGTGATCCATGGTGAAGTTCAGCGCCTCGATGCGGGCGAAATAGTCTGCGTTCATCACATGCTGGGCTCCGACGCGGCGGCGCGACGCTGTACCGAGATAAGTCTGGAAGACATTCATGACAGGCTCGAGGACATTGACGCAGGGTACAGCCATCTCGCGACAACGCTCGGCGATGATATCGGCAAGCTCGCGGTCGACGATGGTATAAAGGACGATCCCAGGACTATGGTCGATGGCTTCCAGAACCGGCAGTAGTTGTTTGCGGTTCCTAATCAGCGGATAGACATGCTCGATCGGCTGGCTGGCATGGAATTGCACTGAGGCGGCGCGGCCTGCGGAGATCAGAGTCTCACCGGTTGAGTCAGAAATCAGATGCAGATGAAAGAAGCTTGTCCGGTTTTCCACGCTACTTTCCGTCGCCTGTTGATATTTCGGGAGAGTAGAGAGGTACGGGAAGCAGCCGGTCGGGGGCAAGTGGAAAACTGCCGGCTTTTCCACATTTCGAATTTCGCTATGGGAGTCTTTTCGGAGTTTGTGGGTAATGTGGATAATTCCCGTTCTACAGCGATCCTCCTCGATTTATCCCCAGACCGGCCCAAAAAGAAAAACAGCTTCAAGCCCTTCAAAACACTGATCTTACTTCTTCGTTGTCCACATAACTTAGAGGCAGCTTGACCTCTTTGCCCGATTTTGATGGATGCGCGACATTTTGGATCGGCCGTGGATAAATATTAATCCTTGATAGTCACCGACTCTAAGAAATAGAAACCTTAGATATATGTTTGGTTTTATATGGGATGACGACTTTGAGCGAGGAACGCCGGAAGATCATGAGAGTGCTCAGCGGAGAAACGCTGACCCCTCCCCCTCTTTGGTTGATGCGCCAAGCCGGACGCTATCTCCCCGAATATAGAGAGACACGGACGAGGGCCGGAAGCTTTCTCGAACTCTGTTATACTCCGGAGTATGCGGTCGAGGTGACGCTGCAGCCGATCCGGCGGTATGGCTTCGATGCTGCGATCCTGTTTTCCGATATTCTGGTGATCCCCGATGCGTTGAAACGCAATGTCCGCTATACCGAGGGGCACGGCCCGGAGATGGATCCCATCGACGAAACGGGCATTCGGGCGTTGAACGGCGAAGGTGTGGTTGAGTACCTCGCTCCGGTCATGGAGACGGTGCGGCGGCTGCGCGGTGAACTGCCGGAGGAAACGACGCTCCTTGGCTTCTGCGGCGCGCCCTGGACAGTTGCCACCTATATGATCGCCGGTCATGGCACATCCGATCAGGCCCCTGCCCGGCTCTTCGCTTATCGGCATCCCAAAGCATTCGAGCATCTGCTCATGCTGCTGGCCGATATCTCCGCCGATTATCTCCTGGCGCAGATCGATGCCGGCGCCGACGCTGTGCAGATCTTCGATTCCTGGGCGGGTGTGCTTGGGGAGACCGAGTTTGAGGCTTTTGCCGTGAAACCAGTTGCCAGGATCATCGCCTCGATCAAGGCACGGCGGCCGCAGGCCAGGATCATCGCCTTTGCCAAGGGCGCGGGATATCTGCTCAAGACCTATCGGCAGAAGACGGGTGCCGACGCTATCGGACTAGACTGGTCGGTGCCGCTTGCCTTTGCCAGGGAGTTGCAGCAGGACGGCCCGGTTCAAGGCAACCTCGATCCGATGCGGGTCGTTGCCGGCGGTAAGGCGCTTAGCGATGGGATCGACAATATCCTGCAGCAGCTGGGGCACGGCCCACTGATCTTCAATCTCGGCCACGGAATTACGCCGCAGGCCGATCCGTCCAATGTCGCTGCTCTAGTCGAGCGCGTGCGCGGATGGAAAGGGTGAACGGATGAATGAGCGTTCGGGGGAAAAGCAGATAGATTCTCGCGCCGGCGCTTATGCCAGCCGGCGCGCCTATTTGATGATCCTATTGTTCGCGGTGCTGGCGATTGGCCTCTTTGCCTGGCATCCGGACAATCTCTACCTCTGGATTAAGGCTTTGCACATCATCGCGGTTATTTCCTGGATGGCCGGGCTTTTTTATATGCCGAGGCTTTTCATCTATCATACCGACGCCGAGCCCGGTTCGCAGCAATCGGAAACTTTCAAGGTGATGGAGCGACGACTTGAGCGGGTGATAATGACGCCCGCCATGATCCTGACCTGGGTTTTCGGGCTCTATCTCGCCTGGTCGGCTTATGATTTCCAGGGCGGCTGGCTGCATGCCAAGATGGGCCTTGTCGTGCTGCTGACGGCTATCCATATCTACTTCAGTCGGGCGGTTGGCGAGTTTGCACGAGATGAGAACCGGCATTCTGCCCGATACTGGCGGTATATGAACGAGGCGCCGACAGTGCTTATGATCCTGATCGTGATCCTGGTCGTGGTGAAGCCGTTTGCGTAAAATACGAAGCAGAACTTAGCGTTTAAGTTAAATTTCTTTCATTTCGTCACCCCCCCTTGCGGGGCACAAAGTGAATCGCTATTTTCCCGCCATCTCTTCTTCGTGGCATGTATCCGTTCCGTCGCCCGCGAATACCCTCATCGCGGTTCTGAATACGACCAACACTGCCTTTCCCCTTCTAAAACAGAGTAAATCCCTTCATGGCTGAAATGAAGCTTCAAGAACTTAAGAACAAATCCCCGACCGATCTCCTGGCGTTTGCCGAATCGCTCGAGGTCGAAAATGCCAGCACGATGCGCAAACAGGAACTGATGTTTGCCATTTTGAAGGTGCTTGCCAGCCAGGACGTGGAAATTATCGGTGAAGGCGTTGTCGAGGTCCTGCAGGACGGGTTCGGCTTCCTGCGTTCGGCCAATGCCAATTATCTGCCGGGTCCCGACGATATCTATATCTCACCGTCGCAGATCCGCCGCTTCTCGCTGAAGACGGGCGATACGGTCGAGGGACCGATACGTGGACCGAAGGAAGGCGAGCGCTATTTCGCGTTGCTGAAGGTCAACACCATCAATTTCGATGATCCGGAAAAGATCCGTCACAAGGTCCACTTCGACAATCTTACGCCGCTTTATCCGAACGAACGCTTCCGCATGGAACTCGACGTTCCCACCTCCAAGGACCTGTCACCACGCGTCATCGATCTCGTAGCGCCGCTCGGCAAGGGCCAGCGCGGTCTGATCGTGGCGCCGCCACGCACCGGCAAGACCGTGCTACTGCAGAACATCGCCCATTCGATCACGGCCAATCACCCGGATTGCTATCTGATCGTTCTTCTCATCGACGAACGTCCTGAAGAAGTGACGGATATGCAGCGCTCGGTGCGCGGCGAAGTCATTTCGTCGACCTTCGACGAACCCGCCGTTCGCCACGTGCAGGTCGCCGAGATGGTCATCGAAAAGGCCAAGCGCCTCGTCGAACATGGCCGTGACGTCGTTATCTTGCTCGATTCGATCACTCGTCTCGGCCGTGCCTACAACACGGTCGTTCCCTCCTCCGGTAAGGTTCTGACCGGCGGTGTCGACGCCAACGCCTTGCAGCGCCCGAAGCGCTTCTTCGGCGCGGCGCGTAACATCGAAGAAGGCGGTTCGCTGACCATCATCGCGACGGCGCTAATCGATACCGGTAGCCGTATGGACGAAGTGATCTTCGAAGAATTCAAGGGCACCGGTAACTCGGAAATCGTTCTTGACCGCAAGGTTGCGGATAAGCGCATCTTCCCAGCGATGGATATTCTGAAGTCCGGTACCCGTAAGGAAGACCTGCTGGTGCCGCGTCAGGATCTGCAGAAGATCTTCGTTCTTCGCCGGATCCTTGCGCCGATGGGTACTACGGATGCTATCGAATTCCTAATCGACAAGCTGAAGCAGACGAAGAATAACCCCGACTTCTTCGACTCGATGAATACTTGATCCTTAGCCGGATTCACAGTTGCCGTTATACGGCGAAAACTTGAGATGAGCTATCGGGTCGCGTCGTGCGGCCCGATTTTGTCTAAGCTCAGCTCTGCTGGGCTCACGGCGAAATGATTCGGATGCGGATCAATCCAATGCAGGATTTCAATGACACGATCTTTGCACTTTCCAGCGGTGGCCTTCCGGCCGGTGTCGGAGTGGTGCGCATCAGCGGGCCGGAGGCTCTGGATGTAACCAATGTACTCGTCGGATCATTGCCAAAGCCTCGGCAAGCAGCGTTGAAAACGATTCGGACTCGAAATGGTCTTGTTATCGATCGTGGTCTGGTTCTGACTTTTCCCGGACCTGCATCCTTTACCGGGGAGGATAGCGCAGAAATTCATGTGCATGGGGGCAAGGCCGTCGTTGCCATGCTTCTCGAAGAGCTTGCGGCCTTTAAAGGTTGCCGACTCGCTGAGCATGGTGAATTTTCGCGCCGCGCGCTCGAAAATGGCAAGATGGATCTTGTCGAAGTTGAAGGCCTGGCGGATCTCATTGCGGCCGAGACGGAAATGCAGCGGCGACTGGCCGTGGAACATACGGCAGGTGGGCTATCGAAGCTGTACGAAGACTGGACGGATCGGTTGACCCGCGCTCGTGCTTTGATCGAAGCGGAGCTGGATTTTGCCGATGAGGACGATGTTCCAGGTTCAGTGTCCGACCTGGTTTGGGCAGACATGGTAAAGCTGCAGTCGGAGCTGTCCGAACATCTGGCCGGGGCTGATTTTGGCGAGATTGTCAGGGACGGGTTGAAGGTTGTCATCGCCGGTGCCCCGAATGCCGGAAAATCAAGCTTGATGAACGCACTTGCGCGTCGCGAGGTTGCCATCGTCACCGAGATTGCCGGGACGACACGCGACGTTCTGCATATCGATCTCAATATTGAGGGATATGCGGTAAAGCTATACGACACCGCAGGCTTGCGAGAGACCGAGGAAGTCGTTGAGCGGGAGGGAATCAGGCGGGCACTGAAGACGGCGGCGGAAGCGGATATTATCCTGTCGCTTGCAGAGATTGGTACTCCGGCGCAAACGGATTTTCCCGAGTTTGACGGCAAGGTCATTCGGATTGGTACTAAGTCGGATATTCACCCAATTGATGATGGTGAACACTACGACCTATGTATGTCTTCGTCGACGGGCGCGGGGCTCGCGGAGCTGCATCAATTGTTGGTTAGTGATTTACTAACCCGATCCGCAGCATTTTCCTTGGCATTACCAAGCCGCTTGAGGCATCGGACGCTATTGACGGATAGCTTGGAGGCACTGGGCCGAGCCGTCACCTCGACATCCGCAGGGTTGGATATGCGCGCGGAGTTCCTACGGCAGGCGGCGCACAGTCTAGGCCGCATCACCGGAAGGGTTGATGTCGAAGATCTTCTCGATGTCATCTTTTCGGAGTTCTGCATCGGTAAATGATTCACGTGAAACATTGCGTCATCTGATGGCGTCAAAGACGTTTCACGTGAAACCTCCTTGACTCTTGGATTTGGTGTGCCAAACAGACGGCAACGCTGAGGGCCTGACAATGCTCGATAAAATATATGATGTGATAATAGTGGGTGGTGGACATGCGGGCAGCGAAGCTGCCGCTGCCGCCGCCCGCTTGGGCGCGCAGACGGCGCTGGTGACCCATAAGCGCGAAACGATTGGCGTGATGTCATGCAACCCTGCTATCGGTGGTCTGGGCAAGGGTCATCTGGTCCGAGAGATTGATGCGTTGGATGGTTTAATGGGCCGCGTCGCGGATGCTGCTGGCATTCAGTTTAGGATGCTGAACCGGAAAAAGGGCCCGGCTGTCCGTGGCCCACGTACCCAAGCGGATCGGAAACTTTATCGTCTTGCCATGCAGGCAGAGATCGATGCAATCGCGAATCTTGATATCATCGAGGGAGATGCTTTCGATCTCGCCATCGAGGATGGCCGCGTTACAGCGGTAGTCTTGAAGGACGGTCGGGTCTTTCGTTGCGGCGCCGTTGTTTTGACGACCGGCACCTTTCTCCGCGGCTTGATCCATATCGGTAACAAGAAGATTCCAGCTGGCCGTGTCGGAGAAGAGCCGTCCGTGGGGCTATCAGCGACCTTGCAGCGCTATGATTTAAGGTTGGGTCGGTTGAAGACGGGTACGCCGGCGCGCCTGGACGGGACGACCATCGATTGGAGTTCAGTGGGCCGCCAAGGGGCAGACGATCAACCAGTGCCGTTTTCATTCATGACTGACTCTATTGCCAATCGGCAAATCGAATGTGGCGTGACGCGGACGACACCGGCGACACATAAGATAATTGCCGATAACCTTCTGCGTTCGGCGATGTATTCGGGACAGATCGAGGGCGTTGGTCCGCGGTATTGCCCATCGATCGAAGACAAGATCGTTAAATTCGGCGAACGTGACGGTCACCAGATTTTTTTGGAACCCGAGGGATTGGACGACACGACGGTCTATCCAAATGGAATATCTACATCGCTTCCCGAAGACGTGCAGGATACTTTCATCCGAACCATTCCGGGTCTGGAACGAATTCGGATTCTGCAGTGCGGCTACGCGATTGAGTATGACCATGTAGATCCGCGTGAACTGAAGCCGTCGCTGGAAGTGATGAAGATCCCCGGCTTGTTTTTAGCTGGGCAGATCAATGGAACGACCGGATATGAGGAGGCGGGAGCGCAAGGGCTGATTGCCGGCCTAAATGCCGCGCGTCTGGCTTCTGGTGATAAGGCGGTCCAGCTGAGCCGCACGGAATCCTATATCGGGGTAATGATCGATGACCTCACGTCGCGGGGAGTGGCCGAGCCCTATCGGATGTTCACATCTCGTGCGGAATACCGCTTGTCGCTTCGTGCGGATAATGCGGATCTTCGTCTGACGCCGCTTGGTATAGCTCTCGGTTGCGTCGGCAGCGAACGTGCTTCGCGCTTCGGCGGCTATGTAGGGAAGTTGGACCAAGCGCGCACCCAGCTCAAAGGATTGTCGGTCACGCCGAGCGAAGCAGAGAAGGCTGGATTGCATCTCAATAAGGATGGTCAACGCCGATCAGCATATGATCTTCTGTCCCATCCGAGCCAATCTGTCAAATCGCTGTCTGGTCTGTGGCCGGAGCTACTATCGATCGATCCGCGCGTCGTCGATGCGGTGGAGATCGAGGCAGCCTATGCGGTCTATTTGGACCGTCAGACCTCGGACATTGTGCAGGTGCGACGCGAGGAAGAGCGGGTCATACCGATGGATTTTGATTTCTCCGCGCTGTCCGGTTTGTCGAACGAGTTGAAGCAGAAGCTCGTGGTGGCACGACCGAAGAATATTGCGCAAGCGTCGCGAATCGACGGGATGACACCGGCGGCGATATCGCTTCTGCTCGCCTATCTGCGAAAGCTGGGCGCAGCGGAAGAGCAGAAGCTCGTTTCCTGACATTGCAAGGTGTGAGAGTCCTTCCATGGAATTGAACGGTGTGCGTGTTTCACGTGAAACACAGGGACGATTGCAGCACTTTGCGGAGCTGTTTCAGAAATGGGCGAGGACCATCAATCTGGTGGCACCCTCGACAATCAACGACCTCTGGCAAAGACACATTGCCGACAGCGCGCAGATCTTTCAACTTCATCCGAGGCCAGCCCGATGGGTCGACCTCGGGAGTGGAGGAGGTTTTCCCGGCGTCATTACAGCGATTCTTCTAGCAGAACAGGCGGATGGGCACGTCGATTTGGTGGAAATCAATCAAAAAAAGGCTGCTTTTTTGCGGGTTTGCCTGAGGGAATGCGAAGCCCGCGGCACCGTCCATAAGATTCGAATCGAAGAAGCGCCAAAAGTCATCGGTCACTGCGAGGTGATCTCGGCGAGAGCGCTTGCCGAGCTGGATGTGCTATTGGAGTACGCGGCGCCGTGGGCGGAGCGCAATGAAAATATTCGTTTGTTGGTGCATAAAGGCCGGGATTACGAGCGCGAGGTCCAGAAAGCCCGTGGTCGTTGGGAATTCGATCTGGTAAAACACAAAAGTGTTGTCGAGCGAGATTCTGTTATTTTGGAGTTAAATCGCCCTCGACGTCGAACTTAACCATAATTGGATATGTGGCAATGATCGGCGAGCGAAACCGGATTATTACTATCGCTAATCAAAAGGGTGGAGTCGGCAAGACAACCACCGCGATTAACCTGGCCACGGCACTGGCCGCCATTGGTGAGCGTGTCCTGATTGTCGATCTAGATCCGCAGGGTAATGCCAGCACTGGTCTAGGAATCGAGCGGCGTGATCGCAAGCTATCGTCATATGACCTTCTGGTTGGCACGCACACGATTCTCGACACGGTTCAAGAGACGGCGGTCCCCAATCTCTTCATTGTGCCATCGACAATGGATCTGCTCGGCATCGAGATGGAGATCTCTCAGGAGTCCGATCGCGTCTTCCGGCTTCGCCGGGCTCTGGCCGGCGCAGGTGCCGCCGCTTTTTCCTACATCCTGGTCGATTGCCCGCCCTCGTTCAACCTACTGACCATGAACGCGATGGCGGCGGCGCATTCGGTGTTGGTGCCGCTGCAGTGCGAATTTTTCGCGTTGGAAGGTCTCAGCCAATTGCTGGAAACCGTCGATCAGGTGCGGCGCAGCGTCAATCCCCTTCTGGACATCCAGGGCATCGTGCTGACGATGTTTGATTCCCGCAACAATCTCGCGCAGCAGGTCGTCAACGACGTTCGCACGCATTTGGGTGAGAAGGTCTACCACACGTTGATCCCGCGCAATGTTCGCGTGTCCGAGGCGCCATCTTATGGCAAACCGGCAATCCTTTACGATCTGAAATGCGCCGGCAGCCAAGCCTATCTACAATTGGCGTCGGAAGTGATTCAGCGGGAGCGGCAGCGTAAGGCGGCAGCCTGATAAATATTGTTTATTCTGGAGTGAGTAGTTGCGATGAATGACGATCTTTCGAAGCGGCGTCTTGGGCGTGGGTTGGCAGCGCTCATCGGAGAGATGGATCAGCCCACGCCGGTGGACGCCGTCAAGCCCGGCGTCAATCCGGATCGCATGGTCCCGATCGAATTCATCAGCCGCAATCCTAAGAATCCACGCCGTTATTTCGACGAAACAGAATTGCACGATCTTGCCAGCTCCATTCGGCAGCATGGCATCGTGCAACCAGTTGTCGTGCGTACGACCTCTGTCGATCGTTATGAAATCATAGCCGGCGAAAGACGCTGGCGGGCGGCGCAACTGGCCGGTCTGATTGAAATTCCGGTGATCGTGCGCGATGTCGACGATAAGACCGCTCTGGAAATCGCCATTGTCGAAAACGTTCAACGCGCCGATCTCAATCCGCTAGAAGAAGCTCTGGGTTATGAACAATTGATCGCCGAACACGGTTATACGCAAAACGATCTTGGCGAGATCATTGGCAAAAGCCGCAGCCATGTCGCCAATTCGTTGCGGCTGTTGAAGTTGCCGGAGCCGGTTCGCGACATGCTGGCCGGCGGTAGCCTATCCGCTGGTCATGCACGCGCGCTGGTTTCGACTTCCGATCCCGCTGCGCTCGCCCGCACGATCATTGCCAAGGGCATGTCAGTGCGCGATGCGGAGCGGTTAGCGCAAAACGACATCAAAGCTCAGAACGATCCGCGGCCAGCCGTGACTCGCAAGGATGAGAAGGATTCCGATACGCTGGCGCTGGAAAGGACATTGTCCGACACCCTCGGGCTGGATGTCACGATCAACCATCGCGGCAGCGGCGGTCAGGTGAAGATTGCCTACAAGACCCTGGAGCAGCTTGAAGAGATCTGCCGGCTGCTGGAACGGCGTTGAGTTGTTTGGCGTGAGTCAGCCCTTACGGGCTGATTGCAATGTGGTCGCCAGCAGTGTTTGCGTTGCGATCGTGTCTTCTAGGCTGGCGCGCTGCCTGGTCTGGAGGATGGCGGCCTGCAACCGGTTCATTTCGCGGGCAATTGCCGGCGCGGCCCAGCTTTTGAGGGCCTGCTCGATGATCGGCTTGCGGCGAAAGTGCAGATGCCGGCCTAGAGTTTGCATCACCTGCGCCGGTGGTACACGCTTTTCATCCATTTCCGTGCGCATCATGTCCAGTAACTGGAATTGCCTCAGGCAACCCTGTAGCACGAGGAACACGGGTGTCTTCGAGGAGGCGATCTTCTGCATTGCGTTCAGGAAAGCTTCTGAATCGCCCTTAAGAATGGCATCCACGGCGTCGTCTGCTGAAACGGCGCTGGCGTCGCCGATGATGTCGATCACGTGATCTTCTTCGATCGTCCCCTGCCCGCGGCAATAGAGCGCGAGCTTGCGCACCTCGTTGCGTGAAGCGATACGGTCGCCGCCCAATAGTTCCAATAGAATCTGGCGCGCCGCCGCCGTGATGCGGAGATTTTCATTTGCCAGCTCAGCATCGATAAGGCCATTGAGCGCGCGAATGTCGTCGGCATAACAAGGAATAGTTGCGACAGACCGAGAAGTCTCGGCTACTTTACGAAGGCCGGAGCCTTTCTTCAGATCGCCAGCCTCAATGATTACGAAACTGGTATCGGGAGGGTTGTCGGCAATAATCTGCAGTGAATCGACGAGCGTTTTCTCGTTTGCTGCGCCTCGGATCCACACCAGCTTTTCGCCGCCAAACAGGCCAATAGCATTGACCTCGTCCAGCAGTCGGCCGGCATCGCTGTGAAGATCGCCGACATCGAGTTTGATCAGGGAAAAAGCATCACTCAGATCGACACCGGTCTTACCGGCGATCTGCGCAGCCCGCTCGGTCACAAGGCCGCGGTCCGGTCCATAGATGACGAAGAGACGATAATTGCGCGCGGCGTATTGAAGAAAGCCTTCAAACTCATGAGATTTGATCTCCGCCATGCCGCGCGCTCATATCAGCGGCTAAGTGCGGCAGCGATGTCGGCGCCCACCAGTTCAGCAACTTCCCGTGCGGCACGGTCTTCCGAATCGCGGATAGCGCGCGCCTTGGCGAATTCCTGGGTCGGGAAGTCGACCAGCGATGTCACCGAGCGGTTGCCGGATTTCAGGACCTTGCCATCACCGGCATTCTTCAGCGTAAAGGATGCCGTGACCGTGGTGCGGCCGGCGCCCGAGGTGTCGGAAGATGGCAGATAGATAACACCGCCTGTACCGGAGCTGACGCTCAGATCCACCGTATATTTCGGGGTCTTCGCTTCGCCGGCGCCTCGGCCGGCAATGAAGATCAATTGATTGCGAACCACCTGACCCACGCGCGTACCGGCGTCAGAAAAGGAAACGTCGGCAAGCTTCTGGGTAACGCCAGTGTTCTCGGCATAGAGCGGCCGAACCTGGCAGGACGATAAAAGACCGGCAACGCCAATCATAGACGCAACGCCTGCAGCGCGAGCGAGCTTGAAAAGATTATCAGACGACAATGTTCACGATCCTCTGTGGAACGACGATGATCTTCTTTGGCGCCTGACCATTCAATGCGCTTCCGACGGCATCCAGGGCGAGTACGGCTTCTTGCACGGTATTCTGATCTGCATCGCGAGCAATTGTCAATTCGGCGCGCTTCTTGCCGTTGATCTGTACCGGATATACGATCTCGTTTTCGATAACGAGCGCTTGGTCGTAACTCGGCCAGGCGCTCATGGCGATTAAGTGCGTATTGCCGAGCGCTGCCGAGCATTCTTCGGCCAGATGCGGTGTGATCGGCGCGACCAATGCGATCAGGATCTCGACCGCTTCACGGACAGCGGAACGATAGCCGGAATCTGTCGCCCCCGCGGCGACCTTGGCCAGCGGAGCAGCCAAGGCGTTGACGAATTCGTAGATGCGCGCAACAGCCTTGTTGAAGGCGAGCTTGTCGTAATCGCCCTGAACCGCCTTCAGCGTGCGGTGGGCGACTTGTGAAATCGCCAGCGCTTCGCCCTCCTTAGCCGGAGTCGCGGCAACTGTCCTCAAAGCGTCCGCGGCTTCCGACACCAGACGCCACATGCGCTGCGTGAAACGATACGCACCTTCGACGCCCGCTTCCGACCAGATGACGTCGCGGTCGGGTGGCGAATCGGACAATACGAAGAAGCGGGCCGTATCGGCGCCGTAGGAGGCAATGATATCGTCTGGGTCGACGACGTTCTTCTTCGATTTCGACATCTTCTCGATCGCGCCGATGGCGATCTCTTCGCCGGTCGACAGCAGCGTCGCCCGTCTTTGGCCATCGATTTCCTCGATTCGGATATCAGCGGGTGACACCCATTCGCGCGTCAGCCCATGGCCGCGGCTATAGGTTTCGTGAACCACCATGCCCTGCGTGAACAGGCCCTTGAAGGGTTCCTTCGCTTCGACATGGCCGGTCTCGCGCATGGCGCGGGTAAAGAAGCGAGAATAGAGTAGATGCAGGATCGCATGCTCGATGCCGCCGATATATTGATCGACCGGCAGCCAGCGGTCAGCCGCCAGCTTGTCGGTGGGTTCGTGTTCCCACGGCGCGGTGAAGCGGGTGTAGTACCAGCTCGAATCGACGAAGGTATCCATGGTATCGGTTTCGCGACGCGCGTCCTTGCCGCAAAGTGGGCAGGAGACGTGCCGCCATGTCGGATGGCGGTCGAGCGGATTGCCCGGCTGATCGAAGGTGACGTCATCCGGCAGCTTGACCGGCAGATCCTGCTTCGGCACCGGCAAGACGCCGCAATCCTCGCAATGGATGACCGGGATCGGGCAGCCCCAATACCGCTGACGCGAAATGCCCCAGTCGCGCAGGCGGAAATTCACCTTGCGTTCGGCCTGCGGCACATTGCCGAGGTTTTTGGCCGCCAATCTCGTGGCCACCGCTTCGAAGGCTTCCTCCGTGTCCATGCCGTCCAGGAAGCGCGAGTTGATCATGATGCCGATGCCGTCATAGGCGACATCGCCGATGGTGAAGCTGGCGGCATCGCCATCCTTCGGCATGACGACGGGGACGACCGGCAAATGGTATTTGCGGGCGAAATCGAGATCGCGCTGGTCGCCGGACGGGCAGCCGAAGATCGCGCCGGTACCATAGTCCATCAGCACGAAATTGGCGATATAGACCGGCAGTTCCCAGGAAGGGTCGAGCGGATGGCGCACGCGGATGCCCGTGTCGATGCCCTTCTTCTCGGCGGTCTCCAATGCGGCAAGCGAGGTGCCGGCGCGGCGGCACTCCTCGCAGAAGGCATCGATTGCCGGATTCGCAGCAGCTGCTTCCTTGGCCAGCGGATGATCGGCCGATATCGCGAGGAAGGAAGCGCCAAACAGCGTGTCTGGACGAGTCGTATAGACGGTGATTTCGCGTTCTGCGTTGGGCGAGGTCTCCGGCACGATTTCCCAACGGATCGTTAGGCCCTCTGAACGCCCGATCCAGTTCTTCTGCATCAGCCGCACCTTTTCCGGCCAATGGTCGAGCGTATCCAGCGCGTCCAGGAGCTCCTGGCTGAACTCGGTGATCTTGAAGAACCATTGCGTCAGCTCGCGCTGTTCGACCAGCGCGCCGGAGCGCCAGCCGCGGCCGTCGATGACCTGCTCGTTGGCAAGCACGGTGTTGTCGACCGGGTCCCAGTTGACCTTGGACTTCTTGCGGTAGACAAGGCCCTTCTCCATCATGTCGATGAAGAGCATCTGCTGGCGATGGTAGTAGTCGACATCGCAGGTGGCGAATTCGCGGCTCCAGTCCAGCGACAGGCCCATGGCCCTCAACTGCGCCTTCATCGAGGCGATGTTCTTGTAGGTCCATTCCTTCGGATGCACCTTGTTGTCGCGGGCGGCGTTTTCCGCCGGCATGCCGAAAGCGTCCCAGCCCATCGGATGTAGCACATTGTAGCCACGGGCGCGTTTGTAGCGGGCGACGACGTCACCCATGGCGTAATTGCGCACATGGCCCATATGGATGCGGCCCGACGGATAGGGAAACATCTCAAGGACGTAATATTTCTCGCGCGGATCGGCGTTGTCGGTGAGGAAGACATTCTCCTCGTTCCATTTCTGCTGCCAGCGAGGCTCGGCGTCGCGCGGATTATAACGTTCGGTAGCCATTTGATCTTGTATTCCGGAATATCATGGGGAGTTGGCCGTGACCTTCATCACGAAACCAACCAAGCGTCAAGTTTAGCGGGTGCCGCAAGTGCCCTATCTTGCAAAGCAAAGCCGGATTCAGCGGCATCGGCTCTTGGCAAAGGCCGTCTGCCTCATTACTGCAAAGTCTCAGGAACAGGCGTAAATATCGAGGCAAAGAGATGGAACTTCAAGAGAGGTTGAACGC
Organism: Martinezella calliandrae; assembly: GCF_030272695.1. Classification (GTDB taxonomy): domain Bacteria; phylum Pseudomonadota; class Alphaproteobacteria; order Rhizobiales; family Rhizobiaceae; genus Rhizobium; species Rhizobium calliandrae. The sequence continues at coordinate 81,368 of NZ_JARFYN010000013.1, forward strand.
GGTTCGTGCCCATATCGCGGCAGCGGAGCGTCAGGCTAACCGGCCGGCGTGCGCCGTGCAGCTTGTCGCCGTTTCCAAGACCTTCGATGCCGAAGCGATCCGCCCCGCGATTTCGGCCGGCCAGCGGGCGTTCGGCGAAAACAGAGTGCAGGAAAGCCAAGGAAAATGGCCGGCGCTCAAGGCCGAAACGCCTGATATCGAGCTACATCTGATCGGGCCGCTGCAATCGAACAAGGCGGCGGATGCCGTGGCGTTGTTCGATGTCATCGAAACGGTCGACCGAGAAAAGATTGCCCGCGCCTTGGCCGATGAAATGAAACGCCAGAATAAGCTGCTGAGGCTTTACGTGCAGGTCAACACCGGCCTGGAGCCGCAAAAAGCCGGGATTGGGCCCGACGACACGATTGCTTTCGTCGATTTTTGTCGGAGAGAGCTTGGGCTTTCGATCGAGGGGCTGATGTGCATCCCCCCGGCCGATGAGAATCCCGGGCCGCATTTCGCGTTGCTCGCCAAGCTCGCCAAAAAGAGTGGCGTCGATAAGCTCTCCATGGGCATGTCGAGTGACTATGAGATTGCTGTGGCTTTCGGAGCGACGAGCGTTCGCGTTGGTTCTGCGATTTTCGGCGCGCGTTAAGACCCAAAAGAAAAGCCCCGGCTCTCATCGGGGCTTCGAACTACGGGGCCGATCGCGTCTCAGTAGCGGTCGTCATCATCGTCCGGGGTGGTGGACTTCAGCGACTTCAGCTTCGCGAAGACGGCGTCGGCGTCGATTTCCTTTTCCTTCTCGTCGTCGCGCTCGTAGCTGAAGCCGAGCTTCTCGGTCTCCTGCGCCGGCTGCAGTGTTGCGCCGAGTTCGGCGGCGGTCGGCAGCGGACGACCCTTGGCAGCCTTTTCCACTTCCATGTCGAGGTCGATCTGGCTGCAGAGGCCGAGCGTCACCGGATCCATCGGCGTCAGGTTCGTTGAGTTCCAGTGTGTCCGATCGCGAATCTGTTCGATGGTCGACTTGGTGGTGCCGACGAGGCGGGAAATCTGGGCGTCCTTCAGTTCCGGATGGTTGCGTACGAGCCAGAGAATGGCATTCGGCCGATCCTGGCGCTTGGAGACCGGCGTGTAACGCGGGCCGCGGCGCTTGGATTCCGGTACGCGAACCTTTGGCTCTGAAATCTTCAACTTGTGGTTCGGATTGGCTTCGGCACGCGCGATTTCGTCGCGCGAAAGCTGGCCGGTGGCGATTGGGTCGAGGCCCTTAATGCCCTGGGCCGCTTCGCCATCGGCAATGGCCTTGACTTCGAGCGGATGCAGCTTGCAGAACTGCGCAATCTGGTCGAACGACAAGGCTGTATTGTCGACAAGCCAAATGGCGGTTGCCTTCGGCATGAGCAATTGTTGAGCCATGGATATAGTCCTTCTGTCAGTCCGCGCCGGTGTCGCGGTCCGGGGTGTAATACCACATTGTCCGGGAAATATGGCCCTATATAACCGCAGTGTTGCGGAATTGCAATTCTTTGCGGATGAAATGCGCTTTGTCCAATTGCTGTCGTAACTTGAGCTGCTATTGATTGCGTGGAATGAGCGCCATAATCTCGAAAGAGAGGGCAAAGATTGAGGAGGAAACCATGTCGGAAAAGATTCATCCGGTGACGAAGCCGGTCAAAGCGCAAGCTTTGATCGATGCGGCAAAATATCAGAAATGGTACAGGCAGAGCGTCGAGGATCCCGACTATTTCTGGGGCAAACACGGTCAGCGGATCGACTGGTTCAAGCCGTATACCAAGGTCAAGAACACGTCCTTCAAGGGGAAAGTCTCGATCAAATGGTTCGAAGACGGGCTGACCAACGTTTCCTACAATTGCATAGACCGTCACCTGAAGAAGCATGGCGATGACGTGGCTTTCATCTGGGAAGGCGACAACCCCTATATCGACAAGAAGATCACCTATAACGAGCTCTACGAACACGTCTGCCGCCTGGCGAATGTCTTGAAGAAGCATGGCGTCAAGAAGGGCGATCGCGTCACCATTTACATGCCGATGATCCCCGAGGCCGCCTATGCGATGCTCGCCTGCGCCCGCATCGGCGCGGTGCACTCCGTCGTCTTCGGCGGCTTCTCCCCGGAGGCTTTGGCGGGCCGCATCATCGATTGCCAATCGACCTTCATCATCACCTGCGACGAGGGGGTTCGCGGCGGCAAGCCAGTACCGCTTAAGGAGAATACCGATACGGCGATCCATATCGCCGCCAGGCAGTATGTCACCGTAGAGAAGGTTCTGGTCGTGCGCCGCACCGGCGGCAAGACCGGCTGGGCGCCGGGCCGCGATCTCTGGTATCATCAGGAAGTTGCAACGGTGAAGCCGGATTGTCCGCCCGCGAAGATGAAGGCGGAAGACCCGCTGTTCATCCTTTATACGTCAGGCTCGACCGGCAAGCCGAAGGGCGTGTTGCACACGACCGGCGGTTATCTCGTCTATGCGGCGATGACGCATGAATATGTTTTCGATTATCATCCCGGCGAGATATTCTGGTGCACCGCCGACGTCGGCTGGGTCACCGGTCATTCCTATATCGTCTACGGGCCGCTGGCGAATGGCGCGACATCGCTGATGTTCGAGGGCGTGCCGAATTTCCCAGATCAGGGCCGCTTCTGGGAGGTTATCGACAAGCACAAGGTCAATATCTTCTATACCGCCCCGACGGCGATCCGTTCTCTGATGGGAGCCGGCGATGATTTCGTCAAGCGCTCCTCGCGCTCTTCATTGCGGCTCCTCGGAACGGTCGGCGAGCCGATCAATCCGGAAGCGTGGGAATGGTACTACAATGTCGTCGGTGATAGCCGTTGTCCGATCGTCGATACCTGGTGGCAGACCGAGACCGGCGGCCATATGATCACGCCGCTGCCGGGCGCGACCGACCTTAAGCCGGGTTCGGCGACCTTGCCCTTCTTCGGCGTTCAGCCGGAGCTAGTGGACAATGAGGGCAACCTGTTGGAAGGGGCAGCCGACGGCAATCTCGTCATCGCCGACAGTTGGCCCGGCCAGATGCGTACGGTATATGGCGATCATGAACGCTTCATCCAGACCTATTTTTCTACCTACAAAGGCAAATATTTCACCGGCGACGGGTGCCGGCGCGATGAGGACGGTTATTACTGGATCACCGGCCGTGTCGACGACGTGCTCAACGTCTCCGGCCACCGGCTTGGCACCGCCGAGGTCGAATCGGCCCTAGTCTCGCACCAGGACGTCTCGGAAGCTGCCGTTGTCGGCTATCCGCATCCGATCAAGGGTCAGGGCATCTATTGCTATGTGACACTGATGGCCGGCCATGAGGGCACGGATGCGCTGCGGCAGGAACTCGTGAAGCACGTGCGAGCCGAGATCGGCCCGATCGCCTCACCCGACAAGATCCAGTTTGCCCCCGGCCTGCCGAAAACTCGCTCGGGCAAGATCATGCGCCGTATCCTGCGCAAGATTGCCGAAGACGATTTCGGCTCGCTCGGCGACACCTCGACGCTGGCCGATCCGGCTGTTGTCGACGATTTGATTGCCAACAGGCAGAACAGGGCGGATGCGGCTTGATCGAAGTTTATCTTGCTCCTGGCGGGCGGGATACAGTTTCTTAGGAATTGGGCGAGGGCTAATCTTCGCCTAATTTCTTTATTGTCTTCCGGAAGCAATTAAAAAGACGACTGCTATGCGGGCGAATTGGTCGAGTGGGCCCTCGCTCCAAGCCACCGCGTCTCGGAAGATCTCCGGCTCTGCCGGGGTAGTTCAATGCGTATTCGCAGCAGCACATTCAGGACCGTGAACGACTTTCTGAAGCCGATCTCAAAAATCGATCGCACGCCCATTGATTTCCCAATCGCCGAAGCGTGAAGGCTCAGCGCCACCGCGTCCGCCGGTTTCGGGGGGGAGCTCGGGTTGGGCCCGCACTTTACGGCGCTCTTCGGCCTCGGCTAGCGCTCGCTTGGCGGCCGGCGAGAGCGGCTTGCGAGGCGCCTCGCTGGCGTCGATGTCGTTTTTATTGTCGTTATCTGCAATCTGCATGGCGTGATGCGGCCTAGAGCTGTTGAAATAGGCGGGTGAATAGCCAAATCATAGTGCGTCCGGCCGCAAAGAAAAAGGTTCGGACCGACGATGTGATGGAGACATCAGATGAACCTCATGCGCACAGCCATGTTGCTTGCCTTCATGACGGCCCTGTTTATGGGCGTCGGCTATTTGATCGGTGGTCAAGCGGGCATGATGATAGCGCTTGTCGCTGCAGCCGGCATGAATTTCTTTTCCTATTGGAATTCCGACCGCATGGTGCTCTCCACCTATCACGCGCAGGAGGTGGGAGAGCGCAGCGCACCGGAATTCTATCGGATCATCCGCGATCTCGCGCGGAATGCGGGTCTTCCGATGCCGAAGGTCTATCTCTATGACAGTCCGCAGCCGAATGCCTTCGCCACCGGCCGAAATCCCGAAAATGCCGCTGTTGCTGCCTCGACCGGCCTGCTCAACGCTCTGACGCCAGAGGAAGTGGCTGGCGTGATGGCGCATGAGCTGGCGCATGTACAGAACCGCGATACGCTGACGATGACGATCACGGCGACACTCGCCGGCGCCATTTCCATGCTCGGCAATTTCGCCTTCTTCTTCGGTGGTCGCCGCGACAGCAACAATCCTCTTGGTGTTGTCGGCGTGCTGGTGGCGATGATCGTCGCGCCTCTCGCGGCCATGCTGGTGCAGATGGCGATCAGCCGCACGCGTGAATATTCTGCCGACCGCCGCGGCGCGGAAATCTGCGGCAATCCCCTTTGGCTTGCCTCGGCGCTCGGCAAGATCGCCCGAGGGGCGGAGTATATTCCGAATGAAGAGGCCGAAGCTCATCCGGCGACAGCACACATGTTCATCATCAATCCGCTTTCCGGTGCCCGCATGGACAACCTGTTCTCCACGCATCCGGACACGGAAAACCGCATCGCCGCGCTCCATGAGATGGCGCGCTACGGCAGTGGTGCTGCAGGCACTGCGGTGAATACGCCGCCCGACTTTGGCTCGACGGCACCGAATTTGACTGCTAATCCGGTGCGCAAATCGCGCTCCGTACCGAATACGGGCCGCGGTGGTTCACAACCGCCGAAGGGACCCTGGTCTTGAATCCCAACAATAAGAAACCTTTCAACAAAGACGGAAGACAATCGCGAAATCGCTCACCGCAGCATCGGCCGCATGAGTCGGCGCCACCCAAGCCCGGACTTGCCGCGCGCGCCGCCGCGACGAAAATCCTGGCGGCCGTGATTGACCGCAAGACGCCGCTTGACGGGATGCTGGACGCCGAAGGCGGCAATCCTGCCTATAAGGCGCTTGGCGAAAGCGACCGTGCGCTTGTGCGTGCCATTCTGAACTCGGCGCTGCGCCATTTGCCGCGCATCGAGACGGCGATCGCGTCGCTCTTGGATTCGCCGCTACCGGAAGGTGCCCGCGCTCTGCATCATGTGTTGGTGGTAGGTGCCGCGCAGATGCTCTATCTCGACGTGCCGGATCATTCCGCCGTCGATCTCGCCGTCGAGCAGGCCAACCAGGACCCGCGCAACCGCCGCTTCGCGAAGCTGGTCAACGCGATTCTCAGGCGAATCGGGCGGGAGAAGCAGGAAATTCTGGCCCAGGTCGCCACCGTGCCGGCCATGCCGGTCTGGTTCCTGACGCGTCTCGAAGCTGCCTATGGCTCTGACGCCGCGCTGAGGATTTCCAACACGCAATTGGAGCCGGCGGCGATCGACATCACGGTGAAATCCGATGCTGAAGGATGGGCTAAGCGCTTGAATGGCGTCGTGTTACCGACCGGCGGCGTGCGGCTTGCCGCTTTCGAGGGCTCGATTCCCTCGCTCGATGGATTTAACGAGGGCGAATGGTGGGTCCAAGATGCCGCCGCCAGCATCCCGGCGAAACTGTTCGGTTCGCTTGCCGGCAGCAAAGTGGTGGATCTCTGCGCCGCGCCCGGCGGCAAGACCGCCCAGCTCATCGTAGCCGGCGGCAGGGTGACCGCGCTCGACCAATCCGCCAATCGCCTCAAGCGGCTCTCCACCAATCTGGCACGGCTCGGGCTGGAAGCCGAAACCGTCGCCGGCGATATGGCCAAGTTCCAGCCCGAGGATCTCTTCGACGCCGCTCTTCTCGATGCTCCCTGCTCGTCGACGGGTACGACCCGTCGTCATCCCGATGTGCTCTGGACCAAGGGGCCGGAGGACATCGCTAAGCTTGCGGGACTGCAGGAGCGCCTGCTTCGCCATGCGCTGACCTTGGTCAGGCCTGGCGGGCTCGTGGTCTTCTCCAACTGTTCGCTCGATCCGGAAGAAGGTGAGGATCTTGTCGCGCGTGTTCTGGCGGAGACGGACATGGCCGAGCGCGTGCCGATCAAGCCCGAGGATTGGCCGGGTCTCGAGGCTGCAATCTCACGCCTCGGCGCCTTCCGCACCACGCCTGACATGCTGCCGCTCTCCGGCGGTTTTGCTTCCGGGCTGGATGGATTCTTCGCCGTGGTGCTCCGCCGCACGCGATAGCGGCGAACCTCTCTCAAGTGCTTACGCTCGACTCGACCAAAAATAGGGCACAATGTCCTCATTTGGCATATTCCTAACCTCTTCTTAACCACAGAGATAGAGAGTAAGCATAAGCAAACATGCAGGTTTTCCGGCAGGGTTCGGTGAGTTTACACATGCGGGAAGCATGGCGGCGAATGTCGCGCCGCACGGCGTTGGCGCGATTGCGTCTTACCCGCCACACGATGCGTGTGCCGGAACGGTTGATCGTGGCTCCGACGGACCTGCGCAGCATCGATCCGTTTTTCGTTGAAGAGCTTTTGAATGGCCGCATCCTGTTGGCGGGCCGGGTGCTGGAAACGCAGGGCAAATCACCTTTCGCCTTGGAGCTGCCGTCGCAGGCCTTTGCCGCCCGGCTGCACAGTTTCCGCTGGCTACGGCATTTGCGGGCAGAAAAGAGCGATCAGGCTGCTGCGATGGCGCGATCCATTCTCAACGATTGGATGGCCGTCCATGGCTACCGATTGCGGGGCGTCGCCTGGGCGGCTGATACTGCCGCCCAACGGCTAATTGCCTGGCTTTCGCATTCGCCCGTGGTCCTGCAGGGGACGGATGGCGGTTTTTATCGCCGTTTCATGCGTATGCTGGCCTTCCATGTCCGTTATCTCCGTCGCGTGGCGGCAACGACACGGGACGGCGAAACACGGTTTAGGGTGCGGATTGCGCTCGCCCTGTCCTCTGTCGCTATGCCGAACGGCGCCTCAACACTGAAGCGCGCCGGCCAAGCGCTCGACCGGGAAATCGACCGGCAGATCCTCCAGGATGGTGGGCATATTTCGCGCAATCCGCGTGTGGCGCTGGAACTGCTGCTCGATCTGCTGCCGCTGCGCCAGACCTATGTCAATCTTGGCCATGATGCACCGACACGGCTGATCCCAGGCATCGATCGCATGTATCCGGCCCTGCGCTTCTTCCGGCATCAGGATGGCGACCTGGCGCTGTTCAATGGCGCGACCTCGACGCTCGCCAACGAGCTGATGTCGGTGCTGCGTTATGACGAAACGGCCGGCCAGGTGTTCAAGGCGCTTCCGCATACCAAATATCATAGGCTGGCGGCTGGACAGGCCGTGGTCATCGTCGATACCGGGGCGCCTGCTTCGGCGGACCTCAGCCGTACGGCGCATGCCGGCTGCCTGTCCTTCGAAATGTCTTCGGGCAAATCCCGCTTCATCGTCAATTCCGGTTCGCCTAATTTTGCGGGTGACCGCTACGTCCAGGCGGCCCGTGCCACGGCGGCGCATTCGACCGTGACGCTCGACGACACGTCGTCGAGCCTGTTTTCCAAGTCGAAAACGCTCGGCCCGGTGATGGTTAGCGGCGTCAAGAAAGTCATCGTTGAGCGCGCCGAAACTGAAGATGGCCGCGATTACGTCCGCGCCGTGCATGACGGCTATCTCTCGACCTTCGGTTATGCCCATGAGCGCGAGCTGAGCCTGAATGCCAGCGGCACCATTCTTGCCGGCCGCGACCGCTTTTTCGTTCCGGAGGGCAAGAAATCACTGCTGAAGAGCGATGGCGGCCTGGCCTCTGCACGGTTTCACATCCATCCTTCTATCAGCCTTCTGCAGACCGAGACCGACTCCGCCTTGCTGATCGCTCCGGACGGTGAGACCTGGGTATTCTCCTCGCCGGGCAACGAGGTGTTGGTGGCAGAGGATATCTTTTTTGCCGATGCTTCCGGCATGCGTTCTTCTGACCAGCTCGAGATCGTTTTCCCGATCGCCGAAAAGGCGGAAATCCGGTGGTTTTTATCCTATCGGCCATAGGCTAAGTGCCTAAGCTGTGTTAACGGGGCGGGCATATTGTCCCGCGCCGCTGTTGCCGGACATCTCCTCACGCTAGAATGGAGAAAGCCCATGGCCGTCGTTTCCAAAAAAATCCCAGCCCCCGACAAAGTGAAGGTCAAGACCGCGCTTCTGTCCGTGTCCGACAAGACCGGCATCGTCGAGCTCGCCCGGGCGCTCAGCGAAAAGGGTGTGCGGCTCTTGTCGACGGGCGGCACACACAAGACCATCGCGGCCGCTGGCCTTACCGTAACCGATGTGTCCGACGTGACGGGCTTTCCGGAGATCATGGACGGCCGCGTCAAGACGCTGCATCCGAAAGTCCACGGCGGCCTGCTCGCCATCCGAGATGACGCCGAGCATCAGGCGGCGATGAAGGAGCACGGCATCGAGGGTATCGACCTCGTCGTCATCAATCTTTATCCGTTCGAAGACGTGCGAAAGGCCGGTGGAGACTATCCGACGACGGTCGAGAATATCGACATCGGCGGCCCCGCGATGATCCGCGCTTCGGCCAAGAACCACGCCTATGTCACGATCCTCACTGATCCGGCCGATTATCCCCAGCTCCTGGAACAGCTTTCGGCCGACGCCGGCCAGACCGCTTATGCCTTCCGCCAGCGCTTGGCCGCCAAGGCTTTCGCTCGCACCGCGGCCTATGACGCGATGATCTCCAACTGGTTCGCCGAGGCGCTGGACATCGCGACACCGCGCCACCGCGTCATCGGTGGCGTCCTGCACGAGGAAATGCGTTACGGCGAAAACCCGCATCAGAAGGCGGCATTCTACTTCACCGGCGAACATCGGCCGGGTGTGTCGACCGCGACGCTGATCCAAGGCAAGCAGCTCTCTTACAACAACATCAACGATACTGATGCGGCCTATGAGCTCGTTGCCGAGTTCCTGCCGCAAAAGGGTCCCGCATGTGCGATCATCAAGCATGCCAACCCTTGCGGCGTCGCCACCGGCCCGAGCCTGGTCGAGGCCTACAAGCGGGCTCTGGCCTGCGACCCGGTCTCGGCTTTCGGTGGCATCATTGCCCTGAATAGCCTGCTCGATGCGGAAACCGCGGAGGAGATCGTCAAACTTTTCACCGAGGTCATCATCGCGCCGGAGGTCAGCGAAGAAGCCAAGGCGATCATCGCCCGCAAGCCGAACCTTCGCCTGCTTTCGGTCGGCGCCCTGCCCGATCCGCGCGCAGCCGGCCTGACCGCCAAAACCGTATCCGGCGGTCTGCTCGTCCAGAACCGCGATAACGCGCTGGTCGAAGATATGGAGCTCAAGGTGGTTACGAAGCGTGCGCCGACGGCACAGGAGCTGGAGGACATGAAGTTCGCCTTCCGCGTCGCCAAGCACGTGAAATCAAATGCTGTCGTCTATGCCAAGGACGGGCAGACAGCCGGTATCGGCGCCGGCCAGATGAGCCGCGTCGATTCCGCCCGTATTGCCGCGTTCAAGGCGGAAGAAGCTGCCAAGGCCATGGGGCTCGCCGAGCCGCTGACGCGCGGCTCTGCCGTCGCTTCCGAAGCCTTCCTACCGTTTGCCGACGGTCTGCTGTCGGCGATTGCAGCAGGTGCGACGGCCGTCATTCAACCGGGCGGTTCGATGCGCGACCAGGAAGTCATCGATGCCGCCAACGAGCACGGTGTTGCGATGGTCTTCACGGGCGTGCGCCATTTCCGTCATTGAGCTGGCTCCGCCGTCTTTTCGCCCATCCTGGTCCTGAGCTTTTCGAAGGACGAGGGTGGCCCCGGATGTAGCCGCGCGCCCTCGTGGTTCGAAACGGCCCGTCGGGCCTCTCCTCCATGAGGCCTACCTCTCAAGATATATCCCAAAATCGAAGAAGGGATATCCTATTTGACCTTGTCGGCAGGATAGGGTGTCGGCAACAAAAGCAGCAGCCCGCCGGCGAGGAAGACGATCAGCGTTGCCATGCCGAGGCGAGCAGAGCCGCTCCAAAAGGTGATCAGGGAGAAAAGCAGGGTCGCCATGAAGCTGGTGGCGCGGCCGGAGAGCGCGTATATGCCGAAATAGCGGCCTGCTTCAGTAAGGCTGACGCTGCGCGCAAGATAGGAGCGCGAGGAGGCCTGCACGGGGCCGAAGGCGAGGCCGATCAACAGGCCGTAGGCGATATAAGCCTTCTCCGCGGCAGTGCCGAACAGGCCGCCGGAGCTCACGGTCGAAAGCGGTACGAAGCCGAAGAGTGTGAAGCCCGGTCCGGTGGAAATGATGCCGAGTGCCGCCAGCAGCAGCATGGTCAGACTGATGACGACCGTTATCTTGGAACCTAGCCAGCGATCGACATAACCCGCGGCGAAACAGCCGAAAATTGCGACAACATTGAGGATGATGCCGTAAATCCCGATCTCAATGGTCGCCCAGCCGAACATGCCTGCGGCGAAGGTGCCGCCGAGGATCAGCAAGCCGTTGACGCCGTCCTGGTAGATCATGCGCGCAAGCAGGAAAAGACTGATGCCCCGGCGGCGCTTCAGTTCGCCGAGCGTCGTTGCGAGCTCGTTCAGGCCGGAGCGAACCGCTGCACCGAATGGCCGGCCGCGGGGAGCATCCGGCGTGAAGAAAAACATCGGCAGAATGAAGAGAAAATACCAGACGGCGGAAATCGGCCCGGTGATGCGCGCATCTTCGCCTCGAGTGGCGTCGAGGCCGAATAGCGGTGTGAGGCCGAGGATGGTCTTGCCGGTTTGCGGGTTGCCGGCCAAAAGCGCCACCACGGAGATGAGCACGATCATGCCGCCAAGATAGCCGAGGCCCCAGGCAGCGTTCGACAACCGGCCGATATCGCTGTTGCCGACGAGGCGCGGCATCATCGAATCGTTGAAAACGATCGAAAATTCTGCCGAGATCGAGGCGAGGATCATGAAGATGACGGGATAAATCACCGGCGAGCCAGGTGCGGCGCCCCAAAGGCAGAAGAGGCTGATGATCTTGATGACGGCGAAAAAGGCGATCCAGGGTTTGCGTGCGCCGGATTGATCGGCAATCGAGCCAAGCACCGGTGACAGGACGGCGATGATTACCGAGGAAATCGTCGCCATGTTGCTCCAGGTCGTCTGCGCCGCGACGGGATCCGCCGTCAGCCGTGCGACAAAATAGGGGCCAAAGATGAAGGTGGTGACGACTGTAAAGAACGGCTGCGCCGCCCAGTCGAAGAACATCCATCCCCAGATGCCTCGCGCCGACACTTTCGCGGGCGCATCGTCCCTTATCTCTGTGGCCACCAAATTCCTGCCCCTGATCCTATAGCGCGTCTAGAGCTGTTCAGCGTTTCATGGAATCGCTTTGTCGCTCTATCCCTTTGTTTTTACTCATTCCAGGAAAACCGGTTCGAACTTGTCCTGGAATTGCTCTGTTGAGCCGGGCGGACTGTCTCATCTCGCCCGATCATGCGCAAGGTCGGTCAGGAGGCCGGCGGCGACAGTGATCCGGGCAAGGTTCGGATCGCCGCTTTCGCTAAGGCCGACAAGCTCTTCGGCAATGCGGTTGATGCGAATGCGGTCTTCGGCGTGCCACGCGAGGATCGGCTGCTTGTCCTTGGGATGATTGTTGAGCGCCGAGATGACGATGTCTCGACGGGCGCCGGCGATTTGATCGAGGCTGCGCGTCAAGGCCAAGCTTTCATAGTGATCGCCGGTAATGATGCGGCTGCCGGCAAGCAGCAGGCGGCCGACGCGGAAAGTCTGCGACACGGTGAAGTAGCTTTCGGCGGCGCGATTGAGTGTATCGCCGGTGCGCTCGGCGATCTGCATGATCTCCGGCACGAGGACGAGCGCGTAGATCGTCGCGATCTCGGAGGCGAGTTTCTCCGGAAGACCGGCGGCCTGGTAGTCCGCCTGTCGGGCGGTGATTTCGGCCGCGAAATCCGCGGGGATATGGCTGAGGAAGACTGGACGCAGCTTCTTCAATGCCGCTTGAAGCCGGCTAACTGTTTCCCCGATATCGCCTTTGGCAGCGCCGATCTTGAGCAGAAGGCGGGTGAGGGCGGTGTAGACCTCGGTGATTTCGCCGTAAACGCGGTTCTGCGTCTGACCGCCGACCTTGCCGTCCAATGCATCGGTTTCGTTCCAGAGTCGATCGAGATCGAAGCCGTCGCGGGCAAGCACGGCAGCCTTGACCACTTCGGCGGCAGACGCCGCCGTCGCATCCATCATGCTGACGGCAAAGCCCGGCCCACCGCGGTTGATCGCTTCGTTCGCGAGCGCTGTCGCGATGATTTCGCGGCGCAGCCGATGGCCGGCGATGTCGCCGGCATTGGAGCGCTGCATCTTAGCCGGAAAATAACGGCTGAGCGTTGCGGCGAAATAGGGGTCGTCCGGCAAGTCGCTTGCCGCCACGGCATCGAAGAGCACGATCTTGGCGTAGGAGAGCAGGACACCGATCTCGGCACGGGTGAGTGGCCGGCCATTGGCGTAACGCTCGGCAAAGGTCTGGTCGTCCGGCAGCGTTTCGACCTTACGGTTGAGCTGCTTGGCCGCTTCCAGAACGCTCATGAAGCGGCTGAGCTCCAGGCCGTTGCCGGTGCCTTTGCGTTCGGTCAGCGAGATCGCCAGCGACTGCAGATAATTGTTGCGCAGCACAAGCGTCGCCACTTCGTCGGTCATCGACGCCAGCAGCGTATCGCGCGCGGCGCGCGTCAGACGGCCATCGAACATGGCTGAGGCCAGCGCGATCTTGATGTTGACCTCGACGTCCGAGGTGTTGACACCAGCCGAATTGTCGATGGCGTCGGAATTGCATCGCCCGCCACCAAGGCCGTAAGCGATGCGGCCCTTCTGGGTAACGCCGAGATTGGCGCCCTCCCCGATCACCTTGGCGCGAACCTCTTCTGCCGTAACGCGGATCGGATCGTTGGCGCGATCGCCGACTTCCGAATCCGTTTCGGCGGGTGCCTTCACATAGGTGCCGATGCCGCCGAACCAGAGCAGGTCCACAGGGCTCTTCAGGATCGCCGTGATGATCTCGGCTGGCGTCGCCACCATCTTGTCGATGCCAATGGCGGCGGCGGCTTCAGGCGTCAGCGTTACCGATTTCGCCATGCGCGAGATGATCATTGCGCCTTTCGACAGGATGCTCTTGTCGAAATCCTGCCAGCTCGAGCGGGCGAGGTTGAAGAGCCGTTGCCGCTCGGTGAGTGTCTTTTCCATGTTCGGATCGGGATCGATGAAGATATCGCGGTGATCGAAGGCGGCGAGCAGGCGGATTTTCGGCGACAGCAGCATGCCGTTGCCGAAGACGTCACCGGACATATCGCCGACTCCGGCGACGGTGAAGGGCGTTGTCTGGATGTCGATATCCAATTCACGGAAGTGACGCTTGACGGTCTCCCAGGCGCCTCGAGCGGTGATGCCCATTTTCTTGTGATCGTAACCGGCTGAGCCGCCAGAGGCGAAGGCATCGTCGAGCCAGAAGTTCGCCTCCTGCGCCAAGGCATTGGCCGTGTCGGAGAAAGTAGCGGTGCCCTTGTCGGCAGCGACGACGAAATAGGGATCGTCGCCATCCAGCCGCACCGTATCCGACGGCGGGACGACATCCGTGCCGGAGATATTGTCGGTGATCGACAGCAGCGTGCGGATGTACGTCTTGTAGGCTTCGCGGCCGGTGTTGAAGATCTCGTCGCGGTTGCCGCCGACCGGAAGCTTTTTTGGATAGAAGCCGCCCTTGGCGCCGACCGGCACGATGACGGCATTCTTCACCTGCTGCGCCTTTACCAGGCCAAGCACCTCGGTGCGGTAGTCTTCAGCGCGGTCCGACCAGCGCAGGCCACCACGGGCGATCTTGCCGAAGCGCAGATGCACGCCTTCGACCTCGACACCATAGACGAAGATTTCACGGAAAGGCCGCGGCTCGGGTAGGCCATCTAGCAATTTCGGGTCGAGCTTGAAGGCAAGCATGGCCTTTGGCGTGCCGTCGGCGCTTTTCTGGAAGTAGTTGGTGCGCAGCGTCGCATCGACCGCGTTGACATAGCGTCGGAGAATCCGGTCGTCGTCGAGGCTTGGAACGTCGGCGAGTTCGGTTTCGATAGTGGCATGCAGCTCAGAAATCCTTTTCGCGCGGTTCTTGTCGCTGAGTCTGGGGTCGAGCGTGTCGTGGAATAGGCGAAAGATCGAAGCTGCGATGCGCGGATATTTGTCCAGCGTCGCAGCGATGTAATCCTGCGAATAGGCGATGCCGGCTTGGCGGAGATAACGGGCATAGGCGCGCAGGACATTGGCCTCACGGGCGGATAGATCGGCTGAGACGATCAGCCGATTGAAGCCGTCATTATCAATCGCGCCGCCGAACGCAGCGAGGAAGGCTTCCTCGAGCGCAGCCCCATGCCGAGCGAGATCAATCGTCACGCCGCCGCGGGCTTCCAGCTCCATGTCGTGGAGAACGAGATGGGTGGTCGCGCCATCCTTGGCGGTGACATAGATGTCGAAGGTTCGCTCGCTCAAGACGTTGAAACCGAGATTTTCGAGCAGAGGCACGCGGCGCGACAGCGCCAGATTGCCTTCGCCGTGGAAGATCTTCAGCGACAGGATATCCCCGGTTTCGTCCTTGCGGATGTAGAAGGCGATGCGGATCTGTCCGGCGCCGGTAATCGCCGTGATATCCGGCAGGTCGGCCACGGCGTCATCCGGCGAAAAGGCCTCCTGAAAGGCCTGGCTGACGGAGATATGCGGCGCCTTCGGCCCTGCCAGCATTTCGAAGCGGTCGTCCCAGCGAGCGGTGATGGCTCGGATCGCGTCTTCGAGCCTGGCTTGCGGAATATGCGGAGTCTTGCCGACGCTGCGGCCGATGATGAAATGCACACGCGCCACGCCGCCTTCCGGGAAGGCCGGATAGTAGGCGGAAACGCGACCGTCGTAGACGGTCTTCAGATAATTGCCGATCTTCTCGCGGACGACGGAATCATATTCTTCGCGGGGAACGTAAACGATGACCGAGACGAAACGGTCAAAATGGTCGATGCGCGGCAATGCACGCACGCGGGGCCGATCGGCAAGGTCGTTGATCTGTTCGGCAAAACTTGCGAGTAGTGTCGTGTCGATCTGGAAGAGATCGTCGCGCGGATAAGATTCTAACGTATTGTCCAGCATGCGCCCGGAGTGGCTTGCCGGGTCGAAGCCGAAGTGGTCCTTGACCTTCTGCACCTTGGAGCGCAGCAACGGCACTTCGGCGGCCGCGCTCGTGTATGCGGTCGAGGTATAGAGGCCGACGATGCGTAGCTCGCCGGTGACATTGCCGTCAGCGTCAAAACGCTTGACGCCGACATAGTCCATATAGGCGCGGCGGTGGACGACCGACTTTACATTGGCCTTTGTGACAATCAGAAAGTCCGGTCCATCGAGGAAGGCGAGGATTTCCGGTGTGGTGGTGACGGCATCCTTGCCCTGGCGCAGGACGCGAACATCGGGATTGGAGAGGATGCCGAGGCCGGCGCCGCGGTCGCGCTCCACCTTGGCGTCGGCGCCCTTGCCGGAATAGACATATTCGCGCATGCCGAGGAAGGTAAAATTGCCGTCGCGCAGCCAGGCGAGGAAGGCCAGCGCCTCGTCTCGATCCGCCTTGCGGCGGGCGGTCGCCTCATAAGTGGAAAGCTCCGCAATCACGGTGTCCAGCCGCGCCAGCATCGGCTTCCAGTCGGAAACGGTCAGATGCGTCTGATCGAGTACGGTTTGCACGCGCTTAATCAGGTCTGCCGCCTGTGCCGCGGTCAGCGGCGACAAATGCAGTTGGATATGGCTGACGCGATGGGAAGGATCGCTCGGCTGATCGGCGGAATAAAGCGCAGGCTGCTTGCCGTGCTCGACGACGAGGATCGGGTGCACGGCCATGTAAAGGTCGCGATAGGTGCTCGTCACCTCGCCCATGGACGATTCGTAGAGGAAGGGCATGTTGTGGTCGGTGATCGACAGGATCGACACGGGCACGCCGTCGGGCTCGATATTGGCAATCTGCTCAATACTGACGCGCGGAGAAGTGCCGCTCCAGGCCGCCAGTTCTCCGGCCGCATGCACTGAAGCAAGGGAGAGCATTTCCGGGCTGTAGCGCTCCAAATCGTCATTGCTCGCCCGGCCGAACAGAATCTCGGGATCGAGATGTGCCTCGCCGGTCGCGGCGGCGATCTTGCGCGCCGCTTCGATCTGCTTTTCGCGCTTTGGATTAATCCTGGATGCCATGAAATTCCTCCCATATTTCAAGAGTTTTGGTCACTTTATCAGAAGGTCTACCGAAAAAACTGGCAAAATGAATGCGGATTTCATTGCTTTTCGACCGATCTGGCCACGAATTTTGAAGATTCTTGCTGGCCCGAAAGATCTCACTGCAAACCGCATGAAGATTGGGGCAAAATTGATGGCATTAGCTAGTCAACAGAGGGTTTCATGACTCTGTGAACTGCAGTTGACAGAGTGACGATAAAGAGATCATCAACGCGCCATCGAAGTCGCAAGATCATAATTGGAAGCAAATATCATGTCGGATTCTGCGGCAGGCGCCGTTATCGTCATCTCCAGCCATGTTGTCAGAGGTTCCGTCGGCAATCGCGCCGCCGTCTTCGCGCTGGAAACCTTGGGGCATCCGGTTTGGGCGCTGCCGACCGTCGTTTTGCCTTGGCATCCCGGTCATGGCCGTTCGACGCGGCTGACCTTCAACGAGGCGGATTTCGACCACGCGATCGACGATCTTATCGCCGCACCCTGGCTGTCGGAGGTGAAGGCTGTGCTGTCGGGTTACTTCGGCAATGCCGCGCAGGCTCGCTCCGTCGCCCGACTGGTGATGGCTCTGCGGGAAAAGAACCCCGATCTCTTCTATGCCTGCGATCCGGTGATCGGCGATGCAGGCGGGCTCTACGTATCTGAGGCAACCGCGGAGGCAATCCGCGATCACCTCATTCCGCTGGCTTCACTGGCTACGCCCAACCGCTACGAGCTTGCCTGGCTCGCCGGTGCGCCGCTTGAGGATAACAATGCCGTCATGGACGCCGCCTTGGCGCTCGGACCATCGCGCATGCTGGTGACGTCGGCCGTGCCAATGATGACCGGCGGCATCGGCAATCTCTATCTCAGCGGCCGCAACGCGCTGTTGGCCGAACATCGCAGCATCGACAATGCGCCGAACGGGCTCGGCGACCTGCTCTCGGCCTTGTTTCTGTCGCGGCTTCTTTCTGGCATGGATGAAGAGCGGGCGCTGCAATTGACCACGGCCAGCGTCTACGAAGTGTTGGCGCGGGCAGTCAAACGTGGCAGCGACGAGCTGACGCTCGCAGCAGACGCATCCAGCCTGGCGACGCCGATGGCGATGGTGCAGATGCGGCACCTGCTGCACCCCGCGCAACGACGGAAAAAGTAGCTATCCAGTATCCCAGGGAGGTTTTTGCGGTGCAATAGTTGCCATCGGCCGTGCTGCACTGTAATTCAATGTCATGAGCTTCCCTACCTCCCTTCTGAACGGCTATCGCAACTTCATGAGCGGGCGTTATGTCGACGAGCGCGAACGCTATCGCAGCCTGGCGGAGGAAGGCCAGCAGCCAGCGACCCTGGTGATTGCCTGTTCCGACAGCCGCGCGGCACCGGAGACCATTTTCGATGCTGGTCCTGGAGAGCTTTTCGTCATCCGCAACGTTGCCAACATGGTGCCGCCGTATGAGCCGGATGGCCATTTTCACTCGACGTCTGCAGCTCTGGAATTCGCGGTACAGTCCCTGAAGGTCTCGGATATCGTTGTCATGGGGCATGGTCGCTGCGGCGGCATTCGTGCGGCGTTGGACCCGAATGCCGAGCCGCTGTCGCCGGGCGATTTCATCGGCCGGTGGATGGCTCTCGTAAAGCCGGCCGCCGAGCAAATCCAGAGCAATGACGTCATGACGCCGGGCGAGCGTCAGACGGCGCTGGAGCGCATATCCATCCGCAATTCTCTCAATAATCTGCGCAGCTTCCCCGATATCCAGGCGCTGGAAGAGGAAGGGAAATTGAACCTGCACGGGGCATGGTTCGATATCTCGACCGGCGAGCTGTGGGTGATGGACCCGAAGACACGCGATTTCATCCGGCCGGAAATTTGAGATTAGAATAGACAAACGAAAAAGGCGCTCCGCACTATTTGGTCGAAGCGCCTTTTGTTGTTGTTTCGCCGGATTACTGGCCGTCGATCTGCTTGCCGATATAGGCGATTGCCTGCTGGTAGACCACTGCATCGTTCCAGCCGCCGATCGCTGCGAAATTCGGTTCGCCGGGCTGATAGCCGAGACCCGGCTGCCAGCCATGGCCCCTCAGGAAGTTTGCAGTCGAGGCCAGCGCGTCGGCACGGGAGCCGACCAGATCGACCTTGCCGTCGCCATCGCCGTCGACGCCGTAATTGACGACGTTCTTCGGCATGAACTGCGTCTGGCCGATTTCACCATGGGCCGCGCCGCGGGCGGACGGGCTGAGATAACCTTCGCCGACGAGCTTGAGGGCGGCATAGAGCTGATCGGTGAAGAAGTCGGTGCGGCGGCAGTCATAGGCAAGAGTCGACACGGCTGAGAGCGTATGCTGGTCGCCCATGAAGCCACCGAAACCGGTTTCCATGCCCCAAATGGCGATGATCGGGCCGGCGGGCACGCCGAAGCGCTTCTCGATTTTTTGGAACAATGCGGCGTCGGCCTGTTTCATTTTCCTGCCGCGGCTGATGATCTGCTGGCCGCCGCGCTTCTTCATGAACTCGTCAAAGGAAAGCTTGAAGCTCTTCTGACCGCGATCGGCGCGGATGGTTGGTTGATTGTAGTGAACGTTGGCAAAGGCTCGATCGAGGACGGAGGCGCTGACGCCCTGGGCCTGCGCTTCCTGTTTGAATTGCTGTACCCAATTCTCAAAACCGGCAGAGGAGTTGCCGCAAGCTGCTGCATTCGCCGCAAAGGGCGTTACCAACAGCAACCCGCCTGCCACGAGAGCTGCCATTCCAGACTTTGTCATGCGCATTCAGAGTCCCCGAATTCTTACCGCGCGAGGCGCGGTAACTGTTTTCAATGGCGCATTAGCCTTGCATCTTCTGGGCTTATGCGCGGTCTTGTTGTCACCGGACCATGCCAGTATCCGGCGATTCTGTCATTATCACGTTTTAGCGATCAATATTTTCGCTTCACGTGAAACATTGGTAACTTTGCAAAAGCCCCGCCTTTCGTTCCGAAATGGCGAGGCTTTTCATTGATTCCTGCTTAGCCAGCAAAGGTTGAAAAACCGTAAATGGTTTATAAACGGTTTATGCGGCCTGCCTGCGAGGCTTGACCAGACCGCGGTTAATCAAGAGTTCGGCGATCTGGATGGCATTTAGTGCAGCGCCCTTGCGCAGATTGTCGGAAACGACCCAGATGTTGAGACCGTTTTCGACTGTCGCGTCCTCGCGAATGCGGGAGATGTAGGTAGCGTCCTCGCCGGCGGACTCGTAGGGCGTGATGTAGCCGCCGTTTTCACGCTTATCGATGACAAGGCAGCCCGGCGCCTCGCGCAGAATATCGCGGGCCTGGTCAGCGGTGATTTCGTTTTCGAACTCGATATTGACCGATTCCGAATGGCCGATGAAGACTGGCACGCGCACGGCGGTGCAGGTGACCTTGATCTTCGGATCGAGCATCTTCTTGGTTTCGGCGAGCACCTTCCATTCTTCCTTGGTGTAGCCGTCTTCCATGAAGGCGTCGATGTGCGGGATAACGTTGAAGGCGATACGCTTGGTGAACTTCTTCGACTCGATCGGATCGGCGACGAAGACGGCGCGGGTCTGATTGAAGAGCTCGTCCATGCCGTCTTTGCCTGCGCCAGATACGGATTGATAAGTGGAGACGACAACGCGCTTGATCTTGGCGAAGTCATGCAGCGGCTTCAGGGCCACTACGAGCTGCGCGGTCGAGCAATTGGGGTTGGCGATGATGTTGCGCTTGGTGAACTGGGTGACAGCGTCCGGGTTGACTTCCGGAACGATCAGCGGCACGTCGGCGTCATAGCGCCAGGCCGAGGAGTTATCGATGACAACGCAGCCCTGGGCGCCGATCTTCGGCGAGAACTTCTTGGAGACATCGCCGCCGGCCGACATCAGGCAGATATCGGTGTCGGAGAAATCGTAATTTTCCAGGTTCGAGACCTTCAGCGTCCGGTCCCCGAAGGAAACCTCGGTGCCCTGCGAGCGGGCCGATGCCAGCGCTACGACCTCGTCAGCCGGAAAACCGCGTTCGGACAGGATGTTGAGCATTTCGCGGCCAACATTTCCGGTCGCGCCCGCAACTGCAACTTTGAAACCCATTTCACAAGCTCTCTTTCTCTTCTCTCCTCTTGGGCGAGGGGGGAACCGCGGTCATGGCGACCGGTTCCTGTCCCCGGCCGGGCCGGGGAGAGAGCGGCAGGCCAGAGACGTCAGACGGTTTTCGTCGTCGTTTTGGCCTTGGTTTTGGAAGAAACCGGAAAACAGAACTCCCATCCGGCGATTTCCGCCAGGTGACTGAAGCTATCGATCTGTTCGAAGCGAAGCATGGAGGCCTTCCTTTTCCGTCGCCGGTTCTAAGAGGTTTTCCACAGGAGTCAAGGATTTTGCGTCCCCACCTCCGTGGGAACGCGGAAATCAGGGCGAACTTTTAACGATTGGTACGCGTGGATTCGAACAGGAACCACGTGCGGCGTTCCGTCTCGTCCAGCCAGTTTTCAAGCAGGCTGGCGGTGGCGAGATCGCCATATTCATCGCAGACGTCGTGGGTGGCGCGAATTTCGGCTGCAAGCTTGAGATTGTCGTCGGCCAGTTCGGCAAGCATGTCCTGAGCGTCGACATATTCGGCATCGTTGTCGGGAATGCGCTGCAGCTTGGCGATATGACCGATCGAACGCAGCGTGTTGCCGCCGATCTTTCTGGCGCGTTCGGCAATAGGATCGGTCATATCGAAGATCTGCTCGCCCTGCTCATCCAGCAACAGGTGATAATCGCGAAAATGCGGCCCGCTCATATGCCAGTGAAAATTCTTGGTCTTGAGATAAAGGGCAAAGACATCGGCCAGCAGCGCACTCAGCGCTGCGGAAATATCACGCGTCGCTTCTTCGCTGAGGTTGGTATGAGTGTGCAGTTTTGATCTGGTGTTGGCGGTGTTCATGGTGACGTGCTCCGTTTCGTTGCTCGCAACAGCGATCTTTCAGAGGATTTCTCAGGAACTATTGGCGTGCGCCCTCGTGTGGGATCGCATTGCAGACAGGATCTGTCTTGAAAGTTTTCACGGTCAAGATGGTCGTTTCGCAGCAAAATAGACTGCGGGGATCTGCGGAAAAACCCGAACGAAAGGATAGTAGGAAGACGGAGACGGTTTGGCAATTGTTGCCGGATGCGATCAATCGGGCTGGAGCCATGACGTACTGAATAATGCCGCTCCCCTTGCCAGGAGGGGAGCGGCTCCCAGCTATAGGGGTTACTTTAGGCCGCCGCCGGCATAGAGGGTTTCGCCCGTCAGCCAGCCGGAGTCCTTCGAGGCGAGGAAGACGGCGATCGGGGCGATATCTCCAGGCTGCCCGAGACGGCCGAGCGGCGTCTGCGAGACCATATGCTTTTCGAAATCGCTGCCGGCAACGCCCGCCGCAATGAGGCCTTCAGTCTCGACGCCACCGGGCGAGATGGTGTTGACGCGGATGTTGCGCGGACCGAGCTCCTTGGCGAGGATCTGGGTAATCGAGGTCACGGCCGCCTTGGTCGCGGTATAGACCGCCGAGGTCGGCAGGTTCATGGTGACAGCGGTCGAGGCGATGTTGATGACGTTGCCGCCCTCGGGGCCAAAATGTTTGACCGCTTCCTGGGTCGTCAGCAACGTGCCGAGAACATTTATGTTGAATTCACGATGGAATTCCTCTTCGGTGATCTCTTCCAGCGCCTGAAATTGATAGACGCCGGCGTTGTTTACGAGGATGTCGACGCCGCCGAAAGCTTCCTTGGTTTCAGCGAAAAGGCGCTTCACATCGGCGGTTTTTGAAACGTCGGCATGAGCCGCGATCGCCTTGCCGCCCTTGGCGATGATCTCGGCCACGACCTTGTCGGCGCCTTCGCGGCTCGAGGCATAATTGACCACGACAGCGGCACCGGCTTCGCCCAGTGCCTTGGCGATGCCCGCGCCGATGCCTTTCGATGCTCCGGTCACGACCGCGACCTTACCTGCCAGCTTACTCATGTTATCTCCTGTCGAGATGATCGTTAGATAGTTAGACAAAGATCGAATTATTGGCGCAGACCAGGCCCGGACTTGGCGGCCTTCATCCCGTCAGTTCGATATTTAGATAATCATCTAATTGATACAAGAGGAGGGGAGCGGTGCGAAAGGAAAATGTCGGGAAAAATGGAAAATGATTGTCAGATAGTACCGAGTTCCGCCATGTAGGCGTTCAGAATATCGCGCCGAAGCACCAGGCTTGCAAACTTGCCGTCCCGTAGGATCTCGATAAGACCGGCGTTCTCGAGTTCCTTAAGGTGATGGGAAATCGTGGCGGCGCTGACCGTATGGCATTGCGCCAACACGCTGCACGGCATCGGATCGTCGGTACCGCCGATCTCTTTCAGTATCTGCACACGACGTGGCTCAGCGAGCGCGCGGGCAATCAATCCTATCTGCCTTTCGCTCAGTCGTGTATGCCCTGCATCGGTCATTGTCGCCGCCACATCGCAAACGGGATGGATTTCCCGCAAATTCGCCGTTCCAGATATATGAATGCCGGACATGGTTGGCAATCGTTCAGGGTTTTGTGGCGACGAGGCCATAGAAAATCCGCGAATGATTTTTCGTGAACTATGAGGCCGACCCTCGTGGTTCGAGGCTTTGCCGCTTTCGTTGACGCTTTGGCATCAAAGCACCTCACCATGAGGCGGAGCGACGATCGAGGTCAGCTCAAGGAAAGCCCTCACCCTAAGAAGCGAAACCCGAAGGGTGAAGCCTCGAAGGACGGGGGGCGGATACGGGAAACGATCCCTACTTGCTCTTCAGCAAAGGCAATCTCGGCACCGGCCAGCCTGTCTCGTCGATGCGAAAGAGCAGGCCGTAGCGGGAATAGATGATCGCCATCATGAAGGAAAACCAGCCGCCGAGCGCGAGGCCGGCGATCACATCGCTCGGATAATGCGCACCGATCATCACGCGTGTCGCGGCGAGCCAGAGGGCACAGGCGGCGAAGATATAGCGGTAACGCGGAAAGAGGAAGGCGAGTGCGACGAAGAAGGCACCGATGGTCGTCGCGTGGCCGGATGGGAAGCTTTCGAAGCTGGCATGGCCATTAAAGGGCGAGAAGCCGAAAGGACCCCAATCCACAAAATGGGTCGGACGTGCGCGGCCGATGGCGCGTTTTAGGAGATTGGCGATGATGCCCGAAAGCGTAATAGTCGTCAGTAGATAGCCGCCGATCTGACAGATGCGCAGAGCCTGGCAACGACTGCGCGGCGACTGCAATAGACGGCTACCGGCCCAGCCTTCGAAGAACAGGAAGGCGCTAAGCAGGATGATCCAGCCGGATTCGCCGAAATTGGTGAGCAGCTTGCCGAAGAAATGAATGGGCGGAGCGATGTTCTTGATGTTTGCGCCGACCGGCCAGTCGAACAGCAGGGCCGCGAGCAAGACGACATTGGCGGTCAGGAACAGGCAGACCTTCCAATGCGAAGGTGCAAAACCGCTCTTGTTTCGCCGCCACCGCCTGTCGAGAGACGTCAAGATCGCCTGCATATCCACCGCCTCGCCGCCATTTTCATCAATCAATGATTACGCGTAGCAGGCTCCTGCCACAGTTTTTTAAAGGATTTGTGACGGTCGCTGGACCAGCGAAGCCGATGGTTCAGCCGCGGGCGCGGCCAACCATCCTGTCCGGTCGAAAAGACCAGGCCGAACCGGCAAAAGAGGATCGCGACGGCGAAGGCGATCCAGGCGCCGAGCGCGAGACCAGCGGCGACATCGCTGGGATAATGGACGCCGATGATGATGCGCGAGGCGCCGAGCCAAAGGCCGATGCTGACAAACAGCAGCCGGAATCGCGGGAAAAGCAAGGCCAGAGCGGCAAAGAGCGAACCCACATTGGCCGAATGCGCGGAAGGAAAGCTCTCGAAGAGAAAGTCGCCGCGAAAGGGCTGGAAACCGAGAATGCCGTATTGATCATAAAGCGGGGGTCGTGCACGACCGATCGCGTATTTCAGGAAATTCACGATAATGCTGGTGGAAAGAGCCGACAGACCGACATAGGCAACCATCTGGATGAGATAGGCGGTGCGGTAACGCCTGTGCGTCGGCGAGCGTCGTCGGGCGACGAAAAGGACGACAGCAAACACGACGGCGATTGCGGAGAGAATCGAGACCAGCCTGCCGATATCGGTGACGGCGCCTGCGACAGCGATCAATCGGGGCGAGAGGTTCTTCGCAGCTTGCCCAAGCGGAATGTCGAAGACGAAGAATGCGAGAATGACGATGTTGATAGCCGTCAGCGTATAGCCGAGCCAAGGGAGGCGGCTATGATGGTGGCGGCGAACGTGATAACGCCGCGCCAGTCTTTGCCAGGGTCGCAATTGCCGCCGGATTGAACTCACCGGCGGCGATGTCGTTTCCGTGTTCATGCGAGGGGAAATAGGAGTCTGCCGTGTTCAGTTCAACAAAAAAGCCCTCGCTCTTTCTTACCGAGCGAGGGCCTTGAATGTTTCACGTGAAAAATCAGGCACTGCTTATGCCGACAGAGCCTTGAATTCGGCGAGGATGGCGTCGCCCATTTCGACGGTGCCGACCTGACGGCTGCCAGCGGACATGATGTCGCCGGTGCGGATGCCGCTGTCGAGGACGTTGGCGATCGCCTTTTCCAGTGCATCGGCGTCGGCGACGAGGCCGAAGGAGTAGCGCAGGCACATGGCGAAAGAGGCGATCATGGCGATTGGGTTGGCGATGCCCTTGCCGGCGATATCAGGCGCTGAGCCATGCACGGGCTCATAGAGCGCCTTGCGCTTGCCGGTCTTGGCATCTGGAGCGCCGAGCGAGGCGGATGGCAGCATGCCGAGCGAGCCTGTCAGCATGGCGGCAACGTCGGAGAGCATGTCGCCGAAGAGGTTGTCGGTGACAATGACGTCGAATTGCTTCGGCTGGCGCACGAGCTGCATGCCGCCGGCATCGGCGAGCATATGCTCGAGCTGCACGTCGGCATATTTTTCTTTATGCGTCGCGGTAACCACCTGGTTCCAAAGCACGCCCGACTTCATGACGTTGCGCTTTTCCATCGAGCAGACGCGATTGTTGCGGGTGCGCGCCAGTTCGAAGGCGACGCCGGCAATGCGCTCGATTTCGTAGGTGTCGTAAACCTGCGTGTCGATGCCGCGCTTCTGGCCGTTGCCGAGGTCGATGATCTCCTTCGGCTCGCCGAAGTAGACGCCGCCGGTGAGCTCGCGGATGATGAGGATATCGAGGCCGTCGACCAGCTCCGGCTTCAGCGAGGAGGCCGATGCTAGCGCCGGATAGCAGATGGCCGGGCGCAGGTTGGCGAACAGCTGGAGATCCTTGCGTAGACGCAGCAGGCCGGCTTCCGGGCGCACTTCATAGGGTACGCTGTCCCACTTGGGGCCGCCGACGGCGCCGAAGAGCACGGCGTCGGCCGCCAGCGCCTTGCCCATGTCTTCTTCGGAAATGGCGGCGCCATGTGCATCATAGGCGCAGCCGCCTACGAGGCCCTCATCCGTGACGAAGCCGGCATTCTTCGCCTTGTTCATATAGGCGATGATCTTGCGGACTTCGCCCATGGCCTCGGGGCCGATGCCGTCGCCCGGCAGGAGGAAGAGATTGCGCACTGTCATGGAAAAGCCTCCGCAAAAGAAAAAGTTGCGGGGTTTTTAGACCTGCAAATGCGGCTTTTCAAGCGAGGAAGGCGGTGAAGCGGTACGGTTTTCGGGCTTTTGAAAGCAACCACCCGCCCTCGCCCTTCAGGGCCCTGTGGGCCAACTCAGGGTGAAGGCTGAGCGTGTCGACGACGCGATGGAGCAATGATGCGGCAGGCTGCGATAAGCTCGCAATTGCAGTAGCTAGCCTGGTCGTCGTCGAAGCAACCGGCGGCTGCGAGATGCGGAAGGCGCGCACGTTGATGGCGGCCGGCATTGCGGTTGCCGTCGTCAATCCCCGCCAGGTCCGCGACTTTGCCAGAGCCGGCGGCCGATTGGCCAAGACCGATCAGGTCGATGCCGAGGTCATTCTGCACTTCGCCAAGGCGATGCGGCCGGCACAAATCCACCATATCGACGACGGCCGCATTGCCTTGGCCGCGCTGGTGGCACGCCGTCGTCAACTCATCGACGTGCCCGTTGCCGAGAAGAACCGCCTCGAACATGCATCTGCGGATATCGCCGCTTTCATTTACGAGCTGCTTGCCTCCTTCAAGGCGCATCTCATCCGCATCGACACGGCCATCGAGGCTGAACCCGATATGGCAGGACGGCGCAACCTCCTGCTCTCCGTTCCCGGCATCGGCGAGACCACAGCCGCCATTCTGATCGCCGAACTTCCGGAACTTGGCAGCATCGACGACAAGAAACTGGCCGCTCTGATCGGCGTCGCGCCCATGGCCCACGACAGTGGTGCCATGCGCGGCCAGCGACACATCGGCGGCGGACGATCCGCCTTGCGCCGTGCGCTCTACATGGCAGCCCTGTCGGCCATTCGTTGCTCAACGACAACCACGACCTTCTACACAAGGCTGTGCGATGTCGGCAAACCGCCAAAGGTCGCCATCGTCGCCGCCATGCGAAAGCTCGCAACCATCCTCAACACTACCCAGTGGGCAGAGCCTCGAAGGACGAGGGTGGCCTCCGGTCCTTCGACGGGCTCAGATGAGGGCGGGGTGAGTTGCGAGCTAGTCGCTAAGCTAGCCCTTATGGTGAGGGCCCGAAGGGCCGTCGCGAACCACGAGGGCGGGTTTCCGCTTACTCAGCCAGGCACAGCGAAGCGAGGTAGGCGGCCGATTCCGGGATCTTGGACTTGTCCTTGATCTCAATGATCAGGCGCGGATTGCTGTCGAGCTTGGCAAGGGCGGCGAAGACGGCGCGCCAGTGGATGTTGCCTTCGCCGAGGCTCCAATGACGGTCGGCGTAACCATCGGCATCCTGCAGATGGATGTGCTGCAGGCGATTGCCGGCGGCATGGACGTAGTAGTCGACCGGTGGTGCGCCAGTGTAGCCGTGAGCGTACTGGGCATGGCCGGTGTCGATCGAAACGGCGACGGCCGGCGAATTGAAGCTGTCGGCGAGACTGACGCGGATATGCGGATCCTTGTCTTCGATGTTTTCGATGACCATGGTCAGGCCGATATCTTCCGCGCGCTTGACGGCTTCCTTGAGCGTCAAGTGCGTGTATTCAATGATCTTTTCGCGTTCGCCCTTGTTGTTGTCGAAGTTGTTGTAGGACCAGGACGTATACGGGCTATGAATGACCATCTGCGTGGCGCCGATATTGGCGCAGACGTCGAGGGCCTGCATCAGGCGCTTCGAAACGACCGCGCGAATATCCGGATCCTGCGAGGCGATGATGAAGCCCCAGAACGGTCCGTGGATGCCGAGACGCCCCTGATGGCCGTCGAGCAATTTCCTGGCGCGCTCGGCGAGCGGCGCCCAGTCGCCGTTCAGGATGTCGGCTTCGACGAAGCTCTGCAGTTCCAGATCGCGCGGCTTTGCGAGCAGCCAGTCGCGGTGGATTTCGACGTCGGCGAGCGTCATGGCGGCGCCAACAATAGGAAGAGAGGTCATGGAATGCTCCGTTCGGGAGGGGAAGAAGAGGGGCAGGAAAAGCCGCTTGGGCTTCCGCAGAGGCTATATGAACCCGCTTCTTGTCGGAGATATTACAGACCGACCAAAGTCATGACCTTATGCGACGGAAACAAAAAGCCGGGCGATGAAGCCCGGCTTGGAAACGCAGATGCGATGATGAAAATCGATCAGGCAGCCCAGGGACGGGATGCGGCGTTCGACTTTTCGAAGCTGTCGATCGACTTGGCCTTTTCCAGTGTCAGACCGATATCGTCGAGGCCGTTCAACAGGCAATGGCGCTTGAATTCGTCGAGCTCGAACTTGAGGGTGCCGCCGTCCGGGCCGGTTATTTCGAGGTTTTCCAGATCGACCGTCAGTATGGCGTTGGAGCCGCGCGAGGCGTCATCCATCAACTTGTCGAGGTCTTCCTGGCTGACCTTGATCGGCAGAATGCCGTTCTTGAAGCAATTGTTGTAGAAGATGTCGGCGAAGCTTGTCGAAATGACGCAGCGGATGCCGAAGTCGAGCAGTGCCCATGGGGCATGTTCGCGCGAGGAACCGCAGCCGAAATTGTCGCCGGCGACGAGGATCTTGGCGTTCTGATAGGCCGGCTTGTTGAGGACGAAATCCGGGTTCGGCGAGCCGTCTTCATTGTAGCGGGCTTCAGCGAACAAACCCGTGCCAAGACCGGTGCGCTTGATGGTCTTCAGATAATCCTTCGGGATGATCATGTCGGTGTCGACATTGACGACCGGGAGGGGTGCTGCGACACCGGTCAACTTCACGAACTTGTCCATGGGGGTCCTGCCTTCAATTTTCGTCTATGCACGAATTAACCTGCCAATAGAGCAAATCCCTGGAAAAATGAAGGGCAATCTTGGAAATGCTCCGAAATGGGCGGTTCAGCCGCAGTTCCGCAACTCAGCAATCGCGCGCGGCTGAGCGCATTGGAAAACAGCGAGGAGCCGCCCTGCCCTGATCTTGTCTTAGAGGTCGATGATCGTGCCGCGGCCATCATTCCAGACGCGCATTTCGCGCTGACCATTAGCCTTGGCACGGACCGGAGCAGGCTTCATCCGCAACGAAATCGCGCGGCCCACCATAAGCACGGTGAGAATGCCGCCAACGGCAAGCGTGAGCGAAACGGTAAACAGCGCCAGGGCTGCAAACACGGTGATGCCGGCAAGCGCGATAAACAAGGAACGGATATTCTGCATGGTGAGACCTCTCTACACATAGCAATGTGGTCCTGTCTCCCTCCCTCTGCAAGAGGAGCATGGCTTTTTGTTGTCTTATACGTTGTTATCTTGCCTGATGGCTGAAAGCGCGGCAAAACTCTATCATGACCCGCGCCGTCTCTCCCCGTTCCGTCCGCCTGCGCCGCTCGGTGCTGAGTGTTCCCGCGATCAATCGCCGTGCTCTTGAGAAGATAGCCAGCCTGGATTGCGATGCGGTCATCTGCGATCTCGAGGATTCCGTGGCGCCGGAGAAGAAGGCGGAAGCGCGGGAGAATCTGCGGAGTTTTTTCGCCGCTCAGCCGCCTCCCGGTCGGGCCGGCAAAGAGTGGATCATCCGCATCAATAGTTTGTCATCCGGTTTTGGCGCGCATGATCTGGAGCTGGTGCTGGCGCTCGAACCGGATGCGGTTCTTCTGCCCAAGATCGACGAGCCGCAGGATGTGACTGTTGTCAGCGACAGGCTTGCTGAGGCGGATGCGCGGGAGGACCTGCGGATCTGGGCGATGATCGAGACGCCGCGCAGCATCTTAAACGCCGCGGCAATAGCCGAGGCCGGCCGCACGCCTGGGAGCCGCCTTGATTGCTTCGTCGTCGGTCTCAATGATTTGCGCAAGGAGACTGGCGTGCTGCCGCAGCCGGGCCGCGCGTACCTCGTGCCCTGGCTGATGCAGGTGGTGCTGGCCGTCAGCGCCTATGGGCTCGACGCCGTCGACAGCGTCTTCAACGATTTCAAGGATTTCCAGGCCCTGGACGCCGAATGTGCCGAGGGCCACGCTATGGGCTTTGCCGGCAAGATGCTGATCCATCCGAGCCAGATCGACATCGCCAACCGGCATTTCGGCCCGAACGAGGCCGCTCTTGCCGAGGCGAAAGCCATTATCGCCGCTTTCGCCGATCCGGCGGCGAGCGGCCTCAACGTGGTGAACCTGGGCGGGCGCATGGTCGAGCGGCTGCATCTTGTCCAGGCGGAAAGACTGGTCCATAAAGCTCGCTTGATTTCAGATCGCCATCGTCCTTCGACAGGCTCAGGATGAGGGCTAATGGGTTACGAAAGACGATTTGATGAAACTCTATCGCTTCCTCAGCGGACCGGACGATTCCTCCTTTTGCCACAAGGTAACCGCTGCGCTGAACAAGGGCTGGGAACTCTCGGGCTCGCCGACCTATGCCTTCAATGCCGCGACCGGCCTGATGCAGTGCGGCCAGGCGGTGGTCAAGGAAGTCGAAGGCAAAGATTACGATCCGGAAATGAAGCTTTCTGAGCAGTAAGCCTATAACGGATGCGTTTCGAGATGCGCTTAAGTTAAAGGGCAGATGGAACAAGGTTTTGTTCTCAACGCTATTGGAGTCATTGCCAGATGGCCACAGGGATTGGGAAGACGTGATCGAATACTGGGGAATGGTGTTCAACAGTGAGGAATTGATTTCTTACGTTTGCGAACCTATCCCTCTTGCTTTCCTCGACAAGAGATTCTCGAAATATCTCAATCCTATTGTGAATGCGTTTGGCGTCGTTCATGTTGATGCAGAAGATATAAGCGTGGAAGCCTATAGAATTGACAGAAATATTCTTAAAGAGATATTTATAACTTTGACGGATGTTGTTGACTACAATTCCACTTGTCTTAAAGACATTTGGCACGCAACGGTCACTATGCCGGTTCGCAAAGACTGATCAAGTGTGTGAGCGAATGCTTCACCGATCCGTCGCTTCTTCCGCGCTCGCCTCGATGCGCTCCATGTCCTCGTCGCTCAGGCCGAAATGATGGCCGATCTCGTGGATCAGGACATGGGTGATGATGTCCCCGAGGGTTTCTTCGTTTTCAGCCCAATAATCGATGATCGGCCGGCGATAGAGGCGGATCTTGTTCGGCATCTCCCCGGTCTGCGCGGTGAAACGTTCCGATATGCCACGGCCTTCGAACAGGCCGAGCAGGTCGAAGGGCGTTTCCAGCGCCATGTCCTCGAACACCTCGTCGTCAGGAAAATCTTCGATGAGAATGATGAGATCGCCGGTCAGCGAGCGAAATTCGTCCGGCAGGTGGCCGTAAGCCTCCATTGCCAGCGATTCAAATGTGCTGATTGAGGGCGCGTGGCGGTCCCGCCAATCCTCGCTCTGGTCAATGCGGGCCATAAATGCTCCCTTTCTTAGCTGGTCATATAGAGCCTTTGTTTCGGTTTTTCGAGAGTGGAATCAGACAGAGGAATATTTTCTCATAAAATGGTGTTGACTCTTCCTTGGACCTCTGGAATCCATAAGAACATAACAGGAACATATTGGATCTGGAGCTAACGTCATGGCTGAGGCCGCCGTGGCGCGGGATACGCTTTTTGCCCTGCGTGAAACCATCGCTCGACTGGAAGGCAGGCCGATACCGGCGCTGGCAGCCGTGGCGCATGAGGTGCTGGCGGCGGAGCCGGGAGCCGATCCGGCGGATGATGTCCAGTCGCTTGCGACTGGGGTCGCCGATCTCGACGAGGCGATGCAAGGCGGCGTGCCGCTCAATGGGCTGACGGAGATCCGATCGCTGGCCTTACGTGACGCCGGAGCGGCCAGCGGATTCACTCTCGCCCTCGCTGCACGGCTTAGAGCTCTTGCTGTGCAGGCTGGGGGGCAAGCTGCCGGCAAAAGCGCAACCGTATCCCCGGTTTTATGGATCGGCGATACGGTCGCGGCGATGGAGGCGGGCCTGCCCTATGCGATCGGGCTCCGGGATTTCGGATTGGAGCCGGCCGGCTTTCTGCAGGCATTGCCGCGTAAGCTGGAAGAGGCGCTATGGCTGGCGGAGGTGGCGCTCGCCAGTGCAGCTTTTGCGGTCGTCATTCTGGAGGTGCGCGGCAATCCGGCTCGCTTCGGGCTGACTGAGAGCCGCCGACTTGCGCTTCGGGCCAAGGCGGCGGGGCGGCCTTTGTTTCTATTGCGTCAAGCGGGTGAGGAGGAGGCGAGCAGCGCCCTCTTCCGCCTGCTCGTCGAACCCGCGCCGGCCCTGGCGCGGCCCCTGCCAGATGGATCGCTGCTTGGCGGCAGCATCGGTCATCCGGCCTTTCGTCTCACCCTGGAAAAAAGCCGTAACCCGGCGCCCTTTTCCATAACCCTGGAGTGGAATGCCCATGACCGCCAGTTTGCCCCTGTCCTCGACGCTCAACGCCCCGCCTTTCCCGGCGAATACGCAGCGCATTCTGGCGCTGACCTTTCCGCATCTGCCGACCGACCGGATCGCCCGCAAGCGATGGGGTCTGTCGTGGCGTTCGGCAGGCCGGCTTGAAGCGCCGCCACTTGCCTGTACCGGCAAGCTGAACAATGCCATACGGCTTACCGCGCTCAATGAAAGGGCCGAGACGATCGGCTTGAAGCTCAGCCAGGGTGTTGCCGAGGCAAAGGCGATCTGTCCCGACCTTGACGTCGTGGAAGAAGATCCGGGTGCGGACCGCAAGCTGCTGGAGGCGATCGCCGATTGGTGCGATCGCTATACGCCGCTGGTGGCAATCGACGGCAAGGACGGGCTCTTTCTCGATATTACCGGCTGCGCCCATCTCTTTGGCGGCGAAGAGGCGCTGCTCGAAGATATCCTGATCCGGATTTCCCGTCTTGGGCTCGATGTCCGCGGCGCCATCTCCTCCGCGCCGGGCCTGTCTTGGGCGGTTGCCCGTTTCGATGAGAGCCGCGTCATTCCTCCCGAGGCCATGGAAGAGGCGCTGGCGCCGCTGCCGGTCGCTTCGCTCAGGCTTGGCGAGGAAACCGTCGCCGCATTGCAGAAGCTGGGACTGAAGCAGGTGGGCGATCTCCTGGCCGCGCCGCGGGCGCCGCTGACCCGCCGTTTCGGCGCTCAACTGCTTTTGCGACTCGATCAGGCTGTCGGCCTGAACGAGGAGCCGATCTCGCCGCGCCGGCCAGTCGCGCAGTTGTCAGTCGAGCGGCGGCTTGCTGAACCGGTGCAGGCGGAGGCCGATATCCTGCAACTGGCCCACCAGCTTGCCGAAACACTGAAATCGGGGTTGGAAGGACGAAGCGTCGGCGGCCGCTTGTTCGAGCTTTTGTTGTTCCGGATCGATGGCGCGGTGTTCCGCATCGCAGCCGGAGCGTCGCAGCCGCTGCGGGAACCGAAACGGATCGCTAGTCTGTTTACGGAGCGCTTTAGTGCTGTTCATGATGATCTCGATGCGGGATATGGTTTCGAGATTGTCCGCCTCAATGTCCTGCAACATGCGCCTTTCGACGCGGCGCAGGGCGATTTCGTCGAGGAAGACCAGCAGGGCACCTCGCTTGCCGCCTTTGCCGACCGGGTCGCGGCGCGACTGGGGCCGGATTGCCTGCAGGGCTTCGAGCTGCAGGAAAGCCATATTCCCGAACGGGCCGTTCGATCGATGCCTGCCGTGGAGGACATCCTTGCTGCCCGCAGGCGGACGGGGAGCGAATATGCCGGTCACGACTTCTCCCGTGGTGAACGGCCTCTCCGGCTGTTTCGCATGCCCGAGCCGATCGAAACCTTTGCTACCGAAGTGCCTGACGGCCCGCCCCGGCAGTTCCGCTGGCGGCGGATCACGCATCAGGTCCTCCGGGCCGAAGGGCCGGAGCGGCTTGCGGCGGAATGGTGGATCGACAAGGAGGAAACTCCGGCCCGCGACTATTTCCGCATCGAGGACGAGGCCGGGCATCGTTATTGGCTGTTTCGCAAGGGTCTCTATGGCCAGGATGCCGCGCCGAGCTGGTACATGCACGGGGTCTTCGCATGAACACCCATCCGTCCTTTTCCGCGAATCCTCCCTTTTTCGAGATTGGAGCACGGTCGAATTTCTCCTTTCTCGAGGGTGCTTCGCATCCGGAGGAAATGGTTCCGGCTGCCAAGATCGCCGGGCTCACTGGTCTTGGTATCGCTGATCGCAACAGCGTTGCCGGCGTGGTCAGGGCGCATGTCATTGCCAAGCAGCATGGCTATCGCTTCCAGCCAGGAGCCCGCCTGGTCTTTTCGGACGATACGCCCGACATTCTTGCCTATCCGCAGAACCGCCAGGGCTGGGCGCATCTCTGCCGGCTGTTGAGCGCCGGCAATCTGCGTGCCGAGAAAGGGAAATGCGAGCTTCACGAGGCCGATCTCCTGGAATGGGGCGACGAGATGATGCTGGCGCTCGTCCCCGATGCGGCAAGCGTGGAGACGCCGAAGGGTCAGGTAAAATTAGAACAATGCCTGGCGCGGCTATGGATGCGCTTCGGCAGGAAGCTCCATATGGCGCTATCACCCGCCTATGACGGGCGGGATCATTTGTTCTTCGCGACGCTTTCCATCCTCGCGCTCAGAAACGGGGTACGGTTGATCGCCACCAATCAGCCAGTCTATCACGCAAGCGAGCGCAAACCGCTTGCCGATATCGTCGTTTCGATCCGTGAACATATCCCGATCGCCGAGGCCGGTTTCAAGCTGGCGGCCAATGCCGAACGCTGTCTGAAGGGCGGGGCAGAAATGATGCGCCTTTTCAAGGACTATCCGAAAGCCATCTCCAATACACAAAAGTTTTTTAGCCGGCTGTCTTTCTCATTGGATGAGCTGAAGCACAATTATCCCGATGAGAGTGTAGACGGCGAGACCGTGTCGGAAACGCTGGAACGGCTGACGCGGGCGGGTGCAAAATGGCGCTATCCCGAAGGCACACCCGACAAGGTCGCCAAACAGATCGACTACGAACTCGATCTAATCAAGCAGAGGCAATATGAGCCTTATTTCCTGACAGTGTATCGCATCATGGAATATGCCCGCAGTGAGAATATCCTGTGCCAGGGGCGTGGTTCCGCCGCTAATTCCACCGTCTGCTATTGCCTTGGAATTACCGAGGTCAATCCGGAGATCACGACGCTCTTGTTTGAGCGCTTTATCTCGACGGAGCGGGAAGAGCCGCCGGACATCGACGTCGATTTCGAGCATGAAAAGCGCGAAGACGTCATAAAGTTTATCTACAAGCATTATGACAAGGAGCATGCCGGACTGACGGCGGCAGTCACCAGCTACCGAGCGCGCTCGGCCGGGCGCGAGGTGGCCAAGGCCTTCGGCCTGTCGGAGGATGTGCAGTCGGCCTTGGCCAGCGGCGTCTGGGGCTGGTCGACGGAGGGACTGTCCGAACGTGAGGCGAAGGTTGCCGGCCTCGATCTCGGAGATCGGACGACGCAGCGCGTTCTCTCCTATGCCACGGCGCTGATGGGTTTTCCGCGTCACCTGACCCAGCATGTCGGCGGCTTCGTCATCACCAGGGACA
This sequence comes from Martinezella calliandrae, assembly GCF_030272695.1. GTDB lineage: Bacteria > Pseudomonadota > Alphaproteobacteria > Rhizobiales > Rhizobiaceae > Rhizobium > Rhizobium calliandrae. Next base: position 116,959 of record NZ_JARFYN010000013.1, read on the forward strand.
GGCTGGATGAAGTCGTGCCGATCATGCACACGGCGATGGACGATCGCTACATGATCGAATGGAACAAGGACGATCTCGATAGTCTGAATATCCTGAAGATCGATGTTCTGGCACTGGGCATGCTGACCTGCCTTGCCAAGGCTTTCGACCTGCTTCAGCTGCATTATGACGTGAAGAAGCAGCTCGCCGATCTTGGTTATGCCGATTATCCCGATGGCAAGCCGGTTTATGACATGATCTGCCGGGCCGACACGATCGGCGTCTTCCAGATCGAAAGTCGGGCGCAGATGAGCATGTTGCCGCGCCTCAAGCCCCGTAAGTTCTACGATCTGGTCATCGAAGTAGCGATCGTCCGGCCCGGTCCGATCCAGGGCAATATGGTGCATCCCTATCTCAAGCGACGGGAGGCCGATCAAGCGGGAAAGGTGCTCGACTATCCGAGCCCAGAGTTGAAGGAGGTCTTGAAACGAACACTGGGTGTCCCCCTTTTTCAAGAGCAGGCCATGCAGATCGCCATTACGGCAGCGGGATTTACGCCTGCGGAGGCTGACAAGTTGCGCCGGGCGATGGCGACATTCAAGCGAACCGGGACCATCCACACTTTCGAGAAAAAGATGGTCGAAGGCATGGCTGCGAGAGGATATGACCGTGAATTCGCCAAGAACTGTTTCGAGCAGATCAAGGGCTTCGGCGAATATGGCTTTCCCGAAAGCCATGCGGCTTCCTTTGCCTTGCTCGTTTACGCCTCTTCCTGGCTTAAGGCCTATTATCCCGATGTCTTCTGCGCGGCGATCCTGAATGCCCAGCCCATGGGCTTCTATGCGCCGGCACAGCTCGTGCGCGATGCGCGTGAGCATGGCGTCGAGGTGCGGCCGGTGGATGTCAATCATTCCGGCTGGGATTGTCTGCTGGAGAAAGCACGGTTCAATCAGGACTCAGTCGAGCCGCGTCATGCATCGATGCGCGAGCTCATCAAGACGCAATGCGCCGTCCGTCTCGGTTTTCGGCAGGTCAAAGGCCTGTCGGATAAGGAGATAGATCAGCTCGTCGAGCGCCGTGGGGATGGTTACAGGTCCGTGCGCGATCTCTGGCTGCGCTCCGGCCTCGCCAAGGCGCAGATCGAGCGCCTGGCGGATGCGGATGCGTTCGGCTCCATGGGCTTGAGCCGTCGGGAGGCGTTATGGGCCGTGCGGGCGCTCGATGCCGGCAGTGCCGCTGAAAAACTTCCCCTCTTCGATCTTGCCGACCACACCGACCTGCTGGTGGAGCCCACTGTTTCGCTGCCTGAAATGCTGCCCGGCGAGCAGGTGATCGAGGATTATCGCTATCTGTCGTTGTCGTTGAAGGCGCATCCTGCTTCCTTCCTGCGAGCCGATTTCGCGCGTATGGGCATCATGCAGAACCGGGATTTGCACGATGTTCCTAATGGACGGATGGTGACGATCGCCGGACTGGTGCTGGTGCGACAGCGACCGGGATCGGCGAAGGGCCTCATCTTCATGACGCTGGAGGACGAGACCGGCATCTCCAATGCGATCGTCTGGCCAAAAACGTTCGACAAGTACCGCGCCATCGTCATGGGCGCCCGGCTGGTCAAGATTCGCGGCCGTCTGCAGAGTGAAAGCGGTGTCATTCATGTGGTGGTCGATTATATCGAGGACATGACTCCGGCGTTGGGGATCCTGCAACGCGAAGCCAGGCGCTTCGGTGTCAATGATCGGGCAGACGAGGCCCTGCGTCCAACCATGGATCACCGGCAAAAGAAGTGGCTCACTGAGGCAAGCCGGTCGGCGAGGGAGCAGACCGCAGAGGTGGCGGCAGATGGCCCCAGAGATATTGCCGAAACGGCAAGTGTCATGCCGCGCGGCCGTAACTTCCATTGATGCGCCGGGGTACGTCTCACACTGAAGTGACCCTGCCCCGCCTGTCGCGGTGAAAAATGAATCGATTCTTTCTTGACAAAGAACATCTTCTTTCGCACAAACAAGACAGCAGATGTCATGTTTGACGGGCTGAATGAAGAATGCTGGTTTGCAGTTGCAATTACATCACCGACAAAGAAATCCGGGAGGCCATCATCGAGCTCCTCGATCAGGATTGTTGGCAGCTCATCGTCCCCGCCAAAGTCTATCACGCCATGTCAAAGCGCGGCCGTTGCTGCGGCTGTTTTCCGAATGTCGTCGACATCATAATTAAAACGACCGAGGACTATCATGCCCGCCGCCACTCGACGGAGGCGGAAATATTTGATTTCATGTCCCGCTTGAAAAAATTCCACGAAGAAAACGGGAGAGCGGACATTGAAAGGCGACAAAAAGGTCATCGAGCGGCTTAACGAGGCGCTGTTTCTCGAACTCGGTGCCGTCAACCAATATTGGGTCCACTACCGGCTTCTGGAAGATTGGGGCTACACCAAGCTTGCCAAGAGGGAGCGTGCGGAATCCATCGAAGAGATGCATCACGCTGATCGTCTCGTCGCTCGCATAATCTTCCTCGAGGGACATCCGAACCTGCAGACGCTCGCGCCGCTGCGCATCGGCCAGAATGTCAAGGAAGTCCTGGAAGCCGATCTCGCCGGCGAATACGACGCCCGCACCGCCTACAAGAAATCACGCGACATCTGTCACGACGCCGGAGACTATGTCTCCATGAAGCTGTTCGAGGAGCTGCTAGCGGACGAGGAAGGCCATATCGACTTCCTGGAAACCCAAATCGACCTGCTCGGTAAGATCGGCGAGGCCAAATACGGCCAGCTCAACGCTGATTCAGCCGACTCCGCCGAATAATTCGCCCAGCGCAATTTCAGGAAAAGTGCGCGGCCGGTTTTCCGTCCGAAATTGGGATAAAAATTAAAGGATAGAGCGGTTCAGATTCCGTGAAATCTGGACCGCTCTATCGATCCCGGCCGCTTTTCAGCGACTGGCCTTTGCTCAGTCTTCCGCCTTCAAACCGGCTAGGTGCTGGAATTCAGCGACAACCTGGTCGTACACCGACCGTTTGAAGGCGACGATCAAGCCGGGCAGCTCTGCCATCGGCTTCCATTCCCAGGCGTCGAATTCCGGCTCGTGGCCGCCCGGCGGCGGGTTGATGGCGATTTCGCTTTCGGCGCCGTCGAAGCGGAAGGCAAACCAGCGCTGGGTCTGGCCACGGTATTTTCCCTTGAGGCCGATGCCGATCAACTGTGGCGGCAGATCGTAATTGATCCAGTCCTTCGCTTGGGCGAGCAGCGTCACGGACCTCATGCCTGTCTCTTCGTAGAGCTCCCGATGGGCCGCCTCCAGCGGGTCTTCGCCTTCGTCGATGCCGCCCTGCGGCATCTGCCAAAGCTGCGGCGAGCCGTCATATTCGGAATTACCATCCGGAATACGTTTGCCGGCCCAGACCAGCCCTTCGCGGTTGAGCACCATAACGCCGACGCAGGGGCGATAGGGCAGGTCTTCAGCTCTGACTGGTCGATGGCTCTTGCTCATGGTTATCCTCTAACGATCAGGGATGTTTGGGGTCGTCGGCTAGGGCCGAGACGGCAACGATCTCGATACCGCGCATGGCTGCTTCCTCGCTCCATTTGCTGATTGCATCAACGCTTTCGTCAAAAGCGGCCGCGACGCCGATCGCCGAACCATTGCGGTGCGCGATGCGCTCCAGCTCGTCAAGTTTCTTCAGAATGGCGTCCTGCGCCAATTCTCCGTCAAGCTGCACGTCGGCAAAAGCATGCGGCACTTCCAAGGCCTTGGCGATGGTGCCGGATTTGGACTGCGCCGAGGAGCCGTCATCGAGGAACAGCAAGCCGCGCTTGCCGATATCGCGCATAACAGGTTCCATGGCATCGGCATTCGAAAGGAACCGTCCGCCGAGATAGTTCATCACGCCGGTATAGTTGGTGATCTCGCCCATGGCCTTGTGCAGGTCTTCGATGTTCTTGGCTTCGGGCTGGGAAGTCAAAAGCGTATCCGGCCCGGGATCGTTTCCGGGATAATCGAAAGGCTCGAAAGGCACCTGGAGCAAGATTTCATGACCGCCGCGCCGTGCCTCCTGCACCCAGCGCTGCAGGCTGTTGCCGGTGGCGGCAAAGGCGAGCGTGATCTCCTCGGGCAGCTTCGCGATAGCCCGCTGAGTGCCGGTCTGGCTGAGGCCGAGACCGCTGACAACGATGGCAACGCGCGTGCCGCGGGCGCCGGACCAGGGCCGTGCATATTGGTCCATTGGTCTTAGCCCGCTCGGCGCCGTGATTGGCAGTTTGCCGAAGGGCGAGTCCTCCAGCAGGCTGTCGTTCGGTATTGCAGCTATGCGCGGATCCTGGCCGACCCGATTGGCGTTGATCAGTACCGGGCCGCTGCCGTCGCGCGAGTTCGGACTGAACATCGTCACGACTGAACCGTCGCTGGTGACAATGCGATGCGTATCGGCACCAGATTGCGGGTCGACCTGCGTCAGGCCCGTTTGGTTGCTCGCAGCAGGTTTTTCGGCTGCCGTTGCTGGCGGTGGCAGACCCTTTTGGGCTGTCTCGATCGGCGGAGTTTTCTGAAGATTGTCGCGCAGCAGCGCCGAATAGAGGGAAAAACTGGCGATCGCGATCAGGCAGAAGCCAGCAAGGATGCGCCCAATGGGCGGACGCCGCCGTTCGCGGCCAGGGCCGCGGTTTTGGCCCAGCGGTGCATGCAAATCCGTTCCCAAAGTCCGTATCCACCCCAAGCGGGAAGCCGTCTGCCCCAGAGCATTCCGCCTTCATGCGCAGCCATCAAAGCGGAGAGGACGCTCCAGGTACAAAAAAATCAAGCATGATCCAAAATGATATCGAATAAGATCATACCTATTCAAATAGTTAGAGCGAGATGAGATGTCATCTCGCTCCGGATATGAAAGCGCCGGGTCTGTTTCCAGCCCGGCGCTATTTCTTACTTGGCGGAAACCGCCTTGTCCGGGTTCGGCGGGAAGGAAGGGTCCTTCTTTACGCCGCGCAACAGGTCAAGCGCGTAGTTCAGCTGAACATCGTCTTTCGGATCCGGCGGCACATAGGCGGCCGAGCCAGAGCCCTGGTCGGTTTCGCTCTGGCCTTTGATGTGGCCCGGCAGACTGGATTCGCCTTCGGTCACCAGCTTGCCCTTCAGATCGTCGGGTAGTGGCTCGTCGACTTTGATGTCAGGCGCAATACCGGTACCCTGGATCGAACGACCCGATGGCGTGTAGTAAAGCGCCGTTGTCAGACGCAGCGCGCCGTTGCCATCGCCAAGCGGGATAATGGTCTGGACGGAGCCCTTGCCGAAGGACTGAGTGCCGACAACGGTCGCGCGGCGCAGATCCTGCAGGGCACCGGCGACGATTTCCGAAGCCGAAGCCGAGCCGCCGTTAATGAGCACGATGATAGGCTTGCCATCGGTCAGGTCGCCCGGGCCGGCGTTGAAGCGGCGGGTTTCGTCCGGATTGCGGCCGCGAGTGGAGACGACTTCGCCACGCTCCAGCACATCGTCAGCGACGTTGATCGCTTGGTCGAGCAGCCCGCCCGGATTGAGGCGCAGATCGAGGACGTAGCCCTTCAGCTTGTCGGCCGGGATATCCTTCTTGATCTTGGCAATCGCGGCTTCCAGGTCCGGCGTGGTCTTTTCGGTGAAGGAGATGATGCGGAGATAACCGACATCGCCGCCTTCTTCGCGAGACTTGACGGCGGCAACGGCGATCACGTCACGGATGATCGTGAGTTCAATCGGCTTGTCGGCGCCCTTGCGCATCAGCGTCAGCTTGATCGGCGTCTTGACGGCGCCTCGCATCTTCTCGACGGCGTCTTCCAATTTAAGGCCACGCACAGACTGGCCGTCGATGGCTGTAATATAGTCGCCGGCGAGAACACCGGCCTTGGCGGCGGGCGTATCATCGATCGGAGTGATGACCTTGACCAGATCGTTATCCATCGTCACTTCGATGCCGAGGCCTCCAAATTCACCCTTGGTCTGGGTGCGCATGTCTTCGGCATCCTTGGCGTTCATGTAGCTCGAATGCGGATCCAGCGAGCTCAGCATGCCGTTGATGGCGGCTTCGATGAGCTTGTCCTCCTGGGGCGGCGTGACGTATTGCGCACGCACACGTTCAAAGACATCGCCGAAGATGGACAATTCCTTGTACGTGGATGCGCCCGCGGCTTCCGCCGGCACCACCGCCGTGTAGATTACGCTCATCGCGGTCGCACCCATCAATGCGCCAACGAGAACAAGAGAAGCCCTACGTATCATTGCGTGCCTTTCCAGTGTCTTTGGAGGTCCACCAAGGTCGAGAATCGACCGGCTTCCCATCTTTTCGAAATTCAATGTAGAGCGTTGGCCGATCCGTTTCCAGCGCCAATGCAGTCGCGCTCGCGACTCTTTTTTCGCCCATCACAGCGAGCGGCTCGCCAGCGAACATAAATTTGCCGAGACGCGTCTTGATCGCGTCCATTCCCGACAGCACCATGTGGTAGCCGTCGCCCGTATCCAAGATAACCATCTGGCCGTAGCTGCGAAACGCGCCGGCGTAGACAACCGTCCCGTCGGCAGGAGCGGTGACGAGCGCGTCGGGGCCGGTCGCGACGGTCATGCCCATCGCCGTATGCCCCGTTCCGTCATCATCGCCAAACTGGCGGAGAATATCACCCGCCACAGGCAGCTCCAATTTCCGTTTAAGGTCGGAGAACGGATATGCGGGCGTAATGCGGTTTTTATCAGGCACGCCGCTTTCGGCCAGTGCCTTGGCCTGTTCGCGCTGCTGGTCGGTCATCTGCTCCCGGAGAGCCTCTTCCGCCCGCGCGGCGGCAGCGGCATCGCGCACAGAACCGATCTGGCTTTCAAGCGACGCGACCAGACCCTCGAGACTGGTCGCCTGGCCCGCCAATTCTTCGGAGCGCTTGCGCTCGGCATCCAGCTGGGAGGCGTTTTCGTGCGTCTGTTTGTCGTTCTCGGCGATCAAAAGATCCATGCGCCGTTCCTCCTCCAGACTGTTGGTCATGGTGGCCGTCAGATCGGCCTTTTCGGCGGCCGTGGCAGCATGCAGCTTGGTAAGTTCGGTAAGGTCGGCGATGAGTTTATCCGTCTCCTTGCGCATGCCGGGAACGACGGCGCCAAGCAGGATGGCGCTGCGCACGGAAGCAAGCGCATCGTCCGGCGTTACCAGCAGCGCCGGTGGCGGGTTGCGGCCCATGCGTTCCAGCGCGCCCAGTACTTCGGCCAGCAGCCCGCGGCGTTCGTGCAACGATTTACGGATATTGTCTTCCTTGAGCGCGAGATCGGTCAGCTTCTTCTCGCTCTGCTGAATCTTGTGGTCCATATCCCTTCGGCGGGCGGCGCTGTCGATCAGTGCCTGGCGGAGGCTTGCGGTGCTCTTGTCGAGCGAGGCGATACCGTCTTCCAGTCCCTTCGTCTTGTCGGCGGAAAGGCTGATGGTCTTTGACAATTCCTCGAGCTCGGCTCGGGTCTGATCGCGCTTCCGGGCGAGATCTGCCGCCGGGTCGGGCGTTTGCTCTGTCCGCCGCGCCGATGGACTGGAGGCGGGCTGATCGTCCTTCGACCGTGTTGGCGCGGGTGACGCGCCGCCATATTCCTGCGCCTGGGCTATGTCCCGCAATTGAAGCGGACTTTCAACATAGACACCCACGCCAAGAGACACCGCCAAGGATGGCAGCAGCAAGCGGGAAAGCATGGGCGGGGTTTTTCTCATCCAGTCGTTTGGGCTCAGCCCCTTCAAATCGCGTGAAACTAAACCGATTTGCCGCGATTATCCAGGAAGGATCATCAATTTTGCGGCGGGAATCAAAACACGCCTGTGTGAGCGTTCCGTTAACGCAAAATATCCGAACGCCAAACTGTTTTCGAGTGCTTCCATCTCCTGCGGCGGAACATCAAATCCGATGATAGGGGTGGCCGGACAGAATGGTGACGGCGCGGTAGAGCTGTTCGGCGATGAGAATGCGCACCAGTTGATGCGGCCAGGTCATTTTGCCGAGGCAGACGGTGACGTCGGCCTTATCGTAGAGGGAAGGGTCAAGACCATCGGCCCCGCCGATGGCTAGCGTCAGGTCGCGCTTGCCTTGGTCGCGGAATGTGGCCAACAGAGCGGCGAAGGCTTCACTGTCCAGCGCCTTGCCGCGCTCGTCGAGAAGAATGAGAACGCCGCCTTCCGGGTGCGCCTTCTGCAACAGGACAGCTTCTTCACGCTTACGCGTCTCGCCGTTGGATGCGCGGCTTTCGGCGACCTCGGTCATGCGCGTCAACTCCAGGCCGATTGCTGGACCAGCCTTGGCGAAACGGTCGAGATAGCGGGCCGCAAGGTCCTTCTCAGGGCCGGCTTTCAACCGACCCACGGCGAAAAGACCTATCCGCATTCCCGCTCCCAAGCATATCCGCCGTCATTGCGGCACAGACGTAGATCGTTGCCGGACCATCACATCCGGCGATAAGAAGCCGCCAACCGGGACCGGGAATAGAACCTGGAATCGGTTAGTGCAGCGTGCCCTCGTCGAGATCAGGCGCTGCCCACATCTTTTCGATGTTGTAGAACTCGCGGATCTCAGGACGGAACACGTGAATGATGATGTCACCGGTGTCGATCAACACCCAATCCCCGCCCTCCAGGCCCTCGACGCGGGCGTTGCCCAGACCGTCGTCCTTCAGGTCGGTGATCAGATGGTCGGCAATCGCCAGGACATGCCGGTTCGAGCGTCCGGAGACGACGACCATATAGTCTCCAAGCGCGGATTTGCCAGCAATGTTGATGGTGACGATATTTTCGGCCTTGGAGTCCTCGAGGCTTGCGAGGACAGTGTGCAGGGCTCGGGCAGCGGCATCGGCGCCACGTTCCGGGCTCTTCGGGATAACGACAGGCGTTCTTCCCTTGGCGTGTACTGTTGTCAGTGCTCTTCCTTCCTTGAGTAACAGAACATGCACATAGATGATCTGAGTCGATCACGCTACAAAGATAGGCACCAAAGCATTAAGGTTTCAAGACGTCGGCTGTCACCTATTCGACGTAGAGACAAGGTTTTGTATCAAATTCCCCCTCTTTCGCACCAGATATGGGCAATTGTTCGCGAAAGTTGCGGCGGAAGCTTCAGGTGACGTCAGGTAAGGCAGAGCGTGGCGGCGGCCGCTGCCAGTCGCCGGCATCCCATGTACAGGCGAGCGAAGGGCGCGTATACACAAATAAGATCGAAACGCTCCGACGCCATGACCAAAACTGCGCAACAATCCCTGAAGCCTATCCTCCGCATCAGTTTCTCGGGGCACGACCGGCTTGGGCGCGGCAAGATGGAACTCCTTGAACATATTCGCGAAACCGGTTCGATTTCGGCTGCCGGGCGCGCCATGGACATGTCCTATCGCCGCGCCTGGCTGCTCATCAGCGAATTGAATCACATGTTCCAGGAGCCGGTCGTCGAATCGCAGCGTGGCGGACAGAAGGGCGGCGGGGCGGCGCTGACGCCATTTGGCGAGGAATTGTTGCGGCGGTTCCGCGGCATGGAAAGCTCGGTGCGGGCGGCCATCGCCGGCGATCTCGAATGGCTGGAGGCCAATCGCAGCTCTGGCGATGCAGCTTCGGAGCCACGGGCCGACTCCTGATCTCTCTTAGGGTTCGAGCGCTACGGTCTTGATGACCGCATGAATGGGCAGTCCGATCTCTAGGCCCAGCCGTTCGGCGGAAAATTGCGTGATGCGGGCAAGCACCGTGTCGCCACCGCACTCCATCTTTACGTCAACCATGCCGCCGGCCGCGGTGCCGATCGCGATCACTCGGCCTTCGAGGATGTTGAGGGCGCTTAGACCTTCAGGGCGCGCGGTTGCCAGCATGACGTCGCGGGCGGGAATGTGGACGCGTACAGTCTCGCCCACCCCTGCCGCTTCGCCGGGGACGAAAAGCTTCGCCGCCTTCAGTGCCACGATGGTCAAACAGTGCTCATGGTCGACATGCTCCACCCTGCCCTCGAGCAGAACGCCGGCTTCGCGACGGTCGGCCGCTTGCGGGCCGGAAAGCTGGCTAAAGATTTCGACCGCCGGCCCCGTCGCCTCCACCTTGCCGTCGCGCAGGACGACGACACGGTTGGCCAGCCGTGCCACTTCGGCGATCGAATGGCTGACATATATGATTGGCACCTTCGTTTCGTCGCGGAGCCGTTCGAGATAGGGCAGGATCTCGGCTTTGCGGGCCTCGTCGAGTGCTGCCAGCGGTTCATCCATCAGCAATAGCCGCGGTGACGAAAGCAGGGCGCGGCCGATGGCGACGCGCTGTTTTTCGCCGCCGGAGAGTTTCGCCGGCCGTCGATCGAGAAGCGCGGCGATTCCCAGGAGATCAACGACGCCATCGAAGCTTTCGCCGCACTCGCTTTTCGGAGCAAACCAGCTTCCGTAATTCAGGTTCTGCCGCACCGAGAGATGCGGAAACAGCCGCGCCTCCTGGAAGACACAACCGAAACGGCGGCGGTGGCGCGGAACGAAGATCTGGCTGTCGGTGTCGGCAAGCACTGCGCCATTGAGGCTGATGCGGCCATGATCGGGTTGGATCAGGCCGGCGATGATGCGGATGATTGAGGTTTTGCCGGAGCCGGAGCGGCCAAACAGGGCGGTGACGCCGCCATCTGAGGTGAAGGCGGCGTCGAGCGAGAAGGCGCCTAACTGGTGGCGGATATCGACACTTAACGTCATTCCCAGTCCACCCTCTTGCCGGCGAGATAGGCGAGGAATTCGGAGGCGAGCAATGCCGCCATGGAAATGACGATAGCGACGATCGTCAGCCGCAGTGCACCGGCGTCACCTCCTGGTACCTGTGTGAAGGTGTAGATCGCTGAAGATAGTGTCTGCGTTTCGCCGGGAATGTTGGAGACGAAGGTGATGGTGGCGCCGAACTCGCCCATGGCCTTGGCGAAAGAGAGGATCATTCCGGCAATGACTCCGGGCAGGATCAATGGCAAGGTCACGGTGAGGAATATCCAGAGCGGGTTGGCGCCAAGCGTTCCGGCTGTCTCCTCGAGCTTGCGATCGACCGCTTCGATCGACAAGCGGATACTCCTAACCATCAGCGGAAAGCCCATAACGCCGCAGGCTAGGGCGGCGCCGGTCCAGCGGAAGGAGAAGACTATTCCGAGATATTGATCGAGCGGTGCTCCGATCGGGCCTTTGCGGCCGAAGAGGACGAGGAGAATAAAGCCGGTAACGACGGGTGGCAGAATCAGCGGCAGATGGATGATGCCGTTGAAAATCGACTTGCCCCAAAACTTACCGCGCGCAAGCAACATTGCCGCGGCAATGCCGAAGGGCAGGCTCACCAGCATGGCGACCGTCGAGACGCGCAGGCTCAGCGCGATCGCCATCCATTCGTCGTTGCTCAAACCTAATGCGTCCAATTCCTGCCTCGCAAAAACATGTCAGGCCCGCCACTAGCCGGCGAGCCTGTAAGAATGAGCTTCTTGCCCACGATTGAGCGATGACGCTCACTGCTTCAGAACCGTGAAGCCTTCGTGCTCGAAGATTGGAACAGCCTTAGCCGATTTCAGATAGTCGAAATAGGCCTGCGTGTCCGGGTTGGTGCTGCTGGCAGTGATCGCGATCGGATAGATGATCGGCGGGTGGCTGTCTTCTGGAAAGGTGCCGACAACGGCAACGCGCGGATCGGCGGAAACGTCGGTCTGATAGACGATGCCGTAGGGGGCTTCGCCACGTGAAACCAGCGCCAACGCGGCGCGCACGCTTTCAGCGCCGGCAGTCTTCTTCTCAACCGAAGACCAGATGCCGAGCTTTTCGAGCGCCGCCTTGCCGTATTTGCCTGCTGGCACCGATTCCGGTTGGCCGATCGCCAGCCGTCCGTCGCCGAGAAGCCCGGCAAGGTCCATGCCTTGTTTGACCTCAATAGGCTTGGCGTTGTCCTTGGCGGCGACGAGAACGATCTGGTTGCCGAGCAGGTTGACGCGGCTGTCGTCCTTGATCAGCTTTTTCTTGGCAAGATAATCCATCCAATCGGTATCGGCGGAGATGAAGACGTCGGCCGGTGCGCCGTTTTCGAGCTGCTTGGCCAGCGGTCCGCTTGCCGCATAGGAGACGGCGATCTGCTTGCCGGTTTCCTTGGTAAAGGCGGCGTCAATGTTGTCCAGCGCGTTTTTCATGCTCGCGGCGGCAAAGACAGTGATCTTGTCGGCGGCGAAGGCCGGCGCAGGAATGACCGACATGCCAAGCCAGGCGACGGAAAGGGCGGCAGTTGCAAGCTTGATCCATTGGCGGCGGCGAGTGGCCATCATATTTCTCCGGGAAAATATCGACATATTTGGAGAGATATAACGACTGGCGAAGCTTGGCTAGAGGGATATATTTCGAAAAATATAGCGTAGCGGAAAGCGTAACCCTACGAATTTGATAGGGTTTTGCCTTTAAGGCGCATATTGGAGCATGTTGTTGCCGCAGAAATGCATGGCTAGATTCGCCCGCGAGAATAGCGAACGCTCACGGTATGAGACGCAACGTTACGAATCGTGCGGTTTTTTGGATCTTTGCGCGGTACGCGATCTCGATGGGAGGCAATAGCGCGCTTAGGTTATATAAAAGAAGCGATTTTTGAGCAGGCTGTTTTCCAAGCTATGAATAGAATGCATTGCTGCAATGCGCTATAAGCGTTTTATCATTCGGTCAAATCTGCTAAAACATAAACATCGAAACGGCGATCTCCTCCTCCCAACGCCTTTCGATAAGGGTCGGCAACCCTCCTCCTCCCAATTGCCGACCAGGTTTGAAGGCCCGACGGATCTCCTCCCCCGTCGGGCCTTTCATTTTAGGAGGATTTTCCTGAAAATCGGACTTGATATCGCGCTGACGCGGTTATTGCGCGGCGCGCAAGGCGGTCGAGCTCAATGGCGAGCGCCGGCCGTGGATGAAAGTCCAGGCGGGTGCCGGTTTTTTCCATAATATTCGTGCATCGTCTTCGTCGACGCGCGCAAATTGAAATGTCTTGGCCATTTTTGCAGAGAGATAGGATAGCGTCGATCCCGGCCGGTCGATGACGGCGATCGGAAAGGTGCGGGCGATCTCCTGCCACTTCTGCCAGCGATGGAATGTGTTCAAGCTGTCCGCACCCATGATCCAGATGAAATGAACCTGGCTGTTGCGCGCCTTCACATGCGCCAGCGTATTGGCCGTATAGCTCATGCCAAGCGTTTGCTCGAATGCTGTCACCTTGATGCGCGGATCATGGGTGATCGATTCGCTAAGCGCGATTCGTTCGGCAAGCGGCGCGAGATGATTGCGGTTCTTCAGCGGATTGCCCGGCGTCACCATCCACCAGAGCTGCTCGAGTCCGAGCCGGCGGATGGCGATTTCGGCTACCAGCGCATGGCCTTGATGCGGCGGGTTGAAGGAGCCGCCGAAAAGACCTACCACCATGCCGCGTTCAGCACGCGGCATGCGCAGATAGCGGTAATCGATCTTTTCCTCGTGCACGTCAGGGCCGTATCTGTCCGGTGCCGCGCACGCGATATTTGAAAGAAGTAAGCTGCTCGACGCCGACAGGGCCGCGCGCATGCATCTTACCCGTGGCAATCCCGATTTCCGCTCCCATGCCGAATTCTCCGCCGTCGGCAAATTGCGTCGATGCGTTGTGCAGCAGGATCGCCGAATCGATCTCGGTGAAGAAGCGCTCGACCACAGCTGGGTCCTCGGCAATCACTGCTTCGGTATGATTGGAGGAATATTTGCCGATGTGGGCAATCGCGCCGGAAATGCCGTCGACGATGGCGACGGAAATGATGGCCGCGAGATATTCCGTCGACCAATCCTCTTCTGTCGCGGCCTTCAATCCCATCACGAGCCTAAGCACCTCGGCGGAGCCGCGGATTTCACAGCCGGCGTCGGAGAGCGCGTCGAGCAACGGTTTCAGATGCGTCGGCGCGGCCTTGGCATCGACAAGCAGCGTCTCTGCCGAACCGCAGACGCCGGTGCGACGCATCTTGGCATTGACGATGATCGACCTCGCCATCTCCAGATCCGCCGAGGCGTCGATATAGACGTGGCAGAGGCCTTCAAGATGGGCAAAGACCGGCACGCGCGCTTCGTTCTGTACGCGCGCCACCAGGCTTTTGCCGCCGCGCGGCACGATGACGTCGATATTGCCTCCGAGGCCACGCAGCATGGCGCCGACGGCAGCACGGTCGCTGACGGGGACGAGCTGTATCGCATGATCCGGCAGGCCGGCCGCTCTCAGCCCTTCGACCAGGCAGTCATGTATCGCCTGAGACGACCGACGCGAATCGCTGCCGCAACGCAGAATGACGGCATTGCCAGCCTTCAGGCACAGCGCACCGGCATCGGCGGTGACGTTCGGCCGGCTTTCGAAGATGACGCCGATGACGCCGAGCGGCGTGCGCACGCGCTCGATTTTCAGCCCATTCGGCCGGTCCCAGGCGGCGATGACCTCACCCACTGGATCCGGCAAGGCTGCAATGGCGCGAATGCCCTCTGCCATCTCGGTCACGCGTTTGTCGTTGAGCGTCAGGCGATCGACGAAGGAGGCAAGAATGTCCGTGCCCTCGACATCCCTAAGATCCTTGGCATTCTCGGCAAGGATATGATCCTTACGCGCAAGAATGAAATCCGCCATAGCGTTCAATGCCTTGTTCTTGCTCTCGGTCGATGCGAAAGCCAGTGGTCGCGACGCAGCCCGGGCCTTGCGGCCGAAATCGTTCATCAAAACGTCGATGTCGGGGCTTTGTGCGACAGTATCAAGCATGAGCTTCATCCTTCTTCAATTTTTCGGCCGTGGTCTTGACGGACGCGGTCATGACGAGGTCGTCGCGATGCACCATGGCGGCGCGGCCGGGATAGCCGAGGATCGCCTCGATCTCCGCCGATTTGCGGCCGGTGATCTGGCGGGCTTCCTCGGCATCGTAGCCGACAAGGCCACGGGCGATTTCCCGGCCTGACGGGCCGATGACGGCAACAGTGTCGCCGCGGCCGAAGTGGCCGGCAACGTTGCGCACGCCGGCGGGCAGTAGGCTCTTGCCCGCGCCGAGCGCAGTGACGGCACCGTCGTCGACATGCAGCTCGCCGGCGGGCTGCAGCTGTCCGGCAATCCAGGTCTTGCGAGCGGTGACGGGCGTACCCGACGGGGCGAACCAAGAGGAGCGCGCGCCGTTTGCGATGGCGTTCAAAGGCCGATCCGTCTTGCCCGAGGCGATGATCATGGCGCAGCCGGCACCCGTGGCGATCTTGCCGGCATCGATCTTGGTGCGCATGCCGCCACGCGACAGTTCCGATGCGGCGCCACCGGCCATGGCCTCGATTTCCGGCGTGATCTCGGCGATCGCTTCCAAGAATTTCGCTTGCGGATCGAGATGCGGCGGGGCGGTGTAGAGCCCGTCGATGTCAGATAGCAGGATCAGCAGGTCGGCGCCGGTCATGGTGGCGACGCGGGCGGCTAGGCGGTCATTGTCGCCATAGCGGATTTCGCTGGTGGCGACCGTGTCGTTTTCGTTGATGATTGGCACGGCGCCGATTTTCAGAAGCTGATTGATGGTGGCGCGTGCGTTGAGGTAGCGGCGGCGCTCCTCGGTGTCGCCAAGCGTCAGTAGAATCTGGCCGGCGACGATGTCGCCATGCGACAGGCTTTCCGACCAGGCGCGCGCCAGCGAAATCTGGCCGACGGCTGCTGCTGCCTGGCTTTCTTCCAGCTTCAGCGCGCCCGAAGGCAAGTCGAGCACCGAGCGGCCGAGCGCGATAGCGCCGGAGGAGACGACCAGGACATCGACGCCCTTGGCCTTAAGTCCGGCAATATCGGCGCACATGCCGTCGAGCCAAGCCTTCTTCAACCCTGTCTTGCGGTCGACGAGTAGGGCTGAGCCGATCTTGATGACGATGCGGCGATAGCGATCGAGCGGCTTGCGAGCAGTCATCCTTGATGGTCCTCGTGATCGTCTTCATCTTCGCCCGCATCGTCGGAGACCAGCATGTCGCGGTGTCGCAGCTTCGGCGCTTTCGCCGGCTTGTCTTCGCTGGTGCCGGCGTTTGCTTCGACAATCACGTCGCGTAACGCACGCAGCACCTCGGTCATACCGCTACCGGTGACAGCGGAAATGCGGAACGGCGTCTTGCCGCAAGCCCGCGCCAGTTCGCGCGTCTTCTTCTTCAGCGACTCTTCGTCAAGCACATCGATCTGCGACAGCGCCACGATCTCCGGTTTGTCGGTGATATCGTTGCCATAGGCTTCGAGCTCGTGCTTCACCGTCTTATAGGCCTTGCCGACCTTCTCTTCCTGGGCGGAAACGAGATGCAGCAGCACCCGGGTGCGCTCGACATGGCCGAGGAAGCGGTCGCCGATGCCGACACCTTCATGTGCGCCTTCGATCAGACCCGGAATGTCGGCCAGCACGAATTCCTGGCCATCAATGGTGGCGACGCCGAGATTGGGATGCAACGTCGTGAATGGATAGTTGGCTATCTTCGGCCGGGCACGGCTGACGGCGGCAAGGAAGGTCGATTTACCGGCGTTCGGCAGTCCGACGAGACCGGCATCGGCGATCAGCTTCAGTCGCAGCCAGATAGTCTTTTCTTCGCCCGGCAGGCCAGGATTGGCCCAATCGGGGGCCTGATTGACCGAGGATTTGAAATAGGCGTTGCCGAAACCGCCATTGCCGCCGGCGGCGAGACGAAAGCGCTGGCCCTCCTGCGTCAGATCGCAAATCAGCGTTTCCTCGTCTTCCTCGAAAATCTGCGTGCCGACCGGGACCTTCAGCGTCACGTCGTCGCCCTTGGCGCCGGCGCGGTTCTTGCCCATGCCATGCATGCCAATCTTGGCCTTGAAATGCTGCTGATAGCGGAAATCGATCAGCGTATTCAGCCCGTTGACGGCCTCGACCCAGACGTCGCCACCGCGGCCGCCATCACCGCCATCCGGACCGCCGAACTCGATGAATTTCTCACGCCGGAAGGAAACGCTGCCTGCGCCACCATCACCAGACCGAATATAGACCTTTGCTTCGTCGAGAAATTTCATTTTACTTCCGTCACTCGGTATTGCGCAGAGCCCCTTGTATCGAATGGGTCTAAGGAAAGCCTATGCGCTCTTTTCAATTGTTACCGCGTCTTCTGCGTGTCCGCCAAGACAGTCAGCGCGGTCATTTGCCCGTATGTCGCCTTCGATATAGGCGGTTCAGCCGGAGGTCAAAGATTATCGTGAAGTTGGTTAGCTATAACATCCAGTACGGCTTCGGCCTTGACAGCAGATATAATCTCGAACGCATCGTCGCAAACCTTGCCGGCGCCGATGTTATTGGCCTGCAGGAAGTAACCCGCGGTTTCGCGAGCAACGGCCATGTCGACATGGTCGCCGCGATCCAAGCCCTGCTGCCGGATTATTATTCCATCTACGGGGCCGGGCTGGACGTGTTGCCGCCGGGCGCCGGCCCACGCGATCTGCGCTTCCAGTTCGGCAATATAGTGTTGTCGCGTTGGCCGATCCGTGCGACGCGGACGCTGCCTCTGCCGCGCAGCCGCACGCTTTCCAAACTCAATCTGCAGCGGGTTGCTATCGAAGCGGTGATTGATGCGCCGGGTGGCGCTGTCCGGGCCTATTCCGTGCATCTCGATCACGTCTCTCCGAACGAGGGGATCAGCCAGATTCACTATCTCAAAGACCATGCGATCAACTTTGCGCGCGATGGCGGCTCGCTGACGGGCGGCCTGGAGATCGGCTACAGCGATCCGCCGCTGCCGCAGGATTTTGTCCTGATGGGCGATTTCAACATGGTGCCGGAATCGCCGGAATATTGCGCCCTTGCCGGCCTGAGGGACGCTTTTTATGGGCGCATGTCGCGTTTCGATATGCCGATCGACGCGCTCGATGCAGTCGGCTGGCTGAAGCCGGAAGCCTATAGCTGGATGGATCCGAGGGATCGTAACAAGCGCATGCATCTCGACTACTGCTTCATCAGTTGCGGGTTGAGTGATCGTTTGCGATCGGCCCATGTGGATATCGATGCGGAAGGTTCCGATCATTTTCCGGTCTGGGTCCAGATCGATGGTTAAGGGCGGCGTCATCGCCTGGCAGAGCCGGCGATGACCTGATTTTACAGCGCATCGCGATCTTTCGGATTCGCTTCTTGCGCTTTAGATTTTTGATTTTGCGCATGTCGTTATCGCAAAACTGTTACACACTTTTGCGCGACATGTTTAGCCTCATGCCGCCTGCAAGAGCCGCAGCGCGCCGGGCTTCAGCACGGTTTCGATATGCGGAACCATGGTGTTGCGTGCGAAGCTGTAGACCTCCGCGCAGCCGATGATGTCGAAGCCGAGCTTCTGCTGCAGCTTCAACGAGGCCGGATTGTCGGCGAAGACGCCGGAAAACACGGCGACCTCGGGCATGCGGCGGGCGAAGCGCTCGAGCGCGGCTGTGACTGCCTCGGTCATGATGCCGCGCCGCCAGTAGTAGCGGTTCAGCCAGTAGCCGAGGTGCCAGCGGCCATGCCTGAGGTCGATGCCGACGCAGCCGATATGGACGTCGTCCCGCTCGGTGATGGCCAGCGCCCAGTCACGGTCGAGATCGCTGCAGGTGCGCGGGACCAGCCAGTCCATGGCATCCTGCCGGTCGTACGGCACCGGCACGCGGGCCAGCATGCGGGTGACGGCGAAATCCGACAAGGATTCCGTGATCGCGTCGGCATCGCCGAGCCTATGCGGGCGCAGCGTCAGCCGTTCGGTCCGGATGACCGGCGTCGGTCCGGGCACCAGGGTCCTGGCGTCGCGGCGGTGCAGGATGGCGGCGTTCATCTCAGACCTCCCCAGCTACGCAGTGACATCCAGGTCTTGCGATCGAGCCGGTACCATTCGACCGATACCGTGCTGCCAAGCGCCAGCGATGCTGCAAGGCCAGATCCCTGGAACTGGAACCCGCACTTCTGCACGACCCTGCGCGAGGCAACATTCATCACCCGGCAACGGGCATCGATCTGGGCGACATTCTCGCGCGTACGGAAGACCATGTCGATCAAGGCATGGGCGGCTTCCGTCATATAGCCCTGGTTCCAATAGGGCTCGCCCAGCCAATAGCCGATCTCTACGGTCTGTGGGTCGGCCGTCGGCTCGACCCCGCAACAACCAAGAAAGGCGCCGTTTTCGGCTCTGGTGATCGCATAGACGCACTTGCCAATCTCGCCAAGCTTCGTGCGTCGCACGAAATCGGCGGCATCGGCGGTCGTATACGGGTGCGGCATACGCGATACCATTGTGGCGACGTTGGCGTTGTTGGCGAGATGGGCAAGGGCGTCGATGTCTTCTTCGTGGGGCGCGCGCAGAACGAGCCTTTCCGACAACAAGACAGGGCAATCGGTCCTTAACCGCTCTGGCCTCAGCCGTTCTTCGGGAGACCTCGATTGGCCTTCCCTTAATAATTCGCCTTGCATGGTTCAGTCCTCCTGGTTTGGGTAAAGAAAAAGGGGAGATGGCGCCCCATCTCCCCTTTTTTCTTGACTGAACCTGATGCGATCAGCCGGGTCGATGAGACGCCGGCTGTTTTTGAGCGCTACCGGCTTATTCCGCTGCTTCCGCTTTCGGCATTACAGACACGTATACGCGGCCATTGGCCTTCGTACGGTAGTCCACATTGCCGGCTGTAAGCGCAAAAATGGTATGATCTTTGCCGAGGCCGACATTGGTGCCCGGATGCCACTGCGTACCGCGCTGACGCACGATGATGTTGCCTGCAACGACGGTTTCGCCGCCGAACTTCTTCACGCCAAGGCGCTTGGATTCGGAATCGCGACCGTTGCGCGAGGAACCGCCAGCTTTTTTGTGTGCCATTGGAGTTCTCCTTTAAACCTTGATCCCGTTACTTACTTGGCAGCCACGATGTCCGTGATGCGGACAACCGTGTGATGCTGGCGATGGCCGCGCGAACGCTTCGAATTCTGACGACGGCGTTTTTTGAAGGCGATGACCTTCTTGCCGCGGTTGTGCTCGATCACTTCGGCCTTGACGGAAGCGCCCTGAACGAAGGGAGCACCAATCGCAGCGTCGGCGCCTTCGCCGATAACGAGGACTTCGGTGAATTCTACGGTGTCGCCGGCGGTGGCTTCCAGCTTCTCGATGGTCAGCACGTCGTCAGCTGCCACACGATACTGCTTACCGCCGGTCTTGATGACTGCGAACATTTTTTATCCTTTCATGTTCGTTCCGGCTCTCTCGCCCCGAAGGACAAGCGGCCGTCTTTTTATCAGTCTAGGTTTAGCAGGGATTCCAAAGGCTTGCGGCCTCGAAAAAGATCTGCCGGTGAAACCCCGCGCAGAGCGGAGCGGCCAAGGCACGGACTTATCCACACCTATTGCGTCGCACGGGATATATAAGGGCCCGTGATCTGTCAAGGCAAAAGGATGAAAACCTTGAATATTCACCCTTGCCATCCCATCCTTCTATCGCTATGAGAACGCCCGCGTCGAAAAACGCGCCGACCAGCATAACCGGAGAGGTGGCAGAGTGGTCGAATGCACCGCACTCGAAATGCGGCATGCCTGCAAGGGCATCGTGGGTTCAAATCCCACCCTCTCCGCCATGCTCCTTTGCGTAAGTAATTGAAATATAACCGTTATCTGGTGCTTTCTTTCCGAAAGCTTGCGCTGCAGCCTGCATCTGACGCTTCCTATTTCGAAGTCCCGCCGAAAGGAGACGCCGTCGCGCTCCTGACATCGCCGATCCCGAATCTATGGCGTCCGCATTTTTGAAGGTGCTAGTTTCGGAACGAGGGTAACGATCCGGGCTGATAGGAGCGATATCACCGTGATCAATGCCAAGAAGCCTCCGATATAGAGTAGCGGGGGCACCTGGTCGCTATCGACGAAGTGGGCGTAGATTTCCGTGAAGCCCCGGTGGCACATGTAGATCGGGTAGGAGAGATAGCCGAGAAATATGCCAAGTGGCTGAATGCGCTCCGGAATTTCCAGAAACGTTCCGGCAAGGACGACAAGGGGCGAAATGACGATGCAGGACAACAGCGCGAATTTCAGCGAGTAGACTGGCAGAAACAGCAGGCCGAAAATCAGGACGATCGGCAGGAGCGCGAGATAGGTGGTGACGGGCGGCCTGCCTTTGCGAAGTCTGCATATGATCATTCCGACAACAAAGGAGAAGAAGACCCGCGCCAGTCCGCCATCGACCGATCGCCATTCCCAACCGAGATCGAGGGATCGGTGGAAGGAGACGGAAGCCACCAGGCCGGCCAGCGAGACGGCGACGATGACCGCCAGACTTCTCGTTCTCATCCGGAAAAGCACCAGCGCGAATGCGAGGTTGACGAGCAGTTCCCAGAACAGGGACCATGCCGGTCCGTTCAGGGGATAGAGCGGCAATATATCCGTCGCGGATCTCGTTAGAAAACTCGGCGAGGGCAGCATGAACAGGGTTGTTGTCAGGCTTGCGAGCAGATCACCGACGGTGTCGTTCGACGATTTCCAATAGGCAAGTAGCTGCACCAGCCCATAGAGGGTGCCGAGCAGGAACAACGGATAGAGGCGCGCGTATCGGGCTTTCATGAAGGCTCTCAGCGGCATGCCGCCGGAGAGCTTTTCGCTGTAGGCGCGCGCGATGACGAAGCCGCTCAGAACAAAGAAGAAATCGACCGCGACATAGGCCAGGGGCGCATAGGGCCGCTGAAGATGGTAGACAACCACCGAAAATGCCGCCAGGCCGCGCATGGCATCCAGCGATGCGTATCTGTGGCGCGTTCGGCTGGCCGGCTGCAAGAGTGGTTGCCATCGAGAAGGAATAATCTCGGGATCGATTTTCCGCACCGATATCTCAGATTCGTTTCGCACTGGCCACCATTCCGCTTGTCTGATGTCGTTGATGCCTGGAGCACCGTGCGTTCATCTGAACGGACAAGGGTCGCTCCAGTCTTTTGAATCTAGAGCATCTTAGCCGCTTGCAGGCGCTTCCACCTGAAAGCGGGGATGCTCCAGGGCGGCGCCAAAAAATTCGCTACGCAGGGCGCGATCGAGCGGGCGGATCCGAAGTAGATTGCGAACAAGCTGGCGCGGATGCCGTAGCGCATAGGGACTAAAGAAATGCGACGTCAAGAGGCTGGAAGACTGGCTGTGCGCGCCGCTGTGCCCGACCCTGTAGATGGCGCCGCGAAATGGCAGCATCCCCAATGGGGTGCCTCGTTTGGCCAGTATCCCCGCGATGCGCACGTGGCTGCCCAACATCGACTTCACATAGTCGGCGCTGGCATCTTCGAAGGTCGCAGGCAGCTCGTAGAGACGCGACCGCACGATCAACGACGTGCCGCAGAAATTTGCAAAGTCATCGTGCTGCATGACCAGCCGGCCACCCTCATTCCAGAGGTAGCCCTTGTCGATCTTCCAGCCATTTGCGTCGGGCTGCCCGGCGATATGATCGACAATGTTGGCACTGACGAAATCGTCGTCATCGACGATCATGAAAAACCGCGAGTCGCGGGCAGCGAGCATGCCGCTCAGCACGCGGCGCCCCTTGTCGAGGCGGAAGGCGTCGTAGACCTTTTCTTTGTCGGCGCTTTGCATTTCGTGGTGCTGGTTCGGCGGAAACGTAACGCGCGCGACCGAAAATTGCGGTGGCAGATCGGGCAGGTCCGCCCCCTCATTCGCGACGATCACGCCACGCCAGTCGCGATGGTATTGGCCGGCTATCGACGCGACCGTCTGGGTCAGCCGCTCTTTCAGGGCAGGCCAATCCTTTGCATTGGCCTGATGTCGAACCGGGATGATGAAGGTGATGAGTGACATAAATTCCCTCCGTTGCGATCACACCGGCCTTGGCTGGTCCGATAGAGACACTGGAATGGAGATCGTTCGGCGCATCGCTCACGGCGCCGAACGAAGTTTTAGGACGGCTATGCGTGGCGCCGCCGCAGCGTTGTCTGCGCCAGGAAGAGCACCCTCTCCCGGCACAGGATGAAGATTAAGCCTGTGTAGACGATCGCGCCTACGGGGATTTCGATCGCCAGTCGCATGGCCGGGCTCCAATCCTGCAGCAATGCGGAAGCGCCGAGTACGGCGGCGAGCATGCCGACATAGGCGGCGATCGGTCGCAGAAACTGGGCAAAGTATTTTCCGATGCTGAGCGCGATGAGGCGGGACACCATCCAAAGCGTGACCGGCCAGAGGATCAGCACTTCGAGCATCAGCACGAAGACGATGGTGGCGACGCCATATCGGTAGAGCAGTAATACGGTAAGGATCGTCACGACGTTTCGCACGAGCTGGTAATAAAACCACCAGTCTGACTTCCCCTGACTGGTAATCAGGGATGCCTGGACAACGCCTATTCCGCTCATCAATCCAATGACGCAGAAGAAGCGAACCGGCCAGATCGCGGCGGCCCAATGCTGTCCGAAAATCAACGGGATGGCGTCATCTGCCACGGCCGCCAGACCCATGAAAGCTGGAAACGACACGAGCGAGCAGCCGAAAGTCGCCATGAGGAAGGCCTCGCGGACCTTGTTCTGATCGTGCTGGAGTGACGACAGGAGAACATGCGTGACCGAGGTCAGCCCTCCGGCGACGACGTTGTTTATCATCTCGAAAAGCCGCCTGGAGAAGTTATAGATGCCGAGCGCGGCCGGGCTGACGAGCGTGCCAATGATAAGCTGATCGAGGCTCATGGACTGAAGAAAACGGTTACCAGAGGCAAAGATGCCGTAGTGCAGAAGCTCGCGAAGACTGCTCCACTTGACCCGCAGCCCCGGCAGCCACGCCGCGCCCCAGAACGCAGCTACGCATCCGGCGGCAGGTGCCGCGATCTGCGCGATCGCCAGTGCCCAGAGGCCGAAGCCCGCGAAAATCAAGGCCAGGCATACCAGGCCGGATACGACCGTCGCGATCGCTGTGCGGACGGCAGCAAGATGGAAGGACATCGTGCGGCCGATCAGCGCATTGGGAACGATTATCATCATGTCGAAGAAGATCTTCAAGCCGATGATCATCAGGAGACCGACGATTTCGTCATGGCCCAGACCATGGGCGATATAGGACGATCCGGCGAAAATTGCGGCGTAGAGGATCGCCGCCGACGCGAAAGACAGCCAGAACACCGTGTCGAGGTGGCTACGCCGGATGGTCTTCTGCTGGATCAGCGCTTCGCCGAATGCGGTCGGCCCGAGGCCGGCGGCAAAGCTGACGATGCTGAAAGCGAGCGCCACGAGGCCGAAATCATGCGGCAGCAAGTATCTCGAAGTGACAATGAAGACGAGGCTGTTCAACGCCGTCGGTATCAGCGTATCCAGGGCCGACCAAAACGCGCCCTTCACCGCCGCGCGAGATCGGTTCTCACTTAAATGTTCGAAGACGATTTCATCCGCCTCGGGGACTACGCCTTCGATTTCCCAGGGGGGCGGCGACTTCAAGCCTTCATTCGATTCGCTAGCGATGATGCAACTCCATCTGGTTTGCGCCGAGGCAGTTGTGCATGGTCAAGAATTCGAACGCAGTGGTCTCAAATGGCTCCGAAATGCGTCAGGTCAAGCAGCCATCCTGCCGACCGGTACGGCGTTAAGACGAAAAAGGGGCGAGTTTTTGACGCGCTGCGACGTGTTTTCCATCTTTTGCTGCGGTGCACATTTGTGGCTGGCGACGGGCGCCGACGCAAGGATGAAGGCGTAGTATGCCCTGAACCGGCGCACGAGGCGGCGCTAAGCTCTGGTGCTAGTCACCTGGAACCAAAATAAGCTTCATTTTGTTTGGCTTCTGTTAGAAGAGCAGGAGTTGATTGATGGTTGGCAGGCAAGCAGGCCTCGTCGTTCT